>NZ_JXMU01000029.1 GCF_001293565.1 Ahrensia marina | reverse complement strand
GAAATCAAGTCCAAGCTTGTTGCTGCCAGTGAACCAGGCGTCGACCGCTCTAAAATCCAGTCTGAAATCAGCGAACTTCAAAACCAGCTGACCAGCATCGCGGAATCAGCGACATTCTCCGGCGAGAACTGGTTGTCAACTGACTCAAGTGTTGCCGGTTACTCAGCAACAAAGAGCGTTGTGGCTTCTTTCAACCGTGCTTCTGACGGTTCCGTATCTTTGGCGACAATCGATATTGACACTTCAACTACAGTTCTGTTCGATGCGGGTACAGGCACAACAGAAGTTGGCTTGCTTGACACAGAATACACTGTGAACAACGGCGCGGCGACGCCTGTAGCTGTGACCTACACAGTTTCAACACTTGATATCACAGCGGCAAACGTTGACGACACGGTCCTTGCAGACATGATCTCAAATGTTGACGCAACAGTTGAAGCATTGACAACGTCAGCGTCCGACCTTGGTACATCCAAGAAACGTATCAATCTGCAAACCACCTTTGTTGGGGACCTGATGGATGCGATCGAACGCGGGATCGGTAAGCTTGTCGATGCGGATATGACCGAAGAATCAACACGTCTGCAGGCCCTTCAGGTGCAGCAGCAGCTTGGTGTTCAGTCATTGTCCATCGCGAACGGCAACGCGCAGACAATTCTGTCTCTCTTCCGTTAATTGTAACGATTATAACAGCATTAAGGCCGCCCATTGGGCGGCCTTTTTGTTAGTAATATACTTCTTTTTGTGTGCTGACAGATGGAATATTCTGGTTGGTAATCTGATGCGATCCGTTATCTAACTGTTTACCATGACCGATTTGCATAATTTTTTCTGCGACAGCTTCCTCCATTTTATTTTTGTTAAACTTTATCCGTCATTTTCTTAAGATCGATGGTGGCCTGGTTGGCTATGGCATGATGCCTGTCCATCGAACCGGGATATCCGGCATGTCCCTTCTTTGAGTATCTTTTGAAAGGGACAATTTATGTCCAGTATTTTGACGAACACAGCAGCGATGACTGCGCTTAAATCCCTGCAGTCTACAAATTCTGCTATTGAAACAACACAGGCCCGTATTTCTACAGGTAAAGCCGTTTCTCAAGCCAGTGACAACGCTGCTTATTGGTCTATCGCGACAACAATGCGTTCAGACACAAAAGCACTTGGCACAGTTCAGGACGCTTTGGGTCTTGGTGCTGCGAAAGTTGACGTTGCCTACACAGGTATTAACGCGACTTTGGACGTTGTTGACGAAATCAAGTCCAAGCTTGTTGCTGCCAGTGAGCCAGGCGTCGACCGTTCTAAAATCCAATCTGAAATCGGTGAACTTCAAAACCAGTTGGCCAGCATTGCTGAATCAGCGACATTCTCCGGTGAGAACTGGTTGTCAACTGACTCAAGTGTTGCCGGTTACTCAGCAACAAAGAGCGTTGTAGCTTCTTTCAACCGTGCTTCTGACGGTTCCGTATCATTGGCAACAATCGACATTGATACATCAAGTACAGTTCTGTTCGATGCCGGTACAGGCACAACAGAAGTTGGCTTGCTTGACACAGAATACACTGTGAACAACGGCGCAACGACACCGGTTGCTGTGACCTACACAGTTGCAACACTTGATATCACAGCAGCTAACGTTGACGACACTGTTCTTGCAGACATGATCTCTAATGTTGACGCAACAGTTGAAGCATTGACAACAGCCGCTTCGGACCTTGGTTCGTCTAAACAGCGTATCAATATGCAAAGCGAATTTGTCGGCGATCTGATGAATGCGATTGATCGGGGTATCGGTAAGCTTGTCGATGCGGATATGACCGAAGAATCAACACGCTTGCAGGCACTTCAGGTGCAGCAGCAGCTTGGTGTTCAGTCATTGTCTATCGCGAACGGTAACGCGCAGACAATTCTGTCTCTCTTCCAGGGATAAAATTCTCTTTGAGAATCGACGAAAAGGCGGCCTTGGGCCGCCTTTTTTGTTTTTGGTTCATCAATTCATGTACGCACAAGGTTCGCTTCGTAATGTTTGGCCATTATTGCGGAGAATGATCTGTGCTCAATCAGTTTAACCAATTCATGCAGAATTTTGGCGCCCTGGGAATCAAGAAGTTAGCTATCTTGGGAGGGATTGGCATTGCGACAATGGCAATCATCCTTTTTGGCGCGATTTATATCAACAAGCCGGTAAATACCACGCTCTATGTCAATCTGGAGCGTGATGATATTGCGCGTATGGGAACCGTGCTTTCCGAGTCGGGCATCAAATATGATGTCAATGCGGAGGGAAGCTCGTTGCTTGTGCCTGTTGATGATGTCAGCCGTGCGCGGAGGGTTCTTGCTGAAAAAGGGCTGCCAAGTGGTTCAAGCACAGGTTACGAGCTGTTTGATGACCTTGGTTCGCTTGGTCTAACCGCATTTATGCAGGAAATTACACGTGTGCGGGCGCTTGAAGGAGAGGTTGCCCGGTCAGTTCAGTCAATTGAAGGTGTGCGTGCCGCGCGAGTTCACATTGTGATGGCTGAGCAAGGCAATTTCAGACGTGCGGAACAGGCGCCGACCGCATCGGTCATTGTGCGTTATGACGGTTCGCAAGCACAGCAAACCGCCATGTCCATCCGCCATCTTGTTTCGGCCGCTGTTCCTTCGCTTTCAACCGAGAATGTTACCGTTCTTGATTCAGCAGGCCGTGTCCTGGCCGCAGGCGAAGATCCGCTGCGTAATTCTGCCGGTAACAATCTGGGCATTAAATCCAATGTGGAAAATCAGGTCGTCAGCAGCATCGAACGGGCGCTAACGCCATATCTTGGCTCAGCCAATTTCCGTGTCAGCGTGCAGGCCGACATCAATACCGACCAACGGCAGACCGAAGAAACGATCTTTGACCCTGATTCGCGTGTCGAGCGTTCGGTGCAGGTTGTACGCAGTGAAAATTCATCCGCGCAAAGCGCAGGCGGTCAACCGGCGACAGTCGAGCAGGATCTGATTGAGGAAGTGCCGGATGCGGGCGGTGCCAATGAGAGCGAGCGCAGCGAGCGCCGCGAAGAAACAACCAACTATGAGCTGAACTCAAAACGGATTGCTGTTGTCAGCAACGGATATGAAGTTGGCCGTCTGTCTGTCGCTGTTGTTGTCAATAAAGCCTCCTTGCTTGAGCAAAATCCGAATATGGACGACGCGCAGCTTGAAGAAAAGCTTGCCGAGTTGCGGTCATTGGTGGCGGCGGCATCGGGCACTTTGGAAAGCCGTAATGATATTGTTGAACTGACAGCGGTGAACTTCTTGCCGGTGGAAGAACTTGTCGCAGCATCGGAAGAAGGTGTGGCGAGCGTTCTGTCCAAGCAGCTTGGAACCGCCATTAACGCCATCGCATTTTTGGGGGCTGTTATTCTGGTGCTTATGTTTGCTGTTCGCCCGGCTGTTCGCGCATTGGGCAGTTCAGAAACACCGCAGGTTGAAGATTTTGCCATGGAGGGCGCCGGTGAGTTGCCGGACTTCTCGCTTGATGAGCCGTCTATGCTTGATCAGGATTTCCCTCTTGAGGAGTTTTCAAACAATAATGATCCGGCGCGCAACGAGCTGATGGCACGTATGGCTCCCGAGCCTGCTGACCGTATCGCGATGATTGTCGATCTTGATGAAAAACGTGCGGCTGCCATTCTTAGACGCTGGGTTACGGAAGTTCCTGCATGACGCTTCCGGATTTTTCCTCCAAGAAACACAAGAAGATTGGCGGTGGACGCTGGCCAAGCGGTTTTCGGCCGCTTGGTGTGCCGGATATGATTTCAGAAAAGAGATCGGCGCGCGGTTTTGAACCTTCCGTCAAGCAGGCATTGTCCGAGTTCCCGCATCTGCCAAAGTTTGGCACGGATGAGGAAAGCTCATTAAGTCCGTCACCTATGATGGATGAAATATCATTGGATGAGGACTTTCCGCCGCTTGGTGCAGACCTGCCGATGGAAGAATCCGCTTTGGAAGATCTGCCCCAAGATAAGGATGCTTTGGACCCGCTAAGTGCGGCGGAAGAAATCTTTTCCGAGGTCGGGGATGCGCCATTACCGGGTGGCAATGATATTCCGGATATGGATAATGCGCAGGCGCCAAAGGCTGTTGCAGGTGCCATTCCCGAAGATGCATTGCAGCGCGTGATTGACCGGATTGACAGTGCTGTCCATGGCGCATTGGAGCCGCTGAAATTTGAATTCAATCAAAGTGTTCTGGCCGGTTTTCAGTCTATTTTGCGCAAATCCATTGAAGAAGACGGTAAAAAGCGCATTGCCACTTTTATCGAAACAATTGTGCCAACCTCCAGTGATCTTGTTGCAACGCTGAAAGGGCCGGCCGGTCTTATCTCAGATTTGCAGGCACAACTTGAAGCACGGGAAGATCTGCCGGTGAAACTGAAATTCGTTGAGGATGACGGGCTGCTTGATATTGTCGTCACATATGACACGTCGTCTGTTTCAACGCGGCTTGCGGAGTTTGAAGCCATGATCGCGGAGCTTGGCTGATGTTGGGCGAGAACGAAAAACAGGAAATCATTATTGTTCGCCGTGGTGGCAGTGGTGAAGAAGGGCATCATGGCGGTGCCTGGAAGATCGCCTTTGCGGATTTCATGACGGCGATGATGGCACTGTTTCTGGTGCTATGGTTGGTCAACGCGACGGATGATCAGGCGCAAAAATCAATCGCAAGCTATTTCAATCCGGTAAAATTGGTTGATACCAAGAAAAGCGAAAAAGGTCTTAGTCCGGCAGAAAGTACGCCGGAGGAAACGATAGAGGAATACGAAGCAAAAGGTGAAACCGAAGCCGAGTTCTTTGGCAATCCGGCTGCTATGCTTGATGAAATTGTTGAAGAAGATGCCGTAGGCGCACCGATGGACGAGCAACTGGGTGCCGGGACCGGCAGCCCGTCGGTGCTGGAAAACGAGAGCGTTGCAGAACCGGTATTCATCGATCCGTTCTCCCAGACCTATTGGGAAGATAATGGCGATGAGGTGACAGAATCAGAGGCCGGAGAAGAAAGATCGCTGCGGGAAGTTATTCAGGCGCAATTAGAAGAGCGTGAAAACAATGATGCTGTTGCGGAGACTGAAATCCAACCGGAAATGGCCGAGGCTGCACAGGAAGTCGCGAAGGCCGAAATCGAACCGATAACAGAGCCAGAAACTGAAACTTTTGAAGAGCAGGTCGAAAAACCTGAGATGCAAGCAGAACAGTTAGAGACGCCTGAGACAGAACCGAGCGAGGCCGAGCAGCTTGCCGCCACCGTTGAAGAGACCCTTGAGGACGTTCTCAACGTTATCGGCTTGAATAAGGATCAGGTGAAAATTGTACCGCAGTCGGAAGGCGTGCTGGTTTCACTTTCAGACGATCTGAGTTTCAGCATGTTTGGTGTCGGCTCGGCTATTCCCAAAGCGGAACTGATCAATGCTGTTGATGCTATCGGCGCACAGATCGTTGATAAGGATGTTTCAGTCAGTGTTGTCGGCCATACCGACGGGCGGCCTTATCGCGGTGAAAATTATGACAACTGGCGCCTGTCGGCCGCACGTGCGCAGGCAACGCTCTATATGCTGGTGCGAAGCGGCATCGATGAAAAGCGGATCGTTTCTGTTGCCGGTAAGGCTGACCGCGAATTGCGCAATCCGGAAGACCCTTTTGCGCCAGAAAACCGGCGTATTGATATTCTCATTGAACTTGGTGACCAATGAGAAAATTGGCGACCATAGCAACCATGTTGTTGGCCGTATTGGCCGAAACAACATCTGCGCGTGCGGATATCAGCTCGCTTGATCCAACGCAGCTGGTGCGCTCTTTTCAGCGTGCGCAGGATTCAATTGCTCTGGGCGATAAAGCGTCAATCGGTATGCAGCGTGCGCTCTACAAGATGGTGCGTAATGATCTGACGCGCCCTCATGCCGATGAAGTCGTCAATGAACGTAATTTACGCGCTGTTTTAAGTTTTGCGATATCCGGCGGCGGTGTTGCGCTGGTTTATGCGCGCCGCGATGCGTTTAAAGAATTTCCTGACTTGCAGACCGTTGCCAGCGCTGTGCAGCGCTATAATGGACAAAACGCAAGCGAAGTGTTCGGGACTTTGGAGCCGCGCAAAATTGGCGGTATTCTGGGGGCAACCATTGCCTTGGTGCGGGCGCAGCATGACGAAGATCGCGTGCGTAAAACCGATGACCTCAATTACGTGAAATTGACACTGCCCGGCACGATTTTTGAAGAAAGCGCACTGCGCGCGATTATGCCGGTTTACCGTGAGAAGACCGATCAGTTTCAGTTTATACGCGCTGCCAGCCGCTATGCGCGCGCTTTTGGTACATCGCCTTTTGCGGCGACTTTTGCCAATGAAATGGTGCGGGCGGCTGTTGATCTGGATGATCCCATATTCAGAGGCGAGATTCTCAAGGTGTTGTCGTTCCTGCCTGATCTGGAGCGGCAGGCCCTGCTTAACCGCATTAAACGTGCGGCATCGCTTGCGGGCAAGCGGGAGCTGTTTTTTGCTTTGGAAAAGAACGAATTGCCGGACGGGCAGTCTGGTAACGCAATTATGAGCGATGCTGACCGCCAGTTGCTGCATATTTATAATCAGATAGACACGATCACGGCGCAAAGCGCTCAAGACGCTTTGACACAGGTGCGCAACATTATTCCTTCTGATCTTCAGGAGAAAAACCGCCGGCTGCGCGGTGTGGTGCTGTCTCTGCTTACCGCGATTGTTGCTGAGCCTGAAATTGATGATTCAGCGCGTACAGCTTCGCTCAATGCTGATGATGATATCATCGAACCAATGGTGGAAGCCAATGTTGATGTGATTGACCCTGCGCTGTCCGAGGACATGCAGAAAACCGAAGAAAAGCCAAAGCCTGATGGAGATGAACTTAAGCTCGACTCGTTTGTAGAAAAAATGCGGACCAGAATTGGTGGCGCCGATGAACTTTTGGAGACATTGGAATGATAGCAAATACTCATTTGGCAGCCCAGCCTGCTACCGGGCGTGCGTCGTCACCAATGGCCAAACCCAATGGCGGTAACGGTACAGGCGATGAAAAGTCAGGCTTTAAAGAAATGCTCGAACAGGGTGTTCAACTGGCCAAAGGCGAGGCGACTGAAACGGCTGCTACCAAGCAAGGCGTTTCTATAAAGCGAATTGCGGGTTTTGAAACCCATGCCGAATTTGCAGACCAGGCTTCAAGTGTGAACTTGGAAGCGAAGCCTGAAGCTGAAACAAAGGAACCTGTCGATGTGGTCGGTGAGAGCGAGTTGGGGCTTTCTGTCGCCGTTGAAAAGGTCGATGTTGCGGTAGATGTCGGCGCATCCAAAAGCCCTGATGGCGTGGCCAATAGCGTTGCAGAAGATAGTGTTCAGTCTATCGTCAACACATTAACGCCAAAGTCTGGCATGGCGGCGAACGCGTCTGCTGACAATGTCAATTCATCCGAACCGCAACTGACAGCAGAGCGGGTTTCAGCGAATATTGCCGGCTCAGTAAAGGCGGTTGCAACAAGTGGCAATGAGATGAATACAGTGCAAATTGCAGTAGCAGGCCAAACAGGCGGCTTGTCATCGAATTTTGTCTTTTCCCAGAGAGCTTCCAATGATGATGTCCGGCGGGTCGGTTTTGATCCGGCGGTGAAAAGCGCTCTTCGTGATGTCGTACCGGGATTTTCAAAAGGTGAACGCAGTGTGGTTCAGCGCCAACCTGACGGTGAGTTTGCCGGTCTAAAAAATACATCCGGGATAGGCGAAGGCGGTGTTGAGAATAGAAGTAAGAATAAGGCTCAGCCTCCCGTAAACCGTGCTGCCTCGCCTGAACTATCCGTAATGGCCGGTACGCATGCAACGGGACAAGTCGCCACGGCTTCCAATGACGCGCCGCCGCCTGTGAAAGATCAGGTTCTTGATCGCCTAGGTCCGGAAATCCGTTCCATGCACAAAGGTGAATCAACAAGTGCGGCGCAGGCACAGGCAAGTGGTGTGGTTGCCGCGAACCGCAATGTTATCTCGCTGCAGCTTTATCCGATTGGTCTTGGCCGCGTTCAGGCGCATCTAACCAAAGACGGTGACGGGGTGAAAATTGATCTCGTGGTTGAATCCAGACAGACGCTCGATCTGTTGAACGCTGATATTGATGCCTTGAAAACATCCATGCGGGCGCTGGGTGCAAGCGAGGGGAATATCAACATTACCCTTGGCCGAAACAGCAATAATGCAAATCAGGATGGCGCAATGGAAAACGGCGATCTGTCCAATTCTGATAATGCGATGGCGCAAGATAGCGATGCCGATGGCAGCAATAAACGTGATCAGGATGGCGATATAGACAGCCGGCTGGCTGCTTTACAATCTGCAAGTGACAACGAACGGGTCGGTTATGATTCGTCACGAATCATCATTTGATTCAATTCCGAATCCTTGGGCTCTCAAAATAAATGAATTGCGATTCAATCGTGCTGTCATATGAGTCCTGACAGCCACACTATTGGCCCTCAAAAGCTCTAATTTTAGAAAAAATAAGCCCTCAAATTGGGCTAAATCAGGGCGTTTTTGGCAAGTGATTCGTGATGAAAAGTGAACTGAATTATGCAGACACTGTGTATTCACAATTGCGCGGCTAAAAGAGATTTCTCAAAGCTCATTTCTAATAGATGCGCAGCAAAATTCCGAATTTCTCCATATTGCTTACTGTAACAATGCGTTACTCGGCCGGCTTTTTTATCTCACTGAAAAAACATATGTTTTCGACCGGCTGGTCAAATCGGGTGAGCCATAAAGGTCAGCAAAAGCCTGAGACAAATCCGATTTTTCCGTAGCTCAAATTTAATAAAGATCACTGGAAATGCGCTGATGAAAAAGGCGGAAAACGGGTGCTATTTTCCCGCGCTTAGACATTTGTTAATCGTCCTTAATGAAGGGTTAACTTCATGAAATTAACCATATGTCAATATTCAAGTTCTCGCAGTTGTGGATAGAGTCACCGCTTAGCTAGTTCTGAAAGCGGGGTTCATTTGAATGATTCGAGGGGCAGAATAATGATTGTGATTGTTGACAGCAGAGAGTTGGTTCGCGACGGCTTTAAGGCGATGTTCTTGAGGCTCGGCTATCCGGCAACCAGCACTTGCGATGGGGCGATGGAAGATTTTCTGGAAGCGATTTCAGACGCCGATTTGAAGCATGTTCAGGCTTTCCTGATCGGTGAATGTGCCGACCACGCAGAGACTGTTAGCCAGATCCGTGCCCGCACAAAAGCGCCGCTCATTGCTGTTCTTGATCAGTCAAGCTTGACCGACATTCTCTTCCACTTTGAGAACGGCGCTGATGATGTGATCAAGAAACCGGTTCACGTCACCGAAATTCTGGCACGTGCCGCCGCTATCCGCCGCCGCAGTGTTGCAGAAGCTCCCAAGCAGGAACTTGGTCGTTTGCGTATTTTCAATGATGGCCGCGATCCGGAAATCGACGGTGTTTCATTTCCGCTTCCGCGCCGCGAACGCCGCATCCTCGAATATCTTGCATCAATTGGCGATCGCCGTGCCTCACGCACCCAGATCTACAATTCTGTTTATGGTGTTCTTGAGCAGGACGTTGATGAGTGCGTGGTGGAAAGCCACATCAGCAAGTTGCGCAAAAAGCTGCGGGCTGCACTAGGTGAAGAAGTCATCGATTCAAAGCGTTTTCTCGGCTACCGCCTGATGAAGCCGTCTGATGTGAAACAACCGGAGCGGTCAATTCAGAAAAAAGCGAAATCCATCGCGCATGTGAGCCTCGCGCAAGATTTGGCAGCTAAGGTTTCCTAATACAATTAAAGGAGCCTTAAATGAGCGTTTATGGTATGATGCGGACCGGTGTGTCCGGCATGGAAGGTCAGGCGAACAGACTAGCTGCAACAGCCGACAACATCGCAAACTCCAGCACAACCGGTTATAAGCGTTATGAGACTTTGTTCTCAACGCAGGTGGTGAACCAATCTGAAGGCGGATATTCGTCCGGCGGTGTGACAACAACTTCACGCCAGCTTGTCAGTGAACAAGGTGTTTTAAGTTTTACCACTTCATCATCCGACTTGGCGATTGAGGGCGATGGCTTCTTCGTTGTTCAGGATCAGAACGGCGTGCCCCAGCTTACCCGTGCGGGCTCATTCGTACCCAATGCCGATGGTGAGCTTGTAAACGCAGCCGGATTCAAGCTGCTTGGCTACAGTTATGAAAATGGAGAGCCTGCTGCTGTTGCGAACGGTTTCCAAGGACTGGTGCCGGTTAAAGTGACGCAAACAGAATTGATTGCGGTGCCTTCCACGCTTGGTAAGGTGACAGTGAACCTGGATTCTGATGCTGCGATATCTGCTGCGCCGACGCCAGCTGCAAACGACCCACTCACTGAATTTACCAACAAGACCTCGCTTGTTTCATACGACAGCCTGGGCAGCACGGTTCTGCTTGATGTGTATTACACCAAAACCGCTGCCAATACCTGGGAAGTGACGGTCTATGATCAGTCGGGCGCGACAACAGGCACAGGCTTTCCTTATGCTTCCGGTCCTTTGACAACCGATACACTGACATTCGATCCGTCGACCGGTCAGATGAACGGTGCAAGCCCGACCAGCCTGTCAATACCTGTTCCGGGCGGCGAGACACTGGAACTTGATATCACCAAAACCACACAGCTAGCGACAGGTTTTCTGGCAAGTGACGCTGAAGTGAACGGTAATATTCCGTCCAGTATCGAACTGGTGCAAATCGGTGAAGATGGCCGTATTCTTGGTGCCTATGCGGATGGAACGACACGCGATCTTTTCCGTGTGCCAATCGCATCGGTCGTCAGCCCTGACCAATTGCGCTCCAAAACAGGTAATATATTCACGACAACAGATTTGTCCGGCGAAGTGTCACTTGGCTTTGCCAATGAAGGCGGCAACGGCAAGATTGTTTCCGGTGCGCTTGAAAATTCTACTGTCGATATCGCAACTGAATTGACGCAGATGATTGAAGCGCAGCGTAACTACACTGCGAACTCCAAAGTCTTTCAGACAGGTTCTGAACTTACTGAAACTGTTATCAACTTGAAACGATAATCCGATTACCGGATTGGCATCTGCCGCCCTGAAAAGCGGCAGTAAGGGGAAGCTATGTCTTTATCTACTGCTTTACGCGTGGCGCAGAATTCAATTTTCAATGCCTCGCTTCAGACATCAGTCACCTCCAGAAACATCTCGGAGACGGGAAACACCAACTATGCGCGCCGCGATGTGGAGCTTGTCAGCACAAGCGGAGGCGCATCGGTATTTTCGGTACGCCGTGCGGAAAATCTGGAGCTTTTGCGCAACAGTCTTTCCGCACTCGCGGCCAGCTCCGGACAGGCGGCCATTTCCGATGGCGCGGCTCGGCTGAATAATGTCATTAACGGCACCAATAATTCGACATCGCCGGCAACTTTTCTGACGCAATTTGAAAATTCTCTCCAGCTATTTGCAACTGACCCGTCCAACGATCTGACCGGCGAACAGGCGATTTATGCTGCAAAAGAACTCGCCAACGGCATTAGCGATGCTTCTGTTGCTGTTCAAAGTTACCGCGCGCGCCTCGATACTGAAATTTCAAGCGGTGTTGAGACTGTTAATGAGCTATTGGCGAATTTCAAAATTGCCAATGACGAAATTGTTCGCGGTACAGTGACGGGGCAGGACGTTAACGATGCACTGGACACACGCGACACGCTTTTGAAAGAGATATCGAAGTATATTTCCATTACGACGAACACACGCGCCAATAATGACCAGCAGATCTATACGACTGAAGGCGTTACATTGTTTGAAACATTGCCGCGCACCGTTAGCTTTGAGCCAACGGCCGCCTATGCGCCCGGCACTCCCGGAAATCAGGTATATATTGACGGCGTACCGCTGACGGCCGGTTCGGGCGCAAGCACAGATGCTGTCGGTGCTCTTTCTGCAAAATTGCAGATGCGTGATGATATTGCAGAACAGGTTCAAGGGCAGCTTGACGAAATAGCGCGCGGCTTGATCGTGCAATTTGCCGAGAAAGACCAGACCGGCGGCGGAAGCCCCGACCTTGCGGGCCTGTTTACCTATGCAGGCGGACCGGCAATCCCGGGTGGTGCGACCGCAGTTAACGGCATCGCGCTCACGCTAGCAGTTAACAGCGCATTTGATCCGGAAGTCGGCGGTAGTGCAGACATGTTACGCGATGGCGGAGCCAATGGCGCAGACTATGTTCAAAACACCAATGGCGGTGTGGCTTACTCCACAAGGCTGAACAGCTATATTGAGAGTATCGGTGAGACCATTAGCACCGATCCGTCTTTTGGTTTGGCCGGCACATATACATTGGCGGGCTATGCACAATCATCCATCGGTTGGCTGGACGGTGTGCGCTCAACGGCAACACGCGCTTCTGAAAGCAAGCAGGCGCTGAGTGACCGGCTGGAGACTGCTCTGTCATCAAGTCAGGGCGTTAATGTTGATGAAGAACTGTCGATGCTGATTGACCTTGAGCAATCCTACCAAGCGTCCGCGCGGGTCATTTCAACGGTCAACTCCATGTATGATTCTATCCTTCAGGCGGTGAGCTAAGTCATGAAAGCATCTTACGTTTCAACAGCAGCCATTAATTTCGGTCTTCGCAACGCGACTGCCAGCATGCAGCGTCAATTGCCTGATCTTCAACTTGAAACAGTCACTGGCCGCAATGCGGATTCAGGTTTGGCCATTGGTTCGAAGACCGGCGAACTTGCGTCATTACGGCACGATATTTCGGTCTTGCAGCGCTTGTCGGACACCAACGATCTTGCCTCGGTTCGCATGCGGACATCGCAATCATCGATGGGGCAATTGACGGCCATGGGCGATAATCTGATCGAAGCGATCAGTCTTGTTTTAGGCAACAATGCGCAAAAAAGCGCGGTTGCGACGACCGCTTCAAGCGGTATCGCGGAAATGACTGCCAGTTTGAACGCCACCGTCGGCGGGGTTTTTGTTTTTGGCGGTGAAAATTCTGACACTGCGCCGATTGCGGATTATGAAGGCTCTGCTGCACAGACAGCATTTAGAAATGCGTTTGCGGCAGATTTCGGTTTTCCAATCGACTCGCCGCTGGCCGAAAATATTACGGATGCGCAGATTCAGAATTTTATCACCAACACGGCAGAACCGCTGTTTCTTGGCGCGGGTTGGACGACCAGCCTGTCAAACGCCAGTGACGAGGTGCCTGACACACGGGTTTCCGACAATGTGACGGTTAAAACAAGTGTCAGCGCCAATGAAGAATCAATTCAAAAAATAATGTTCAGCAGCATTCTGGCATCGGAACTCTACAACACAAATCTCGGTGATGGCGCATTGGATGCTGTCGGTGAATATGTGGTTGAAAATGTCACCGAAGCCAATGGCGGTATTACACAGAAACGCGGTATTATTGGCCTGTCACAGGAACGCGTTGAACGGGCAAACGAAGCGCTGGATTTGCAAAAATCCTTGCTCGAGACATTTGTCATCGACCTTGACGGCGTCGACACATACGAGACCGCCATCAAAGTTAACTCCTTACTTACGCAAATCGAGGTTTCCTATTCGGTAACCGCACGCATTCAGAGCCTGAGCCTGATGCAGTATTTGCGATAATTTTGTCTTTCGATTGGATACACAATGATAGTGCTTAGATATTCAGAAGTAGATCAGGACTCAGCAGTAGATGCCCGTTCGCGCGAGCGTGAACTGCTTGATCGCAGCATTCTGCTTTTTGAAAAGGCACAGGCTGACGGCCCCGGATCAATGGCGGAAATTGAAGCTGTTCATTTTGCCGGCCGCTTCTGGAGCATCGTGCTTGAGGATCTGGCCAGCGAAGACAACACGCTGACAAAAGATCTGCGCGCGGGCATTATTTCCGTCGGCATTTGGATTTTGCAGGAATGTGAAGCTGTCAGGCAGGGGGAGTCTGACAAAATCGAAGGAATTATCGGTGTTTCACAAATTATCAAGGGGGGGCTCTGATGGCAGGTACATTCAAGATATTTCTAAAAGCGAATGAAAGATTCTTTATCAACGGCGCGGTCTTTCGCGTTGACCGTAAAGTATCTATCGAGCTTCTCAATGATGTGGACTTTCTTTTGGAAAGCCATGTCCTTCAAGCCGAAGACGCGACCACACCGCTTCGACAATTGTACTTTATCGTGCAGGTTATGGTCATCTCGCCCAAAGACCGCGATACAGTAACACCGCATTTCCGCGAAAGCTTGCCAACGCTGCTCAACACATTTGATAACCAGAAGGTGCTTTCCGGTTTGAAACATGTTGACCAGATGGTTGGTGAAGAGCGCTATTATGAAGCGCTTAAAACCATTCGCGGGCTCTATGATATTGAGGCGGAAATTCTTGCGCAACGCGCAGAGCCTGTATCTGTGAAACAACCGGTATATGAACAATTGAGGAATGCAAGCTGATGGTTGATGCTGTTCAAAGCGCGAGTGCTGCCGCAAGCACAAGCACGGAAGCTGCACGCAATAAAGCGGTCGTTGATTACGATGCGTTTTTGACGCTTCTGGTCGCTCAGATGAAAAATCAGGATCCGACAGAGCCTATGGATTCAACGCAATACATGGCTCAGCTGGCTTCATTCTCCAATGTTGAGCAATCTGTGCAAATACGCGAAACGCTTGATACTATTTTGAAATCTGGCTTTCTTGAGCAGGCAGGCTCCCTTATCGGTAAACATATCAGCTCACCCGATGGCAAAATTGCCGGTACAGTGGCTGAAGTTCAGGTTCTTGATGACGGCATTATCGCGACCTTGACCAACGGTGAACGTGTTATCGTTTCCAGTGGTGTTAGGATATCTGACAGTGACCCAAGCTGACGTCCTTGATCTTGTTCAATTTGCCATCTGGATAACCATTCTTGTGTCCGGCCCCGCTGTTATTGCGGCAATGGTGGTCGGCCTTTCTATCGCTTTGCTACAAGCGCTCACGCAGGTTCAGGAAATTACCCTGACTTTCGTGCCTAAAATCATCGCGATCTTTCTGGCGCTTGCGCTTGCAGCCCCCTTTATGGGTTCGCAGACCGGCCGTCTGACAGACGTTTTATATTCGCGCATCGCAACCGGCTTTTAAGCCGCTGCTAGACGAAAATTCCGCTCCCCAAATAATCACGCCTACTTCGCACAAGTTTGGACGCCTAATTTGACCCTATCAATGATTGATCTTGGGGAACGGTTTTGTCAGCAAACCACACAGCAGTAGTTAAGCCGGGATTCCACGGCCGTGATATCGGCTTCGCGGTCGTAATTGTCATGATGTTGACAATTCTCTTCCTGCCGGTACCGACATTTTTGATCGACCTTGGGCTGGCCTTTTCAATTGCCATTTCCGTCCTCATTTTGATGGTGGCTTTGTGGATTTCAAAGCCACTGGATTTCTCTTCCTTCCCGACGATCCTGTTGATCGCAACCATGATCCGGCTGTCGCTGAATATTGCGACGACCCGCGTTATTCTTTCCAACGGGCATGAGGGGACACATGCCGCGGGCAATGTGATCGGCGGGTTTTCGCAATTTGTGATGGGCGGCGATTTTGTTATCGGCCTTGTCGTGTTCATGATCCTGATCATCGTCAACTTTATGGTGATTACAAAAGGCGCGACACGTATCGCGGAAGTGGGCGCGCGCTTTACGCTTGATGCTATTCCCGGCAAGCAGATGTCGATTGATGCCGACCTTTCCGCCGGTGCCATTGACGATGCCGAAGCCCGTGCAAGACGAAAAGAACTGGAAGAAGAAAGCTCGTTCTTCGGTTCCATGGACGGTGCCTCCAAATTCGTGCGCGGCGATGCCATTGCCGGACTTATCATCACCGCAGTGAATATTTTCGGCGGTATCATTATCGGTGTGACCCGTTACAATATGAGCATTGGCGAGGCCGCTGATATCTTCACCAAGCTATCAGTCGGTGATGGTCTGGTCTCGCAAATACCGGCGCTTGTCGTATCGCTTGCAGCAGGTCTTCTTGTTTCAAAAGGCGGAACAACCGGTACTGCGGAAAAAGCGGTTCTTGATCAGCTTGGCGGTTACCCGCGCGCCCTTTTTGTTGCCGGTATTATGCTCGCTATCCTTGGTCTGATGCCGGGGCTTCCTGCATTGCCGTTCTTCTTGCTGGCGCTGTTGATGATGTCTATCGGTTATATCAAACCGATCATCGAAGAGCGGCGGGCCAATGAAGAAGCAAAAGAGATCGAGAACAAGCTGATTGAAAAACAGTCCGCTGAACGTGACACGGTCAAGGAATCACTGCGCACGGTGGAAGTCGAACTGGTAATGGGCAAGCAGCTGGCTGCACGTATGTTGCCGAAAAAGCAGGAAATTGCCCACCGCATGAAAAAAATGCGGAAGCGCTTTGCGGCCGAATACGGTTTTGTTGTGCCTGAAGTTCAGGTGACAGACGACTTTTCAATCGATCCGAAATCTTATCAGATCAAAGTGCACGGAACTGTGGTTGCGGAATACAAATTGCATTTGGGCGATTTGATGGTGTTCGGCACACATCCGCAACTCAACAATATGCCGAAAGAGAAAATCAAGGATCCCGCCTATGGCGTGGACGCTTTGTCTATTCCTGAAACATTCTCGGCCGATATACGTGCGCTGGGCCTTCAAACGGCGGACAATTTATCTGTGCTTCTTACCCACCTAAGCGAAGTTATCAGAAATAATTTACCGCAACTTTTGTCTTTCTCTGTTGTCAAACAGCTCGTTGCACAAATGGATGGAGACTATCGCAAGTTGATCGATGATGTCTGTTCAACGCATATCAGCTACCCGGGCTTCCAGTCTGTTTTGAAACTGCTTCTTGCTGAACGCGTATCCATTCGCAACCTGACGCTGATCAGTGAGGCGATTGCGGAAATTGCACCGAGCGTGCGTAAATCTGAGGCGATTGTCGAACACGTACGCAGTCGTATTTCCCAACAGCTTTGCGGTGACTTAACCGAGAACGGTGTGCTCAAATTACTGCGCTTGGGCAACCGCTGGGAAATGGCATTCCGTGAAAGCTTGAAACGGGACGCGTCGGGCGAGTTGGTTCAATTTGATATTGATCCGAGACTGCTGGAGGACTTCAGTAAAGACGCGGATAAAATGATCAAGGATCTGCGCCAGAAGCACAACCAGTTTGCCATTGTCACATCGCCTGACGCGCGCCCATATGTGCGGATGATCATCGAGCGTCTGCATGCCGATATGCCGGTTATTTCGCATGTCGAAATCGGTAAGGGTATCGAGATCAACATTCTTGGTTCCATTTCATGATCGCAAGCATCACAAGCGATGTTACTGCGTTCTTTTTGATCTTTTGCCGGATTGGCGCATGTTTCATGCTGCTGCCGGGGCTATCGAGTATGCGTGTCTCGCCGCAGATCAGGTTGCTTGCTGCCGTTACCGTTTCTTTTGCGCTCACAGGTTTGCTGATGCCCAATACACCGGGCGGGCAATTGCCAAATGATGTGCTTTTGATCTCTATTTTCAGAGAAGTGCTGATCGGCGCATATTTTGGTTTGATCGTGCGTGTCTATCTTTTGGCTCTGGAATTTATTGCCGGCGGTGTGGCGATGACGGTCGGGTTTGGAGGTATGCTTGGCGCGCCTATCGAGGGAACTGATGCGCAATCGGCGCTCACATCGCTCATCTCATTCAGTGCATTGACGATGCTATTTCTGTTTGATTTTCACCACATGGTTCTTTCAGCTCTGATTGACACCTATCAGGTCAGATCAATCGATGAAGCGCCCAATATACGGCTTTTGCTTGTCGGGCTTACCGATGTGCTCAGCGAAAGTTTCAATATTGCGTTGCGGCTGGGCAGCCCGTTCATCGGGTTTGCGATTATCGTCAATCTTTCGGTTGGTTTTATCAACAAACTGGCGGTGCAGATTCCGTTATACTTCATCGCCCTGCCGTTCATGTTGTTTGGCGCTTTGCTTATCCTGTACTTCTCAATTCCGTATATGTTGAGTCTGTTCGTTGCCGCCCTGCCATCCGTTTTTGAATTGGGCATTCGATGAAATCCCGTTTGGAAACCAAGCAGCGTCTTCTCAAATTGCAGAAGATGCGACAGGGAAAGGCCGAGCGCGCGCTCGCCATGGCGCAGCGGCGGCAACAGGCGCTTGCTGCGGAAAGGGCAGGCTTATTGGCTGCGCTCGAAGAGGGCAGTGTGGCCGAGCGGCTTTTTCCCAAACTGACTTATGATCGCCTGCGCACACTGGAGACCAACCTGAAACATATGGAAAGCCATGTGGCGCAAAAGGTGCAGGAATCATACTCAGAAAATAAGAAACTTGAAAAGACACGCGAAGGTCTGCGTGAGGAACAAGCCCGCTCTTTGAAAGAAAATGAAGCTAAAGAACAAAGCGAACTGATTGATTTGCGATCGGCAAAATATGGTCAATCCACAGGTTCGGACAAGATTGACGATTTAGACTGAGATTAGAAACTCCTGTCATTGAAGGCACAATAAACATGGATGCGGCAGTCAATTCTATCGCCAGCGTATTGAGTGATAAATCGTCACAAATCGCCGGGCTGGATAGCACCCAGCGTTCGCAGGCTCTTCGTCAGGAACGCAATATTGGCGAGACAGCGCTTTCTCCTGCCAAAGAGTTTGAAGCAATGGTCATGTCACAAATGGTGGCGGATATTATGCCGAAAGACAGCGAATATTTTGGTGATGGATTTTCAGGCGATGTCTGGCGCTCCATGATGTCTGACCAGATCGCGCAATTGATGGTCAAGTCTGCAGATTTCGGTATTGCCGAATTGATTTCTAAAGATGGTGCAACGACGCCGGAAACATCCAAATAGACGAGCCTAAACAAAGGTTCGTGAGGCAAGGTAAACAATGAAAAAGTCTGATACTGGTGTAAATAAAACTCTGATCGGCCTTCTGCGCCGCGCAACGGCCGTGATCAATGAAGAGACACAACTGCTCATTGATGCGCCCAATGCTGATGTATCCGGTATTGTTGCGCGCAAGAACCGGTATTTGTTTGAACTGAGCATTGCGATGGAAGATACAAAAATTGGCCCCGATGATGACAAAGTGTTGAGCGCTTTGAAAAACCTCAAAGAAGCAGCCGACAGAAACGAACGGCGTCTTGCCGCGCAAATCGATGCTGCAAGAGAGATCGTCGGCATTTTGGGTAATCTCGCTCAGGCCAACGCAAAAGACGGCACCTATGCCGCTCACCGTAGCTTCTAGGAACAGATATTGTCCATCCTGGGAAATCTGACAGCGTTAGGTGTGTTGGCCAGTGTTGCGGGCGGCGCTTGGGCCGGACTATCGCAGGGCGGCGCTGCGCCTGATCCTGTAGAAGTACAGAGCGAAGAAACCGCTGAGCCAGCCGATATATATCTTGAGCTGGACCTGATCGCTGTGCCCTTAATTATCGATGACCGGATCGATGGTTATCTGCTGTCGCGGTTTCTTGTTCAGGTCGATGAAGAAGAAGCGAAACGCTTTGAACTTAATCTCGAAACTTATTTGCGCGATGCCGTCTACAGGCAGTTAATTGCGACGACCGCATCGCTCGATACACAAAACACCTATGAGATTTTTGACGCAACGGCGACCAAGATTCTGGAGAAAATCAATACCGAACTTGGTGTTGAGATGGTTGATAGTATTACGATTGCCCAGCTCGATGTTTTACAAAATGATGCCGTATTGATCGACGATACGGTGGGGGCAAGCAATACGGCCAGCGAAAGCGAATCAGCTTCAGTTCAGTAGAAATACAAATTCTGTAACATCTGCAATTTCTGTTGCCTCGGCAAACAAATCTGCACAGACAGCATTACCATCGGCAGCATCGGCAAGAATTGTCGATGCTTTTGCGTATATGGCCTTGCGCTCTTCAGCCCGTTTTGGGTCGGTATAAGGGCCTTTGGATTTCTTGATAGGTGTGCGGATGCCAAGCACACAGTGACCGGTTTTCTCGTTTTGATAGAAGACAGGGAAAGAGTGCTGAACCGTTGCCACTTCTTCTTTTTTGAGCTTCTCATTATCAAGCACCGCCTGATTTTGTCCGGTCGGCTTAGCCGAAATGCCCAAAACCGCTGCACCGCAGAAGGCGATTGCACAGGCTATAGGGATAACGATATTGGAAGTGACATTGCTCATGCGTTTATCAGCCAAGAAGTTGTATTGATATGCATCTTAGACAGCGCTGCTTGCCCCACGCTGGAAACAATAGCGCGTGATTATGGGGTCATCTAAGCGGTGCGTTTACTGGTCAGCTACAGGCAAGTCATCTGATCCATAGTAAAATGGCAATGATTGCAGGGGTTTATGATGTTTGTACCGATGTTGGTCGTGTTGGTTAGTGGCTTTTTAGTAATTGCGTCAATTTTGACATTTGAAATGCTTGAATAATTGAGCGCACACAGCCTGTCTGTGTTGTGCCTAAATGCAAGTGTCGACGACTTTTTTCAGCATGCTGTTTGTCAGCGGTGTTTTATCAACTTGCCGTAAAATAGAGTTGAGCAGAAAACTCGCAAGAATTTTCTTTTCTTCGGCGCTTTGCGGATCGCTGGACAAAATGGACTGCATGGCATCGCTGACTTCACGGTCATAATTCTCGATATCCAACTGAATATCTGCCTCAAGTGCGGTCTCAAGCTTTGTGAAAGACTGGTTGAAGCTGGTAATGAGTTCCGTGACTGTCATGGTTTTACATACCTCAAGTTGCTTCATGGGCCAGGTTCATACGCCCCGGTTATCCCTTTGAGTAAATGACAGAATTTCGGATAAAGGATTGTTTTCAGTGAATCAACAGAAAAGCTTACTTAGCGTTAATAGCGGCGTTGGATGTGGGAATAGGCTGTGGGGATATACCCCTGAAAATAATTCACAATTCTTGCCTCAACTTTAAGCGCTGAAGCAAATTATATTGATTTTATCCGATCTGGCGCTGCTCGAACAGGTCGCGCGTATGTTCCAGATTAGCGGTCGAGGCCAGAATTTTCAGCAATGTGATCTGATCCTGATGCGACTGTTCTGCAAACTCGACAATCAGCTTGGACACTTCACGCAGACGCTGGCTGCAAAAGTCGATCTTTTGCAATTGAACCATTTTTTCATTGGTCAATTCGCCGGGGTCAAATGACGGCAGCTCTTCGATCTCGTTGGCGATGGCAAGCAGCTCGGCTGCAATGATTTCAATTGCGTCATCGTGCTTTGTATTTGTTTTCTTCTCAGGCACTAGAACAGCTCCATTGTACCAGTTTCAGGAATGACCTCAGTTTGCACAGGTGCAATCGTTTCGATCGGTTTGTCTATGAGTAATTTTTGGCGTGAGCGGCCGCTTACCGGATGAAACTCAATGCGACGGCCTGATTTTCCACCCAAACTTGACGAAACAACATTCAGTTTTTCATTTTTGACAAATTCGGTAATGAATTCGATGTTGCGCTCTCCGGCATCAAAACCATTATTGGCCAGTTTTCCGCCGCCGAACAGTTTGAACTGAAGATATTGTCTGCGCGCGCCTTTTTTATAGAGCTCGTTCAGCAACAGCTCCATCAAATTGGCGCCGTATAGCTTGCTGTTGGCGCTCTGGCTGCCTTCGCGTGCATCGGGTAAAAGCATATGGTTCATGCCGCCAATGCCCATCGTTTCGTCAAAGGCACAAACGGCCACGCAGGAGCCCAATACTGCTGACAGCACGGTTTTGTCGTCGCTCGTCACATAATGCGAACGTTGGACAACCGATACTCTGGCCATGTTCTCAAACATCAGTTTAGACGCCCGACAACAGATTCAATCGCAGAGCGCAGGCTGGTTTCAGTAAACGGTTTTGCAAGCACCATGTTCACCTGAAATTGCTGTGCGAGTTTGACAATCTTTTCGTCTTTTCGCCCGGTCATCAAAATGATGCCTGTTTTTTGCAGCTTGGGATGCGCGCGCATCGCTTTGACGAGTTGGAGCCCGTCAACATCAGGCATGTAAACATCTGAAATAATTAAATGAACCGGTGCGCTCGAAACTTTCGTAAACGCTTCGCGACCGTCCTTTGCAAATACAATATTGCGGATGCCTAGCCCTTCCAGGGCTTCAACCGTCACCATTCGACTGGTCACGTGGTCATCTACAACCATCACCCTTAGTACATCTTTCGTCGCCATTTTGGACCTCCAGTTATCACTCAGTAGCTGAGTAATGCGTCTGCTATTTTTGTTATTGGTAGTACATGACTCGCTGCCCCCAGCATGTGCGCCGCTTTTGGCATGCCGTAAACGAGACTGGTTCGTTCGTCTTGTGCGATTGTCTTTGCGCCTGCTTGTTTCAGGCGTAAAAGACCGCTTGCACCATCACTGCCCATACCGGTGAGAATAGCAGAGCAGATATTTTTACACCCGGTTTCCGCGAGCGAATCGAATAAAACATTGACAGAGGGCATATGTCCCTCAACCGGCTCACCCGGACTAACGCGTGTACGCATTTTATCAGTTTTAATGATTTTTGTATGCCCCACAGCGCCCGGCGCAATATAGATATGTCCAGGTTCAAGTGCTGTCAGATTGCTTGCTTCACTTACTGTGGGTTTGCAGATCTTGTTAAGGCGCTCTGCAAAGCTCTTGGTAAATGAGGCAGGCATATGCTGCGTTACAACTGTCGGCGGGCAATCTGCCGGAAATGTCGTAAACAGTGTTGTAAGCGCTTCAACGCCTCCGGTAGATGAACCGATTGCGATAACTTCCGGCATGTTTGCGGACCGTGACCGCTTAGTGGCTGTCGCCGCGGTGCTTGGCTGCTTCGCATTACGTGTAATCGAAGCGCTAGATTGGGCGGCTGACTTTACCATTGCGCAAATTTCGCGAAGTGCTGCTTCATCGTCAATGCGTGGTTTTGGCAGACAACAAAATGCGCCTTGTGACAGCGCTTCAAGGGACAATTCTGTCCCTCTGCCTGTATGGCTGGAAATCATGACAACCGGCATCGGACGCAGCGCCATGACCTTGGCTAAAAATTGCAACCCGTCCATTTTCGGCATTTCAATATCAAGGGTCAGAACATCAGGGTTCAATTCCTTGATCATGGTTCGCGCTTCATAAGGGTCGGATGCCATGCCGATCACATTGATCATCGGATCGTCGGACAGAATTGCGGCCAACAAACGCTGCATTGATTTTGAATCATCAATGATAAGTACTTTAACGGCCATTAGTTCGCGCCCCGCATTGTGCGTTCGTAAGTCGTTGAACCAATGGATTTGAATTTATCCGTGGCTGTGCCAATGACGCGTTCGGAATGACCGATAAAAAACTGGCCTTCGGGTACGAGATGATCTGCGAATTTGTTGAACAGTTTTTCCTGATCTTCATGAGAAAAGTAGATCAGTACGTTTCGGCAGAAAATCGCATCATATTTGCGTTTTAGCGGCCATGTGTTCATCAGGTTGAGATATTTGAAGGAAACCAGATCACGCGGCGCCTGGGCAAGCTGATAAGCACCGTCCACCGTCTTGAACCATTTTGCCAGCATGTCGCTTGGCATCTTCGATACCATATCGGCACCATAAAGGCCGCCGCGACCTACATCGAGGGAATACTTGTCGATATCGGTTGCCAGAATCCGGAAATCGTAATTGGCGGCTTTGGGAAAAGCGTCGAGCATGCAGCAAGCGATGGTGTGGGCTTCGCTGCCATTTGAGCAGCCGGCCGACCATATGCGTACAGATTCACCATTCGTGAGCTTCTTGATGAGTTTTTCGACCAAATGCTCGCGAAAGTGCACGAAATGATGCGGCTCGCGGTTGAAACCGGTCACATTTGTCGAAATCGCGCAGATAAGCTCTTCCAGCTCATCTTGACCTTCCGGCGATTGAACCAGATTTATGTAGGCACCGAAATCAGACAGCTTTTTCAGGCGCAGGCGCTTCTGGAGGCGGGATTTGACCAGCCCCAATTTGCGTTCGCTAAGTTGAATGCCGCTGAGATCCTGAACGATCTTTGCAATTTTTGCAAAATCCGCGACACTAAGCTCCGGACTTGCAAAGGCATTTGGATTGCCTGTTGCCAGCTCTTGGGCTGCGTTCATGCTGCGAGTTCCACTTCATCCGGCACAAGCCGGTCCAGTCGGACTTCGCAAATGATACGCTCTTCCAGAACGACAACACGGCCGAAAAACTCTGCTGACGCCTGATTATCAAGATCAGGTACGTCACGTAGATCTTCTGCTTTAACTTCAAGAATGTCGGAAACGGAGTTTACCAGCAGGCCAACCATCTTGTCTTTGACCTGAACCACGATAACAACGTGACGTTCGGTCGGACCTTCCGAGTGGAGGCCAAGACGTTTTGCCAGATCAACAATCGGCAAAATTGTGCCGCGCAAATTGATAACGCCGAGCAGATAATCCGGCGAATGCGGCAGAACGGTTGACGGGGTCCAGCCGCGGATCTCACGCGTGGATGTGATTTCTACACAGAATTCCTGTTCGCCTACGCGAAAGACGATGAACTCTTCATGATTGGTGTTTACATCGGACATATCAGTTTCCTCTAGGCGATTTTCTCAAGTTTTGGTGACGGCTGGGCCGTGATTTCTTTTGCTCCGCGGCTGACGATATCATCAACGTCAAGGATCAGGGCAATGCGGCCACTGCCGAGGATGGTTGCCGCAGCAATGCTTGGAATGCGTTTGTAGTTGCTTTCCATGCTTTTAATGACGACCTGCTGTTGTCCGACAATTGAATCGACTACCAGCGCGCTCATTTCATTTTTACGCGATTCCACCACAACGATCGTGGCGTTGTCCCAGTCTGTAGTTTTCTCGCTAAAGCCAAGCGTGTTGCCGATATCAATCAGCGGTACCAATTGGCCGCGCAGTTTCAAAACACGGTTTCCTTCACCGATCACAAACACATCGTCCTTGTTGAACATGATGGTTTCGATGACAGATGTGACCGGCAGAACCAAAATCTGTTCGGATGTTTTAACCAGCATGCCGTCAAGGATCGCCAGTGTTAGCGGCAGGTGCAGGGTAAAGTGTGAACCCTTGCCGGGTTCGGATGAAATCAGAACACGGCCACCCAAGCCCTGAATGGACTGGCGTACAACATCCATGCCCACGCCGCGGCCGGAAACATCGGTAATTTCATCAGATGTCGAAAAGCCCGGCGCAAAAATCAGATTGTCGATTTCATCATCGGATAGTTTTGCATCCGGTGAGACAATGCCTTTTTTGCGTGCGATCTCAAGCACTTTAGGCCGGTTGATACCTGCGCCGTCGTCGCGGATTTCAATCACGATGCTGCCTGAGCTATGGGAAGCGGACAGTCTAATTTCTCCTACCTCCGGTTTACCTGCGGCGAGGCGCTTTTCGGCGCTCTCAATACCGTGGTCAACGGAGTTTCGGATCATATGGGTGAGGGGATCGGACAGACCTTCGATAACGGTTGTATCAACTTCGGTTGATTCGCCCTCAAGCACCAGATTTGCTTTTTTGCCGGTGGCGCTCGCAACTTCACGCACAACGCGGGACATGCGCATAAATACCGGTTTAATTGGCTGGGCGCGAATGGCCATGACGCTGGATTGAATGTCACGTGTGAGGTTTTGCAGTTCGACAAGCGCAAGGCCTGCTGGTGTGCCGGATGTAAAGCCGGCATCGTTGATCTGCATGGTCAGCATAGACTGGCTGATCACCATTTCGCCCATCAGATTGATCAAACGGTCAACCTTGGCCGAATCGACGCGGATAGGCTTGGATGCTGCCTGACGCTCCTTACCTGCTTCAGCAGGTGGCGCCGCTTTTGTCTCCACAACTTCAAGCGATGGCGCAGCTTCTTCGCTTTCTTCTGAAACATCCACCGGCGCGCCCAAGCTGTCGCCATCATCAAATGCGGATGTATCGACATCATCACCGGCGTCTAAACCGCCAAGGAAGTCGCTGATATCATCGCCGCCTTCGAGAGGTGCCTCTTCCGGCTCCTCAATCTCAAGTGTGCAGAAGTCTTCGACCCATTCAAATGGCGCTTTAACATCGGAAAGATTGGCATCAGCCTCCAACGTCAGGTTCCAAGATAAGTTTGTGACTTTGGGGTCATAACCGTCCAAAGCTGGGATTTTACTTGTGTCCGCTTTGGCTGTGCATGTGCCCAGCTCGCCAAGTTCGCGGAAAATGCGCTGCGGATCGTGGCCGTGCAAATAAAGTTCATTTTGCGGTGCAAATGCAATCTGAAACGCTTTTGGCGGTGTGCCAAAATCATCAAAATCAAATGCATCAAGGGAGATTGGCACGGCATCAAAGACGGCCTCTTCGGCGTTTTCGTCCTCTTCCTCAAGATTGAATTCGTTCTCGAGGGCCTTTGTAATTTCTTCGCAGTCGATTTTGTCGCCGCCATCACGCGCAACAGTGACGATATCGTTCAAAACATCGGCGCAGCGTAAAAGCAGATCAATACGTTCAGGGCTGGACTGTGAATTGTCCGAACGGATCACATCCAATGCATTTTCAAAAACGTGAGCAAAATTAACCAGATCATCAAGCGCAAACGCGCCCGCGCCACCCTTGATCGAGTGAACAGCGCGGAAAACAGAGTTGATAATTTCCGGATCAGTGTCACCGCTCGACATGTCGAATAGGCCCGATTCCAGCTCGGCAAGCTGGTCGCCACATTCGGCAAAATAGGTGTCTTTGATTGCATCCATATTCATGTGTCGTTCCCCTTACGGCATAACCCGTTTGACAGCGCCAATGAGTTTTTCCGGATCAAATGGTTTAACGATCCAGCCGGTAGCGCCGGCATTACGGGCACGCTCTTTTTTGGCCGCGTCGCTTTCCGTGGTCAGCACAAGAATTGGCAAACGGGATTTGCTGTCACCGCCGCGCACGGCTTCAATGAACTCGAAGCCATCCATAACAGGCATGTTAATATCGGTAATGATGACTTTAGGCTCGTTGGCTGCCAGCTTTTCAAGGCCATCTGCGCCGTCTTCTGCCAAAACCACATCGAAGCCGGCACCTTTCAGACAATGCTCCAGCATCTGGCGCATCGTGCGTGAATCATCGACCGCAAGTACTGTCGTCGTCATTGTAATTCTCCTGCTTCCAGATCAGACTGATCCAGACCTAATGTGGAAAGTATGGCTGCGAAGTTTTCTGACACGGATGAAAATGTCAGAGAAAACCCGTCCAGCGCCCATTGTTTTGCGGCCGCAATCAGGGCCTCAACACATGGTGTGTCCGCCTGTTCAATCGCACTCGCATCGATTTGCAAGTTCTTGTATCGCAATGCCAGAATATCGCTTATGAGAGATTCAACGTTCTCACCGGACAGTTTTGCATCCATTGTCAGGCTTGAAAGCTCGCCTGCATCCGCGTCCGGCGAAAGATCGGACATATCCAGGTTAATGCCTAAATCCATTTCTTGATCTGTCATATCTTAGAACTCCGTCCAGTCGTCGTCCTGCAGCGCTGTATTGCCTTGGGTTTTAGGCGCAAACGCATTGGAGACTTTTGAAATCAGGCTGTTAGCCGGTGAAGGCGCCGGTGTTTGCTGCGGCTTCGTTTTTTCATTGATCGCAACCGGTTTGGCAGGAACCGCCGGTTTGCGCGGCTCTACCGAAGCTGTCGGTTTTTTTGTTGCCGCAGGCGCCGCCGGTGCAGTACGCGCTGTCTTCGGCGGTACGGCTACAGGTTTTGGAGCAGGGGCTGCCGCTGCGGGTTTGGTTGAACGTGGCGCAAAATTTGTGTTTGCGGTAATTTTGAACGTTTTGATCAAGTCAGTCAGTTCTGAAGCTTCCGCTTTGAGCGAATGGCAAGCTGCGGTTGCCTGTTCTGCCATAGCGGCATTTTGCTGAGTGCCGGAATCAAGGTCGCTGACAGCGATATTAAGTTCGTTCAATGACTGGAACTGTTCATCGGCACCGCTGACAATTTGATCGACAACTTCGGAGATCTGAAGCACCTGACCTGCAATGCGATGTAATGTTTCGCCTGTCTTACCAACAAGTTGGGAGCCGCCCTGTACTTGTTCACTTGATTTTGAAATCAGACCTTTGATTTCTTTTGCCGCTTCGGCAGAACGCTGGGCAAGCGCGCGCACTTCCGATGCGACGACAGCAAAGCCTTTGCCCGCATCGCCCGCACGCGCCGCTTCAACGCCGGCGTTCAGCGCAAGCAAATTGGTCTGGAAGGCGATTTCATCAATAACAGTGATGATCTGGTTGATCTCGGTGGCTGATTTTTCGATTTCGCTCATGGCGGAAAGCGCTTTTTCAACGACTTCGCCGCTCTGCATCGCGTCTTCTTTTGCTGTTTCAACCACAGACTTGGTGTGTTTTGCGCCTTCAGATGATTTTTTAACAGTTGCGGTAATCTGCGTTAATGTCGCTGATGTTTCCTCAAGCGATGCAGCCTGACGTTCCGTGCGGACCGAAAGATCATCGGATGCCGTTACAATTTCAAGAACGCCGGTGCCGAGATTTTCTGTCGTATGAACGATCTGGCCGAAAGTCTGTGAAATTTGCGCAAGGGTGGAGTTAATGTCTGTGCGAAGTTTTTCCAGTTCGCCTGTGAACGGTGTGTCGACGGAGCCGGTGAAATCACCCTTGGCCATGCGATTTAATGAAGCGCCGATCAGGCTGACAGCCTTGGCTGTTTCCGCATCACGCTGTTCGCGCTCTTTAGTGACTTCTTCTGTCAGCTTTGTTGAATGCTCGCGTTCTTCATTGATCAGGTTTTGCGCTTTCAATGAATCCGAGTTTGCATTTTTGATCGTTTTCAATGCGTTCGCGATTGAGCCGATTTCATTATTGCGCTCAGTATAAGGAATGTCGCCCAGATCTTCGCCCTTTGAAAGGCCGACGGAATGGCGGGCAATACTGTTCAAAGGCGTCAGGACATTGCGGCTCAACAAATAGATAGCGCCAAGAACCATAAGGCCGATAAGTCCGGCAAGTGTTGGAAATGTCCAATTGCTCATGCCGGGAACTGTTTGCGCAGAGGCCGTGCTGCTTGCCAGATATTGTTTGGCTTTCTCAGTGGCAGATGAGACAAACTCTTTGTGATTGCCAAATGATGCCTCGATTTGCATCAAAGCGGCATTAAGCTTTGATGTGTCGACAGCGGAGCGCGCGCCTTCTTTAAGAAGGATTGGAAAGACTGTGTCTTTTGATTGCTGCCAGAAATCCTGTAATGCGGCCGGTGCATCTACTGTCAGTGTCTGTTTGATGTCGGCTGGAATTTGCGCAGCCTTCCAGTGGTCCACACGCTGCAGATACTCGGCTTCGCGCTGTTGGAACTCATTCAATACCGCATCGATATCTGCGCGGCCACGGTTGGCCTCAAGCACATTTACATAAGCTTCAATCGCATAGGCTTGCGGCGGGAGGATATCTGAGACCAGTTCTCTCGCATCGGTAAGCTGCTGTGCGTTCTGACTTCCATTCTCACTTTGTGATTGGCTGTAAACCGCATAACCGGTCGTACCGGCGAGCGTCACCGCAATCAAGCCAGCAAAAGTCCAGATGCCGCGTCTTAAAGAGGAGGAAATATTAGTAGTATGTTGCGCCTGATTATCAGAAATCGAGGGAGAACTCATAGAAGGTTCCCGTAATGGAATGGATGAGTATCAACATTCCGGATATCCGGGTGCGAAAATGGCATCATGCCTGAGCCGGAATAGGGCTCTTCGGTCTTATTGTTCTAAGATTTATTTAGTTAATAATTGATTTCCCAAAAGCGCTTTTTTTGAAGGAACTTAACTGAAACCCGTTATTAATCCGGCTTATTTGGCATGGCAGTGCTTGTGCGAACCTGACACAGTTTCTTAAAGTGCATTAACCGTTACCAAAGTCGTAGAAATATCTGATGGCGGGGTTTCGCGCTTAATTTTGCCAAGCAGACCGTGATTTAAGGTTTTGTTCCGGCCAGATGTGCAAATGCGGCAACGACGTTCTCGTAGACGCCGCGCTTGAAAGGCACAATCAGATCCGGCAATTCGGCCATCGGCTTCCAAGCCCACTGATCAAATTCGGCGCTATGTCCACCCGGTGGCGGATTGATTTGCACTTCGCTATCTTCGCCGAGAAATCTGTAGGCAAACCAGCGTTGTTTCTGGCCTCTGAATTTGCCTTTAAGGCCAATGCCGATCATGTGGGCAGGCAGATCATAGGTGTACCATTGCGGCGCCTCTTCGATCAGGGAGACAGAGCTCATGCCGGTTTCTTCATAAAGTTCACGTTCGGCCGCCTCGATAGGTGTTTCCCCTTTGTCGATGCCGCCTTGCGGCATTTGCCACAACAATGGCGAGCCGGAATATTCAGTATTGCCTTCCTTGATGCGCCGACCTGCCCACACAAGGCCTTCCTTATTGAGGATCATCACGCCGACACAAGGGCGGTAGGGAAGGTCTTCCGCCCGCATGGGCTTTTTACTTTTCTTGGCCATCATCTGTCCTGATCATTTTAACGCTGGCGTTCGGGATCATTTGTAAGTGCGGCTATGCCGACAATTTCAAAACCGTTCTTTTTTGCCTGATTGGCCCATTCGGCTACTGTTTTAACTGTAAGCTCGAGCGCCGAACCGGAGCCGATTGCACTGCCGCGCGCTTCGGCCAGCGATTCCAGCGCTTTGAGTTTTGCACGGATGGCATCTGGTGAATTCGAGCCGTCAATTATCAAGTTGCCAGAAGCATAGGGGACGCGTTCGCGGGCAGCGTCCGCGGCCAAATTGCCCGCAGTGCCGGAACTGCCGTCATTGAAAAACAAAAGACCGCGTTCGCCCAATTCTTCCATGACCTTCTCCATTGACTGCTGGTCATTCATAAAGCGGGCGCCCAGATAATTGGTGATGCCGCTGTAATTGGTCATGCGCGCCATCGCCCATTGCAGGTTTTCCAGATTGGTTTCAGGGCTCGAAGCCAGCCGCAAGGTGCGGGGGCCGGGATTGACCTGCGGATAGTTAAACGGCTCCATTGGCACCTGCATCAAAAGCTCATGACCTTTTTTGCGTGCAACACGCATCCACCGGTCAAGGCTGTTGCCTGTGGGGGCAAAAGCAAGGGTGATTTCAGGCGGCAATTGATCAAGCGCGCGCTGTGTGCCGGTTTGTGACAAACCAAGGCCGCCAATAACAATGGCTATGCGTTTGCCGCCTGCATTTGACCATGGGCGCGCATATATATCGACAGGACGGCGGCCATCATCAGTGCGTTGGGGCAATTTGCCGGCGCTTGTATCTTCAAGTGCGTTTTGAACGGGCAGGTGGCGCTCACCTTCGGGCTGACCAATCTCTGTCACCTGAGGATCACGTATTGTGATGATACGCGGACCGCCCGGCGAGACTTCCGTTATTGTTTCACGTTCGGCAGCAACGGGTGCGGCGGGCTCTTGCCCAATATTGGCATCAGGTTGTCCGTAGACGACTTCAACATCGGGCTTTTGCGCCTGCGGGTCCGCTTTTTCCTCAGCGACTTCTACCGGCTCGGGCTCGGGAAGGCGCACTACAAGTGTCTGAGTGTCTTTGTTTTGCTCAAGAAAGGTATAAATGTTGAGTGCTAGAACGCCGAGAAATATAGCGCCCAACAGAACCGGAAAGGCTTTGCTTCCTGACCGCGAAGGGGGTGTTTTGGTTGCGCCCTTTTTGGGCGGCAGATTTTTGCCAAGCGGGGCGTTTAGATCATCCATATTCTAGAATAACTTTCAGGCTGCTTGTGCATTACAATCGAATCAAAAAGGCCACCATAGTCGGTGGCCTTTACTTTAAAACTTGTCACTGGTTTGGCAATGCCAGCTATCGCCGCAGATCAGTTGGATGTCGCTTTGTTTGGATCCGGCGGAAACGCTTCGTTTGTGCGTTCACCGCGCAACAGTTCCAAGGCATAGGTTAGCTGATCATCTTCTTTAGGGTCTTGCGGCACATAAGCAACAGAGCCGGAGCCTTCCTCGTCCTCTTTTTCGCCTGTAATATGACCGCGCAAATCAGATTCGCCGCGTGACAAATCACGGCCCTGAAGCTCTTCCGGCAACGTCTGGTCCACAGTGATGTCAGGCGTAATGCCTTTGCCCTGAATGGAAATGCCGGACGGTGTGTAATAAAGGGCTGTGGTCAGACGCAGTGCACCGCCTTCGCCCAGCGGGATAATCGTCTGGACGGAGCCTTTGCCGAAGCTTTGTGTACCCAGAACTGTCGCGCGGCGGTGATCCTGCAAGGCACCGGCAACGATTTCAGAAGCAGAGGCAGAACCACCATTGATCAGAACGATCACCGGCTTGCCGTTAATCAGATCGCCTGCACGGGCAGAAAAACGACGGCTGTCGCGGTCATCGCGGCCGCGCGTGGATACGATCACGCCTTTTTCAAGGAAAGCATCGGATACGTTGATTGCCTGATCAAGAAGACCGCCCGGGTTAAGGCGCAAATCAAGAACATAGCCCTTGAGTTTGTCTTCGCCGATTTCCTCGGTCATTTTTTCAATGCCTTCGGCAAGATCATCATAGGTCTGTTCGGTGAAGGAAACGACGCGCAGATAGGCGACATCATCTTCGACGCGGGTTTTGACCGCCTGCACCGTGATGATTTCGCGAACGATGGTGACTTCAATCGGTGCATCTGCACCTTCACGCAGAAGTTCCAAAACAATAGGAGTGTTGACCGGTCCGCGCATTTTCTCAACGGCATCCTGCAGGGTCAGTCCGCGGACTTCTTCACCGTCAATTTTTGAAATCAGGTCACCTGCAAGCACGCCTGCTTCTTCGGCAGGGCTTTCGAACATCGGCGTGATGACTTTGACCAGTTCGTCTTCCATCGTCACTTCAATACCAAGGCCGCCAAACTCACCGCGGGTCTGTGTGCGCATTTCGGCGGCATCTTCCGCATTAAGATAGGATGAATGCGGATCAAGCGATGTCAGCATGCCGTTAATGGCATTCTCGACCAGATCAGAGTCATTGGGCTCTTCAACGTAATTGCTGCGCACACGTTCAAAAATATCGCCAAAAATGGCCAGATTTTTATATGTATCATTGCCCGCTGCATTGGCGCTGATCATCGGCTGGCCCGCGACAAGCGCTGTCATTCCCGCACCAACGAGCACGCCGGCAAACAGCAGAGATAATTTACGAAGCATATTTACGTCCTTCCCGCACTGATCTTCTCCCACCATGGTGACGGGTTGATCGGTTTTGAATTCTTCCTGAACTCTATATAGAGCGTCGGATTGTCATTTTTAGTCGCCGCCGCAGTCACGCTGGCAAGTCTGATACGGCCCATTGCGCCTACCGGTTCACCTTCCAGCACAAACTGTCCCTGTGCAACGTCTATCCTATCCATTCCAGCAAGAACAAGATGATACTCTTCTCCCGCATCAATGATCAATAGGTTGCCATAGGCACGGAATGGTCCAGCATATAGCACTTTTCCATCCGCCGGTGCAGTCACAATTGCGTTGGGGCTGGTTTCTATTGTATCGCCCTGCGCTCTTTGACCAAGACCGTCATCATCGCCAAATGCGGTAATTGTGCGGCCTGATACAGGTTTTGCCAGTTGACCGCCTCGGGTCGAGAAGGGTGCGGCCGGTGCGATCTGGCTTGGTTTTGCCGCCAGTTCGGCTGCGCGTTGGCGTGCTTCGCTGATTCGCAACTGTGCTTCACGCTGTTCGCGTTCGGCCTCCAGACGCGCTGTTTCTGCTTCGCGCAATGCTTTTTCAGCGGCAAGCTGTTTTGCTCTGTCCGCCTCGCGCTTGGCACGCTCGGCCTCTTCGCGTGCTTTTTCAGCCGCTAAACGCGCTGCTTTTGCTTCGGCCTCTTTGCGCTGTTCCTCTTCAATGCGGGCCTGTTCTTCGGCGCGTAATTTTTCTTCCGCTTCCCGCCTTACGCGCTCGGCCTCATCCTCCAATGATGTGATAAAGCTTTCCATGCTTTCGGCTTGCGCAAGCAGTTCAGCCATTCGCTGTTGCTGCAATGCCAGCTCAGCCGCCGTCTGGCCTTCGAGTTTCTTTTTTTCTTCTACAAGGAGTGACAGGCGTTTTTGTTCTTCGGCCTGCTCCTGACGCGTCGATTTAAGCTTTTCCTGCTCGGATTTGATGCTTCCCGTGATCTGGTCGAGCTCTTGAATATCGGCGATCAATATTTCGGTTTCCGCCCGCATATGCGGCACAACGGCGCTTAAAAGAATAGAACTGCGCACAGAACCAAGCGCGTCTTCCGGTGTCACCAGCAAAGCCGGCGGCGGATTAAGCCCCATGCGTTGCAAGGCGGCCAACACTTCTGCCAAAGCGCCGCGCCGTTCCCACAGGCCGATTTGAATGTCGGCTTTCTGGGCTTCAAGCGCCAGCAAATCTTCCTGTAATTGAAAAATATCTGCAGCCAGTTTTTTCTCGGTTTTTGCAGATTGAATAAGCGCTGCCGTGATCGCGGCCTTGTCTTTGCGGATTGCTTCGACTTCGCTTTCCAGTTCTTTGGCGCGTTGCTGGGTAACACCGCGCTCGTCAAGAATGGCGTTTAGTTCGGCCGTTGATTTTTCAAGGCTCTGGCGGATTTCCGGCGGCATATCTTCGGGTAAAAGTGTCTGCGCGTGAAGGCTTGGTGCAGCAATAATAAAAATTGCTGCCAGCAAATATCGCCATGCCCAAAATTTATTGAGTGCCGTTGCCAAGAATCAAAGCCTGTTTTCAGCCCACCATAAATGATTTGCGCTTTGATAAAAGTGCAAAGGGGCGCAAATATGATATAGTGCTTGCCTCCTTAGTCACGATGGTAGGGATGATTGTTTAAAATCGCGCTGGCGCGATAAAGCTGTTCGGCGACAAGAATTCGCGCCACCTGATGCGGCCATGTCAGCTTTCCCAAGGCGACTACCATATGGGCATCATTGGCAAGGCCCGGTTCGTGTCCGTCCGGTCCGCCGATGGCAGCCACCAATGTCTGGATGCCCTGATCGCGCAGATCGCCTATTTTTCCTGCAAAATCGCGCGATCCAAGCGCTTTGCCGCGCTCATCAAACAAAAGCAGAGCAGAGCGGGGATCGCTTACAAGCTCGCGGCATCGCGCGCTTTCTTCGGCTTTTCTTTGTTCGGCTGTTTGTGCGCGGCTTTCCACAATTTCGGTCACCCCGCCGAAATTGAGGCCGCATTGCGGTCCGGTCTTGGCCAAGCGATCCAGATAGCGCTCAACAAGTTCGCGCTCCGGCCCTTTTTTCAATCGGCCAACACAAAATAAAACCAGTTGCATAAATTCATCCTTTCCGATGGTTTATCGGAAAGAAGGACTTAATGCACGGTGTCTGCGTCTTCTGCCCAGATTTTCTCAAGCTGATAGAATTCGCGCACTTCCGGACGGAAGATATGCACGATCACATCGCCTGCATCTACCAAGACCCAATCGGCTCCGGAAAGACCTTCGACACGCGATGTGCCCAAGCCCTGCTCCTTTAAAGTGCGTAGCAAATGGTCTGCAACAGCGTTCACATGCCTGTGGGATGTGCCCGACGCGACAACCATATGATCCGCCAAAGCGGATTTTCCTTTAATGTCGATTGGAATTATGTCGATGGCTTTGCTTGACTCCAAGCTATCCATCACAAAGTCGTAAATCCGTTGCGCAGTGGCAGCGCCGCTGAGTTCGGATGCTGAAGGCTGGTTAACCTTCTTCTCGTTTGCTGTTCTCAAGTGGGTCCTTTCCTTTGGAACATGTGCAAATCAGGCGATTCGTTTTGCCTGATGATCTAAAGATAGTCATGCCTGTATAACAGTTTCAAGACGCAATCTATCTAAGCAATGTCACAGCCTGTTACAGGTTTTTGGTTTTATTGCGTATCGCGGTTGAAGAAAGCGGTGACCTCGGGCCATGGATAAATGTCCATGCGGGCGCCTTAAGGCGCGCTAAAGCCGGTGCGTCATTTTCATCCACGCGGGCATAATCAAACGTCTTTGCCATGATCGATGACAAGTAAGACAATGTGGAGCCTGGCCGGTCGATCACGGCGATCGGAAAGGTTTTTGCAATGATTTGCCAGTCCTGCCATTTGTGGAAGCTGGCTAAATTATCAGCGCCCATGATCCAGACGAAATTCACGCCGATATTGCGCTGGTGGATCATCGCCAATGTCTGGGCCGTGTAGGCGGTATCAAATGATGCCTCAAAACCTGTGACTTTGATGCGCGGGTCGTCATTGATTTCTTCTGAAAGCTGGATTCTTTCAGCCAGACTAGGCAATTGGGACGTATCTTTGAGCGGATTGCCGGGCGTGACCATCCACCAAAGCTGGTTCAGGCCAAGCCGTCGCAACGCGATTTCGGCGACAAGATTGTGCCCGTCATGGGGTGGATTGAAGGACCCGCCAAAAAGACCGACTGTCATGCCTTTTTCGACATAAGGCATACGCAGATATTGCGCTGCAACGCCTGCGGCGATGTCCTTATCGTGCTCCACCTTGTCTAGGTTCGGGTTTGGCCGGTGCCATGCACACGGTATTTGAACGATGTTAATTGTTCGACCCCGACCGGTCCGCGGGCGTGCATTTTTCCTGTTGCAATACCGATTTCGGCGCCCATGCCAAATTCACCGCCATCAGCGAATTGTGTTGATGCATTGTGCAGCAAAATAGCGCTGTCGACTTCATTGAAGAAGCGTGCAACGACCTCTTCATCTTCTGCAATGACAGCTTCTGTATGGGCCGATGAGTAGTTTTGAATATGCTCAATCGCGCCGCTAATACCGTCCACAATTTTGACAGAGATAATGGCATCGAGATATTCGGTCGACCAATCCTCATCGGTGGCAGGCACAGCATCGGGGTAGGCAATGCAAACCTCTTCTGCACCGCGAATTTCGCATCCCTTTTCTGTCAGACTTTTGAGAACAGGAACCAGATGGCTGGCGGCAATTTTGCGGTCGACAAGCAGTGTTTCGACAGAGCCGCAAATGCCGGTACGGCGCATCTTTGCATTGGTGACAACATCAACGGCCATTTGCAGATCAGCGGAAGCGTCAACATAAATGTGGCAAATGCCTTCAAGGTGCGCAAACACAGGTACGCGGGCTTCTGATTGCACGCGCCCGACCAGGCTTTTGCCGCCGCGCGGAACAATCACGTCCACACAGCCATCAAGGCCTTTCAGCAATTCACCAACAGCGGCGCGGTCGGTTGTCGGAACAAGTTGTACCGCATGTTCAGGCAAGCCCGCAGCCTTCAGGCCGCTGACCAGACAAGCGTGAATGGCACGGGATGAATGAACTGAATCCGAGCCGCCGCGCAGGATGACCGCATTGCCTGCTTTCAAGCAAAGAGCGCCGGCATCAGCCGTTACATTCGGCCGGCTTTCATAAATAACGCCGATCACGCCAAGGGGCGTGCGCACGCGTTCGATTTTCAAACCGTTCGGGCGCTCCCACTGGGCGATGACTTCGCCAACAGGGTCTGTCAGTTCGCTAATGGACAAGATGCCTTCGGCGATAGCGTTAATGCGCTCTTCGTCAAGTTTCAGGCGATCCATCATGGCAGGCGAAAGCTCTGCTTTGGCGCCGTTTTCCATGTCCAGCTTGTTCGCTGCCAGAATTGCACCCGTTTCACTACGAACAGCGTCTGCCATCGCTAAAAGAGCCGTTTTTTTCTGCTCTGCTGAAGCGATCGATAAGGGGCCGCTGGCTGCTTTCGCGTTCCGGCCAATCGTGGCCATCAGGCTTTCAATCTCTTGGGTAGATTCTTTTGTTTGCGTCAGCATATCCGTCTCGTTTTTAGAACTGAGGCGTTCTTACACGGATGAGGCACATGGTGCAACGTGACGTTTCATAAAGAAGCCACCGTCGGCTACGCCAAACGGTGGCTTGAAAAGCGAAGTCACAGGACTAGGAGGGGCCTGCCAATGACTTCGCCCGAACCGGCCCGCTTTGGCAAGGCTCTGGTTCACTCTTGCCGGTTTTCCCTATTGGGAGAGGGGGATTATCGAGGGGCCGGCAATTGTCTAATTATCTGCTGCTTGAGCGGAATGATTTAGAAATGATGTTACGTTCGCCATCAGCGCCAAGTGTAAATTTCACAGTTGCATCGCGGCCATTGATGATCTCGTTGCGTGAGAAAATTGTATTTGTGTCAACGACGTCTACAGTTCCGATAGAAGCGGTTGCTTCACGGTCAAGGTTGCCACCATTTTGAAGATATGAGCCGTCACCGTTTGAGTAAGAGCTGTTTGCAGCAAAGGCAGATGTAGAAGCAATCAAAGTTGCGGCGAGTGTAAGTGCAAGAGTTTTCATAATATGTTCCTTCATAAGCGCACCAGCGCTTTCATTGTAATTTGGGTTGGGAATGTTCAGAGGTCCGGGGCATTGCAGTGCCCCGGATACTGGGGCCGTTATTAACGGTCGCTTGAGCGGAATGATTCAGAAATAATGTTACGGCTGCCGTCTGCATTGAGTGTAAATTTCACTTTTGCATCGCGGCCATGAACAACTTCATCGACTGTGAAAATGTGGTTTGTGTCGATCGCGGCAGCAGTACCGATGGATGCAGTTGCTTCCATGTCTAAGTTGCCACCATTTTGCAGGTAAGAGCCATCGCCATTAGAAAATGAGCTGTTTGCAGCAAAGGCAGATGTAGAGGCAATCAAGGTTGCGGCGAGTGTAAGTGCAAGAGTTTTCATAATGTGTTCCTTCGTTGGCGTATAAACGCCTTTTGTTATTTAGGTTGGGATAGTCAGGGAGGGTCCGGGGCATTGCAGTGCCCCGGGCTCTTGGGGGTGGATATTAACGACCGCTAGAACGGAATGATTTAGAGATAATGTTACGTTCGCCGTCAGCACCTAGGGTGTACTTAATAGTTGCGTCACGGCCATTTACATATTCAGTTGATGTAAAGACGGCGTTTGTGTCGATGACGTCAGTGCCGATTGATGCTGTTGCTTCCATATCAAGGTTGCTGTCGTGCTGCAGATATGTGCCGTTACCGTCTGAGTAAGAGCTGTTAGCAGCAAATGCAGATGTAGAAGCAATCAAAGTTGCGGCGA
>NZ_JXMU01000028.1 GCF_001293565.1 Ahrensia marina | reverse complement strand
TCTACCCCTTTGATTTGCCGCATGTCCGGGCAGAAAACCGGTCCCACTTTTCCTGACATGCTTTAAGGTCAGAGCAATTCTATCTGCGGGATTGATTTAAGGTCGCTTGCCAGCTTTGGATTTGGCAAGCGATTTTTTAACCCGTGACCAAAAGAACAGCGTGGCGATAAGCCCGCCAATGAAGAACACGATATTGGCAACGAGGCTGTCAATTGATGTGATTGACGCGCTGAACCCGTAACCGATGGACAGAAAACCGGCAATCCAGATGATTTCGCCGCAAATGCTCATCACGGTGAATTTGAGCCATGGCAGGCCGGTAATGCCGACGAGATAATTAAGATAGGGGCTGACGGGGCTCACGAGCCAGCGGCTGAAAAAGATGCCGATGGCGCCCCATCTTTGTGAGTACATCTCTGCCCGTTTGAACATTTTTCCCCAGCGGCTGTCAGCCAGATAGGATGCAAAGGCAGGCCCGCCCGCACGCCCGACCGCATAGCCGAACTGATCGCCTAAAGCAGCGCCGCAAATACAGGCCAGAAATACGTTAATCGGCGCAACGGTTTTATCAACCAGAATTGCGCCTACCGTTAGAAGTACAATCGTTGTCGGAACAGGAATAATGCCTGTCTGCCCAGCAAAAAGAGCAACAAATAGTGCCTGTACGCCATAAAGGGCAAACCATGTCAGCACAGTATCTATCATGATGGCGGTTCGCCATATTCTTCTTCAATCACCGATTGAATCTGCATGATGATAACCGATACCGGCTTATCCTGTTCTTTCGCGATACGGGCAATTGAAACGCCATTCAGCGCATTGTCAGAAATCTGCAAAGCGTCGTTGAGTTCGTGAGCGTCAACTTTCCAAACACGCGCAATGTGATTGATAGACATCCATGAGGCGATAGGTCTTTGGCGGTGATCCGTCCAATAGGTGAAGTGGACAAGAGCTTTCAGGCCGAAAATAAATGTCAGCGCGGCAGCCGCAAGAAAAGCGGATGCCAAAAGGGGCCTGCGGCGCAATAACACCGCAAGCCCCCTTAAAATGGTTCGCTGACCATGGGCCATATTAGCTGGCAGCCATTGCCTTTTGCAGGTTCTCGTCGATTTTATCGAGGAAGCCTGTTGTTGAAAGCCAAGGCTGGTCCGGGCCGATCAGAAGCGCAAGGTCTTTGGTCATAAAGCCGCTTTCAACTGTATCAACGCAAACCTTCTCCAGTGTGAGTGAGAAGTTAAGCAGATCATCATTGTTGTCGAGCTTGGCACGGTGCGCGAGACCGCGTGTCCATGCAAAGATCGAAGCGATTGAGTTTGTTGATGTTTCTTCGCCTTTTTGATGCTGGCGGTAGTGACGTGTCACTGTACCATGTGCCGCTTCTGCTTCCACAGTCTGGCCATCCGGAGTCATCAAAACAGACGTCATCAGACCAAGCGAGCCGAAGCCCTGGGCAACAGTATCGGACTGAACGTCGCCATCATAGTTTTTACAAGCCCAAACATAGCCGCCTGACCATTTAAGGTTGGAGGCAACCATATCGTCGATGAGGCGGTGCTCATACCAGATTTTGGCTTCTTCGAATTTCTCTTTAAATTCAGACTGATAAATTTCTTCAAAAATCTGCATGAAGCGGCCGTCATAGACCTTCATGATGGTGTTTTTGGTAGAAAGATAAACAGGCACTTTGCGCTGCAAACCGTAATTGAGTGATGCGCGGGCAAAATCGACGATTGAAGCGTCGAGGTTATACATGCCCATGGCAATACCGGCTGCCGGTGCATCGAAGATTTCGTGTTCGATTTCCTGACCGTCCTCACCGACAAATTTCATTGTCAGTTTGCCTTTGCCGGGGAAACGGAAGTCTGTTGCGCGGTACTGGTCACCAAAAGCGTGACGGCCAACGATAACAGGCTTGGTCCAGCCTGGAACAAGGCGCGGAACGTTTTTACAGATGATCGGCTCACGGAAGATAACACCGCCAAGAATGTTGCGGATCGTACCGTTTGGCGAGCGCCACATTTTTTTCAGTTTGAATTCTTCAACACGGCCTTCATCAGGCGTGATCGTCGCACATTTAACGCCGACGCCATATTCTTTGATCGCATTGGCGGCATCAATGGTGATTTGGTCATCAGTCGCATCGCGCGATTCTACGCCCAGATCGTAATATTTCAGATCAATATCAAGGTAAGGGTGAATGAGTTTATCTTTGATAAACTGCCAGATAATGCGTGTCATTTCATCGCCGTCGAGCTCTACAACGGGATTGGCGACTTTGATTTTAGCCATGTATGCCTCAGTTTTTGGTGTGGTGAATATGCGTTATCACGCATATCCTTCGGATTATGAGAGCGGCTATAGCAAAGCCGGTCACGCTGCGCAAATTTTTGCGCAAGCGTCTTTCGTTTAACACATCGTTTTTAAGTCTATTGGCGAAATTTTGCGCGACTATCAGGCAAAAACGTTTCAAGCGCACCGTCACCATAGGTCTTTTCAATGCGCGAAATCACCACATGGAAGCCGTCATACCATTTTTGATATTGCCGTTTGGCCTCTAGATGGGTGGAATTGTTGGCAAATGCTTTGAGTGCGGCATCATCACGCCAATAATATGTCGAGTTGCGCTTTTTGCCGTCCGGTTCGACCCAGCGCTCGACACCCAGATAACCGTCCGTTGCCTTTGCCGCTTTTTCGATCTGGCTATCGAGCCGGAAAAATTCTTCATCCAGCGTACCATCGACAAATATAAAAGCGGCAGAAAGCATCATCTTATCCCGTTTATTGATTTGGGGATGACTTTGGTTGTTGCGCGAAATATGACAAGACCAATATTTGTAACCCTGACAAGAATAAGCGACGCCAATGGCAGGCACTGACAACAAACAAGAACTTTTGGCCGAAGGGCCGTCCATCATTCTGGTTGAACCGCAACTGGGCGAAAACATCGGCATGGCCGCGCGGGCAATGGCCAATTTCGGTCTTATTGATTTGCGTATCGTCAATCCGCGCGATGGCTGGCCGAGCGAGAAAGCCAATAGTGCCGCAAGTGGCGCGGTCTATGTTCTGGAGCAGGCGACAATCTATCCGACCTTGCGCGAAGCGATGGAAGGCTTGAGCTATGTCGTGGCAACGACTGCGCGTATGCGTGACGGTTTCAAACAGGTTCTAGGGCCTGAAGAAGCAAGCCGGAACCTGCGCGCGCGTTTTGCAAAAGATCAAAAAGTCGGGATTTTGTTCGGTCGTGAACGTATCGGCCTGCGCAATGAAGAAGTCAGCCTTGCCGATGATATTGTCACATTCCCGGTAAATCCGGCCTATGCCTCGCTGAACATCGCGCAGGCTGTTTTGCTGATGTCATACGAATTTCTCAAAACGAAAAATGTCGAAGCTGACAATTTACCGTTTGCAGGCACAAATTTCGAGGAAGCGCCTAAAGAGCAATTGTTCGGCTTGTTCAACCAGTTGGAAGATGCGCTGGACGCACGCGGCTATTTCAGGACAGCGGAAAAAAAGCCGGTTCTGACTGAAAATCTGCGCGCTGTTCTCACCCGCGCAGGATTCTCTCAAGATGAAATTCAGGTGCTGCGCGGCGTTGTCTCATCGCTTGACCGCTTTAGCAGAAATATGCCGCGCGGGGCGGGCAGTCCTGATGATGATGCCCACCGCAAAGCCCAAAAAGAGGCTGCTAAAAATGGCTGAAAAACGCAATGCTTCGATACTGGTTTTTGACAGCGGTATTGGCGGTCTTTCGGTATTAAAAGAGATGCGGATTATTCTGCCGTCGATGCGCTATATTTATGTCGCCGATGATGCCGCGTTTCCTTATGGTGCATGGGAAGAAGAAGAGCTTCTGCTACGGATGACAAAATTGTTCGGCACGCTTATCGAGCAGCATGATCCCGGCATGATTGTGATCGGCTGCAACACAGCTTCAACCTTGGCGATCAATCATCTGCGCGAAATCTATCCTGATCAGATTTTCGTCGGCACGGTTCCTGCGATTAAGCCGGCGGCTGAACGCACGCATTCAGGGCTGGTATCGGTTCTGGCAACGCCTGGAACAGTTAAAAGGCAATATACCCGCGATCTGATCAAGCAATATGCCAGCAAATGTCATGTGCGGCTGGTGGGCAGCGAACATCTTGCAGGGTTGGCTGAAACATATATGCGCACCGGTTATGTCGACGAAGCGGCGGTGAAGGCGGAAGCAGCCCCTTGTTTTGTCGAACAGGACGGAAAACGCACCGACATCGTGGTCCTAGCATGCACACATTATCCGTTTCTGGTCAACCGCTTACGCAAGACAGCGCCCTGGCCGGTGGACTGGATTGATACAAGTGAGGCGATTGCACGCCGTGCCGTTTCGCTGGCTGAAAATCTGGATTTCAAGGAGCGAGAAACCGGCGCGCCGGACATTGCCTTGTTTACATCCAACAATACACCGCAGGAAATTCAGCGATTGATTGTTGGATTCGGGTTGATTGGAACACGCTATCCATAGAAGATAGAAGCCTAATCCTGATTTGGCACCTTAACAGAAAAGCGTATGATGATTGACTGGTCTTCTATAGTGAAAGACTTCATCACTATCTTTGTGGTGATTGATCCCATCGGGTCATTGCCGGTATTTTTATATGCGACAACGGGCGTGCCTGCCCATCTGCACAAGCGCTTTGCCATTCGTGCCGTTGTGATTGCGGCAATCGTGTTGATGGCCTTTCTGATTGGCGGGCAGTTCTTGCTTGAAGCATTGGGCCTAAGGTTAGGAGCGTTCCAGATTGCCGGTGGCCTTATTTTGCTTCTCTTTGCATTGCAGATGATCTTTGGTGACTCTAAACCATCATCAGAAATTAAAGCGGCGGAGAAAGACCATCTTTCCGGCGCGGTTTTTCCCCTTGCCATGCCATCTATCGCTTCGCCCGGCGCTATGCTCGGCGTTGTCATCCTGACAGATAATTACCGTTATTCGATACCCGAACAGGCAGTCACAGCCACAATATTGATGATCGTTCTTGGCTTGACACTATTATTGCTGCTGCTGGCAAGCCGGATTCATAAAATAATCGGTGCCACCGGTGCGAGCGTTGTTAGCCGCGTGATGGGCATTGTTTTGGCAACGATTGCAATAGATTCTATGTTAGCCGGATTGGAAGTCGTTGGAGCGATCAATCTTAGTAATTAAATCAAATACAGCAAAGAAAATTGGAATATTTTACCTGTTCTTGAAGCCATATCACTGGCTGAATGAACGGGAACAATATTGTTGTGCGATCGTTAACAGAGATGCCTACCGCCGGAGCAATCTGGCTGACAATCTCGCAGGGGTAATATGACGGCTGAACTATCACCTTATGCGGCCTATATCGCACTTGTAATCCTTGGGTTGCTTTTTGCAGCATTCGTTTGGGAAAAATACCCGCCGGAAGTGACTGCGGCGGGCGCTGCGGCACTCTTCATCGTTTTTGGGCTTGTGCCTGCAGACGAAGTTATGAATGCCTTTTCCAATTCAGCCCCGATTACCATTGCAGCCATGTTTGTTGTATCCGGTGCGCTGGTTAGAACAGGCGTTTTGGACGCAATCGCCAATTTTATTATTGAACATGCCGTTGTGCGGCCTGCTTTTGCACTTCTTGCCTTCTTTCTGGCAACAGTTGCGGCTTCTGCGTTCATGAACAATACACCGGTTGTTCTGGTATTAATTCCTGTCGTTGTCCGCCTTGCGGTGAGCCTTAAGCTGGCACCGACAAGGCTTCTGATCCCGCTTTCATATACAGCTATTTTGGGCGGTACTTGTACATTGCTTGGCACATCAACAAACATTCTGGTTGATGGTGTGGCGCGGCAAAGTGGTATCGAACCTTTCACAATCTTTGAAATTGCACCGGTCGGTATCACTGTTGCGCTGTTTGGTGGTGGTGCCATGGTGATTTTAAGCCATTTTCTTTTGCCTAACCGTGAACATGACGGTGGCTCAGAAGACGATAAAGAGACCCCATTTTTGTCTGAAATCACAGTTCTGACGGGCTACACAGGTATTGGGAAAGCCATCAAGGACATTGCAGATTTTCAACGCGCTGGAGTGCGTACAACAGGGGTCCGGCGCGGCGGAAAGATAAGCAGAACGGACATAAATGACTGCGTTGTCCAAAAAGGCGATGTGCTCATTGTCATAGCAACGACCTCTGAATTGCTGACTTTGGCCGAAGAGAGCGGATTGCGTGTTGGCTTGCGCAGCTTTACAGACCCCGAAAATGATTCAGACATGCGCATTGCTGAAGCAATTGTCACATCGCATCACTCGCATACGGGTGTTCGCATTTCCGATCTTGCTTTGGGCAGGCGCGCCGGAGTGCGTGTGCTGGGTGCATACCGGCCGAAACATATTGCAGGCTCCGATCTTGCCAGTGTTCGGTTGCGCCCGTCTGACAAACTGCTTCTACAGGGAAACTCCGCCGGCTTTCAAACGCTGGCAGCATCAGGTGATGTTGTCTCAATCACAGAGCCGAGCGCCCGTGCATTTCGGCGACGTCAGGCTCCTGTGGCCATTCTGGCATTAATTGCGATTGTTGCCTTTGCCGCACTGGGTATTTTGCCAATCGGCCTTCTGGCAATGATTGGTGTTGTCGGCATTTTGCTCCTGCGTTGCATTGACAGTGATGAAGCCTGGAGTTCGATTGACGGCTCCATACTCATTCTCATCTTTTCGATGCTCATTGTCGGGGCAGGGCTTGAATCAACCGGCGCTGTTGAACTGGTTGTATCCAAAATAACGCCTTATTTGATGGATTTGCCGCTTCTGGTGACACTTATAGCTGTGTATATGATAGCATCTTTTCTGACAGAACTTGTCACCAATAACGCCGTTGCTGTTATTTTAACGCCCATCGTCATTTCCCTGACCTCGCAGCTTGGTGTTGATCCAAGGCCGTTTCTTGTTGCTGTCATGATTGCTGCCAGCGCCAGCTTTGCAACGCCGATCGGCTATCAAACCAATACGCTCGTCTATGGCGCAGGCAATTATAAGTTTACGGATTTTCTCAAAGTGGGTATTCCGATGAATATTATCGTCGGGGTCATAGCGATTACGGCGATCAATATATTCTTTCCGCTTTGATCATGATCACTTGTGATGGGGAAACATCCGTGGCGGAATATTTGTGTGAAACGTTTGACAAACCGGCCAAATAATCATACACGCAGCCATCCCGCTTTTGCGGGGTTTTTTACGTGTCCCGTGAGCCTGTAACATACAATGCGTGCGTAACTGGTTCTGTCAGATGGCAATAGCTGTCAGAGGAGGGCGCGTTTCCTTGACCTGATACATTAAGTATCGGGCATAAACACTTGAAAGGAAATGCGATGAGCAAGCGCGAATCGACAAAATACAAATTAGATCGCCGTATGGGCGAAAACATCTGGGGCCGTCCGAAGTCTCCGGTTAACCGTCGTGAATATGGCCCGGGCCAGCACGGTCAACGCCGCAAAGGCAAATTGTCTGACTTTGGTGTTCAGCTTCGTGCTAAGCAGAAGCTTAAAGGCTATTACGGCGATATTTCTGAAAAACAATTCCGTAAAACTTTTGATGAAGCCGCACGCCGTAAAGGCGATACACCTGATCTTTTGATCGGCCTGCTGGAAAGCCGTCTGGACGCAATGGTTTACCGCTCAAAGTTCGTTCCTACGATCTTTGCCGCACGCCAGTTTGTGAACCACGGCCATGTTAAAGTGAACGGCCAGCGAGTGAACATCCCTTCATACCGCCTGAAAGAAGGCGATGTGGTTGAGATCCGCGAAAAATCAAAACAGCTTGCGCTTGTTATTGAAGCAACACAGCTTGCCGAGCGTGATGTGCCGGACTACCTCGAAGTTGATCATTCTAAAATGACATCGAAATATGTGCGCGTTCCTTCATTGAGCGACGTGCCATACCCGGTCATGATGGAACCAAACCTCGTGGTTGAATTCTACTCACGTTAATTCTAGCGTGACGACTACTTCAATGCGCGGTGATATGTATCCCATATCGCCGCGCATTTTTTATTATCTATTTGCAACATTTGCCTTTTGGACTGTGTTTCCACTGTTGTCGCAAGTCGGTTTTGACAGTTATGGCGACTTCTTTGAAAATTATGTTTGGGGCATCAGATGGCAGTGGGGTAATGACAAGCACCCACCACTGTTCGGATGGACTGTTGCTGTATGGTTTGAAGTTTTTCACCGAAACGAGCTGAATTACTGGTTGCTGGCATCGCTGAATTTAACGATAAGCCTCGCCCTGATGGTTTTGATCGCGCGTCGTTTTCTCAACGAAAAGCAGCAAGACTGCACAGTGCTTTTAGCACTTTTTATGCCTTTGCTTGGCTTTCAGGCAATCCGTTATAATGCCAATGCAGCCATGCTGCCCTATTGGGCGGCGACCATTTTGTTTTATTTGCGGCTCTACGAAAAACCCAGAATGTTAGACGCAGCATTTCTAGGGTTTGTCGCTGCCTTGGCCATGCTATCAAAATATTTTGCGGCGACATTGATTGTAAGCTTGTTTATTCATGCGATGACAGTGCCGCACATGCGATCTTTGGTGTTCGGGCGCTTCGGCATTGTTGCAACCATTGTCTTTTGCGCTGTTCTGCTGCCTCACATTGCGTGGCTGATAGATAATGATTTTCAACCATTTGTATTTGCAGCCAGCGAACAGGGTGACAGCAGCGTCGGCAATATTCTTTACAGGCAGGCGGCGTTTTTTATCGCGCAGATCGTCTACGTAATTCCGGGCTTTTTTGCTCTGGCTTTTTTCCGCTCATTTGAAGAACGGTTGCAGGTCTTTAACTTTTCTCATGTTCCGAAACTCTTAGCTGTACCCAAAATCAGGATTATCCTTTGGGCTTTCATTGTTCCAATAATTGCAGCAATGTTATTAGCGCTTGTGATTTGGACACCGCTAACCAGCAACTGGTCGTTGCCAATCCATATTGTTGCCCCGCTACTGGTTGTTCTGTTTCTGCCGGTGGAAAAGTTTGAATTAAAGCGCAGAACAACATCTGCCTTGTTTGTTCTCTTCTGCTCTGTGGCTCTGATCGCAACGCCGTTTCTTAAAAAAGCCGACCTGGCGGAGGCGAGCGGTATATCGGTCATTCCGCACGCGGCGCTGGCAGAGCGAGCTGATGATATATGGCAGACAGCGGGTAATGGGCCTTTGTTGGCTTATGGCGGCGATTTGTTTCCCGCATATGGTATGTCGTTTTATGCCGAGGGCAAAAAACAAATCATTCAAGGTCCGGATTTTTCCCGTTCGCCTTGGCTCAATCCGAATGAATTTAAGAACAATGCATTGCTTATCATTTGCGCCGAGGCAGATTGTGCGCAAGCGTGGCGGGAAAACGGTTGGCAATTGGATCGATTACCTGATTTGAAAGCCGATGCGCTGGACGGCGCTGGCGGACCTTCTCGCTACAACTATTTTCTATGGGCGGCCAGTAAAATATAGCGCTTCGCACATTATAAACGTGTGACACGGGCGGCGTAACAGCCTTGTTTTGCAAAGTGGATATGTAGATTTTCTACCTTTGGATCAGCCAGAAACGCCATGATCGTTTTCTTCACGTCGCTGCCCTCAGCGGTATCTGCAATAAGCATCATGCCCTGCGCGTCAAATGCGCGAACAGACAAAAAGCGATGGTTTAGAAATTTCGGTATTTCGTTTTCCTCAGGCTTGGCCGTGGTCACGCCCTCGCGCACATAAACGGCATGGGATGATCTGTATGGCGAATCCTTCGGCATGTGTAGGTAATTTGCCAGAATAACGGTTTCACCGACCTCGGCATCTTCAAGGCTCACGCGGCAGGGCGCGCTGGGAAAATCACGCACTTGAATGCGGCGGGCATTGTGCTGTGCTAGAGTTTCATCATCAAACGCGAGCAGATGAGCGAATTCTTGGTGGTCCAGAGCATGGAATTGAAAGTTCATTTTGATCTCCATAATGTTTGTAACCACTATGGTGCTTGCTAAAATTCCCGCCACCCGATACTTGCAATTGCTATGAACATTGCTGTCGACCACATTCAAGAACATACCGTGCAAGACCTGTTTGCCCATGCGCCAAGCACGACCGAATTTAACAAGCTGCGCAAACGCCTGACCCGTCAGGTACAAACCGCATTGAACGATTTCTCGATGGTAAAGGCCGGTGCGCGCTGGCTGGTCGGTATTTCGGGCGGTAAAGATTCCTATGCGCTGTTGTCCATTCTGCTCGATTTGCAGAAACGCGGTGATTTGCCTGTTAAAATTCTGGCTTGCAATCTGGATCAGGAGCAGCCGAATTTTCCAAAACACATTCTTCCCGAATGGCTGGAAAGACATGGCATTGAGCACCGCATTGAATACCGCGACACCTATTCGATCGTCACAGAAAAAGTGCCTGAAAACAAAACCTACTGCGCCCTGTGTTCGCGTCTGCGGCGCGGGCATTTATACCGAATTGCACGCGAAGAAGGGTGTTCGTCGCTGGTTCTTGGCCATCACCGCGAAGATATTCTGGAAACCTTTTTCATGAACATGTTTCACGGCGGGCGGCTGGAGGCGATGCCGCCAAAACTGCTCAATGATGAGGGCGATTTGACAGTGCTTCGTCCTTTAAGCTTTTCAGCCGAATCCGATATCGAAAAGTTTGCGCAGGCAATGCAGTTTCCGATTATCCCGTGTGATCTGTGCGGCAGTCAGGACGGTTTGCAGCGTGACGCCATGAAGCGTTTTCTGGCAGATCTTGAAAAACGCGCGCCGGGCCGAAAAGAGACTATTTTGCGCGCATTATCCCATGTGCAACCAGGCCATTTGCTTGACCGCACATTGTTTGATTTTGCCGCGCTCGATCACGAAGGCGGATAGAAATTCCAGGCACGTCTATGTGTCTGCGGCAGTACCGAACAGACGGCCATTTTCTGCGATAAGCACGAAGAAAACAGCCATGCCGGATACAAGCGCAAAGCCGGTCGCAAGGTCCAGAACCTGACCGGAATAAAACTGTCCGATCGTCGCGCCAACCAAAGCGCCTCCCACCGTTTGCATGAAGCCCAACACCGATGACGCTGTGCCGGCGATCGCACCGAGCGGTTCCAGCGCCAATGAATTAAGGTTCGCGCCTATCAGCCCGAAAAGCGGCATGGCAAGCGCAAGAATACCCATGAACAGCCAGAACGGTGGATTGCCATTGAGGGACACGGCGACGAGAATCAACGCGGCGGTAAAGAATGCCAGCAAGGCACTGTGCGCCAATCGGCGTTGACCCAAAGTGCCGACCAGTCGCGAATTTGTAAATGAGGAAAACGCCATCAGAACGGCAACCGAGCCAAAGGCGATCGGAAACCAAGCGCCAAGCCCGTAAACATCGCCATAGATAGGCTGGGCGACATTCAAAAAGCCGAACAGGCCGCCAAAAAAGAATGCCGTGGAAATGGCATAGAAAAAGGCGAGGCGGCTGGAAACAATCAGCCTGAAGGACGTCAAAACCGACTTCAGTGTCAATTCGCGCCTTTTATCCACGGGCAGTGTCTCAGGCATTTTAAATACAGCCCATGTTAGCACGAGGGCACAAATCGCGGCCATGAAAAGAAAGATGAGATGCCAGTCGCCAAAAATAATAATGCCTTGTCCGATCATCGGCGCGAAGATCGGCACCACCATAAATACCATCATGACAAGCGACATGGTTGAAGCCATAGCGCGTCCTGAATGGGTGTCACGTACCACCGCAACGGCAATCACGCGTGTTGAGGCAGCGCCCACACCCTGCATAAAGCGGCAGAACAATAGCAACTCAAAGCTGGGGGCAAAAACACCGGCAAAAGCAAATATGATGTAAAGCGTCATGCCGAAAAACAATGGCGCGCGACGCCCGAAACGGTCTGTGACCGGACCATAAAAAAGTTGCGCAATACCGAAACCGATCAAATAGGCAGACAGCACATATTGCACCTTATTGCCGACATCCTGACCGAATGTGTCGAGCATGGCCGGAAATGCGGGAAGGATAATGTCAATCGCCAGCGCATTGAGAGCCATAAACATGGCAATCATTGCGATGAACATCGGACGCGAGATGGTGCTTCCTTCAATAAAGCCTTGATTTTGGGAAGGCAGAGAAGGATCGGTTTTTATTTGGACAGAATCTGTCAAAAGTCACTCCGTTACTGGTCCCGAAGCGGGTCCATTGCCCGCCAGCAAAACTGCATCAGGGGCATCGTGTCTTGGGTCAATTCGACGAGAGTTTCAATCAGGGCAGGGTTTTGGATATCTTTATCCGCAACGGGGCGTGTGACCGTAAAACTCTTTTGCTTGAGTAACCGCTGCAAGTCCAAATCTTCAATATGTTTGAACGCAGGAGGCACCCGCTTTAGAGCCTTCTCATTGTCAAAACGCAAGCCTTTGCTTGCCAGTTTGCGCTCTATTTCAAGAAAATCATCGCGCCGTTCTACGATCATTTCACGCAAAGCACGAAGCTCATGGGGTTCAGGATACCAGACACCGGCCGCAAATAGGCAATTGTCGGGCTTGAAGTGCATATAGGCGCCGGAGCCGTCTTTTTTGGTGCCGTTGCGCGTTAAAACGGCTGAAGCGTGGGTGTTGTAAGGATCTTTGTTCTTTGCAAACCGCACATCGCGGTTGACTTTATAGAGCGATGTTTTGCGGGTGCCATGTAAGGGAATGCCAAGTTCCGCAAAACGTAAAGACGCCGCCTCAACCAAATCGCCCATTGGCTCCTTGATCAGTTTTTCATAAAGCGGCTTGTTTTCGTGAAACCATTCGCGGTTCTGATGAAAACCAAGTGCTGTTAAAAACTTGAGTGATTTTTCATCAAAACCGTCAAATAGTATTGGCTCGCTCACGACGCGCTTCCGTCTGTATAGCCGTCAAGCCGGCCTTCAATCACATAACGCAAAATGTCGGCAACCTGCGCGGGCGTCTTGGCGACAGCCAGCGCTGCGGCGTCAACTTCCTTAAGCGCATGGGCATGTTCATCCTGATGAATGATGATGAGTGGCTTGCCAAGTGCTGCGGCATAGCCCGCATCAAAGGCCGCGTTCCATTGCTTGTATTTTTCACCGAAGCGTACGACCACAATATCAGCATTACCGATTAGTGTGCGGGTGCGGATTGCATTGATTTGCGCACCTTTATGGTCATGCCAGAACTTGTCGGACTCAGCGCCTAAAATAGCAACGCCGCAATCATCCGACGCTTCGTGATGGGTCACAGGCGCGGAGAATGAGACAGGTAATCCGGCTTCATTCACAGAAGCTTCAATCTGTTCGCGCCAATCGGTGTGAATTTCACCTGAAAGATAAATGTTCCACTTGGTTGATTTGGTCATGGCGAACTCCTGTTTAAATCTTGACTATGGCGCACATAGCGATCTGTCTACTGACAATTTCAATAATGATAAAAGCAAAACGCGCCCCCGAAGGTGCGCGCTGCAAAGTTTTAAAGTGAATTTGGCGCGTCTTAGCTCGCCGCTTTTACTTCCACGCCGGCATCGCTCATATGTGTTTGAAGTTCACCTGCCTGGAACATCTCGCGAATAATATCGCAGCCGCCTACAAACTCGCCTTTGACGTAAAGCTGCGGAATTGTCGGCCAGTCAGAATATGTTTTAATGCCTTCGCGCAGATCGTCATCGGCAAGCACATTAATGCCTTTATAGTCGACGCCCAGATAATCGAGAATCTGAACAACCTGTCCGGAAAATCCGCATTGCGGGAAATCCGGTGTGCCTTTCATGAAAAGCACGACATTGTTGTTTTTCACTTCATTGTCGATGAAATCGTTCATGCTCATGGCATATTCCTGTTCATTAGATTGTTTAACCGCAATGTAGCGATGGCACTTGGTAAATTCCAGACTTAGCAAGCGCTTTCTTGCAAAATAGGAATCGTATGAATACCGGCAATCAAAGCGGCTTGTGGTGTTTGTTTAGTCCGGTGCTGATGTTTGCAGGGCGAGGGCGTGCAAAACACCGCCCATATTACCCTCAAGCGCCGCATACACCATCTGGTGCTGCTTTACACGGGAAAGACCGCGAAAGCTTTCCGAGACAACTTCAGCAGCATAATGGTCACCATCACCTGCCAGATCACGAATCGTAACTGTTGCGTCCGGAATGGCGTTTTTAATCATCTTCTCGATGTCATTGGCGTTCATCGGCATTGAGTGTTCTCCTACTCGGCCGCGATTGGCGCTTGTTCGGCGCTCATATATTGCGGGAACCAGTTTTCATGTGCGTTGCGCATGTCTGCTACTGATATGGTTGTCGATACGATTCCCGTCAATGTTAGCGCGTCACCGCCTACTATGCCAAGATCACGGAAGGGAATGCCCGCTGTTTCAGCATTGATCGCAAAGAAATTCGCATCAGCATCAGGGATGGTCACGACATAGCGCGCCTGATCTTCACCAAATAAAAGAGCATGGGCCAGATCTGCTTCGCCGGGATTGATCTCCATGCCTTTACCTGACGCGATACACATTTCCGCAAGCGCAATAGCCAACCCGCCATCGGACAGATCATGGCAGCTCGTAACCTGACCGTTGCGGATAGCCGAACGGACAAAATCGCCGTTGCGCTTCTCAATGGCCAGATCAACCGGCGGCGGCGGGCCGTCAGCACGTTGATGCATGATTTCAAGATAAATCGACTGGCCAAGATGCGATCCGTCACCGCCAAGCAGGAAGACATGGTCACCGTCTTTCATGGTGCCGATACGTGCCATCTGGTTCCAGTCCGGCAATATGCCCACACCGGCAATGGTTGGTGTGGGTAAAATAGCTTCGCCAAATGTTTCGTTATAAAGCGACACATTGCCAGATACGATAGGGAAGTTCAGCGCGGAACACGCAGCGCCGATACCTTCAACCGCTTTTACAAACTGGCCCATGATTTCAGGACGTTCAGGATTGCCGAAGTTGAGGTTGTCGGTGGATGCGAGCGGTTCTGCACCGGTGGCGGTGATATTGCGCCAGCATTCGGCCACAGCCTGTTTACCGCCTTCAAAAGCATCAGCTTCACAATAACGCGGTGTTACATCCGATGAAAATGCCAGCGCTTTCGTGTCGTGGCCGTCGACGCGCACAACGCCGGCATCACCGCCCGGCAATTGCAGGGAGTTGCCCTGAATGAGCGTATCATACTGCTCCCAGACCCAGCGGCGCGATGACAGATTGGCAGAACCAAGCATTGTTAAAACCGCTTGCCCGTAATCTTCCGCCTCTGGGAACTCGGACGATGCCATCGGGTTCCATACGCCCGGCTCGATCCACGGACGGTCATATTCCGGTGCTTCATCGCCAAGTTCTTTGATCGGCAGATTGGCCACTTCCTCACCCTGATGCATCACGCGGAAGCGCAGATCGTCGGTTGTCTTGCCGACGATTGCAAAATCAAGACCCCACTTGACGAAAATTGCTTTGGCTTCTTCTTCCTTGGCAGGATCAAGAACCATCAACATGCGTTCCTGACTCTCGGAAAGCATCATTTCATAGGCTGACATGTGATCTTCACGGACCGGCACATCATCAAGAATAAGCTCGACACCCAGATCGCCTTTGGCACCCATTTCAACCGCTGAACATGTAAGGCCCGCCGCGCCCATATCCTGAATGGCGATCACCGCGCCGGTTTTCATGAGTTCGAGGCAGGCTTCCAGCAGGCATTTTTCTGTAAACGGGTCACCAACCTGAACAGTCGGGCGCTTTTCTTCGATTGTCTCGTCAAATTCGGCTGACGCCATTGTCGCGCCACCCACACCGTCACGGCCGGTTTTTGCGCCAAGATAAACAATTGGCAGGCCAACACCTTTTGCTTCCGACAGGAAAATAGCGTCTGTTTTCGCAATGCCGGCTGCGAAGGCGTTAACAAGGCAATTGCCGTTATACCGCGCATTAAATTCAACTTCACCGCCGACTGTCGGCACGCCAAATGAATTGCCATAACCGCCAACGCCTGAAACGACACCGTGAACGAGATGCCTCGTCTTGCTGTGTTCCGGCTCGCCAAAACGCAAAGCGTTCATTGCTGCAATCGGCCGTGCGCCCATGGTGAAGACATCACGCAAAATGCCGCCAACGCCGGTCGCAGCACCCTGATAAGGTTCGATATAGGACGGGTGATTGTGGCTCTCCATCTTGAAGATAACGCATTCACCATCACCAATATCGACAACACCGGCATTTTCACCGGGACCATGAATGACTTGCGGGCCGGTGGTCGGCAGTGTGCGCAGCCATTTTTTCGATGATTTATAGGAGCAATGTTCATTCCACATCGCCGAAAAGATGCCAAGCTCGGTAAAGCTCGGCTCACGTCCGATCAGACTTAAAATGCGCTCATATTCATCCGGTTTTAAACCATGCGCGGCAATGAGTTCATCGGTGATCGGGGCGGTATTGTTGATTTTCATGACAATCCAGCAAATTCGGGCGTTTTTGACTGGCCATCTGATAGCGGATCATGCGGCACGTTTACAGTCTAAACTGCGCTATGCCACAGTTAAATCGCGCTTATTCAATGGTATCATAGGCAAGCGCCGGCTGCTGGAGCAATTGTTTGAGGACATTCAGCCCGTCATCAAGGCGATCAGCCTCCAGTTCTCCCGTTATGCCAATGCGCACAAAGGGCACCGCATATTCAGTTTGCCCGACTTTGAACTCGTCAGCTTCTTCAACGACAACATTTTGCGCACGTGCCGCCTTGCAAAAAGTACTCGGAAGCCACGGTTCCGGAAGGCGCAACCAGACGAACGGACAGCGCGGGTCGCTGCGAAATTCAAATCCGGCAAGCGCGGCGCGTACTTTTTCAACACGCGCCGCATTATCAAGCGCAACTTTGGCCATGATCTGATCGGCTTCACCGGACAGAATAAGGCGTGTTGATATTTCCATGATCGCGCGCGGCGCACTGCCTGTAATCAGCCGGTGGGCGTTCATCACACGGGTGGCATAGCCTGTCGGGCAAACCACAAAGCCGGAACGCAGACCCGCCGCAACCGATTTTGACAATGATGTCACGTGGAATGTGCGCTCAGGCGCCAGTTCGGAAAACAATGGCGGCGCATCATCGTCCAGAACGCCATAAGTATCGTCATCAAGAATAAGGACATTGTGGCGGCGGGCGCTCTCGACAATTTTTAGCCGGTTTTCGAGCGGGATGGTTGTCAGGGTAGGGTTGTTGAACGTGGACACAATGACTGCAATTTTTGGGTGCTGCTGCGCGCAAACATGTTCGAAAGCTTCAGGGTCAAGTCCCTGATCCGTTGTCGCAATCTTGATCGAGCGTCTGCCCATCAAAGCACTGGCCCTAACCGTTGCCGGATAGGTCAGTTCTTCAAAGGCAATCCGGTCACCGGTACCTGTCACCGTGTTGAGCACAGAAACCAAGGCGGCATGGGAGCCTTGTGTCGGCAAAATATTTGCCAAGGAGGGCGACCAGTTTTTACGCGCAACCCACCGTCTGCCGGCCTCGCGCCAACTATCAGGGATGTGGCGCAAATAATCGGAGATAGCTTTGGGATCCTCCTCGGCAATTTCAGTGAAAATTCTGGCAATCATCTTTGCCTGACCGACCTCCGGCGCGGATGTCGAGTTCATCAATGTCAGTTCCGGATGTGCTTTTGGCAGCAAGCCGTTGTAGCGGCTCAAATTGTTCGAGGTGAAATTGCGGTCTGCCGCAGGAGATTTGATATAGGTACCGCGCCCGACTTCGCCGGCCACAAGCCCGCGCTCGCGCACAACGCCATAAGCGCGGCTGACAGTGCCGACGGTCACGCCAATATCAAACGCAAGATTACGATGCGGCGGCAATTTGGACCCGGCAGGCAATGCACCCGAACTGATGTCGCGTTCTATCGCGTCAGCCAGCCTTACATAGAGCGGGCCTTTGTTGTCGGAGAGTTCAGGGAGCCAATTTGTCATGGTGCCAATTCTTTATATTGATACAATATTGGGTTCAATGTATCAAACTATTGCAACAATGTAACCCAAAAATTTAGACTGGAGCATGAAAATGGGTACAATCGATACAATGCGCTTTCAAGATCAATCAATCCGGATTGGCACTCAAAATTTTGATGCAATGGACATGGTTCCATTTCGCACTTGGGTAAAAGTGGCTGTAGCGATGTTCGTTGCCAAGCTTCAGAAACGACGTACGCGCTCTAATTTGATGAAGCTGGAGAGGCACCATCTGCGCGATATCGGTATCTCGGTACAGGATGCGGATGCCGAGATCCGCAAATCCTTCCCGATGTATGTGCGTTCGGATAGCTAACCCCGTTGAGGAAAGCCGCAATCCGGCTTTCCATTCAAGATCGCGCAAATCCTGTTCGAATTAGCACCGGTCCTTACCCGTATTCCACGCGATGATATCGCTATTGATGCGGGTGGATAAGGGCGACGCGGTCAAAGGGCCGTAAGTTTGAAGCTTAACCGGCTTTCCATTGGCTTCAATCACCATCTGGGGCAGGCCCTGCGACTTGCCTTTCTGTACGATTAAAATGCGCGGACTGCCGCTGCGCGTGTCAAGTTCGGGGACAAGGGCGAGCCCCCTAAATGCCTTGTCCCCGGATTTGATCCAGCATTTCAGTCCAAGCGAATTGACGTTTTGCAGCAGCGCTGTGGCATTTTTTGCCTCAAACTCACCGGATAATGGCCCGGCCACCGGCTCGGACGTGACACATCCTGAAAGCGCGATACCCATTACAGGCACAAGAGCGATCAGACTTTTCCAAACATGGTTTATTTCCGTTAACCATTTCGCCGTAGCATTGAAGGTTAAAGCGCACGAATCAGCCGAAGTCTGATCTGCGTTCAATGTTTGGGAGAGGGGGAATGCAACTTTTTTAACGTTGCACTCTGTTAAGCGATCGGGGGATCGAACCATGAAGAAGTTGCCTTTAATCGGGGCCGGTGTGCCTGTTATTATGAGCGTTTTAATGACTGCCAATATAGCTTATGCCGGTGAAGAGCTGCTTATCCGCACGGCCACACATTTTAATGATTGTCCGGCGGTCATTTCCACCATGTTGCAGCAGCTTGGTGCAAACAGCAATCGTGTTCGCACAAAAATTGATACCGGTGCGCATTATTACGTTACGCTTGAATCACATGCGGCAAATCTTGAGTTCCGCTGCAATGCTGTGTCAGAACTTATTGAGGTTGTTCGGGTGACGCCAGGCACATTGCAAGTCGCATCTCAAGCACAAGTCCCTGCACAATAAAGAGAATTTATCAGGCAGCGACAAGTCCTAGAGCGCTTTCAAACAAGGCGCGGCCATCATCGCCACCATGTGCCTGCTCGATCAGGTTTTCCGGATGCGGCATCATGCCGAGTACATTACCTTCAGCATTCAAAATGCCGGCAATGTCATCAATTGAACCATTCGGGTTGGTGCCGTTGGCATAACGGAAAGCGATTCGATTATCGTCCTGCAGCCTTTTAAGCGTCGCCTCATCAGCAAAATAATTGCCGTCATGATGCGCGACAGGGCAGCGAATAATCTGGCCTTGGGCGTAGCCGCCTGTAAATGCGGTTGAAGCATTGGACACTTCAAGTTCAACTTCGCGGCAGACAAATTTCAGCGATGCGTTGCGCATTAATGCGCCCGGCAAAAGCCCGCCTTCAAGCAAAATCTGGAAACCATTACACACGCCCATGACTTTAACGCCCTGTGCTGCTTTTTCCTGCAAAGCTTTCATAAACGGCATACGCGCGGCAATGGCACCGCAGCGCAAATAATCGCCATAGGAAAATCCGCCCGGTACAATAATCAGGTCAACATCGGGAATAGTTGTGTCTGTCTGCCATACGGTGACAGGCGGCTGGCCTGAAATACGCGTGATCGCCGCAATCATATCGCGGTCGCGGTTAAGGCCGGGCAGGAGGATAACGGCGGCTTTCATTAAACCAGCTCCACCGTGTAGTTTTCGATCACAGTGTTGGCCAGAAGCTTTTCGCACATAGCGTTCAAATCAGCTTCCGCTTTGGCTTTGTCATCATGTTCAACAGCAATATCAAACACTTTGCCCTGACGCACTTGATCCACACCGTCGAAAGACAGAGCAGATAATGCGCCTTCAATCGCCTTTCCTTGCGGATCCAAAACACCATTTTTCAAGGTGACGATAACGCGTGCTTTAATCATTTTGGGTCTCACTTCACCAATTTTGGGCCGCTGGGGCGCGGGGCGTCGTTTTCGTTCAGGATGCCAAGGCGCCGTGCGACTTCTGTGTAAGCTTCCACAAGACCGCCAAGGTCACGGCGGAACCGGTCCTTATCAAGCTTTTCCTGACTGTTGATATCCCAGAGGCGGCAGCTATCCGGGGAAATTTCATCCGCCAGAACAATCCGCATTGTGTCATTTTCAAACAGGCGGCCGAATTCGATTTTGAAATCCACCAGTTGAATACCGATGCCGACAAACATGCCCGACAAAAAGTCATTGATGCGAATAGCCATCGCCATCATGTCATCAATTTCCTGAGGGTTGGCCCATCCAAACGCCGTAATATGTTCTTCGGACACCATCGGATCATCAAGCTCATCATTTTTATAGTAGAATTCGATGATTGAGCGCGGCAGAGGCGTGCCTTCTTCAAGGCCAAGACGTTTTGAAATGGTACCGGCGGCAACATTGCGTACGACAACTTCAATCGGGACGATCTCGACTTCGCGGATCAATTGCTCACGCATATTCAGCCGCTTGATAAAATGCGTCGGAATGCCGAGTGCGCCAAGGCGGGTAAAAATATGTTCTGAAATGCGGTTGTTCAGAACACCTTTGCCTTCGATCACATCGTGCTTTTTGGCGTTAAACGCGGTTGCGTCATCTTTAAAGAACTGAACAAGGGTGCCTGGTTCCGGTCCTTCATAGAGAATCTTGGCTTTGCCTTCATAGATGCGGCGGCGCTGTTTCATATGCAAATGCTCGCTTGTGTGGGAGGGCCGGTTCCGGCCGCTGAAACAATATGCGCTCAAATAAACCAAATAAAGACAAGGCACAAATGCCAAGTCGCAGTTCCGGGCTGAAATGCCACGCTTTTTTTAAGAAACACACATGTTTTATAAAGTTTAGCGCAGTGATTGATTTTATCCGCGTTAAATCGCATCTAATGACAGTAGATACTTATTTCTAATTTGGAGAGAATAATGAGCCTTGAAGATCGCAAAGCCGCATTTGAGAATAAATTTGCGCATGATGCCGAGCTTCGTTTTAAAGCCGAAGCACGTCGCAACAGACTGCTTGGCGAGTGGGTTGCAGAAAAGTTGGGCAAGTCCGGTGACGAAATTGCCGCTTATGCAAGAGAAGTTGTTGCCTCCGATTTTGAAGAGGCCGGTGACGAAGATGTTTTCCGCAAAGTGCGCGGCGACTTTGATGAGGCGAATGTTCCAATCAGCGATACAGATATCAGAGCCAAAATGGTTGAACTAATGGAACTTGCTATCCAGCAGGTTGAAAAAGACTAAGCCTTAAAAGCACCATGGCAAAACCATATCAAATGGCAAACCTGCTTCGCAGTGGCGACACGCTTTTAACAGCGTGGTCGTCATTGCCTAGTGCTGATCTGGTTGATCATCTAGCGACAACCGGATTTGATGCCGTCACCCTTGATATGCAGCATGGCGGGCATGATGAAAGATCTGTCTGGGACGGGCTTTCAGCTATTATAAACCGACAAAAATGCGCCGTTGTCCGTATTCCGGTTGGCCGCAATGATATGACATCGCGCGCGTTGGACATGGGCGCTGATGCCATTATCGCGCCGATGATCAATTCGGAGGAAGATGCCAGAGCATTTGCCGATGCCGCCAAATATCCGCCGCTCGGCAGCCGCTCCTGGGGCGCAACGCGCGCGCAATCTTTGCGCGGGCTGGAAGGCGGCAATAAGTTTCTGGCAAGCGCCAACAATGAAACACTTGCTCTGGCAATGATAGAAACCCGCGAAGCCGTGACGGCACTCGATGATATTCTGGCTGTTGATGGGATTGATGGCGTTTTTGTCGGCCCTTCCGACCTGTCGATTGGCTGGACAAATGGCGATAGGGTGGATCCGACGCTGGACGACATGATGAAGGCAATCGCCATGATTGCCAGCAAAACGCGTGACGCAGGTAAATTAGCCGGTATTTTTTCAATGAATCCAAGCGATGCGCCACGTTTCACGCAAATGGGGTTTCAATTGATCGCGCTCGGTTTTGAAACAAGTCTGATCAGCGCTGGCGCGCAGCGATTTATAAAGGCAGCCAAAGACGGCGATCAGATTGACCTGGACGGTGGCTACTGACCGCGCCTAAAGCCGTTTCATAAACTCGGCAAATACCATCAAACCTTCCGGCCAAGGGCCGTGTCCCGTTTCACCGTTAATATGGCCGCTTTCGCCTGCATCAACAAAAAACGCGCCCCAGTCGGCGGCAGTTTCCTGCATCCTCTTCTGATCGGAAAAACTGTCATTGCTGCTGCCGATAACAAATGTCGGGCAGGGCATAGGTCCGGTCGGGTAAGGGCCGAAAGTCATCAAATGTTTGGGCCGAATCTTCGGATTGGCAACATCAGGCGGCGATACGAAAAACGCGCCGACGACTTTCTTTTTCACATCGTCATTTTCATTAAGAACATGCACAGCCGCCGCAACGCCCAAGGAATGGGCCACCAATACAACCGGCTTGTCGCTGGCAAGAATCGCCTTTTCGATTTCCTTTTTCCAGTCCTCACAAACCGGTTTGTTGAACTCGGCTTGATTGACACGCGTTGCGTTCGGCATTTTAGCCTCCCACCGCGTTTGCCAATGGTCCTCATCGGCACCTTTAAAGCCCGGAATAATCAGAATATTTGCGTCACGAATTTTCATGGGTGCAAAGTGGGTATTGGCGTGAGAATGTCAATATTGTCGTACAAATTCATTGTTTGATTTCGCGCAAACTTTTCCGCCTGATCACAGCAATTGCCAATCCGATAAACACGAGCGCAGCACCCAGCAGTGTGACAGCGCTGAGCGGTTCGCCAAATATCAACGCTGTCGACCCCATACCGAATATCGGTATGAGTAGCGCAAAGGGCGTAACTGCCGCCGCGCTATGCTTTTGCAATAGGAATACCCACGCCGTGAAAGCCAGCACGGTTGTCGGGTATGCGAGATATAAAATTGAAGCGATAACAATCGAGCTTGGCGGCCAGACAGGTAAAACGCCAAATGTGGTGCTTTCAATCAGGCTCGATAAAGCGAACAATGGCACCGGTGCGAACGCAGCAGACCACACCACATAGCCAAGCATGGAGTTTGGCTTTGCTTTCTTAGAAATAATATTGGCAATGCCCCATGCGGCGGCCGAGGCGATGGTCATGAAAAACGGAACAAGCGGCGCTGAAGCGCCAAGCCCCCAACCGATTACGCCGACGCCGCAAATCGCAATCGCAGCGCCTGTAATCTGCTTTGGTGTCGGCTTTTCACCCATCAAAACGAAGGCAAAGAAAATCGTGCAAAACACCTGAAGCTGCACAACCATGGAGGCAAGGCCCGGCGGCATGCCCAGCCGGATCGCCGTAAAAATAATGCCGAACATAATCGTGCCCTGCATGACGCCATAACCGGCCAGATTGAGCCAGCCGACATTGGGTTTACGCACGAAGAAAATCAGCGGCAGCGCCGTCAATAAATAGCGATACCCCGTCGCCATAAGCGGCGGGATTTCAAGAACGGCATATTGAATGGCAACAAAGGCGGTGCCGTAAATCGCGGCCACCAAAATGGCGAGCGCGATGTGGGCGGCAGGCATCAGCCAAACACACGGTCAAAAATCGTATCAACATGTTTGGTGTGATAGCCAATGTCGAACTTGTCGCGGATTTCTTCTTCGCTCAAAGCTTTTCGCACATCGTCGTCGGCAAGCAATTCATCCAGGAACACGGGCGGATTTGGCAGGCGTTGCTGATACGCATCCCAAACTTTCATCGCATTACGCTGTACCAGACGGTAGCTGTCTTCACGGCTGACACCGGCCTGTGTCAGCGCCAGCAGAACGCGCTGTGAATGAACAAGACCGCCAAGCGCATCCATATTGGCAAGCATACGTTCGGGATAAACAACAAGATTTTCAACCACATTGGTCAAACGGGCCAGCGCAAAATCAAGCGTCACCGTCGCATCAGGTGCGGCCATACGCTCCACTGATGAGTGTGAAATATCACGCTCATGCCACAGCGCAACATTCTCCAAGGCTGGCGTTACGAATGCACGGACGATACGTGAAAGACCGGTGAGGTTTTCAGTTAGTACCGGATTGCGCTTGTGCGGCATCGCGGACGAACCTTTTTGGCCTTTGGAGAAAAACTCTTCAGCTTCCAGCACTTCGGTGCGCTGCAAATGGCGCACTTCTGTGGCCAGACGCTCAATCGAAGAGGCGATAACACCAAGAACAGCAAAATACATGGCATGGCGGTCGCGCGGAATAACCTGCGTGGAAACAGGCTCCGGCTTCAAACCCATGGATTTGGCGACATGTTCTTCCACAGCAGGATCGATATTGGCAAATGTGCCGACAGCACCGGAAATGGCACAGGTCGCGATCTCTTCGCGCGCAGCCAAAAGACGCGCTTTGCAGCGGTCAAATTCGGCATAGGCCTGCGCCATTTTAAGACCGAATGTAACAGGCTCGGCATGAATGCCGTGCGAGCGGCCGATACAGACAGTATATTTGTGTTCTTCGGCACGTTTTTTGATAGCAGCGAGCAGCTTGTCCATATCTTCAAGCAGCAGATCGGTTGCGCGCATAAGCTGAACATTCAACGTCGTGTCGAGCACATCTGATGATGTGAAACCCTGATGGACAAACCGTGCCGGTTCGCCAACGATTTCAGCAAGATGGGTCAGAAACGCGATAACATCATGCTTCGTTTCACGCTCAATCGCGTCGATGCGCTCAATGTCAAAGGTTGCGGCATTTCCCTTATCCCAGATCGTGCTGGCTGCCTCTTTGGGAATAACGCCAAGATCGGCAAGAGCGTCGCAACCATGAGCCTCAATTTCAAACCAGATACGAAACTTGGTTTCAGGCGACCAAATATCGACCATCTGAGGGCGTGAATAGCGAGGGATCATGGGTAAAACTCATCATTATGTTAATGTATGCTGCACCGCCTAACAGATGATGGCGCAATGCTCAATCCGGCTGACGGTTTAACCACCAGCTTGTTATCGCAAGGCCGATAATGCCTACCGGCAGGTATAGCCTCAAGCCGATAACGAAATAGGTATAAACCGAACTTCCGGCTGTAAAAAACTGCTGCCAAAACCATACTTTAGAAAAGGCGGGGTGATGCCATTGCGCAAAATAAAGGCGAAACTGCAACGCAAACAGGATTGCGGTAAAGAAAATTGTGCCGCTTGCCAAAAAGAAGATAAGCAAAAAAAGCCGCAACTTGCCGGACTTGGTAGAGAATAGCCGCGCTAGATAAAGCGACGGCCAAAAGGCAAGCGTTGCGCCAAGTGCATAAAAAGACGCAACGGTGATGGTCTGCTCACTGAGCACCCAACCGCGCGAATAGACAAGAGCAAGCAGGCTGGCAGTGCCGCAAACCAATGTCCAGAAAAGCCAAGGTAAAAGCGAGGCATATGCTGGCGGTAATGCCTGCGCTAGTCTTTTCCGTATTGCGATCATCGGGCTTTCCGCAGTTAATTGCCGGCTTCAGCGCGAGTTGTAACAGCCATCCAGCGATAATCCGGCCCTTCAAAACCGAAGGATTTCACAGCAATTGTTACCACGTAAACAGGTTCAGTGGTTGGCGGATAATCAGCGCTTGGCGGATAATAGGTATATACACCGCCGATGCGGTATCCGGTCGGGCAAGCGCGTGACGCCGGTACGCTCTCATCCTTATGCAGCACTTTAACCGTTTGGCCGGTTTGAGTGGCAATCTGTGTCAATGTGAAGCCGGCAGAACTGTCCGTAACACCGGCACATGTTTCAGATGGCAGAAATTGCTGCTCTTCCAAACGAAACTCAATGACAGAATCAATGGGTGGCATCACCGGACGCGGGTTGACCGCCATGCGGTAAGGATCTGCCGATAGTTCAGTCACGCTGTTCAAACCAGCCGTATATCCGTCGACAAGATCATTATCGGCGATAATGGCACTACCTGATTGTGCTGCCATATCACGCACGTCATCGACACTGACTGTTTCATCATCAATGCGCTTACGGATAGGCGATCCGCTGACAAAGCTGTCGGTCGCCGTATCGATATAAAAGCGGTTGGCATATGGAAAGCCGGAGCCGTCCTGAACGCCATACTCTTCAAAGGCAAAGATTGAACCGTCTTCAGAAAATCCAAGTACATTGAGTGTGGAAAAATCACCGGCAATGGCAGCATTGCTAGAAAGCACAACAAATGCAGCCGGGATAAGAGAACGCTTCATCTTCATAGCAAACCTCGAAGGTTAGGGGCGGTTGGTTTCTGCTGCTTTGCGTATGGCATTGATGTTATCACGATAGGCATCAATTGTCCCGCCTTTGAAAACCGCTGATCCGGCCACCAGCGCGTTGGCACCGGCTTTCGCACAATCAACCGCTGTTTCAGTGGTCACACCACCATCCACTTCCAGATCAATCGGACGCTCGCCAATGAGCGCATGAATATCCGCCATTTTATCTGTAACGGAGTGAATAAATTTCTGCCCGCCAAAACCAGGGTTGACGCTCATAACAAGAACAAGATCAACCATATCAATCACTTGCTCGACAATATTCATAGGCGTCGCAGGATTGAGCGCTATACCGGCTTTTTTGCCAAGGTTACGAACTGCTTGCAGTGAACGGTGCAAATGCGGTCCGGCTTCCGCATGGACTGTGATGATGTCACAGCCTGCTTTGGCAAAGCTTTCCAGATACATATCAACCGGCGAGATCATAAGATGGCAATCAAACACCGCATCGGTATGCGGGCGCAGTTTTGCTATCACATCAGGTCCGTAGGAAATATTAGGCACAAAGTGACCGTCCATAACATCCAGATGGATCCAGTCTGCACCGGCTTCGGTAACGTCACGTATTTCCTGACCGAGTTTTGAATAATCAGAGGCAAGGATTGAGGGAGCGATTTTGATGGGGCGGTGCGATGTCATGATCTTATTTCCGTAAGCATGAAATTGGTGCGCCCTGATTGGCCCCTGAGCGCATCCAAGTCAACGCATGGATGACCAAACAGGCATAATATCCCCGTCTTGCGGCGTTGCTTCATAAATCCCGCGCGCCACAGCCCGCGCCATGGTGCTGGCCGCAACAGCGCAAATATCAATCATTGCATCCAGCGAGCCATTAAGCGCCACCTTGCCGGTTGAAACCCCGAAGATCAGATCACCGTCAAGCGGCGTGTGTGACGGCCATATTGCGCGGGCAAACCCGTCATGAGCCGCAATCGCAAGGCGCTGGCATTCAGCTTTCGTCAGGTTGGCGTCAGTCGCGATAATGCCAATAGTCGTATTGGTGCCGGTTTTTGCCGGACCGCGATCGCGGAACTTGATACGTAAATCCTTGGCATCTTTCGGCAATGGTGAAGGATGACCATAGCCGCCGAACTCACCATCAAGTTCAAATGGGGCCGACCAAAAATGATGTGCGTCGCCGATCGTTGTGCTGCCAAGCGGATTGGCCGCAACCAGAGCGCCGATGGTGACACCTTGCGTTTCAATGACCGAGGACGCCGAACCAAGCCCGCCTTTGATATTTGCGGTCAGAGCGCCGGTACCCGCGCCAACCGAACCCAGGGCAAAATCCTTACCAGCATTTTCTACCGCATTCGAACCAAGCGCCATATAGGGCGATTGCTCTGCCCAATCCTTATTGCCGCCATTGATCAGGTCAAAGAGAATGGCTGACGGTACAATCGGTACGCGAACCGGACCAACTGCAAAGCCGCGGCCCTGACGTCTCAAAGCGTTGGTGACACCGGATGCGGCATCCAAACCAAAAGCGGAACCACCCGATAGAACAAGCGCGTCAACGCCGCCAACCGTATTTTGCGGTGCCAGAAGATCAGTCTCGCGCGAGCCCGGTGCGCCGCCAAGAACCTGAACGCTGGCCGTATAAGGTTCATCACAGAGGAGGGCGGTGACACCGGATTTCAGCGATAAATCCTGTGCGTTACCAACGCTCAAACCGTCAATATCAGTGATAAGGTTACGCGGCCCGCGGACAATCATCCGTTGTTTCCCTCAAATGGTATTGGCTTGCCGTCACTGATCTTAAATATGCTGAACCATTGGCGGTCGTTTTCGCCGTCGAGATCAAAGCGAATGAGGCCCAAATCTGTTTCAAATGGCTGCGCAGTCATCGCGCGCGTCATGGTCGTTTCATTTTCCTTGGCATAATCAAGCGCTTGAACACCGATCTGTTTTGCCGCCTTTGCCAGTTTTGAAAAATAACGGCCGTCCGTATTGCTCAAAATATCGGAAAGTCCGGCAAAAACAGCACCTTCCGGCAAAGTACCATCAGCGGGAGGGGCGAGAAATGCGTTGCCGCCTGCGAAGGTAACATCAAGGCCTATGGCAGCGGCATCTTGGCCCATAATGGATACATCATACGCATCGCCGCCGACAAACACATGCGTTGCACCTGACTTTGCAATACGCCGCACGAGACCTGCCTGTCGTTCAAGCAATGGTCTGTAAACATCGGTAAAGACCGGCGTTAAATTATCTTCTTCAAACAATGCGCGCACATCCTGCGCCAATTGCCGACCGTAGAGCGTACCGTCATCAATGATTGCAAAGGGTTTGTCGCGCCAGCTTGCCTTCAGATATTCGCCAATAGTGGCAGCTTCATTCGATATATTGGGGCCGAGACGGAAAACAGGCCATTCAGCGCGTTTTTCGCGGTCAGTAATGTCGTCAACTTCAACGCCAAGAGTTAGTATGACGGCATCTTTTTCGCTCTTTGCAACGATGTCGGCAGCGGCATCCAGTGATTCAACGCAAGGAAGGCCGTAAATAAAGCGCGCGCCATTTTGCAAAGCAGTATTTGTTGCTGTTGCCGCCATATCAGCTTCACAACCATCATCTTTGGCAATTGTGTCAGCGCCCTTGGCCATTTGTTTGCCGATAAAGGTGCTGGTGCCGCTTACCGGTGCGATAAGCTGCTTTTCCTGTGCTTTTACAGGCAAGGCATACAAAACCAATGCCAAGGTCAAAGCAATTTTATTTAGCTGCAATCTCATATTGCTTTGATGCAACGGGAATACGATCAGAGCAAGGCATAAAGTGCCGCTTTGCAAGCGCAATCGCTGCACTATTTCAATGTCTGGCTGGTTGCACAATTTTGTTCAATCGCGTTTGATAGCTAATCCATGTGCAGAGGAGTAGACATGGCAACATCATTGCCAAACTCGATTGACGAAACGATGCAACTGCTCGGCGATGCCGGATATCTGGCAGACAGACCGCTCGCAACAGTTCTTTATCTGGCCCTAAAAATGCAGCGTCCCTTGTTTTTGGAAGGTGAGGCCGGTGTTGGCAAAACCGAAATTGCCAAAGTGCTGGCAATGGCGCTTGAACGACCATTGATCCGTTTGCAATGCTATGAAGGCCTGGACATTTCAACGGCGGTTTATGAATGGAATTATCCGGCCCAGATGATCGCATTACGCCTTGCCGAAGCCGCCGGTGAAAAGGACCGCGCCGGACTGGAAGAGGGCATCTATAACTCAAAATATCTGATTGAACGTCCCGTCTTGCAGGCTATAAAAGGCGAAAGCGGTAAAGCGCCGATCTTTCTGATTGATGAGCTGGATCGTACCGATGCGGCCTTTGAAGCTTTTTTGCTTGAAGTCCTGTCTGATTTTCAGGTCACGATCCCTGAACTGGGAACAGTTAGAGCGGCAGAAGATGCCAAACCAATTGTTATCATCACCACAAACCGGACACGCGAAATTCACGATGCGCTCAAACGGCGATGCCTTTATCATTGGGTAGATTATCCCGACGCACAACGCGAATTGCAAATCGTATCGCTTAAAGTGCCAAACGCGAATGCTCGGCTTTCAGCCGAACTCGTGCACTATGTCCAAAAGCTGCGCGGCCTTGATTTGTTCAAAGTGCCGGGTGTGGCCGAAACGCTCGACTGGGCAAGCGCGCTAACCGAACTGGACAAGCTGGCACTCGATCCTGAAACCATATCCGACACATTGGGCGTATTGCTGAAATATCAGGACGACATAGCCAAGATCGGCGATGGTGAGGCAGAAAGGCTGCTTGGCGAAGTACGCAATGAAATGGAAATGCCGTAATGCATAGCGCCGATTCAGACGGACGTCTTGCCGATAATATTATCTTTTTTGCCCGCGCGTTGCGCAAAGCCGGAATGCAGGTCGGTCCCGCATCGGTAAATGATGCAATTGAGGCGGTTCTGGCATCGGGCATTGGCAGCCGCGAGGATTTTTACTGGACCCTGCACGCCAACCTTGTCAAACGGCATGAAGACAGTGCGGTGTTTGAAGAAGCGTTCCGGCTTTATTGGCGGTCACGCGAATTGATTGAAAAACTTCTTGCGATGTTCTCGCCGCAGGCACCGGCAAATTCGCGCCGTGAAAAACAGCGCATCGGCGAAACCCGTGTGAGCGACGCACTGTTTGAAGGGCACCGCAAAAACAAACCCGAAGACGAAACGCCTGAAATCGAGGTAGATGCGCGCATGTCGGCATCAGGCAAGGAAATTCTGCGCCATAAAGATTTTGCGCAAATGAGTGCGCAAGAGCTGAGAGCCGCCAAGCGCGCGATTGCCGAAATGAAAATGCCGGATGATCTTATCAAGACACGGCGTTATCGCCCCGCGTCAAACGGGCAGCAATATGATCCGCGCGCAACAATGCGTAAATCAGTGCGCGGCGGTGCAGACCTCATTTTGCCGCAGTTCCGCACCCGAAAAACGATCAAGCCACCAATTGTTGTGCTGGCGGACATATCCGGCTCAATGAGCCAGTATTCACGTGTGTTCTTGCATTTCGTCCATGCGTTGTCAGAACAGCGCGGCGATGTTCATTCGTTTTTGTTCGGTACAAGATTAACCAATATTACGCGCCAGATACGTCACCGCGATATAGACCATGCCATCAGCCAATGCGTGCTAGCTGTTGATGACTGGTCCGGCGGTACACGCATCGGCGAAGCTCTGCATGCGTTTAACCGGTGTTGGTCGCGGCGCGTCCTCGGACAGGGGGCAACCCTCATCATCATTACAGATGGTCTGGAGCGTGATGATGTTTCGGTTTTAGATGTTGAAATGCAGCGTTTGCAGAAAACAGCACGGCGCGTGATATGGCTCAATCCGCTCTTGCGTTTTGACGGATTTGAGCCACGTGCGCGCGGTGTCAAAACAATGCTTGATCATGTTGATGAATTTCGGCCCGTTCATAATATCGATAGCTTGCAGGGACTTTGCGAAGCATTATCAAGCACTAAAGTGCCAACAGCACCTAAAAAGCGACATAAGCAATCACCCGTAGTGCCTTATGGTGGCGCAAACTTACAACCGGTAAGTGGAGTTTCGTAATGGATATGCTCGATCCGCTCATTTATGCAGAAAAATGGATGCTTGAGGGCAAGGAGGTCGTCATTGCCACCGTGATCAAAACATGGGGTTCAGCGCCGCGTCCGGTCGGCAGCCACCTTGCAATCTGTGAGGACGGGACATTTGAAGGATCAGTTTCCGGCGGATGCGTGGAAGGTGCTGTCATCGAAGAAGCATCGGAAGTGATGAAAAGCGGCCAACCCAAAACATTGGAGTTCGGTGTCGCTGATGAGACGGCCTGGCGTGTGGGCCTAAGCTGCGGTGGGCGTATCGAAATCTATCTGGAGCGCGTTGGCTAGATGGATCCGAATCTTCTCAAACAACTCAATGTGGAACGTGCTGCGCGGCAAGCCTGTGCCGTTGTCATAGATCTTGCTGATGGCCGCGACAGGCTGGTCAAAAAAGCTGACAGCAGCGCGGTACAAGGACCGCTCGGCGTTGCTGTTCAAGTCGCATTGCGTTCAGGAAAATCATCAATATTTGAAACGGAAGGGCGATACTTTTTCATCAATGCGCATGTGCCGGCGTTGCGTATCGTCGTTATCGGTGCCGTGCACATATCGCAAGCGCTTGTGCAGATTGCCCGCGCCGTGGGTTATTCAATTGAGATTATCGATCCACGAACAGCATTTGCAACGGCGGAACGTTTTCCCGATGTTGACCTTCATGCAGAATGGCCGGAGGATTATCTAAAGAATCACCCGCTGGATGCCTATACGGCCATGGTTGCTGTGACCCATGATCCAAAGATTGACGATACAGCACTGATCGAAGCGCTTATAGCCAACTGCCTTTATGTTGGTGCTTTAGGAAGCCGTAAAACGCATGAGAAGCGCGTTGAACGGCTGATTGCTGCAGGTGTAAGCGCTCCCGCCATTGAGCGTATTGCTTCGCCTATCGGCCTTGATATTGGCGCAGCGAGCCCCGGTGAAATAGCTGTTGCTATAATGGCGCAGATTATCGAAGCGCTGCGCCGTCATGATGGAGCCTAAGGCATATGCGCTTTGGCACGTTTCAAATCGACAACACAGATCTGGTCGGCGCAAAGCTCGCGCACCGTACTGTTTTGAAAAATGATGTCAAATTCCCCAAAGGAAAAGTTTTATCTGAAGCGGATTTAACCACGCTTCAACAAAGCGGGTTTGAGACTGTCACGGCTGCCATTTTGGAGACCGGTGACATCTGGGAAGATGAGGCGGCGCGTCTTTTGTCCGAAGCGTTTGGCGGCACCAAAATTCGCATTGGTAAAGCGGCAACGGGCAGGGTGAACCTTTATGCGGCCTGTGATGGCATTTTGACGTATGAACGTGAAAACTTTATTGCCTTTAACAGCGTTGATCCGCGCATCACATGCGCTGCGCTAAAGCCTTACGAGCGTGTTGAGAAAGGCCAGATGGTTGCAACGGTAAAAATCATTCCTTTCGGTCTGCCAAAAGCAGTTTGCGGGAAAGCTATAAATGCCTTGAGAGTCGATATTTTCAATGTCCACGCATATGACCACGATTTAAAAATTGCGCTTGTTCAGACTCAGCTTGAGGAAACTGCCGCCAAGGTGCTTGATAAAACGCAGAAGGTGACTGCAGAGCGGTTGTCGGCGTTTGGTCTTGAACTTGATGCGTCTGACCGTCGGCCGCACAAAGTCGAAACACTGGCTTATCATCTTTCTGGCGCGGCAAGCGCGCAGGATATCATTATCATTTTTGGTGCATCGGCGATTTGCGACATTGTCGATGTCGTGCCGCAGGCGATTGTTCGTGCCGGTGGTGAAATTGATTATTTGGGTATGCCGGTCGATCCGGGTAACCTTATTTTGCTTGGCCATATCGATAAGACAACAATCATCGGCGCACCGGGATGCGCGCGCAGTATCAAGCTCAATGGCTTTGACTGGGTGCTGGAAAGGCTTTGCGCAAGACTGCCTGTTACCAGTAAAGATATTGTTGAAATGTCAGTCGGCGGGCTTTTAACGGAAATTCCAAGCCGCCCCAGCCCGCGAGACAAGTCTTGAGCGCGCCGCAATTTAAAATTGCCGGTATTATACTGGCTGCCGGAAAATCCCGCCGTATGGGACGTGACAAGCTGCAGCTTAAAGCGCGTGACGGGCAAAGCATATTAAATACAATCATTGATGTTGCGGCTTCATCCACACTTGATGAGGTGACGGTACTTTTTGATGAGGGGAAAACGCATCATGAACAGTTCAAGGTCAGCTTCGCCGCTATCAGATCTGATAATATGGCGCAAAGCGTCAATGCCGCTATTGATCACGCGACAGCCACTGGCGCATCCCATGTCATGATTATTCTCGGCGATATGCCGGCAGTTGTTACAAGCGATATTAACGCGCTTATTGAGCAAAGCCAGAAAACACCCAAGGCGATCGTCCGGCCCACACATAAATCAGAAGCCGGTAATCCCGTCATTTTACCATTGCGTTATGCCAGAGAATTTAAAGCAAAACTCAGCGGCGACGAGGGCGCGCGCACAATTTTTGAGACTGGCCAGTTTGATATTGTAGATGTTGAATGCGGCGCGGGCGTTCTTATTGATATCGATACGCCGGAACTCTACCAAGCCTATTTGCGCGATTGATCCGCCGACTTGTTGGACTTTGCCTCACGGCGGCAGCGCTGCGAGCAATATTTCACATCTTCCCAGTTTTTGGCCCAGGCTTTGCGCCAAACCATGACACGCCCGCAATGCGCGCAATCTTTTTCCGGTAATATGGGTTTTACATGAGCCATAATGTTCACATGGTGCAATTTTGGCCAAAAGTCCATGCGCAGAATGATCTTTTCAGCCAAGGCCAAATGCCTATGATGATCAAATAAATGCCGCGAACAGAATTAAAGGACTGGTGACATAATGAAATTATCTGGAGTTTGTGCTGTCATTGGGTTCTTTGTTATTTTTACCACCAGCGCCAGCGCACAGGAAACGCTAAGACCATTCAAAGACCGTCTATTTGCCTATCCGCAGACATTGGAGAAACGGGACGGCGGTAACTATCTTAAAGTCGATTACCGCGAGCAGCGTGATATCAACGGCCGTGATGCCGTGCCTGAAAGGCGGGTAAAACGCCAATATGTTGATCTTGCGGGCCGCCGCGCAACGAAATCAGCGCAGCTTGAAACATCGCAAGGCATATTGAAATATCAGTTCGCTGGAAAAACCGGCAATGCAAAGTTCATCACCATTTATATCCACGGCAAAGGCGGCAACGCAAAGCAGGGTGTTAATGATTATAGTTTTGGCGGAAACTTCAACCGCATCAAAATGTTGATGCTCAAAAATAACGGCCTTTATCTTTCGCCGGATGCCGGTGATTTTTCTAAAAATGATCTGGCGAAAATTGAAGCACTTATCGGTGCGGCCGCTTTAAACTCTCCGGGCGCGAAAATCATACTGGCATGCGGTTCGGCGGGCGGGGCGGTTTGCTACCATCTGGCGAATAGGAAAAATATCGCTCAGCGTTTGGCCGGTATCACATTGCTTGGCTCGTTCTGGAATGATTCTTTTTTCGCGTCGCAGGCAGCCCAACAAAGAGTTCCGCTTTATATCGCCCATGGCAGCCGCGACACTGTTTTTGATATCGCGCAGGTCGAAGCATTTTATGCGCGCACAAAAAGCAAAGGCCTACCGGTACGCATGGTGCGCTTTGAATCAGGCACACATGGAACGCCAATCCGGATGGTTGACTGGCGCGCAGCGATTAACTGGATGCTGTCACAATAGTGTAATCATTTAGGGGAAATATCTTGGTACGCCCTAGGGGAATCGAACCCCTCTTTCCAGAATGAAAATCTGGCGTCCTAACCGATAGACGAAGGGCGCGTCCAAGATGCGCGGTATATATGCAAGAAATTTTGAGGCCGCAACCCTGTTTCTTCATCTGAATGATGTTTTTTTTAGTCCTTTTCCAAACAGGCCGAAAATAAGCAGAAAACACGCCAAAATGCGGCGTTTGACGGACCTAATTTGTTTGTGAATAAACAGTCAGCAATATTTACCGGATACAAATGTTCCAAATCACATTCGGTTCGCTTGTCGATAGCGGGTTTGAAGAATGCTGATATGGAATCGCGCAGGCGAGTCAGCGTCTAAAAATTATTTTTTGCGGCGGCAGCGCCAGTTCCAGTCGCGATTCGGGCCGATATCAATATGGACTGACTTGGTATGGCAATAAGTGCCAACGCCGCCACGACCCGGCATGGAGCGCAAATATTTAGCCAGTGTCCACTTGTCGACGCCTTCGACCTGAATGTCGGCCGCCGCACAATACATGTGCAATGAGTTCTTCGCGCCACTTGCACGTTTATTGCGTGACGGGCTGCGATAACCCGATGTTACAACAGCTGGCTTGCCGTATCTTCTCTCGACTTGTTTCAGCACACGCACAAGGGCGGGCTTCAAGCATTTCACATCAACATTACCGGTCTGCGTCTGAATACCATTTGGAGCCAGACGTGCGAGACCGGCAGCTGAGGCCAGTTGAATTGGCCTGTTATCCGATGAGGATCCGGAATTGATTCCCAACGCCCGCTCGCGGTTAACACCCGGCAATGCCGAGCCGCTGCTGGAACCTGATGCCGTTGCAATAACACGTTGCGGCGCAGGGGCAGGCTTGGCAGATATCTTTCTTTCGCCGCCAACCGGCAGGGCTGGTCGTTTGGGCGCATTACCGAACAAAGCGCTTAAAAAGCCCGGACGGTTTTTCGCCGGAGCCTTTTTGATTTGCGGTGATGGCACAAGTGATGCCGCTGCGATGGATGCCGACGGCACCGGAATAGCTGAAGGGGCAGGAGCGGCAGATGGCGTATTGGCAGCAGCGATACTTGTTGTTGCCTCTGCACTTACCGGCGCTGATGGCGCGGCATTTGCTGTTGCTACGCCGGACGTGGAGTTTGCGACCGGTGCAGAAGCTGCCGCAGCAATGCGCTGTGTTGCGACATCATCAATATCACCTGTAGCTTCGGCAATGACAGCTTGCGGTGCGTCGGCTGCAATTGCCGATTGATTTGCAATAGATCCTGTTACAGCTTCGGCTGATTCAACGGTCGGTGTATCGGATGGTGCTAATGCGGCTAAAGCAACGTCGGATTCAGCGTCTTCTTCCAGCTCACCTTCCGCATCTGCTTCTTCCTGCGCTTCGGCATCGCTCAGAACATCTTCATTGTTAAGCGCGAGAATATCGGATGGTTGCGGGACCTGTGTTGTCGCCGCAAAGCCTTCAGGTGTGTTGATTGTGGAGCTTACGCATCCGCTCAGAAGTATCGAGCCACACACTGTTGCAACGCTAGCCGTCAGATATAGATGTCGCTTGGCTATGCGTCTCAACCCTGTAATCCCCCGATTCCCATCAATAAATTAAAACTTTTACATGGACTTAGTCGGTAAACAAAGTCCTTACCGTCAATAGTAATAATTATAATATGTGCGCCTATTGTCTAAATAAGGCAAAAAAATGAACTTTTGCAATAAGCCGGCTACTTTACCAGCTGCCGGTGTTCTCCATTGAGGCCCAAGGTTCCTTGGGTTCAAGATGATCGCCTTTTTGCAAAAGTTCAATCGAAATACCGTCGGGCGAGCGCACAAAAGCCATGTGACCGTCACGCGGCGGACGGTTAATCGTCACGCCTGCGTTCTGCAGTTTTTCACACAATGCGTAAATATCATCAACAACATAAGCCAAATGGCCGAAGTTACGGCCACCCTGATAATCTTCAGGATCCCAATTGTAAGTCAGTTCGACCGCTGGCGCTTTGCCTTTCAAATAGCTTTCCTTGTCTTCCGGCGCTGTAAGAAAAATCAGCGAAAAGCGGCCTTTTTCATTATCGATGCGGTTCACTTCCTCCAGACCAAGTTGGTTGCAGTAAAACTCCAGTGATTCCTCAAGATTTTTGACGCGAACCATGGTGTGAAGATAGCGCATTGAATGCTCCTAATATAAATTAACCGATGCAGACGAATCTTCGCCGCAAATACATATGAACCGGATACTAGGGCGCAGTTTCAATCAGGCAAATAAAAAAGTTGGGCATTTTTATTAAAACTTTACGTTTTGTTTATTCCGTATTGCTGCGGACAAATGTTATGTTCTTCTCGAATCAGGCGTTGCCCATCTGGATTTGCCTGTTTCCGAGGGGTGTTTGTAATGAGTGATAAGTCGCAGCGACCGGAAGGCATGGAGTTCGTCGACCACAACGGCGAAAAAGTCGTATCTGTAGAGATTACAGGTACGATTAAATGGTTCGATATCGGCAAAGGCTACGGTTTTATTACTCCTGATATTGCTGAATATGGCGATGTAATGCTTCATGTGACGTGCCTGCGTCGCGACGGTTTTCAAACAGCTCTGGAAGGTGCGCGCATCGTTTGCGAAGCCAATAAAGGCCAACGCGGGCTTCAGGCATTTCATGTTTTGTCTATGGATACCTCGACGGCGGTTAATCCTGCCAGCACTGAGGTAAAAACCCACGAGCATGTCGTTCCCACCAGCGGCTTAGAACGGGTTATCGTCAAATGGTTCAACCGTACCAAAGGGTTTGGTTTCCTGTCACGCGGCGAGGGCACCGAAGATATCTTTATTCATATGGAAACATTACGCCGCTTCGGGCTGACAGAATTACGGCCGGGGCAGGTGGTGATCGTGCGCTTCGGCAATGGCGACAAGGGCCTTATGGCCGCTGAGATATATCCTGATATCGGGCTGCAGCCACCTGCCGCGCATTGAATGTCAGTCGAACTGGCATTTGCCATAAGGCATCAACAGCTATGAAAATCTTTATCGGCCTGTTTGTTTTCTTTTTCGCTGTGGCTTGCAGCAATGCACAAGAACCGATGCGGCTGGATGTCGACCCTCAGAAACTGACAATTGTCGAGCAGACAGCAACAATTGCCCAATTCGAGATTGAAATTGCCCGCACAGATGCTGAGCGGTCCGCCGGTTTAATGCACCGCACCGATTTGTCGGAAGATCGCGGTATGCTTTTCATCTTTGATGGTGAGAAGCAGCGATTCTTCTGGATGCAGAATACTCCGACACCATTGGATATAATCTATGCCGATGCCCGCGGCACGATTGTCCACATTGCCCGACAGACAACGCCGTTTTCAACAGATCCCATTCCGTCGCGCAAACCGGCTCAATATGCTTTCGAAATTCATGCGGGCCTTTCAAAAAAGCTTGGCATCGACATTGGCCAGACGCTGCAACATGGTGCAATTGGCATCGCTCAATAAGAAAATAGCAAAAAAATCAAATTTATTTGGAATCTGTGCATTCTATGTATTGCTCATTTCAAATCAGCCGTGTAGTGGACTGCCAGCGTGGAAACACGAAGTCGGAGCGTAGCGCAGCCTGGTAGCGCATCTGGTTTGGGACCAGAGGGTCGCAGGTTCGAATCCTGCCGCTCCGACCATTTCCCAAACGGCTTACTCTGTTCAACCAGGATTAAGATTAATGACCGCACGCATCTACAGCCCCGCAAAAACCGCAATGCAGTCCGGCAAGGGAAAAGCAAGCGTCTGGCTTGTAGAGTTTGACCGTTCTTCTGCTAGAAGTATTGACCCTTTGATGGGTTATACGTCATCAGGCGATACACAGACGCAGGTTAAATTGCGCTTTGACAGTAAAGAAGATGCTATTGCCTATGCGCAGAAGCAAGGTTTGGCATTCCGTCTGGAAGAACCGAAACAGCAAAAACGCCGTAACGCTTCCTATTCGGATAATTTCAAATTCGACCGTAAGGTTCCTTGGACGCACTAACGCCGGTTTTACGACAATTTGTTCGTTTGCGGACTTGTCGAACACTGTTCTTATGGCTAATGCATGCCTAGTGCGGACCCGTAGCTCAGTTGGATAGAGCAGGTGACTTCTAATCATCAGGTCGAAGGTTCGAATCCTTCCGGGTTCGCCATTTGTAAGTGCTGATAGTAGGCACGCTTTAAATACTTCCCCTAAGTACAATTTGGCGCATTAGGCTTGTTGAGTGTCAGCAAACCATACTCATATAACGATATTTAGCTGTATCAATCGCCAGCGCAGCGCAAGATTGCCAAGGACCGCGCGCTAGACTATAAATTTTGACAGGCTGTGAAAATAAATTCGCTGACAAAAGCAAAAGCATGTCCGTGACTGTCGAGAGGTTATTTCTATGCTTTGGTCAAATCTGGTTCCCAAAATAACAGTACTGTTTGGCGCGGCTTTCATTTTGACAAGTTGCACCGTTGTGGTTGACGAAGGTGCGGAACGTCCGCGTCCGCCGCGCCCTGACCGCCCTCAGGTCTGCACGATGGAATATAATCCCGTTTGCGCACGGGCACGTGGCAAGGAGCGCACATTCTCCAATGCGTGTATGGCACGCGCAGAAGGTTTCCGTCCTGTATATCAGGGCAAATGCCGTACGCATTCGGAACGTCCGCAGAGAGTTTGTACGCGAGAATTTGCACCTGTCTGCGCACGGCGCGGAAATGTCAGACGTACTTTCCCCAATGCCTGCACAGCGCGCAATGCCAACTTCCGCATTATACGCCCCGGTTCGTGCCGTTCTTAATCCAGAAGGCCTTCCCTGAGTTTTTCCCGAATGACGAATTTATCAATGACGGTTATTTCGGGAAACTTAGGCGCCAGCTTGAAGCATTCATCATTGATTGACGCTGATATCACATATATTTTGGCGTCATTTGAAAGTCTGGTAATAGCGGGCAGCGTTTCGCGGAAATCAGCATAGGGCCGCAATCTATTATCGAGAAAGACAGAAGCGAACTCCATTTGTGATAATTTTTCCACGCCTTCTTCGAGTGTTGTGGCCACATGTAATTGGCATTTTCCTGCCGCCAAATGATCGACATAGGCGCCGAACAGCTTGTGCTCATTCAGATCGTCGTCAATTAACAATATATTCTTCATTAAATTTCCGCCCGATACGCTTGTTAACCAAATAGTAGCCAACTTTTTAGTTTAGTTGAAAAGGGCTTAGGCGCATTGTCCAAAGGATATTGTACGAATCATAGCTGAATTTTGATGAAAAGGGGCATTCATTGAACGACAAGCTTGAGAAGTTATTAGAAACGATAGACTTATATCAGGTTCCGGTATTCGTATTATCCGTGGAAAACCGGGAAATTATCAGATTTGCCGGACTCAACCAATTTCATCAAAATGCAACGGGTCTGCGTCAAAGCGATGTCTTTAACAAGACGCCGCATGAAGTTTTCCCGATGCGGACCGCAGACACTTTGATGCGCAACTATATGCACTGCGTTCATTTGGATGATGTGTACAAATACGAAGAACTCCTTGATCTGGCTTCAGGCGAACAGTGGTGGCAAACGACATTGTCTCCGGTAATGGACGGCGATGAAATGGTCGGAATCCTTGGTGTGGCTTTTGATTGTACTCTGGCAAAGCGGGCTGAAGCAGATCTGGCCAAGGCTGTGCAGGAAGTCAGCCGCATAAATTTTGACTTACAGGCGCTAACCTCCACAACAGTGCATGATTTGCGCGGACCGCTCCGGCAGGCAAAGCTCGTTCTCGAAATCATTCGCGAAGATTTTCAGGATTTAGGCGACAACAAATTGCAACTTCTTGAAACGGGCAGCGATGTGGTTGACCGTGCGCTGGACTTTATTGACAGCCGGCTTGCCCAAGTTGTTGAGAAGACAGAGGTCGACAGTAACGACGCGAGTGTCGACCTTGGACACTGGTGTTCCGATATAATTGCCATTGTCGACCCACTTGCAAAGCTGCAAATCAGCTACCCCGAGATTACGTTGGAATGCGAAAAATTCATTCTTGATATTGGCTTGAGAAATCTGATTGAGAACGCGACGAAGCACGCCAAATCCCGGATTAAAATTGAGGTCATCAATACTGATAATACCATCACGTTCTTTATTTCGGATGACGGTGAGGGCTTCAAAGAGGATATTTTCAAGGAAAGCAATGCGCTGGGCGCGAATATCTCCAAAGACACCAAAAGCGGCGTGGGGCTGACGACAACGCGCTCACTGATAGAATCAAGGCAGGGAAAAATATGGTTGGACGAACCACACCTTGATGGCAAAGGCGCGACAATCGCTTTTTCTGTTTTTGGAAAAGTCCTGCCTGCGCAAGCTATTAGTACACAAGCTATAAGTGAAGATGCCACATCAAATGCGGTCATCGCCGCAGGTTGAAAATAGAAACATTCATGCGGATTATTTTAAATCATACCGCATTATGGCGCTGCTTTTTTCAATCATGAGCTTTCGGCTCAAGAATTGGCGCGGGCTTTGTGCCAATGGTATTTAGACTTTATTTTCAATTCGAAGACACGACATTGGCCTCTTGCCGCAACAGATACGCGCCTGATTTTTAAGCGCGCTGCAACAAGAGTAATCTGCCTGCCTTTATAACTGACAATGCCGTGATGCGGCAGTTCCATAATAGCTGCGCGTTTACCTATCTATGTAGAAAATATAGGTTTTCCTCTTGACGGTTACGTAGTTTTGGCCTTGGGTATATCTTGGGTATTGGGAGGTGCTGATAATTGTTCGTGATCTGGTTAGAACCTGATCGCGGAATTACACAAACACATTCACAAAATTTATTAGTGCTCAGGCCCGTAAATCACAACTTGAGAAACCAAGGGGTTCAACTCATATGAAAACGAAAATTTTTACAGGAATGCTGGCGTCAGCTGCGCTTGCACTTAGTGCATCAACAGCTTCTGCAGCAACGCTAGACGATGTTAAAGCAAAAGGCTTTGTACAGTGCGGCGTTAGCACAGGTCTTTCAGGCTTTTCTGCACCGAACGATGCCGGCGAGTGGTCAGGTATTGATGTTGAATACTGCCGCGGTGTTGCTGCTGCCGTCTTTGGTGATCCATCGAAAGTTAAATTCACAGCGCTGACAGCTAAAGAGCGTTTCACAGCGCTTCAGTCTGGTGAAATTGATATTCTTTCACGTAACACAACATGGACAATGAGCCGTGACACGCAGCTTGGCTTGAACTTTGCTGGCGTAAACTACTACGACGGTCAGGGCTTCATGGTTCGCAAGGCCTTGGGTCTTAATTCAGCTCTTGAACTTTCCGGCGCATCTGTTTGCGTTCAGACAGGTACAACAACAGAATTGAACCTGACAGACTACTTCAAAGCCAATAACATGGAATACAAGCCAGTTGTTTTTGAAAAGCTTGAAGAAGTAAACGCAGCGTATGCGGCTAACCGTTGCGACGTTTATACAACTGACGCATCAGGCCTTTATTCAATCCGTTTGACACTGGACAATCCGGACGAACATACAGTTCTTCCTGAGATTATCTCAAAAGAGCCTCTCGGCCCTGTTGTTCGTCAAGGTGACGACCAGTGGTTCAACATTGCTAAGTGGACACACATCGCAATGGTGAACGCGGAAGAGCTTGGTGTGACTTCTGAAAATGTTGATCTTGAAAAAGACAGCGAAAACCCGAACATCAAGCGTTTGCTTGGTACAGAAGGCAATTTTGGTGAATCAATCGGCCTAGACGCAGAATGGGCTTACAACATCATCAAAACCGTTGGTAACTACGGCGAAGTCTTCGATCGTACAGTTGGTGCAGGTTCACCGCTGAAAATCGAACGCGGCAGAAACGCTTTGTGGACTGATGGTGGCCTGCAATACGGCCCGCCAATCCGTTAATATCCGCGAGACATCATGGCCCATCCCTTTGGATGGGCCATTTTGTATAATAATAATTCACACGCGTTTGGTGATTGAAAACAATGAATAACGACAGCAATGCTCAAAGCAGTAAAGCTTCGCTTTTATACGATCCCGTTGCACGCTCTATATTTTTCCAATGTCTGACTGTCGCCATTGTTGCTTGGCTCGTATATGCCGGTATCAATAATGCGATCACCAACCTTGAAAAAGCTAATGTTGCCTCCGGCTTCGGCTTTCTAAGTGATCGTTCCGGCTTTGACGTAAGTCAGTCATTGATAGAATATACGAATGACAGTTCCTATTTACGCGCCTTTTATGTCGGTTTGACGAACACATTGCTCGTCTCTGCGCTCGGCATATTTTTTGCGACAATAATCGGTTTTGCTGTTGGCATCGGTCGTCTTTCTCAGAACTACCTTATCCGCAAAATATGCATGGTTTATGTTGAGTTGTTACGCAACATTCCACTGCTATTGCAGCTTCTGTTTTGGTACAAAGCCGTTCTCGGCGTGTTGCCGAATGTGCGCGATGCTATGCAGGTTGGTAACATCTATCTTAGTAACCGCGGATTGGCGATCCCAAAGTTCATACCTGAAGCAGGCGCCTCAACAATATTCTGGGCGTTCGTGGTCGGTATTATTGCAACCTTCGTGGTTGCTAAATGGGCTAAAAAACGCCAGATGAAGACCGGACAGCAATTCCCGACCATCCTCGTCGGATTTGGTTTGGTACTCGGTTTGCCATTGCTGGCGCTGATCGTATTGGGCTTTCCATTTGTCATTGAAAATCCGGAACTTGGCGGCTTCAACTTTAGAGGCGGCTCTGTTGTCTTGCCTGAATTTGTGGCGCTTTTGCTGGGCCTTGCGCTCTATACGGCTGCTTTTATCGCCGAGATTGTGCGGTCGGGTATTTTGGCTGTGTCCAAAGGCCAGACAGAAGCCGCTTACGCGCTTGGCATTCGTCCGAATATCACAATGCGTAAAGTGATTGTGCCGCAGGCTATGCGTGTGGTCATTCCGCCGCTTACCAGCCAGTACTTGAACCTGACGAAGAACTCGTCTTTGGCCGTTGCGATCGGATATCCTGATCTTGTGGCTATCTTTTCGGGAACAGTACTCAACCAGACCGGTCAGGCGGTTGAGGTAGTCTTGATGACAATGCTTGTTTACCTGTTTCTATCATTGGTTACATCGACCTTCATGAACTGGTTTAACAGCCGCGTATCGCTGGTGGAGAGATAGACCATGGCACAAGATAGAAATCACTCTCTGGCTTACGTCAGAACAGATATGGTGCAGGACGAACCTGCACCGATCAATTCCAAAGGCCCAATCGCTTGGGTGCGTCAAAATCTTTTTGCGACTATCCCGGATACGATACTAAGCATCGCGGCAATCCTGCTGCTGTTTTATATCATTCCGCCGATGTTCCGCTTTCTGATTACAGATGCTGTCTGGACAGGTGAAAACCGGGAGGCATGTATTGTGCCCGGTGCTGGAGCCTGTTGGGCATTTGTAGACGCAAAGTTCAGCCAGTTCATGTATGGACGTTATCCCGTCGAGGAGCGTTGGCGCGTGGATCTGACAGCGATCCTGCTGATTGCAGGAACGGTGCCTTTGGCCATCCCGTCGGTGCCCTATAAAAAATGGAACACGATTTTCGTCCTCGTAATCTTCCCGATTCTGGCATTCATCCTGCTTACCGGAAGATTGGGGCTGGAGTCTGTTGAAACATCACTCTGGGGCGGCTTGCTCGTTACGCTTGTAGTGGCGATCGTCGGTATTGTTGTATCGTTTCCGTTTGGCATACTGCTGGCTCTGGGGCGACGTTCCAAAATGCCGATCATCAAGATGCTCTCGATTATTTTTATCGAGTTCTGGCGCGGTGTACCGTTGATTACAGTGTTGTTCATGTCATCGGTTATGTTGCCGTTCTTTTTACCGGATGGAGTGTCGTTCGATAAATTGCTCCGGGCACTTGTCGGTGTGACCCTGTTTGCCTCGGCCTACATGGCAGAGGTGATCCGCGGCGGATTGCAGGCAATTCCCAAAGGGCAATATGAGGCCGGTGATGCCATGGCATTGACCTTCTGGCAGAGTATGCGGCTTATCATTTTGCCGCAGGCTTTGACGCTGGTTATTCCAGGCATCGTGAATACCTTCATTGGTCTTTTCAAAGATACAACGCTTGTTCTGATTATCGGTATTTTCGATCTTCTGGGCATTGTTCAACTCAATTTCACCGATGCGAATTGGGCTTCAGCGAAAACGCCGGCGACAGGTTTGATCTTCGCGGCTTTTATTTACTTTATTTTCTGTTTCGGCATGTCTCGTTATTCCATGTATATGGAACGTCGTCTCGACACTGGCCACAAAAGTTAGGATTACCAAATGGCAACTGAAAACGCCGTAAAAGAAGACGCGAAAAGCGTCGACCGTTCAAAAATGCAGGTGTCGGATACCGATGTCGCTGTTGAAATCGACGGCATGCATAAGTGGTATGGCGACTTCCATGTACTTAAAGATATCAACCTGAAAGTGATGCGCGGCGAGCGTATTGTTATTGCGGGGCCATCCGGTTCCGGCAAATCAACAATGATCCGCTGTATCAACCGTCTGGAAGAGCACCAGAAGGGCAAGATTATTGTCGACGGTATCGAGTTGACCAACGATCTGAAAAAGATTGATGAAGTGCGCCGCGAAGTTGGCATGGTGTTCCAGCACTTCAATCTATTTCCGCATCTGACGATTTTGGAAAACTGTACATTGGCGCCAATCTGGGTGCGTAAAACACCTAAGAAGGAAGCCGAAGAGCGCGCCATGCACTTCCTTGAGCGCGTGAAAATTCCGGAGCAGGCCCATAAATATCCAGGCCAGCTTTCCGGTGGTCAGCAGCAACGTGTGGCGATTGCCCGCTCATTGTGCATGAACCCGCGCATCATGCTTTTCGATGAGCCAACATCCGCGCTCGATCCTGAAATGATCAAAGAAGTACTTGATACGATGGTTGGCTTGGCCGAAGAGGGCATGACCATGCTCTGCGTAACGCACGAAATGGGCTTTGCCCGTCAGGTTGCGAACCGTGTTATTTTCATGGACCAGGGCCAGATTGTTGAACAGAACGAGCCGGACGAGTTCTTTGACAATCCGCAGCACGAGCGCACGAAACTGTTCTTGAGTCAGATCCTGCACTAATTGTTGCGTATCTTAAAATATTTAGCAGGCGCCGTGATCCTAGTGATTGCGGCGCTTTTGCTCGGCGCTGTACCTTTTCCGGCATCATCAGATCACGCAGGTTCAGCCAAAGACCGTGTGACGATCTATGTCCTCTCAAACGGCTTTCATTCGGATATTGCGGTTCCTCGGCTTGATGGACAGACGTTTGAGCAGCTTGGCCTTAGCGAGCAGGACTATCCTGTCCAGATCGATCATGTAAAATATTGGGCGTTCGGCTGGGGCTCAAAAACAGCCTATACCAGCTTGCTGGCTGTATCAGATTTAACTGTCGGAATTGCCGCAAAAGCACTCGCTTTTGATGAGACGGTCATGCACATCACGCCGCTTGGCGACTTAAAGGCAGGCGAGAACATATTTGCCTTTGAGATATCAAAATCGCAATATCAAGCCTTGCTTAAAAATATGGCGCGTTTCTTTGCCAGCAAAAACCCGCTTGACGTAACGCAGGGGGTTGGTGACCGGTTCTACGCCGGAAACGGGCGTTTTGCGCCCTGGCTCAGTTGTAATACGTGGACGGGCAGGCGGCTGAGGGAAATTGGTATTGGTGTGGGCCTCTGGACACCGACATCTCAAGCGCTGGAGTTCGGGCTCCACGCGGTGGCATCAAAATCATAGATCCAGCTTTGCCGTGCCATCAGCCGTTCCGGACCGAGCATAGCCATGCCGGAATCACGTATCTTCGCCATCGGTTGGGGAAGGTGATATATTTGCCGGTTCTGCCGCGCTGTCGCCGCGACTTTCGTTGTGCGTTTTTCACGCGCAATCGCCCAGTGCCGTAAGGCTTTCGGGTTACTTTTTAACTTGGATATCGCTGTTGCCAGCATAAAGGCATCTTCTATTGCCATGGCCCCGCCTTGCGCGGCGAAAGGCAGCATTCCATGCGCCGCGTCACCCATAAACACGAAAGGGCCATTGAGCCGGCTTGCCATAGTCGGTGCTGCCCGGAGCGGCCAGGCTATCCATTCGTTTTGCTTTTCGAGCAATGGCTTCCATTTGGATGACCATTTGTCAAAACCGCTGCGGATATCTGTGCCTTCTGCTAAAATTGCAACGGCATTCAATTCTAGGCCGGATGCGATGGGATAGGTGACCAAATGCGCCGCACTGCTAAGGCACAATGTGGTTGAATGGTTTGAGAATGCCTCAGGACGTTCATCCATCGCGAAAGTCGCGCGCCATGCGATCAAGCCGGTATCAACGGCATCCAGCGCAAAACACTGTTTGCGAAGCTTGGAGTTCACACCATCGGCCACAATGACAAGATCAAAGAAATCACCCAAAATGTCCGCTTTACCGTTTTCAAGCGGCACGCGCTCAATCTGAGCGCCAAGATTGGTCGCAATCTTTGGCGAGCGTTCACAGGCTTGTGCCAAGGCTTTTTGCAAATCCGCACGGTGGACTGAAAGATAGGGCGCGCCAAACTGTTTTTCGATTGTCTGGCCCAGCGGCAATTGAACAATCGGTTTGCCGGACCGTCCGGAATAGATTTTGATTGCACGCGGTGCGCTGGCAAAGCCGTTGATTGCGGGCATCAGGCCAAGCTTTTCAAGCGGCTTTACGGCATTTGGCGAAAGCTGAATACCGGCGCCGACCTCTTTGAGAGCGGTTGCCTGCTCGAAAATGGTTGAGTGAAAGCCGCGCTGTGCCAGTGCGAGGGCGCAGGTAAGACCTGCGATACCGCCACCAATGATGGCGATATTAGGCATTATGCGGCTTTGGACGTATCAAACGCACAGCCTTGCGGCGTGGTTTCGTCAGCTTTCAGTGCGCCATTATAGACGTAAAGTGTCGAGCAATACGGACAGACTTTCTCTGAGTCGCCACCCATATCCAAAAACACATGCGGGTGATCATAAGGTGGCAAAGCACCGATACACATGAATTCTTTCACACCAACTTCAATACGCGCATGTCCTTCGCTATTGTGAAAATGAGGTGTTTTACCGCCAGCCATGCTGAATTCTCCGTTGATATCGCTCAAAACCTTTTGTCTGGCTATGCTCTAGCCAATCTTGAATAAAATTTCTACATAGCAAATCGGCTTTCTCAAAGATGGATTCAATATGCCCGACTTTTATCACGATGACTTGAATTTCGCATTCCATGATGAGGGGTCGCGTGATGCAACGCCGATTTTGCTTATTCATGGCTTTGCGTCCAACAAACGGGTCAATTGGGTAAGCCCGGGTTGGGTGCAAACCCTGACTGATGCCGGTTACCGCGTTATTGCCATCGACAATCGTGGCCATGGTGAAAGCGACAAGCCCCATGAACCTGAAGCTTACACGCCGGAAACAATGGCTGATGACGCGGCCGCTCTGCTCGATCATCTTGATATCCGGCAGGCGCATGTCATGGGTTATTCGATGGGTGCGCGAATTTCAGCGTTTCTGGCGCTGAGGCACCCGGATAAAGTGAAAAGTCTTATTTTCGGCGGTCTCGGCATCGGCATGGTCGAAGGTGTCGGCGAATGGGATCCGATTGCCGATGCGCTACTCGCACCCTCATTGGACGATGTGACGCACGAGCAGGGGCGTACATTCCGTAAATTTGCCGACCAGACAAAATCGGACCGTTTTGCGCTTGCCGCATGCATAAAATCTTCCCGCACGCTGATTTCCAAAGAAGATATGGCAAAAATTACCGTCCCGACATTGGTTGCGGTTGGAACAAAGGACGACATTGCCGGCAGTCCTGCGGCGTTGGCAGAGCTGATGGAAAACGCGCAAGCCTTTGAAATTGAACGCAGAGATCATATGTTGGCTGTTGGCGATGCATCGTTCAAAAAAACTGCATTAAGCTTTTTGAACGATCAACTTTGATTGATTATGTAGCCGTGCTACTTTGTGATGTAAGTGATGCTCGATAACGAGACGCAACGAATAGTGGAACTGACGATGTCAACTTCAAATCCAAGCGCCGCGCGTGAACAGATCAATCCGGTTGATCCTATCTGGTCGTCGATACGCAACGAAGCGCAACAAGCGATCAATGATGAAGCGTTACTCGGTGCTTTCATGTATGCGTCGATCCTTAATCACAAGACGCTTGAAGACGCCGTGGCACACCGCATCGCTGAACGTCTTGATCATGCGGATGTGCCTGCTGACATCATTCGCCATGCGTTTGGTGAACTCGCGCAAAGTGATGATAATTTCGGTCACTTTATGCGTGTCGATATTCAGGCGATCTATGACCGCGACCCTGCATGCCGCCGTTATCTGGAGCCTGTGCTTTATTTCAAAGGTTTTCACGCAATTCAGGCGCACCGTCTGGCCCACTGGCTGCTTAACAATGGCCGCCGTGATCTGGCGCTTTATATTCAAAGCCGTTCATCATCCGTGTTCCAAACAGATATCAATCCGGCAGCGCGTATCGGCAAGGGTATTTTCCTTGACCACGCAACCGGTCTGGTTGTCGGTGAAACAGCGGTCATCGGCGATGATGTATCCATTCTTCATGCTGTAACGCTTGGCGGTACGGGCAAGGAAGGCTCTGACCGGCATCCGAAAATTGGCAACGGCGTGTTGATTGGCGCGGGTGCCAAAATCCTTGGCAATATCAAGATAGGCCATTGTTCGAAAATCGCCGCAGGTTCCGTTGTATTGGCAGAGATACCGCCGATGAAAACTGCAGCGGGTGTGCCTGCGAAAGTTGTGGGCGACAGTGGTTGTTCAGAGCCGTCCCGTGCGATGGACCAATTGATTGGATAATCATGCGGCTAGCGGTTGCACTGAATCAATGAGCATGGTTCACAGCGGCCAGCCTGAATACAAAACAATAATTGGAGAATGAGCGTGAACGCTGACGAATTAGCATTGCTGACAAAATATTTTCAAAAGACGTTTAACAACGCGACATTGGCTGTCAGAGCGCGTCCGAAAATCAAGGATTCTGCGGAACTTTATATCGGTGAAGAGTTTTTGGGCGTTGTGACAAAAATCATTGATGAGGGCGAAACCTCTTATGATCTTTCAATGTCGATTCTGGATTTTGATCTCGAAGAACTTTAAGCCTTAAGCGCTTCATTTGCCGACTGATATGCGGTCGGCAAATGCACTTATTTCCTTTGAAAAACGCTGCCATTCAACAAGCTTCGATGTGGCAAAGCGGAATTTAGCTTCAGTATTATTGCCGATAAATATATCTGTCTCGCAGGGTAAAAGCAGGGCGGGTCCATCACCGGTTGACGCTTGGCAACGCGCAATAAATTCCGGACGGTCAGCGCCCGCCGCCAAGCTGTAAACAAGCTTTTCATTCACATAGCCATATTCGGCCAGCAATGGCGCTACATATAAACCGTTCTTCAGCTTCTTGATTTTCGATTGGTCAATGGCATCAAGATAGACAGGCTGGAAGCGATCCGCCATGTCCAAAAAACTACGGCGTTTCGTTAGACCAGCCATAACCAGCTCAATTTTTTTGGGGTCCGCTTCGCGAAAAGCCGGTGCAAGTTCAACGGAATAGCCGCTTTGGGTCGGCCAGTGTAAATAGATATCGAGTCGTGACGTGCTGCCACTGTTGCGTTGGTCAGCATGACGAATCATGTTGGCGGGAATTTCAAAACCGTCATTGCCGATAAAAACAGATAAAACAGTTTCATCTGTTGAGTGACCGGCATGGCTCATGCGCTCACCATAGAACGAGCCGAACAAATACAATGCCAACGACAAAATGGCCAAAATTCCAAAAACAGAAAACACACGCCAAACGATCCGCGGCATGCCTTGGCTGATATTTTCCTCTGACGGGCTTATGGCCTGCGCGGGCATTAACTACTCCGGTAAAGTCTGGAATCAGGTGCTAGGCACAACAACTATTGAGCAGTATCATGGTAAATAGTTAGTAAAGAGTATGTGTAATGTTTGTTTTGATGATGATAATCGCCGGAATGACTGTCGCATTGGCGATTTATTTCCTTTTGGCTGCAATTTTCCCGGAAGAACCAAATTTGGATCGATATACGGTGGAAGATCTCGGCGTTATCCTATCGGCACTGGTGTTTGTCTTTTGCGGGCCGGTACTGGTCTTAAAGTTGTGGAATGCAGGCGAGGGAGGGCACAGTATTGTTAATACAGCTCATCTCGATCTTATTGCCAAAGGCGTAATCGCAAGCACTTGGAGCGGTATTTTGGGATTTGCTATCGTGCAGTCCGCCTATCTGATACTTGTGCCCAAGACATGGCCTATCTAGGTTTGGCAAGAATGACGCAGTGTCGGGAGTAAGTAATGACAGTTTACACTTTAGCGGACAGAAAACCTGATTATCACGGCAGCGGACCGGCATTTGTAGCAGATGATGCGCAAATTATCGGCGATATTGTGCTTGGTCAGGACACCGGCATCTGGTTCGGGGTGGTGCTGCGCGGCGACAATGAACAGATCAATATTGGCGCCAGGACCAATGTTCAGGAACATGTCTGTATGCATACCGATATGGGCTACCCGCTGACAATCGCAGAGGGGTGCACAATCGGTCACCGCGCAATGCTGCACGGCTGCACGATTGGCGAAAACTCTCTCATCGGTATTGGCGCGATTGTTCTTAACGGTGCGAAAATAGGCAAGAATTCGCTTGTGGGTGCTGGTGCTCTTGTGACCGAAGGGAAAGAGTTTCCCGACAACAGTTTGATTGTCGGGTCACCGGCCAAAGCCATTCGCACACTGGATGAAAAAGCCGAACAGATGCTGCGTGATTCCGCCGAAAGCTATGTGCAAAACGCCAAACGCTTTGCGAAGGACTTAAAGAAAATCTAGAGCGTGTCTGCTTTTCATTGAATCACTTCCACGCTCTAACCCTTTGATTTGCCGCATGTC
>NZ_JXMU01000027.1 GCF_001293565.1 Ahrensia marina | reverse complement strand
CTTTTCTATATTTTTTATGACATTTTTTTTAAAGCCCCAAAAATCAGGCCGGAATCTTGTTAAACCACGCTGACATGGTTCATCTTCTTCTTGTGAGAAAACCCGCCGCGTTGACATAATTTGGGCTAGAAGGCATGAAACATACTTATATCAAATGCCGCATATTAAGTGGCCCTCATTTAAACCAAGTGGCTTTTAATTTGAGCAACCGCAACAACAATGCCTTTCAGCTTATTGGTGACGAACCGCCTATACCGGCAGGGCGTCGCCGGCGTGCGCCTGATCGCCGCGAAATATCCATGCGCTGGCTCAGCGGGACGTTTCTTACCGGCCTGACATCAACTGTTCTTATGGGCGCGGCATTGTTTGCGGCACTGGACGGCAAACAATTACTGGCCACTCCGCCGGAAGTTATCACTCAGGCAAGCGTACAAAGCAGTGCGCCGGGTAACAATGCGAAAACAGAACGTCTTGCCCGCCCGGGATTAAATGCTGCTAGCGAACCTTCAGACAGACGGCGCATGAGTGTGTCCACTGTTACCCGTGTGGGCGATGCCGATGTGATACGTACAAAACCGTTTGAGTATTTAAAGGTCGCCCTCGCCGCACCGCATAAAACGGACCAAAGCTACCCTGCCTTTAATCCGCTTTCGATTTTTGCAGAAACGTCAGAAGTCGCACAGGATAATGAAAGCCTTGGCAGTTTGATTTATGGCGCCGAGGTGGAGACTGAAGCATTAATCCGGACAACGGATTTTGTATTCAACGAGGACATGAAACAATCTTCGCTGACATTGAGCGATGCAGAGGTTGAGGAGATTGTTCGCGAAACAGCGCCGATTCTGACCGATGGCTCTGTTGAAATTGCTTCTCTCTATTATGTTGATCCGGCTCGTTTTGGTGTTCCGGATATGGCACTGGGCGCATTTGACATTCCGCAGGGTGCCAAGATTGTTCCGCAAAATGTTTCGGTGGCAGCGCCGGATACCGAATTCACACCCGAGCGCTCATTTGACGAGCAGCTGATCATCATTCGCGATACGCGCAATATTCTCGAAACCCTGGAAAATACAGGTTTTGGAAAAGCGGCCCCGATGGCAGACGCGTTAATGACACTTTTGCGCACAGAAGAGTTCAAAGAAGGCAGTGTTATCCGGCTTGGATTGCAAGGCTCCATGCTGGGCCAGGAAATCGTGCGCGCCAGTGTTTATGACGACAATGAACACAGACTGACAATCGCGCTCAACGATCAGGAGCAATATGTGCCCGCTCAAGAGCCCTTTGACGACGGCATTATGGCACTTCAGCAAAACCGGAAGAATCAATCACGGCCTGCCGTGCCAGTCGCCCGAGATTTACCAACCGCATATGACGCGATCTACCGGAGCGTTCTGGCCTACGAATTGCCCTCGGATGTGGCCGGCCAGATAGTGCGAATGGTAGCAGCCGATGTCGACTTTCAATCGAAGATCAATGCAGGCGACCAACTTGAGCTTTTCTATTCCGTGCCCGAAGAAGGTGCGACAGGAGAAGCCAAGGAAGAACTGCTTTTTGTCGAAGCCACGTTTAATGATCAGACCCGCACTTTCTACCGCTTTAGAGGCGAACAGGGCGATATCGATTATTATGATGAAGAAGGCCGCAGCGCCCGTCAGTTTTTGCTGCGCAATCCGGTACCGAACGGAAAGTTCCGCTCACCCTATGGGATGCGACGTCACCCTATCTTGAAATATTCAAGGATGCATTGGGGCGTCGACTGGTCCGCACCGCGTGGCACGCCGATCATTGCGCCTGGTAATGGCGTTGTGAAAAAAGCTGGATGGTCGAACGGCTATGGCAAGCAAACACTTATTACTCACGCCAACGGGTATGAGACCTCCTATTCGCACCAGTCGAAGTTCGCCAAAGGAATCACTCCTGGCGCGCGCGTGCGCCAGGGACAGGTCATTGGTTATATCGGAACAACCGGCCTTTCGACCGGCCCGCATCTTCACTATGAAATGCGCGTGAACAACAAGCGCGTCGACCCGATGCGGGTGCGGTTGCCAAAAGGCAAATCGTTGGACGGTGAAGAACTGGAACGCTTTATTGTTGAACGCGACCGCATCAATGATCTTCTTCAAAAGACAAGTGAAGGCAATCAGCAAATTGCTCAGGTTGCAGGGTAAAGACCTGCGCTGGAAATTTTTCCAATCTAAACAACAAATAAAAAAGCCCCGCATAAAAATGCAGGGCTTTCTAAAATTGTATGCGGCGTATCTTTAAACCGCTTTTTCCAATTCTGGCAAAACATCAAACAGATCTGCAACAAGGCCATAGTCAGCAACCTGGAAAATAGGTGCGTCTTCATCCTTATTGATCGCCACAATGATCTTGGAATCTTTCATACCGGCCAAGTGCTGGATTGCACCGGAAATACCCGCGGCAATATAAAGATCAGGCGCAACCACCTTGCCTGTTTGGCCAACCTGCCAATCATTCGGCGCATAACCGGCATCAACAGCGGCGCGCGATGCACCGACAGCAGCACCCAGTTTGTCCGCCAGCGGCAAGATTACTTCCTCGAACTTTTCAGAAGAACCAAGAGCGCGGCCACCGGAGATAATGATTTTCGCCGATGTCAGCTCCGGGCGGTCACCGCCGGAAAGTTCTGAAGACTTGTAAGTCGAAAGCGCCGGATCAGCAGCCGCGTCGATCGTTTCAACAGAAGCAGAGCCACCGGAACCGGCCGCATCAAATGAGGCCGTACGCACAGTAATAACGCGCTTTGCATCCGATGACTTAACAGTCTGAATGGCGTTACCGGCATAGATCGGGCGCTTGAATGTTTCAGCGTCGATCACTTCGGTAATTTCCGAAATCTGCATCACATCAAGAAGCGCGGCAACACGCGGCAAAATGTTTTTGCCGTTAGTGGTAGCGGCAGCAACGATCGCATCATAATTATCTGCAAGTGAAACGATCAATGCGGCTGTTGGCTCAGCGAGCATCATATTAAGTGACGCATCATCAGCCAGAAGAACTTTGGCAACACCATCCAGCTTTGCCGCTTCATCGGCAACCGCCTTCACACCATCACCCGCAACAAGCACATGAATATCGCCGCCGATCTTCTGCGCTGCGCTAAGTGCTTTTGCAGTCTGGTCGGAAAGAGCTTCGTTGTCGTGTTCTGCAATCAATAAAATAGACATTAGAAATATCCTTCCGCTTTTTAAAGTACACCGGCTTCGTTTTTGAGCTTGGACACAAGCTCTTCGACGGAACCAACGATGACACCGGCTTTGCGGCCTTCAGGCTCTTCAGTTTTGACGACAGTCAAACGCGGCGCTGTATCAACGCCGTAATCGCCGACGCTTTTTTCATCGAGCGGCTTTTTCTTCGCCTTCATGATGTTCGGCAGTGACGCATAGCGCGGCTCGTTAAGGCGCAAATCTGTTGTGATGATCGCAGGCATTTTAATTTCAATGTTCTGCAATCCGCCATCAACTTCGCGCTTCACTTTTGCGGTATCGCCGGAAATTTCAATCTCGGATGCAAATGTGCCCTGGCTCCAACCGAGCAAGGCAGCCAGCATCTGGCCGGTCTGGTTGGAATCATCATCAATGGCCTGCTTGCCCAGAATAACAAGGCCCGGATTTTCTTCTTCAACCACGCCTTTCAGAATTTTTGCAACGGCCAGCGGCTCGACAACATCATCGTGTTTGACAAGAATGGCGCGGTCCGCACCCATGGCCAACGCCGTACGCAAAGTCTCTTGCGATTGTTGCGGCCCAACGGAAACCACGACAATCTCTTCAACCTGCCCCGCCTCTTTCATACGAATCGCCTGTTCGACAGAAATCTCGTCGAATGGATTCATAGACATTTTGACATTCGCAAGCTCGACGCCTGAATCATCCGATTTAACCCGGATTTTCACATTATAATCGACAACCCGTTTTACCGGTACGAGGACTTTCATAATTTCATCTCCCGAAAGGCTTTTGCCAACCTAACGCTGCAAAGGCCAAGATTTCCATTACAATGATCTAACCGCACAGCGGCAGAACATTCTTACTTAGTGACGACATTTTACGTCGACAAAAAATCAATTTCCCGCATGCCCTTTTCCGCACCGCACCACAAGGCCACCTGTTGAAAAAAGACTATGCCAGTGCTCTCAACTTAAATGACGTTTACGTTCACGTCAATTATGTTGACGACCCCCTACCCCAGATATTTGTGTCCCGTTCTTTTGTATTTGCGACCGCAGGTTCAGTCTCAACGACTACAGCTTCCGGCGTTACCAAATTCTGGTCGAAAAGCGGCACGCCGCGGCGGCGCATGAAAACAACAAGAATTGCCCCGGCCGCAAATCCGCCAATATGCGCGCCCCAAGAAACAGCATCTTCGGGCATGGCAAAAACCATAAATATCTGAAACCCGATCCAGATAATAAGCGGAATATAAGCGGGCACGCGCAGCGGAATACGGCTGAATGCCAGAACCCAAACGCGCACCTTCGGGTGCAGGACCAGATAAGCGCCGATGATACCGGCCACAGCGCCCGACGCGCCAATCAGCGGTGCAACCGATACCTGATCCATGAAGCCGTGGGCCAAAGCGCCTGCTATAGCGCACAGAACATAGAAGATGAGAAATCTAATATGCCCGAGCGCGTCCTCAATATTATCACCGAACACCCAGAGGAACAGCATATTTCCCATCAGATGCATGAAATCGCCATGCAGGAACGAATAAGAAATGAGCGAAAGGTTTTCCGGAATATAAACGAGTTCAACCGGCAATTCTTCGAAGTCGTTCACGACAGCGGGAATGTAGCCGAAGGAAACAAATGTTGCCTGCATTGTTGCCGTATCGGTCAGAACATTGACAAACAGATAGGCAAGCACATTCAGCGCGATGAGCGTTAGCGTCACATATTGGAGTTTAATGTGCTTGAGGACATTTGCATCTTGCAATGGTATGAACATGGAGCCGCGCTCTTTTAATCGGTATGTACAAGCTTAACGGTTTTCACCTGGAACCCAAAGCAAATCGTCCGCACCATTATTATTTACAACACGGCCGGCAACAAAAAAGAAATCTGAAATCCGGTTGATGTACTTCACCGCCGCCGGATTGACATGTTCGCCGGGCTGTTCACCAAGCTCCACGATCAAACGCTCAGCGCGCCTAGCAACCGTACGTGCCATATGCAGGGCCGCCGAAGCTGGCGAACCGCCAGGCAACACGAATGAGCGAAGCGGTTTCAGGCCGCTGTTAAGCGCATCGATATCCGCCTCTATTCTCGCAACTTGAGCTTCGGTAATACGAAGCGGCTCGTAAGCAGGTGGCTCTTCGGTTTCAGGTGTCGCAAGATCAGCGCCCAGATCGAACAGATCATTTTGGATACGCGAGAGCATACGGTCCAGATCATGGTCTATTGTGGATGTGTGCAAGCGCACCATGCCGACGCAGGCATTGGTTTCATCCACTGTGCCATAGGCATTGACGCGCAAATCATACTTTAAGCGTCTTTCACCGGTGCCAAGCGCGGTTGTTCCGTCATCGCCGGTGCGCGTGTAGATTTTATTCAGAACAACCATGATGAAGGACCTCTATCTCTTAACTTGCCTGACGAGCAAAATACACAACGATAACGATTGCAACCACCGCCACAAATTGAAGGAATACGCGCAGTTGCATCATCTTGTTTGAGAAGTTTGCATCACCGCCTTTTAACATGTTGCGCAAACCGGCAAGCAGCACAATAAATACAGCAATCATCAAAACGACGATTATATAAAAACTTGTTCCAGACATCACTTTCTCTCTTCAAATATGATGCCCAACCAGCACCATTGGTTCTACTACTTCACATAGGCTCTGTTAAACTAAGACCAGCGATTTATGGTCTGATAAAATAGCCGTGACGGAAGCAGTCTTTTGAGCATACCTGCTATATAGGTCTCGCGGGTCACAAAATATTGGGGGCGCGGCGATTTGTCGTTTAAGGCTCTTTTCAGTTTCACATAGACCGGCTCTGCGCCTTTACCTGAAGCATCAGGTGTTCCGCCGGCTTCAAGTTTGGCAATGCGCGCCTTATACGCATTTTCATGCCGCGAGTTTTCAACATCAATAAATTTCTTCAAGTATGGCAAAGCATTGATCGCGATTTTGGATGGGATCGGGCCGGTTTGAATGAGCGAAACATGGACATCCGAATTTTGCAGTTCGGTGTGCATGGTACCATAAAGCCCCTCCAGTGCATATTTTGATGCGTTGTACGCACCGCGTAAACTCATCGGGCAAAAACCGAGTATGGACGAGTGCTGAACAATCCGGCCATGACCCTGCGCACGCATGTGACCAACCGCAAGAAGTGTCATTTCATGAACAGCGAAGAAATTAACCTCGAATTGCTCGCGCAGCGCTTCAATCGGCAAATCTTCAACAGCGCCTGCTTGGCTGTAACCTGCATTGTTAAATATTGCGTCCAGCTTCCCGCCGGTTGCTTCAAGCGCAGCATCAAAACAGGCTTTGATTGATTCAGAATTTCTACATTCCAGATAAAATGTTTCGTAGCCATCCGCTTTAAGCCGCTCGATATCGACTTGTTTTCTGGCTGTTACAAGCACCTGCCATCCGTCTTCCCGCAGCCTTTTGGCGCAATGTGCGCCAATGCCCGATGAGCAGCCGGTGACTAGAATTACTTTGGATTTTTCCACCATTTCAGGAGCCATTTGTCATTTCAAGTTTGCTAAAGCCAATTTGTGCAATATCTGAAATGGTAAGAAACACAAACAGCAGGCGCATCTAAACCTTTTATGAAGTCATCAATCATCAAAATAAAACGCATTGTAGTTGATGCTGTTAAAAACTTTAACGACAGCGATGGCTGGGCACTGGCAAGTCACGTCGCCCTGTCGACAATCCTCGCATTATTTCCGTTTCTTATCTTTGCAACCGCGCTCGCGACCTTTCTTGGTGCGGATCAGTTTTCGGAGACCGCTATAGAACTGATATTCGACACGTGGCCCGCATCCATTGCCGAGCCGCTTGCTAAAGAAGTTCACAATGTCCTTACCGTGCAGCGCGGCGGCTTGCTGACCTTGTCTGCGATCGCAGCGGCGTTCTTTGCATCAAATGGCGTCGAGGCGCTGCGCGTCGCACTAAACCGAGCGTACCGTGTCACTGAAACACGCAATTATTTCCTCCTGCGCCTGCAAAGCATTTCCATGGTTCTGGCAGCAACCGTAGGAATGTTGATCATTAGTTTCCTCCTGATCCTTGCGCCGCTTCTGGTAACGTTTGCAGAAGAGCTAGTCGGCTTTTTACCTTGGACAAAGCAGGTCAGCCTCCCCAGCGGCTTTCTAAGATTTGGTGTCGTGTTATTGTTGATTATGACGGGCGTGACCATTGCGCATAAGTGGCTTCCCAACAGGAAAAGACGCATAAAGTCTCTTGCACCGGGCATTATATTTACAATGATAACATGGACTTTGGCCGGTTATTCATTTGCCCTGTATCTCGACAGTTTTGCCAATTATGCCTCAACCTATGCCGGTCTGGCATCGATTATGATCGCGCTCGTTTTTCTCTATATTCTGGCAGCAATCTTCATCTTTGGCGGCCAGATCAATGCGGCAACGCTTTATCTGAAAAACCATCCACCCCGACCAAAACATCAACGAAACGGGTAAAATGCCGAATGCTTTATTAGGCCGTGTTTAAAGAAAACATGAGATAATTTTGCAAAGTGAGGATTTATCTCATGCTCAATAATCTCGATACTCAAACACTTCTTGTCGTTGGCCTTGCTGTTGCAATTGCCGCATTTTTCGTTGGTTCTGCCATGAACGCTGTGCTTGAAAGCACAGGGTTCGGTACGGTCGGCAATATGATGATTCTTATTGCCGGTGCCTTTTTGGGCTTTTACTTGGGTGACAGTTTTACAAGTTTCACCCGTGATACGGCCTTTATCGCAATTTCCGGCATATCCGGCGGGTTTTTCTTCTTAGCCGCGCTCGCAACCTTAAAGGTAACGCTCAACAAATTCGGCTTCTAACCGCCCGTCAGACCGACAAGCGCGCGGATATCATCAGGCGTTGCGCCGCCCGCGCGCAGACTTGCCAAGCTTGTATCATCTCGGCTCTTTGAAAGCTTGCGCCCGTTATCATCACATATCAAAGAATGGTGGTAATATGCTGGTTGAGGCAGGCCAAGCAGTTCTTGAAGCAGCCGTTGAACAGATGTCGCCTCATATATATCTTTGCCGCGCACAATATGTGTGACGCCTTGTATCGCATCATCAATCACAACAGCCAAATTATAACTGGCAGGCGCATCACGCCGCACCAGAATGATATCACTCCACTTAGCCGGTTCGGCCATCACATTTGTCACCTTTGAAAAGTGGTTGTCAGATGCCTCTTGCCAGAACAAATTTCGACCCACTTTGCGCAAAGCCGCGTCAATATCCAGCCGCACAGTATAGCTATCGCCATCATGCGCATTCTGCTCCTCATGTTGACGGCCCGGAAAATGCGGCGCGCCGTCAGGATCACGGGGCCATAGACACCCTTTGGCCTCATAAGCTTCAACAATGCGCTTGATGTCGGACCGCGTCAGATAAGAACGATAAACGATCCCTTCTGCCTCAAGTTTACCCATCGCGGATTGATAGTCCGCAAAATGATCGGATTGCCGGCGCACCGGCTCTTCCCATTTAATACCCAGCCATTGCAGATCATCAAAAATGGCCTGTTCGAACTCCGGTCTTGCCCGCGTAAGATCTGTATCTTCAATACGAAGAAGAAAGCGCCCGCCCAAAGCTTTGGCTGTATCGAAATTCAATAGCGCTGAATAAGCATGGCCCAGATGCAATAAGCCGTTGGGGCTCGGTGCAAACCGGAAAACGGGTGGTGATGTTTTTAAAGCCATGCAAAGTTCCTTCACCGCAATGCCTATCGGCTTTTCAACTCAATGTGCAAGATCGCAATAATAAGGCCCTGATAATTATGACAATGAATACGATTGAAAATGAAAAGGGCATTCAAACAGGGCTTTCGGCTTTGGCTGGCTGTTGTCCGGTTCTAAGATCGGTAATTGCACAAACACCGGATGTCCCCCTCAGACGCACGACTCCGGGCTTTGCAAGCCTCGCCTCCATTATTATTTCGCAGCAGGTTTCCAAACAAAGTGCCGAAGCCATTTTCGGCCGTATGCAGGAGCTTGTGGTACCGTTGACCGCTGAGCGCTATCTCGAGCTTGGGGAAGAGGTCTGGATAAAGATCGGCCTGTCGCGTCCCAAACAGCGCACATTTCTAGCCTTATGCCAATCGATAGAACGCGGCGAAATCACACTGGATGAATTGTCCGCCATGACAGCGGCAGACGCGATGGAAAAGCTTGTCGCAATAAAAGGGATTGGTCCGTGGACCGCCGAAGTCTATTTGCTGTTTGCTGTTGGCCACCGCGATATTTTGCCCGCCGGCGATCTGGCTTTGCAGCAAGCCGCAGCCGATGCTTACGGGCTTGAGCAGCGCCCCACTGACAAAGAGCTGCGTGCCATGGCCGAATCATGGGCACCCTGGCGCGGTGTTGCCGCCCGGCTTTTATGGGCCTTTTACGCCGTTAAAAAAGGCAGGGCTGCAATGCCTTAACGTGAGAAAACACGTATATCCATTACAAAACAATGACTTAGACTATTTTCAGCCCTAAAAACCAAACGCTTCACATTCCTGTCATAACCCGCTTAGTATAAGCTGTGTAAAGAACGGAAAACGATGAGGGTCGAAAATTGACAATCGCGGTTAAGCCGGAGGCATTGCCCGCTTTGGTGCTCAATGCAGATTTTAGGCCGCTGAGTTATTATCCGCTGTCTATTTGGTCATGGCAGGAAGCCATTAAAGCCGTTTTTCTGGATCGCGTGAACATTGTCGCCGAATATGAACATGCGGTACATTCACCATCCTCATCCATGAAACTGCCAAGCGTTATAAGCCTGAAAGACTATGTGAAGCCCGCGCTTTATCCAGCCTTTACCCGCTTTAACGTTTTTCTACGCGATGAATTTCAATGCCAATATTGCGGAAGCCCGAATGATCTGACTTTTGATCATCTCATACCGCGCCGCTTTGGCGGGCAAACGACTTGGCAGAACATCATTACCGCCTGCTCGCCATGCAATTTGCGCAAAGGCGGTCGGATGCCATCAAAAACAGACATGCATCCACGCACGATGCCCTATCAGCCGACGGTTCATAATCTGCACAATAATGGCCGGAAGTTTCCGCCCAACTATCTGCATGAGAGCTGGATGGATTATCTTTATTGGGATGTCGAACTGGAGCCCTAAAAGCTTTTATCAGCCATTATTTTTGGCAAAGGCTGCTTTAAACGCGACAAGCGCCAAAACAAAGCTTGCGATCACGTTCCATCCGGCAAAGGAAAGACCGAGAAAGCGCCCTGCGGCTTCGTCGCAACTTGGCGGCTTCTGCACGTCAATTGCGCCTAGCAAATCACTTGCGTCAGTCGTCAGACCGCTCGTCGAACTTGTGCTGCAATCAAGCGGTCCCGGCCACCAGCCCCATTCAACCCCGCTGTGAAAAACGCCCAGATACAGGCTGTAGGCCATCAGCAACCCGACAATGATTAGGGCGATACGGGAAATAACACCCGGCCATTTCATAATAGCCGCAACAAGGCCGATAAGTGCAATCGGCACACCGACATAATAGGGGATGCGCTGTTCAAGACACAGCTTGCACGGAATGTAACCGCCAATACGCTCAAATCCAATGGCAGTGCCCACCACGGCGGCCATGGCAGCGGCCATAAATGCGCTTCCTATAACCTGCGCACGTCCTACACTTTCTTTCAGCATTCAAAAAGCTCCGTTTCAGCCCGTGTCATTTCAGCGAATAAGCAACCAGTCAATAACAAAATATACGAGTGCAGGCCCGCCAATCACCAACAGCGCAACCCAGATCAGGCCACCCACAATACCCAGCCCGACGAAAACACCATCGCGTTCAATCAAACCTGCGGCTGCCACCGCCACCGCGATGCCGGGCACCGTATTGGTCAATGGCAACGGAACCAGAATAGACGCACATGGAATAAGCAGCAACGCGCCAACAAGACGCATGCCGCGCGGACTGGTCATCGAAATCAGACGTGCATGGGCAAGCCGTTCAAGCCACCCTGCATAGCGCCGCGTATTGGCCACCAGTTTTAAAAAGGATTGAACCGGCAGTTTTCGCTTTCGAAGCGTTTCAGGCAACCAAGGCGAACGGCGGCCGCTGGCCATTTGATAAACCAGCACAAGCATCGGCAAAGCCACAAGCTGCGGCAACCCGTAAACAAATGGCAGTCCGCACGGCAGAGCCAGAAGCAAAAGCAATAGCCCGAAAGCACGCTCTTCCATGCCATCGCTTAGATCACCAAGTGAAATATGCGCCGCGTGACCGCCTTCAGGCAAAGCGCTTTTGGAAAGCAGAACATGTTCGATTTTATCGAACGCGCCGCGCGGTTCGCTCTGTGTGTACATGGTGATCCTCTATCATCGTTATGCCGAATATGGCGTGCTCATACAGCACAAACAATAATACTGCGTTGACAGCGCACAAACCTGTTACGGAAATCCGGTTTAATGCTTGACGTGCAAACATGTCAGGCGTAGGAAGCGCGCTGTCAATGCCGATTTATGTGCCCCTCTGGTGGAATTGGTAGACGCGCGGGATTCAAAATCCCGTTCCTTCGGGAGTGCCGGTTCGATTCCGGCGGGGGGCACCATTCATCGTAATTTCTGTTAATTTTTCAATGCAATAAAGACAAGGGCGCTGGGAAAGCCACCCATCAGTCCACCTTTGCAACTCCGTTCATAAGTCTGGTTTAGTAAATGTATAGGCTAAACAAGTCGAATTAACCCGGGTTCATTGTTAAGGGCAGTAGCGACAGAGGGACTTGAACCCCCAACACGCGGATTATGATTGAGTCTAAATGGCGCTATGTCTAGGCGCAAATTATCTCAATTGGTCTGCAAAGTGTTTGAAATTCATGGAGTTGAAAGAGCCATTTTTCTGCATAGTGTTTTATGTGGGCGCAATGCAGATCAATCATTTGAGAACCCATATGACACCCGGCGAGGTTTCATAAACAAGTTGCCTGTTAAATGAGGCATCAATGAAAATCCCTACTTTTGGGGATGATGCGTACATTGCGCGGGTGGCGGCCCTGATTGACGACGGCAGGTTTGCGCGGCTTGTGGCATTCATTGACAAGAACCGGTAGACCGCGCCGGTCATCCTGCGGGTTTTTGACTTCATCGGCGTTGGACAACGGGATAATGTCCGCATTCTTCGCTTTCCCAAAACCCGACGCGCCGGGATTGCGGCGGGATTTGTCGTCAAAATTCGCCACATCGCTCTCTGCCGTTTCGCCCCGCGCTGCCATGCGTGATAGTTTCCGGTGTGCGGACGTTGTTTCCGGAAGTGGTGATTTCACGTGGTCGGCATTGGCGAACTGCAACTCGAACTCATCATCTGACAGCGTATCAAGATCATGGGTGCGGTCGATCAATTCATGGGCAACCACATGGATGACATCGCCTTCACGCTGCACTTGTCCGCGCACGGCCATCAGACGCGCAGCCATGATTGTGCGTCGGTATTTTGTCATCAGTTTTGACCAGCAGACAATGTTGACGGTGCCGGTTTCATCTTCCAGCGTGATGAAGACTACACCTTTGGCCGTTGCCGGTTTCTGGCGCACGAGAACAACACCTGCGACTGTCACCCATGTTCGGTCGCGTGTCTGGAATAGCTCTTTTGCAAGAACTGTGCGTTTGGGTTTGCGCCATGCATGCTTCGGGTCATTGCTTTTGATGCCGCGCCTATAAATGGGCCTCAGTAACTGCATGGGATGGGCTTTGAGCGACAGGCGGTGTGTCTGGTAGTCGGCCACAACATGCTCACGCAATGGCATTTGTGGCAACTGCACGCTCGGGTCTTCACCCAGAGAGGTTGTATCCGCCGCATCAAACAACGGCATCTGATCATCACTGCCCATACCACGCACAGCCCACAACGCCTCGCGGCGGTCCAGACCCATTGAGCGCATGGCATCGGCAGAGGCCAGCCTTTCAAGATTGGCGATGGTCAAGCCAGTCAAACGCCGTGCTTCATCCGGTGATGAAAGATGGCATTTGCGGCGAATAGTAAATGCGGTCATCACATCTTCTGACAGGCCGGACACCTGCCTGAAGCCGAGACGCACGGCATAGCGCCCGTCCTCGCACTCGCTTTCCAGCGTGTTGTCCCAATAGCTGTGATTGATGTCGATAGGTAAAATCTCAACGCTGTGTTCGCGCGCATCACGCACGATCTGCGCAGGGGCATAAAAGCCCATGGGTTGCGAATTCAATAGCGCGGCACAAAACACGTCGGGGAAATAGTGCTTTATCCAGCAGGATACATAGACAAGTTGCGCAAAGCTGGCCGCATGACTTTCAGGAAAGCCGTAGGAACCGAAGCCTTTGATCTGCTCAAAACAGTTGTCGGCAAAGATAGGATCGTAGCCACGGGCAATCATCCGGCTGACCATCTTTTCTTGTAACAGATGGATGGTGCCGACATTGCGGAAGGTTGCCATCGCACGGCGCAGCTTGTTGGCTTCTTCCGGTGAAAACTCAGCTGCATCAATGGCGATCTGCATGGCCTGTTCCTGAAAAAGCGGCACGCCTAATGTGCGGTTTAATATGTTGTAGAGCTCATCTTTGCGTTCGGGCTTATTCTTTGGATACGGATAGACAACCGGCTCAATACCATCGCGGCGCTTCAAATAGGGATGAACCATATCGCCCTGAATGGGTCCGGGGCGCACAATCGCCACTTCAATCACAAGATCATAAAAGTTTTTTGGTTTCAGACGCGGCAGCATGTTCATTTGTGCCCGGCTTTCGATCTGGAACACGCCAAGCGTATCGGCGCGTTGTATCATCTCATAAACCTGATCGTCCTCCTGTTTAATGGTCGCCAAATTGTAGGTCAGGCCATAGTGTTGTTTGATCTCCGCAAAAGATTTGGCGATGCAGGTGAGCATTCCGAGCGCCAGCACATCGACTTTCAAAATGCCGAGTTCGTCAATGTCATCTTTGTCCCATTCGATGAATGTGCGCTCGTCCATCGCCGCATTGCCGATAGGCACGAGTTCTTCAAGCGGGTCTTCGGTCAGCACAAAGCCACCGACATGCTGTGAAAGATGACGCGGAAAACCGAGCAATTGCTGTGTCAGATTCATGGTGGCTTGCAGAAGCGGGTCGGCAATATCCAGACCGGCCTCACGTATCTGGTCTTCGGGTATGTCCTTGCCCCATGACCCCCAAACGGTAGACGCCAGCGCGCTGGTCACATCCTCGGATAGCCCCATGACCTTGCCGACTTCGCGCACCGCTGAGCGGGGACGATAGGTAATAACGGTGGCGGCTATGGCAGCACGCGCACGCCCATAACGTTCATAGACATATTGGATGACTTCCTCACGGCGCTCATGCTCGAAATCGACATCAATGTCGGGCGGCTCTTTTCGCTCCTTGGACAAGAAACGCTCAAACAGAAGCGAGGATTGCATCGGGTCAACGGCGGTCACACCAAGATAGTAGCAAACGGCAGAATTGGCAGCGGAGCCACGCCCCTGACATAAAATGTCCTGATCTTTGGCCCAAGCGACAATGTCATGGACGGTCAGGAAATAATGGGCGTATTTGAGTTCATCAATCAACGCCAATTCCTTATCGATCAGCTTTTGCACCTTGTCCGGCACAGAGCCAGAAAAGCGCGCTGATAGTCCATCGGCAACCAAGTCCTCCAGATGTTGCTGCGCCGTCTTGCCGGGTGGCACCGGTTCGTTGGGATAGTTGTATTTGAGTTCATCCATAGAGAACTTGCAGAGCGCGACGATCTCCTGCGTTGCCACTAACGCTTCGGGATAGTCCTTAAAGAGCCGAGCCATTTCCTGCGGTGTTTTCAGATGACGCTCGGCATTGGCTTCCAGTAAAAACCCGGCCTCATGAATTTTTCTGCCTTCGCGGATACAAGTGACAACATCCTGCAATTCGCGGCGCTCGGTCGCGTGATACAGGGGCGCGTTGGTCGCAACCAGTGGGACATCACATGCTTTGCCAAAGGCGGCAATGGCACGCATACGTTTGCGGTCATCACCATGGAACAACCAGTGCATGGCTAGCCAGATGCCTGCCGGTTTGGCCGCGTTAAGCTGACCCACCATGGTTGTCAGATCGTCATATCGTGCATCAAAGTCATCAGGCGGCGGAACGATCAAAATCTGGCCCTTGGCACAGCCTGCAAGATCGGAGAGTTCAATATGGCATTCGCCTTTGGGTGCAGACCTCTTGCCGTCGGACAATAGTTTGCATAGCCGCCCATAGGCCGCACGATCGGTCGGATACACAAGACAAGACAGGCCATCGGCCAAGTCGATGCGGCTACCGACCAGCAGTTGAATGCCCTCTTTCTTAGCCTGAGAATGCGCACGTACCATTCCCGCCAATGTGTTACTGTCAGCTATGCCAATGGCTGTGTGTCCCAAGGCTTTGGCTTGAATAACCATCTCACCGGGATGCGATGCGCCGCGCAGAAACGAAAAATTGGTCATACACTGCAATTCGGCATAGGCGGGCGCATTCGATGCCGATTTTGGCACAGATATTGTGTCGGATCGTTTAAAGGCAATGGGTGGATTTTCGGGCGGTCTACTCATAGCTAAAAAAGCCCATGCACAAACCAGTTGATGGTGCGCACCATCTCATCACCGTCTTCGGTTGGCTCGTCCTTTATTGAGCGGAACAGCCAGTATCGAAGCCCATCTGCGTCTTCGACATCGTAATAATCACGAAATGCCGCGCTCCGCTTGGTCTTGAAATTGTCCTTCCACCATTCCGGCAAAATGCGTTCCGGCCCGCGTGATCGCACAACTTTGCGAAGTCGCTTGCGCCAGACGAACTGCATCGGCGGGCTGTCTGGCAATTCTGCCGTCACTTGCGCCGGTTCCGGTCTTATGAATAGACGCAAAGGGCGTAGCGCCCAGTTGGGTTGCACAGATTTCCACGCATCCCAATCCGCAATGATGTTGACCGGCGCCTGTCTTTGGGCGCGCTCCGGCACATAGCTTTCATTTGGGACCAAGCGCACAACACTGTCCTGCGCTGATTGGTTCGTCACAACATCAGCAAAACCGGCCAGTGATGAAGTGGCAAGGGCTGCATTGTCCGGTGCCTCCATATCGGGCTGCACTTCTGAAACCGGGCTGACCAGCAAGCCTTCCAACACAAAAAGATCAATGCCAAACCCGCAATCTATCCGCTCATATTTGTCCTTGAAGAGACGTTTGATGTTTTCAGGCTTGTTGGCAGGTGCGGACAGACGAGCTGACACGGAACTCATACCGCCATCGGCGCGGTATCCTGTAAGTCGAAACCGTCTTGCACTCATGCCAGCAGTGCGCAATTGCTCGCAAAGCGACGGCAGCAGTTCATCCAGCGCAATTTCCACAGCGCCGGTTTCCAAAGCCAAAGCCGGACATTGCTTTGTGGCACGAAAAGCCTGTGGTTCGGTGATGTAATCAAGCGGCTCGGTAATGCTGCCTGTCAGCTGGTCAAGTCGCCACTGCACCGCTTGTGTCAATCCAGTGATCTTGGTTTTGGTCTCAGATTTCTTGGAAGCGCGAAACCGGCGTTCCAACGCGGACCGTGGCAGGCAGCGCACGTCTCCAATCAACTTCAAGCCCAATCGTTTGAGAAGCGTGACGGTTTCATCATTCAGCCGCAGGGCTTCAACCGGCAAATTGTCGAGGCTATTCGGGTTGTGTTGTCGTGGCAGAATATGAACATCATCTGCACCATACGAAACAAGCGCAAGCGCAGCACCCACCGTATCGGCAAAAGCAAGACGACAGGTAAAACCCATCGCAGAAAATCGACTTTGAATATCGTGCGCCATCGCCACTTCACCGCCGAACAAATGCGCACAGCCGGTTATATTCAGCACAAAACCGTCTTCGCCCTGCAAGGCAACGCTTGGGCTATAGCGCAGCATCCACAGGCCAAGGCGATTATGCAAAAGCCGGTCGGCGACCACATCATGATTTCTGACTTGCAGATCAGGCAGCATGGCGCGCGCATCATTGAGCTTCATGTCGGTCCACAGACCTTCAGCAAGACCGTCTGGCCCAAGCGCAGAGATGCGCGTTCCCTTGGCACCATGTGTAACAAGAACAAGCGGACCTTTGTTTGTTTCTTCTTTTTTCGTATTGGTGTTTTCATCCCACCAAGGCTTTTGGCGGTTCGCGGTTTGGCGCTGAACTTTCAAAAAGCGCTCGACTGGAAAAAACGGAAGCCTCACTAAAAGAAAGCGTCTGGTCATCCCATACAATCCTCCATGGGTAGTTGGTTTTTTTGTTTTGTGTAACGTTTTGATCGTCCAGCGCAGGCATGGTTCTGCCGTAGCGCACTCGTGGCAATGCAACAGCCCAAGTCGGTAAGCCCGGTCCGTAAGGGTCACGCGGGTCTTCCACGCCATGCTGCGGGGCGACCTGCCAGCGGGTTAGAGCGGAAGAGCCATTGCTGGCATGGCTATCTGTTGTCATGGACAGACACGGCGTTTGATGTGTTTTGCAAAGCAGCGACAGACGGCGCGAACCGGTAAAGCACGGCCTCGGCCCTTCTCCAATAACAGCGCCGACACCATCAGTCTTGAGCGCCTCTTCCATCGCAAAAGGCAAGGATTTGTCTTTGGTGACCTTGGCAAAAATGATCTGCGCCGGAGAAACAGCAAAACGTGACAAGCCGAACGCATAAGGGTGCCCATAATCGCCGATCTGACTGGCTGTGATGCACCAGATAATAGGTTTGTCTGTTTGCAACCGAGATAAAAGCCCGAAAACAAAACCGGTCAAACAGGGCATGTCACTCGTTTTGAGCGGTGCAATCTCATGGAGCCCTGATTGCGAGAGGCCGAATGAGGGCAAAAATTCGTCAATTCGCTCGATACCCAGCTTCCAAGGCGTCTGTTGCTGCGAACTGTCTTGGGTGCTTTCCAGATCATTCGCGCAGGCAACACTGAGCGACGACTTACGCCGCCTCTCATTCATGCCACCGGCCAGATAAAGCTGTTTGAAAGAACTGGAACTCATCTCATCTCCGTAATCGGAATGTGATTATGTTCTTATTTTGTTCTCATTGCGAGTCTTTTATTGAAAATGGGAAATGGGTCTGCCGTATTGCAAAAAATCCTAAACTCGGACCAAAGAATTCTTTTCACCTTGCCCCAAACCATACCCTGACACGCGGATGTTGGGTGTCTTATTACGGGTGCATGAAAAAGACACTCACAACCAAATTAATCGAAGCGTTAAAGTTTGCAGCAATCAAGCTGCTATGAGGTTCGTGATGCCAAGGTGCAAGGCTTGCATGTCAGAGTTTCGACTTCTGGCACCAAGATTTTCTATGTGTTTGTTCGTCAGGACGCGAAAAGACATCGGTTAAAATCAAACCTAACCCAGCCCCAGCACGAATGCGTCTTTCGCCTGAAAGCAAATGATAGCAGCAAATTGAGAAAAGCTAAAGACTGTCTGGGGCTATCCCTGACACATCTTCTGTGGCTGTCTTATCGATTGGCATGTCCAACCAGAAGGAGACAACCCACGACCATAGAAATCATCACGCTGAAGCAGCTTTGCAAAGAACTGAAAATCGATCCACGCGAGGCGAGGGAAAAGCTACGCGCAACCGGCCCCAATAATTCGCGCTCATATGATAGGCGGTTTAGAACATGGTTGATCCACCGGCTCAGATTGTCACTTTGATGACGTTACGCGCTGATTTAATCGCCGCTTCTCTTGCCTTTTCTGGTGACATTTCACCGGCGTTGACCGCATTAAACAACTTATAGCCGCCATATTGAGTCCAGCCTAACACAAAATTTATTGCCTCATCGGTTCGCGCTGTTGCGCCAAACATCAAGAAACTTATGCGCAAAGTTTAACCGGCGTTGCAGGTCGCGCAATTCTGTTAAAAGCGCTTTAATGCGCCCTGCTCGAACCTTTGGGCTATTCTTGCGGTTCGCATGACGCTCAACACCTTCAGCACTATAAAGCCAATATCCAACGGCCTTTTGTGCCTTCGCCGCCTTATTGTCATTATTGGTCATGCGGTCATGATCTTTACGCGCCTTGCTTTCAGAATGTTGACCGGACAAGATCGGTTGACCATAGGCAAAGCGTTCCGAAATAATTTGCGCGGCCTTACGAAACGCGCTTGCCTCATTTTCTCTTTTCGATGCCTGCGCATCCTGTTTCCCGTCAGCGCCTAATGGACAGAGTTGGCTTTCAGTTTCACTGACGCCAAGCGTTACTTCCTGTCGGAAGCCAGTGTCTACCGGCTATTGAAGACTCACGACCTCATCACCAGCCCCGCCTTTGTGGTGATCAAGGCTGCTGATGAGTATCAAGACAAGACCACAGCGCCCAATCAACTGTGGCAGACGGACTTCACCTATCTCAAGGTCATTGGCTGGGAATGGTTCTATCTGTCAACCATCTTGGACGACTACAGCCGCTACGTCATCGCATGGAAGTTGTGCACCACGATGCAGGCCAGTGATGTCACAGACATTCTACAACTCGTCTTGCAGGCCTCCGGCTGTGTCAGGTCAATGTCCGTCACCGACCAAGACTACTGTCGGATAATGGCTCCAGTTACATTGCCACCGAACTAGCTGAATGGCTCGACGACAACGGCATGGATCATGTTCGTGGCGCACCCTACCATCCACAAACCTAGGGCAAGATCGAGAGATGGCATCAAACCCTCAAGAACCGTATCCTGCTGGAAAACTAATTCCTCTCCGGCGATCTGAAAGGCCAGATCGTCAGGTTCATCGGCTATTGCAATCATAAGCGGTACCATGAAAGCCTGCAGAACCTAACCCCCGCCGATGTCTGCTTCGGACGCGGCGACGAAATCCTGCAACAACGTGAAAGGATCAAACAAAACACGATCAACGAACGCCGCTTGCAATACCGTAAGCAAGCCGCTTAAACTCAACAAACAGATAAGCCAGATACTCGCTTAACCTAAGCTGTAATCTGTTCAGAAATCTCTGACGACGGACAGGTTCGTATTATACACTTCCGGTTACTGATTTCCCAGTCTGATTATCGAGCAACGTCTAAATTTAATAACCAAGACGTTGTTGATGAAGCAATCAACCTTGTAGCAGCCGTCTGCGGAAATAATAATTGTATCTCATTATCAAATGTTTCGTTCATCAAAAACAAAAGACAAAATATTGGCTGAGCTTAGCGGAAAACAGCCAGATTTCTTTGATCGACTTAGGACTGTACAACAACACAACTAGAAAACGGTAAAAATGCATAAGGCTTTGTCGAACATCCCCAATCAGATTTTGCATTATGCTACTGGTGCTCTAGCGCAAGCAAGCCATCACGCAGTTTTTTTGGTCCGGGAAATACACATTAGGGATTTATGTCTGTCGTTAATAGTGCACACGCGGGAGAACTTTACCTAAAAGCAGTAATTGCAAAAGTGCAACCATTATTGATTTTCAAAGATTTTTTTAACCTAAGTGACAAAAATGAATAAATGAGCTTTGAAGATTTAGTAAGAAAAGGCAGGACGCATGACTTCGACAAGCTACCCAAAGTTATGTGGGCTGCAACGGGTGAAACTATTCCTTGCCCTGATATTTATCAACCGATGAAAGAGACAAGAAACTCAATTCAGCATTTTTGTGCGGCTGAAGATGATCAAAGTTTTATATGGCTGTCACTGCAGTTTATTTATTCTGTTCTAGATCCGCTTATTCAAAAACACTTCGGCCTTTATGCAATCAATTTTCAAGAGGATCACGACATTGGATATGACTACGTAGTCGGGTGTCTTTTACGTCGTGAAATAAAATTTTTAATGCCTCCGGACTTCGAGATCCATGAGATTGATCCACACGAAGAATTGAAAAATGCATCACCAGCGTATGCTGAATGGTACGTTGCATCAATTAAGGCTTTGACGTGATCCAATTTATCCCATCTAAATCACTGAGCAATTTTTATGTTCAACCAATCGATCCCGGTTTTATTTATGTTATCCAGCATACTGAAATGCTAAAAATTGGAAGATCCATCAACCCTAGAAAACGCATAAAAGAAGCAAAGACTTGGATACCTGATATGAGGATTATTGGGATCAAGCCATTTTGGAATCATCGAGAAAAAGAAAATTCTATTCATATTGGTTTGGCCCAATTCTGGAAACAAAGTGAATGGTATGATTTCGGGAACGATGAGTTCTTTGAATATTTTTTGGATGAATTTCGTGCATTAGACGATCAAGACATAAATTCTAACTCTATAAACTTCACTTATATGATGAATGGTACAGGCATGTCTGAATTCACACTTGAGCAAAGTCGAGAGAGGATTGTTAAATCCCGTTTTCTACGGAAAAACAGCCAAACCAGCATAAAGCGAGTGATTAGATGCCTGACGAAATTCCGTTATTGGCAGTCAAAGATAATTAGGTATGAATAAATCATACTTTCTGATATATTGGATATTGAAAGGATGATTTTATGGATAAAAGAACTATCAGTTTGCCCGATGAACACGCCACCTATATTGACCAGAAAGTGAATTCTGGCGATTACGCATCTGTAAGCGAAGTTGTCCGTGCAGGACTTCGGGCGTTGCAAGAACGTGACCGCGCCGTTGAAAACTGGCTACACCAACAGGTTGCGCCTGCCTATGATGCGATGATGCAAGACCCATCACGTGGCATTCCTGCCAAATCCGTGTTTGATGAAATCCGCGCCCATCATAATGAAAAAGCCGAAGGCAGCGCGTGATACAACGAACTGTTGAATTTTCGCCCGAAGCCCGAGGCGACCTGTTTGCGCTTTATAATTGGATAAGCGACAAAGCCAGTCCTGCCATTGCAATGGGGTATATTGAACGCATTGAGACCTATTGCGAGGACTTTGACTTTGCATCGAAGCGTGGTCAATCACGCGATGATATCCGTTCAGGTTTGCGCATCGTTGGATTTGAAAAACGACTGACAATTGCATTTATCGTGTCAGATAGCATCATTACAATTTTGCGCATTTTCTATGGCGGTCAAAATTGGGAAGATGCGTTTGATTAAGCAATGAGTGCTTCCAGAGTAATTTTACAAACTCGGCCCGCGATAGCGGGTTTGTTCGCGTTGCCGCTCCATTGCCTGCATGCGCTCTGACTGCTGCGCCATCCGCATCGTTTGCAATATCTCCCGCGCCAGTAGTCTGCGGTCCTGTGCATGTTTGCGGCGCAGCTTCTCAATTTGGATTTGAAGCTTACGCCGCTCAACCATCTGCGCTTTGACCAGATCATCGCGTTGCTGCTGATCGCGCTTGGCGGCGTCCCACGCTTCGCGCTCGTTTTGTGTTTTGACTTTGGATGATTGGCCTGTGACCTTATCCCAAAGACCACGCAGCCCTTTGTTCAATCGCAGGGATCGTTCTGCGGCTTCGCGTTTCTCGCGTGCTTGTTGACCAGACTTGAGTTTGGTTCGCTCATCGCGGTGCGCGCTCACCATTGCTTGACGCTGTTGATTGAGTGGCTCAAAATCCTGTTGGCGTTTGCGATCCACATCATCAATAAAGCCATGCAGCTTATCGTTTACTTTGGATTGAATGCGCTTGCGTGTGTCATCCACGCCATCGAGTTGTTCTGGTGTGCCGAGCTTGGCTTTGACCTCTTTTGTTTTAACACCGACCATCCGCGCGACAGAAAACACTTCGCCCTCAATGTTGAGCGCTACAAAGCCACGTCGATCACCCTTGGCTAGAAAGTAGCCCCGTTCTTCCAGCGCATTCTGAAAGGCTTTGACACTATCGGATTGCTGCCATGCTTCGATAAAGCTTCGTTTGATCTCACGCGGATCAAGTTTAAGCCGTTTGGCTTGTTGCCATTCTGCCAAAGTAAAGTTGAGCGGTGACCGGCCACCATCACAGCGCAGCCCATCGGGCAAATCCCAACCATGCTCTAAATAGAGTTCACGCGATAAACTCATCAATCGGTTTTTAAAGTGCGGCAGATTGATTGCTGTCATGGTATTGGCATCAATGCGTGACCAAACAACATGGGCGTGTCGCCGCCCCACTTTTTCATGAAAGACGATGGCCCGTGGTTGATTATCCAAGCCGACTGCTCTTTCTGCCCGCTCAATGGCATCCAATAAATCTTGCTCGCTTGCATTTTGATCCTTGGGCGGATTGAAGCTCAGCGAGAACATATATTGCTGACACTTTGTGCCTTTGGAGATCGCATGCGCTTCGGCCAATGCCTCATGTAAATTACGTCCAACGAATCCACGTAGCTCATAGAGTGTTACATGATCATTGTCTTTGTCATTCATCAAATGTTCGGACAGGTTCTTTGCACCGCTGCGCTGTGAGCCTTTCAAGATCATGACGTGTCACCGTCAACACGAGCAGCATCAGCAAACAAGTCCGATACGGATTGAGGCAACTCTTTATCATCAGGCATTTGAAAGCCCACCGCCCGCATTAATAGCAAGCGCATCACCATGATATCTTCACAGGCTTGTTCAATCGCCTTTGGCACATCATCATCAATATAGAGCGTACCGCTCTTTGAAGCATGAGAGAGCTGCTGCATGCTTTCGCCAAGACGCGATTGTCCAAGACAGGCCAACACTCGTCCTAGCGCCGCATGATCTTTGACAGGCGCACGCGCACCGCGCTGCCTGCGATCATCATGATCGGCAAACAAAGCGGCTTTGATATATGTGCCAAGCGCCATCTCACCAGCGCGGCGTTCAAGCTCGGCGCGTTAAGCATCACTCAAACGTATGGCAAAAGGCTTAGTTTTTAAGGGCAAACGCCGCTCATGGTTTTGGCCCTCGCAAGTCTTGAGGTGTCACACCAGCGTTTGACAAAACAGTTTTCCAGTCTTCTAAAATTTCAATAAGTTCGTTCGATGTGTCGCTGTCCAAGCGCACCAATATTTCTATTTCCACCAATTTAAACTGATTACTACCGCTCTTTTATTCCGCCTAGGGTAGATCCCGTGAATAAATCAACGGCATCATCTCAATAAAAAATTAGCGCGAATGACAGGTGCTTATGGCCGCGATAAAAACAATTAGGAAGCTACCAGATCGCAGCTTCTTGTGCAGAAGCCTTCGAACCTCAAAATTGAGAGAAGGTTGTTCAAATTGTTGGCGCTGGCTTTGTAACTTTATGGGCTAGCGGCGTTGGTTTGATTGCAACACTGCCGACTGCAAATGCATAATAAATGCCCGCGTGCAAAAAACGCGACCGTCAAGGCCGCGTTCATTGCGTTTGGTATTCTCAGAAACCGCCCTGAGATTATCCGTTATATTCAGGCTGCGCTTCAAGCTCTTCCTGGGAAGCATCAAGATAGACACGCACATCGCCGCCTTCGGCATTGCGGATAATGCGTAGCTCATCCATTGAGACTGCGACGCGGTGTTCGCCAATTCCCAAAAAGCCACCAACATCCAAGATCGCTTGCTTAAGTTCCTTACTATCACCCATGATGAGCTTATCGATTTCACCGATATCTTCATCATTAACGCCATAAATGCGTGCGCCTGTAAGGTCTTCGGTCGTTAGCTCATCGACGCGAGCAGTTTCGTAACCTTCACGCTCAATGTTAGGCGCTACAAATGGCGTGCCAGGTCGTTCTTCAACCACTGCAGTTTCTTGGGTTGCAACCGGCTCTTCAGTTTTCATCTCAGAATTAGCGGCCATTTTCTCCTGCTCAGCAGGTTTTTGCTCAACGGATTCTGCAGTTTGCTCCATTGCGGCATCGTCGTTGCTGTTGGCTTCCGCCATTTCGCTTTCAGATAGACGAGAATATTCCGGCGCTTCCGTCAACTGTTGCTTAGTAGTATTTACAACAATGAAAAAGTCATCTTCATCATCTTTCTCTGCAACAAGTTTCAAGCTGTCCATATTGACAGCCACATCCTTTTCACCAAGACCAATAAAACCGCCAACACCCAAAATTACTGCTTTAACCTGTCCATCAGTTCCCAGAATAACATCGTTTACTTCGCCGATATCGTCCCATTCTGTTTCCGCGCCAGCTTCAATGCGTGTTTCGGCAGTCAGTGAATCATAATCTTTTTCTGCAGAGTATACGCGCATACCGATGAAGTTAGATGCATAAATATCGCCGCTTTGCTCGGCTTCATACATCGAAAAGCTTCCTGTCTGGCTCTCTGCGAATGCTGCTGTTGAAAGCATCAAGCTTGCTGCCGTTGCTGCAATAATCTTTTTCATTGTTATTTCTCCCTTCAGATTGGTTGAAGTGTTTTTTGGCGGCCCCAGTCATGGACCTGCTATCCAACTGCTTAACGAGCAACGTCCCAGTTGGTTCCAACGATATCTAAAATTGCGAGGATGCCGGGTTCGAGCGACTCGGTATTGATCGCACAATTGGAGCGACATCAGCCAAACGTGCCAACTCTGCTGCAAATCGCGAATAAGAAGACGCTACTGATTTTCTATTTTCAATCCCGGAATTCGGATTTGGAATTGAAGAAATAGACTTATAAATTACCCCGAAATCGAACTTGGTGCCTCATTCCTGCCCCACGACCAAATGACGCCGGCGAGGTAAGTAAGCGCCGCCTTCAAGTTCCCGAATATAGGCCACCAGCTTTTCGCGTACCTCATTATGCAAATACCATGAAGTCAAAGCTGTTGTGCCGGATACCCATACCCATAAAATCGCCACTTCTTCAGTTAACTCGACCACCTCAACCTCGGGTGGCTGTTCTGTTGAACGGGGGTCCGCCTCGACAATCTCTTCGACTTTTTGCCTGATCTTTTCGACATCAATCCTATAATCGACAGGAATTTTCACGATGCGGCGCACCTCTTCTCCATCCTTTGACCAGTTCTCGAAAGGCCGGGATAGAAAATCACTATGAGGAACGATGAGGCGGGTTTCGGTGAGCGTTCGAAGTACCGTGTGAGCAAATGAAATATCTTCAACAGTGGCCCACTGGTCATCATATACGACAACATCGCCAATACGGACGGGGTCTGTCAGGGCAATCTGCAAGCCTGATACCATATTTCCAAGCAATGGGCGGGCTGCGATCGCAACCAGAACACCCAAAGCACCCGCTGAAGCCAGCACAGAAATTCCAAAGGACTCAAAAATTTCAACCCGCAGCAGAATGTAACCGATACTTAAAAGTGCCACGGCCACTAAAGCCAGTCTGCGCACCACATACATTGTTGTCTTAAAACGCCGGTTTTCCGGATCATCGACACCCAGCGGCACAACATATTTCTGGCTTAAGGCGAGGCTTAAAGTTGAAGATAATTGAACAACCAGCCATGCCCCAGCGACCAGCCCGATAGCTTCTGATGCTATATCCAGCCATGAAGCGACGGGGCCCGTTAATATCACAAATTCTGTCAGGCAGATACGAAACAGCAAGGCCGTTATTATTGTTGCAAACGGGATTGTAATTCTTCTTGCCGTGCTCCAATATCGCAATGGCAATTTGCGGATAATAGCGCGCACGATATATGCGAGTGAAAACCAGAAAAGCAACGCCAGCAATAAGAGGATCGCCGCAGCCGTCCACTCCAGAACGGACGGTTTTCCGAGCATATCGACACGGTCGCGAAGTGGATACCAACGGCTAAGGAAATCGTGCTCCGTCTCACCATAAAGATCAGGCACTCTTTTGACCGCAAACGGAGAGAACAGCCATACGGCCTCACTGTCAGGCGACATAAAACGTTGAAGACTTATAGGCACAGGCCGTCCGTCCACATTGACAACACCGAGCTCAACAGACCGTCGGCTGTAAGGACTTGATGATTGCTGTAAGCCTGGAAGCACCCGCGCATCTGGCTGATCGGGTAGATCATCCCAGACGATCAAGTCATGACGCCGCAAAATAAACGCCATCTGCAACGCAAGTTCCGGTGCCCGCTTGGCTTGCTCTTCAACTGGAATTGCATTCAAATTTAATGCGCGGCCAGCTCTTAAAAAATCATCCTGGCGCACCGCATCAAGAAATGTTTCGATGGTAGCTCTGGGCGTATCGAGCCGCAAAGGCGAGGTAACGGCGGGCAACCCCTCATTGATTGTCTTTTCCTCGAACGCAAATGTGTTGGCACCACTTTCACCATCTTGCCCCTGCGCTGGTAATAGGGCGAAGGAACTGAGCAGCATGCAGACGCAAATGATTAATCTGCACGCCTGAATTAACATCTTCATAGCTGTCATTAGCCTTATCCTTGATGGGATGTTACAACGAAGCCTACCAACTTTGCCAAAAAATCACGCAGCGGAGGCAGCGTATTTTTAGCTACCGGAATTGAAGAACTAAAATTTCTCTACAAGCGACTTTAAAATTTAAACCAGATGGTATTTTGAAATGTAGGGCACTTTAGTCAAAAATCTAAATTCAAAAGATATCGTCGGTATCGGCAGTATAGTTTCCTTCCTGTTTCCTACCAAAAGCCTACCGCTGCTCGGCAAAAAATCCCTAGCCTCCTCAATTTTAAATCTGTGTATTTCAACGATCCCGGGCAGCAGCATACAGATAATCTTGTTATGCATCGGGTCTATCTTGCGCTCAGCAGATATTCCGTTTTCAAATCAGTATATGAGGTCGCGTAGAAGTGCAGGTCGCAGTTGAAATGGGGAACTTGAAAGATGGAACCCCGGCCAACCTTGATATTGAGGAACTGCTGGCGACCCGTCTTTTGGTGCAGGGTAATTCCGGTTCGGGGAAGTCCCATCTGCTACGACGTTTGCTTGAGCAGTCCTCTCAATGGGTGCAGCAGGTGGTCATCGATCCAGAAGGCGACTTTGTGACATTGTCGGAAAAATACGGCCATCTGGTTGTAGAAGGAGATCGCACCGAAGGCGAACTTGCTGGCATTGCCAGCCGTATTCGGCGGCACCGTGTATCATGTGTTCTCTCGCTTGAGGGACTGGACGTTGAAGAACAAATGCGCTCTGCGGCGACTTTTCTCAACACCCTGTTCGATGCCGAACATGACTATTGGTATCCCGTTCTTGTCGTTGTCGATGAAGCTCAATTATTTGCCCCTTCGGTAGGCGGCGAAGTCTCCGAAGGCACACGAAAAATGTCATTGGGGGCAATGACAAATCTGATGTGCCGGGGCCGTAAACGCGGGTTGGCAGGTGTTATTGCGACGCAGCGTCTGGCAAAGCTTGCCAAAAATGTTGCAGCGGAGGCTTCCAACTTTTTAATGGGGCGTACATTTCTTGATATTGATATGGCGCGTGCGGCTGATCTTCTGGGCATGGACCGGCGTCAGGCAGAAATGTTTCGCGATCTAAAACGGGGAAATTTTGTCGGGCTTGGTCCAGCCTTGTCCCGCCGGCCGAGACCAATCGCAATTGGCAAGGTGGAAACACAGGCGCGCTCATCCAGCCCCAAATTAATGCCGATGCCTGAGGCCACCGAAAATGTGGAAGATCTGATTTTCACACCGGATCCGGAAGAGTTCAAACAGCTTCCTCAACAACGCACACGACCCGCGCCCCGACCAAAAACAGATATTTTGGCCGAGCTGTCCCGAGCCACTCCGCTCAGCGATGCTCCTCTGCCAAGGAATGATCATTCAAGTACCCCTGAAATGTCTGCAGAAGAGCGCGAAGCCAATGTCTCCAGCGTTCTGGAGGAAATACTGTCCGACCCGCAGTCGGGCTACCGTACAGACTCAGCGCTTTATCAGGATTTTCTGGTTCGGCTTCGTATGCGCCGCCTGTCCGGCTCGCCAATGGCGCTGAGCGAGTTTCGTCGCCGCGCTGCCATTGCACGTTCCGGAGTAGACGCCGACACACAAGACACCGAAGCCTGGGGAACTGCGCTTACCATGTCCTCTTTGGTGACAGATGATCTAAAAGCTGTTTTTTTGATGCTCGCCTATGCTGCAGTCAAGAATGCTCCCTGCCCTTCCGATGAGCGAATTGCCCGCGCTTATGGCACCTATTCGGCGCGGCGTGCGCGTAGGCTGCTGGACTATTTAGAAGAGCAAGGTTTAATCATAATCCATGCTGACCAGTCGGGTAAACGTATTGTCGGCATTCCCGAACTTGGTTCGGAAACAGCGCCAGGGTCTCCTGATGCCCCAGATGCGGCTTCGCCAAGCGCTGAAGCCGCCGAATAGCAATGTTTGGATGAAAGCGTTGCCTGAACACCTTCATCAAATGCTAAAGTTGTGTGCGCTCTCAGAGTCCAAAAAACTATTGTACTCGATTGCAAACGTAACAAGTCAATCTAAGCGGCTAGGTGTTCAAACAGCCTTGCAACGGCTTCCGCACCGGGATCGACATGCCCCTCAAGTTGCTGCGCATTGATATACGCTGCGCGGCCCGCTTTTGCCTGAAGAATACTGGCCGTGTGGTCGGCGCCTTTTCGTGCGGCCTCAGCGGCATCAGCCAACCCTGTTTCCAGTGCATCCAAAGCCGGAGCCAGTGCGTCGACCATTGTCCGGTCACCCAATTGCGCTCCGCCGATTTCCTGCATTCTTGCCAATCCGAGTTTTAAAGCTTCCCGCATCGGCAAACCGCTTGATGCGCCGTCACCGGCAGCAGCAAAGAAAATGGCCAACAGTACGCCGGAGGAACCGCCCATAGTCTGCGTTAATTCAAGACCAATAGCACGGTAGAGCTGTGTGTGATCAGCCAGAGGCAGTCGGTCCATCGCGTCAATTAATGCGCGCGAAGCTCCCGCCAAGGTCGAACCTGTATCACCATCGCCGGTTTTGGCATCAAGTGCATTCAAATCATCCTCTGAGGCGATGAGAACTTCGCAGCAGCCGCTTAAAAAGGCTTCCGTTTCATCATGCTTGGATGGAAGTGGTGTAATAGCGGTGAGACCATCACTGAGCGGTTTGATCTCAATATTAGCAAGCTTACCAACACCAGGCCACGCGGATAAAGATGTCGGCTGCATAAGTAGAGCCAGTTCATCACTATTTGCCGGATAGAGCGAGACAGAAAACCCGCGCATATCAAGCGCCGTCATCATTGATGCTGGGCCAACGACATGGGAAATGTTTGAACCAAAATCAGATGTCGCAAGCTCTTTCAAAATAATCGACATTTCTAGAACCGAAGCACCGCCCAGATTATTTACGAGTGCCACATGAGGTCCGGCTTTCATTGCAACCTTTAATTTTGCGGCAATGGCTGCAAAGGCATCTTTTGCCGAACTGAACGGAATTTGTTCCACGCCAGCCTCGCCGTGAATACCGAGCCCCAATTCGGCCATGCCCTCGGGTATACGGTTTTCTTTCGGTGATCCGGGAACAGTGCATGTATCAAGAGACATGCCAATGGAATGCGTACCGCCAATTACTTTTTTTGCTGCCTTTGCAACAGTTGCAAGATCCGCTCCGTTTTCTGCTAAAGCTCCGGCGATTTTATGAACAAAAAGCGTGCCTGCAACACCCCGCGCCTGCGGCAAGTACGGTAGCGCGACATCGTCATCAACGATCACCATTTCGACATTAAGCCCAAAAGCCCTTGCGCGCTCTGCAGCCAGTCCAAAATTTAAACGGTCTCCTGTGTAGTTTTTCACCACCAGCAGGCAGCCCGCAGAGCCGGTGACTGCCATAATACCGGCCAGAACAGCATCAACGCTCGGGGAAGCAAACACATCGCCGCAAACGGCTGCCGTCAACATGCCTTCACCGACAAAGCCGGCATGAGCCGGCTCGTGGCCAGACCCGCCACCGGAAACAATGGCAACCTTGGATTTATCCCAATCATTACGCACGACAACACGAATGTGAGGGTACCCATCCAGACGGGCGAGCTTGCCACCGGAAGCGGCTAACACGCCATCAATGGCATCCGTTACGATGTCTTCTTTCTTATTGATAAACTGCGTCATATCTTTCCCCTTACGCAATACGTGCGCCGTCAGCGTCAAAGAAGAACGGCTTATGTGGTCTAATTTTAACTGTCTCGCCGCGTTGCAGAGAGGTGTGGGCGTTGGTCACTGTGATCAAATCCTGTTCCTTAAATTTAAGATGCAGCCTTGTTTGATCCCCCAGATGCTCAACACGTGTGACAAAACTTTCTTCACCGGTACCTTGGCTGATTTGCTCAGGACGAAGACCAATTGATTTCGCGCCATCCGGTACCGGCCCCTTAAATAAATCAGCGGGAAGAATGTTTATCCGCGGTTGTCCGAGGCGGCTTGCCGCATAAATACTCACCGGGTTTTCATAAATTTCCCGTGGTGAGCCAAACTGCACAAGTTTGCCATGATCCAACACGCCGACATGTGTGGCCATAGTCATCGCTTCGATCTGATCATGGGTCACATAAAGAAGCGTTTGTCCAAAATTGGCTTGAATATTTTTTAGCTCAATTCTCAAATCAGCACGCAGTTTAGCGTCCAAAGAACTCAGCGGCTCATCCATTAAATAAATACTGGGAGACCTCACCAGTGCTCTGCCAATTGAAACGCGTTGCATTTCACCACCGGAAAGAGCCGTCGCTTTATTATCAAGCTTGTGTGCAATTTGCAGAACACGCGATACAGCCTCAACCTTCTCGTCGATCATGCTTTGGGGTGTTTTCAGAATTGGAGATTTTAGAGGAAATTCCAAATTTTGCCGCACAGTCATGTGCGGGTAGAGAGAATATTGCTGGAAAACCATCGCAACATCACGCTGTGCCGGTGTCAGTCCAATCATCGGTTGATCACCGATAAAAATTTCACCTGCATCCGGCGTATCAAGTCCCGACACCATTCTGAGCGTTGTCGTTTTACCGGCACCGGTCGGCCCCAGAAGAATGACAAATGATCCGTCATCAATCGTCATTGATACGTTATCAAGTGCAACCACATCACCGAACGTCTTGGTTACCTGGTCCAGAATAACTTTAGCCATGCTGAAGCACCCCCTCATTTGCTTGAGACGGCAAGGCAAGCCCGCTTTCACCCTCAAAAATGCTCAATGTTCTGGCATCAAAAGCCAAACCGATGGTCTCGCCGGTCTTGATGAGTTTTGTTGATTCCGTCCGCGCTTTAATCGTTCCGTTCGCGGTCTCTAAAGTCACAAGCTGATTGGTGCCCAGATATTCGGTCGCGACAACGCGGCCCTTATAATTCGACTTATCGGAGAAATGGATATGCTCGGGCCTGACACCTAGCGATATCTCTCCTTCAGCGCCCGTTTTCAGCACCGGAATTTCGATCTCAATATCATTCAGCTTAATCGACTTGTCACCGGCAGCAACTTTGCCTTTGAAGTCCAGAAAATTCATCGGCGGCGACCCTATGAATTGGGCGACAAATTTGGTCGCGGGCCAATTGTAAATGTCCTGAGGTTTTCCGAATTGTTCAACAACACCGTGGTTCATGACCACAATTTTGTCGCCCATTTGCATGGCCTCCAACTGGTCATGCGTAACATAGACAGTTGTTGCACCCATGCGATCGTGCAATGCCCGCAATTCCTCCGACATATGCTCCCGAAACTCGGCATCCAGCGCGCCCAGCGGCTCGTCCATAAGGAATGCTTTTGGCTCTCTAACAATAGCCCGACCCAGCGCCACACGCTGCCTGTCACCGCCAGATAGCCCCCCAACAGACATGCCGAGGATATTTTCAATTCCGAGAATACGGGCCACTTCCAGAACCCGTTTATTCGTATCTGCTTTCGACATTCCCTGGCTGCGCAAAGGATAGGCCATATTCTGCCCAACCTTCATATGCGGATAGAGAGCAAACATTTGAAAAACGAATGCGATATCGCGTTCAGAAGCAGGCTTCATGCCCACCTCTTCACCATCAATATAGATTTCGCCACTTGTTGGTAGCTCAAGTCCAGCCATCATACGCAGCGTCGTTGTCTTGCCACACCCTGATGGTCCCAAAAGCATGAAGAACTCGCCATCCTCAATTGTAAAACTGGAGGACTGGACAGCAGTGAAAGTGCCAAATTCTTTGCGCACATTTTTAATATCTATCTGTGCCATGGGTTACTCCGGGAAATGGCTGACGATGATAAACATCACGGTGCCAATCAGGGTGACAACGAAGGAGTATGTGAAGAGCGACAGCACAAATGGTTGCATCAACATGATCACTCCCAAAGCGATGAGTATAGAGGCAAGCATTTCCCAAGCACCGCGCCTGAAGTGCAGTAGTCCATTGATAAATCCGGTCATTTGCGAACAGCTCCAAATGTGATGCCACGCAGCAGATGCTTGCGGAGTAGAATTGTGAACACCATGACCGGCACCAGGAAGATGGTTGCACCGGCCGCAACAGCAGGCCAGTCTTGCCCTCCAACGCCGATGATCGTCGGAATAAACGGCGGCGCAGTCTGTGCGGTACCTGAGGTCAAAAGAACCGCGAGGGCATATTCATTCCACGCAAAAATCAGGCAAAAGATTGCGGTAGAGGCAATACCGGTAGTAGCTTGCGGTAGAACAACTTTGTAAAATGCCTGAAACCTCGTGTAGCCATCAATGAGAGCGGCTTCCTCATATTCAACCGGAATCTCGTCTATAAATCCATTGATCAACCACACTGATAAGGACAAATTGATTGCTGTGTAGAGCAGGATCATACCGGCATGCGTATCGCTCAACCCCAAGTTCCGAAACATCAGAAAGATTGGAACAGCCACGGCAATCGGGGGCATCATTCGTGTAGACAGAATGAAGAAAAGCAAATCATCTTTCAAAGGAACCCTGAAACGCGAAAACGCATAGGCGGCCATTGTTCCCAGAAGAATCGCAAAAAACGTCGACCCAAATCCGATGATAACCGAGTTAAAGAAACGCTCGCTGTATCGCGACGCGCCGACAATTGTATTTCCTTTTTCACGTACGAGCTGTTCATACCAAGGCAAGTCTTCGCGCGGTTCTGCCCGAAGGTCTTCACCCATCCGGGTCTGGGTCGTGAAGAGATTTACATAGCCTTCAACAGTTGGTTGGAAGACCACCTTCGGCGGGTATGCAATTGAATCTGCCGACGATTTAAAACCGGTCGCAATAATCCAAAGTAAAGGTATTAATGTGATAAGGGCGTAGCCGACAACAAGACTTCCCGCGATCCATTTTTGCCGTCGTGACGGCTCCGTAACTGAAAAACTCATCGTGCTTTCACCTTGTTAAGTGCTTTCACGTAGATCGATGCCAAACCAAAGACTGTTACGAATAGAATGACGGCATAAGCAGATGAGAAACCGGTGCGCCACTTCTCGAATGCTTCGCGCTTTAAATCGATTGACGTCAAAGTTGTTGTATTGCCCGGTCCGCCACCTGTGAGCTGGACGACCAAATCGAACATTTTGAAATTTTCGATACCGCGGAAAAGTACCGCCAACATCAAAAACGGAAGAATCATCGGAATTGTAATTGTCCAGAATTGCCGCCATTTGCTTGCTCTGTCGCACTCAGCCGCCTCATAAATGCTATCCGGAATAGAACGCAGGCCGGCAAGGCAGATCAACATGACAAAAGGCGTCCACATCCATGTGTCGACAATAATGATCGCCCAAGGTGCCAAGTCGACACTTGCAATCATTGAGAAGCTCGATGGATCAGCACCGGTGAAAAAACTGACCACATAATTGAACAATCCAATCTGCGGCTGGTAAAGAAAGGTCCAGAAATTCCCTACAACGGCGGGCGATAGCATCATCGGAAATACGATGATGGTTGTCCATAAATCATTGCCGCGGAATTTCTTGTTTATGAGATAGGCTAGCGTAAAGCCAATGAGCACCTGAATGACGATTGTCCAAATCAGGAAATGGGCGGTTGCCTGCATGGTTGCCCAAGTGCCCTCATCACTGAGGATACGCTCATAATTGCGCAACCCAACAAAGCTCACGTCGCGGTTCGGCCTGTTCACCGCATAATTGGTGAAGCTCAAATATATCGTCCAAATCAATGGAAAAATATTGATAGCAAGCAAAATGATGATCGTTGGGGCAACAAAAATCCAAGCGATTGCCCGATCTGACAGGCCCTTGATCTGTTTTGCTACAGGTGGAGGGGTAGCCCGCGCGGCGCGGTCCATTACAGAAGTGCTCATGGAAATCTCTTAGTTTTACCCCCGAAGTGAAGAGCAGAGTTTAAACTCCGCTCTCCAAGTCCACTTGGGAGGATTGTGAGGACTGGTTACTTCTTGCCTTCGTCTTCGAAGATTTCATTCCAATCTTCAACGAGACCATCAAGCGCTTCCTTTGCAGTACCCTGTCCGGCTACCACATAGTTATGGACGCGCTCTTGGGTCGCCAGCAATAAAGATGCATAGGCAGGCTCAGCCCAGAAGTCTTTAACGATAGCCATAGAATCGAGGAACGTTTGTGCAAAAGGCTGGCTGTCCGCAAAGCCAGGTGCCTCAACAACCGAACGCATCGCCGATGCGCCGCCAACGTCCCACCACTTTTGCTGAACCTCCTCTTGAGCAAACCACTTGATGTATTCCAGTGCCGCATCTTTACTGTCGGAATTGGCAACAACGGAGATACCCTGACCGCCAAGCTGCGCGAACTGGCCTGCCGGACCGGCTGGATTAGCAAAGTAACCGGACTTACCGCCGCCCACATTCGGATCGGCTTCAACGCCCGGCCAAATAAATGCAAAGTTCATCTGCATGGCAACCTGACCCGATTTGTAGGCATCGATATTTGCAGACATGTAGGCATCTGACGCACCGGGAGGCGTCGCGGTTTCATAAAGCTTCTTGTAAAGCTCCAGACCCTGAATTGCCCCTTCAGAATTTACAAAACCTTCGAGCTCATATGGCTTGTCCGGATTGTCATATTGGAAGCCATAATTATACAAAACGTTGGTGACACCCATTGTGATGCCTTCCGAACCGCGTTCGGTATAAATGGCTGCGCCATAGACAGTCTTGCCGTCAATTTCGCGTCCTTGGAAAAACTCTCCAACTTCCTGAAGCTCTTCTAGAGTTGCAGGAACGGCTAGATCACGGCCATATTTTTCTTTGAACTCTTGAGCAATTTCAGGACGCTCGAACCAGTCTTTGCGATAAGTCCAACCAACGACATCCGCATAGGCTGGAAGCGCATAGTAGTTCGGCGTATTCTTTGGCCACTCAGCATAGCCTGTTACGGTAGCGGGTAGGAAATCGTCCATCTTGATTCCCTCTTTCTCGAAGAAATCATTCAATTTCACAAATTGACCATTTTCTGCCGCGCCGCCGATCCATTGGCTGTCACCGATAAGCAGATCACACAGCTTACCGCCGGAGTTAAGTTCGTTGAGCATGCGGTCGGCAAAATTTGGCCATGGAACAAACTCAAAACTCATCTTATGACCCGACTGCGCTTCAAACTCCTTGCTAAGCTCAACCAGAGCATTGGCAGGATCCCACGCGGCCCAGCATAGTGTCAGCTCATCCGCTGAAGCGGTAGAAGCACTGGAAAACACCGCACCTGAGGCAACAACACTCATAACTGCAACGGAATTCAGTAATTTGGATTTCATAATTGAATCCTCCCTTAAGGTGTTTCGGCGCGAGCCAAAACGTTTCAATAAAATGAGCGTTTTTGTTTGAGGTTAGAGCCTCAGCAACATTCTAGAACACTCCCCAAGCCGGCAATTAACAAATGACTTCCTCCACATTTGTAATTCTGGCGTGAACTTCTTTATAATTGAGGTACCTACCTCAATGCAAGTCAAAATTGAGGCAGGAACCTCATTTTTCTTGATTCTGAATGAAAACTGTTGGAAAACAGGCACTAATAAGCCGAAAGAAATAAGGAGCATTTTGTGGCGGCAGCAACAACAAAAGACCTGGCAGCTGCTGCCGGCGTAAGTCTGGCAACGGTGGACCGGGTTCTGAACAACCGGCCGAACGTCAGCGAGAAAACAAAAGCCAAGGTGAAAGATGCTATCGAGAAAACGGGCTTTGTTCGTAATCTCGCAGCGGTCAACCTTTTGCGTAACAGGCCTTACCGGTTTCGCTTTATACTGCCGGCAAATGGCGACGAATATCTCAGCGAACTTTTGTGCGAAGTTGAACACACGGGCAAAGTTCTTAAAAACGACATGACTGAAGTCGAGACCGTGCAGTTAGACATGGCCGATCCCATAGCGGTCGCCAACTACCTTTCAGGACTTGAAACCAGCGACTTGGAAGGCGTCGCGGTCATGGCACCGGAATCGCCACCCGTCCGCGATGCTATTGCACGGCTGCATGAACGCGGGCTGCATGTTGTTCAGTTCCTGTCCGGCCAGGAAAAACTGGATGACATTGATTTTGTTGGCGTCAACAATCTGGCAGCCGGCTCCACTGCGGCGAAGATAGTTGGCAAGTTTTGCGGGGGCAGAAAAGGTTCAATTATGGTCGTGGCTGAAACAATGCAAGCCATGGACAGTATTGAGCGGCGCCTTGGCTTCGATAGAACCATTGCCAGAAGCTTTGCCGGGCTGCGCCCGCTCCCGTCGCTCGAAACGTATGGTAACGCACCAAGAGCTGAGAAAATAATCGCCAACCAGCTACAGCACAACGCTGATATTATTGCGGTTTATGTTCTATCGTCCGAGGCGCGCCTGCCAATTAAAGTTTTGCAGAAAATGAGCAATCTCAAAGAACTCGTTGTTGTTGCGCATGAACGCACACCGTTCAGCGAAGCCGCATTGGTATCAGATGAGATCGATGCAATCATTGCACAAAATCCGGGTCATGCTGTTCGGAGCGCACTGCGTATTCTAAGAGCGCGCAGCGAGGCAAGAGAACCTATCGCAGCGCAAGAGAACATTCGGATTGAAATCCTTCTGAGCGAGAACCTATAGATCAAGACAGCGGGCATCAGGTACCACAACCAAACGGAAAATGATGCGTCCAACACGGTTATTTCAACACATGTTTTTCCAAATAGTCTGCCGCCTGCTCGCCCTTTAATGAACGGGACCAAAGCTGATTGGTAACCGATTGATACAGTTCTGTTGCGTCCGGTGCGGAACTGATTGTAGCAACACCTAAGCGGATATTGGCAAAGACACCCAACCTGTAAGGGCTAACAGCGACAGACTTCTTAGCCGCCTGCTTGAAAAGCTGAAGGCTTGATCCGGGCATTGAGTCCAGAACAACACCAAGCTGAACGCCAATTGGCTGGTTACGCAGCAAGCTGACCATGTTCTCAATTTCAACGCGCGCAACTTCTCGCCGCTTTTCCATGTCCACACCCGACGGGCTGTGCACACCAACAAATCCCAAACGAAGAAATTGTGTCAATTCGGCCGCCGATATCAAGCTGATCACATTAGGGGTTCGCTTATTGTAGCTGGCCTTTCGCGCATGCAAAACATTGATAAGCGTATCGACATCGCGAAGCGCCTGCTCATAATTGTCAATGTTAGTCGGGATGCTTTCTCTTAGAATTTCCGGCAAAAACTCATCGTACAAATCGGTTGTAAGAAGATAGGATACCGGGCCAAACAGCACGGTAATCTGATCAACATTCTCTTCCAGCTGCCGCATACGTTCGAAAAAGCTTATCGCCGATGCGATATATTCAACGCCGGCCCCCAACAACGAGGCTATAGACACATCAAGCAGATCAGCGATCTTCACCAGCGTATCGATTTTTGCCGGATGCCCCGCCTCGTAACGATAAATTGCTGCTCTTGATACACCTGAACGATTGGCCAACTGCTCCGGAGTAAGCCCGGCTCCCAAACGGAAAGCCTTCATACGCGCGCCAATTTCTTCAACAGATATGCCGTGATTCATTTACCGGAACCTTTAACCTATTGTTTGAAGCCACCCCAAAGCCGTGCTGGAATTAAGCTAGAATCCTCTCATAGTAGTCTCAAAAATAACGGTTATGCAATCATATTCTCATTTTTGAGATTATTATTGACTTTGCGACGCATCTCTCATACCGTCGCGTCCTTCAGCGCAATGTAACAGGGAGACTAAAATGAGAGCGTTAGGGAAAATCACAAAATTAACACGGAGAGCTTTGCTGATTGGCACGGCTGTCACGCTGACAGCTTCAGCAGGATGGGCAGCAGAATTTACAGCAAAAATCGGACACCTTGAATCCGATCAGCAATCTAGGCACGTTCACTTGGCCAAGGTCGCCGAACTGGTCAAAGAACGCACAGATGGAGCGGTTGAATTCCAAATTTTCCCCTCAGGTCAACTTGGTAGCCAACGTGAAATGACCGAAGGCGTGCAGCTTGGGACATTGGAAGGCACAGTATCTCCGGCCGCTTTTTTAGGTGGTTTTAATCCGGCAGTATCTATTCTCGACATTCCGTTTCTTCTTCCTGCAGATCCTGAAGACGCACAAAAATTGCGCGAAAGTGCATTTGGAGAAGAACTCTTGGAATCTTTCTCGTCAAAAGGTGTTGTCGGCATCGCACTATGGCCCAACGGCTTGAAAAACTTCACATCGAACAAACCGCTTGATGATTTGGAAGCGTTCAAGGGTCAAAAATTCCGCACAATGGATTCCAAAATCCTTATTGAGCAGTTTGATGCTCTTGGTGCTTCTGCCATCGCTTTGCCGTTTGGTGAACTTTACACATCTCTTCAAACTGGTGTTGTTGACGGTCAGGAAAACCCGCTCGACACTATTCAACGGATGAAGTTCGATGAGGTGCAGAAATACCTTGTGGTTTCTGAACACGGCGCCATGGAAGACGTCGTTATGTTCAATCCAGCTTGGTGGGACAGTCTTACTGATGAGTATCGCACAATTATCACAGACACTTTCAATGAAGTAGTGCCGGAACTCAGGGACCACAAAGCAAAAGCGGTCGAAGAAGCTCTTTCAGCCATTAAAGAAGGCGACATTAATGTTCGCGTCGCTTCAGACGAAGAAAAAGCCGCCCTTCGTGAAATGACTTACGAAAAAGCGAAACAAGCCTATATCGACCGCGCCGGTGAAGCGGGCGAAGCTCTGATTGCTACATATGAAAAAGCATATTCAGAACTCAAATAACGCTGGCTGACACATGTGGAAGCGGCTCTTTCAGGCCGCTTCCATCTGGCGAAGCAGTTGCCTTAGTTAAACTCAAAACGGCTGGTGAAAATGCGATATCTACGTCAATTCGAACGGGTATTTCTCGTTTCTGTTCTGCTTTCCATGGTGGCATTATTCTCGTTGAACGTGGTTGCGCGCGAAATTGGCGGCAATTTCGCAAGCCAGATGGCTTGGGTCGATGAGGCCGTTCGTTTGATGAATATTTTTCTTGTCTTCGGCGCCCTTGGACTGGCATTGGAAAAAGGCCGCCATGTTGGCATTGATACTTTAAGAGAACTGCTGCCAAAAACCGCGCGAAATACACTGCGCAAAATAATAGATGTTGTTGGCTGCATATTCTGCGCTTACATGACCTATCTAGCCTATCTGCTCGTCGTTTTTGTTTTAAATACCGGGCAAAGAAGCCCGACCCTCGATATTCCTGTCGGGTGGCTTTACACGGCACCGGTCGTCGGTTTCGGCCTATTGTCTCTTCGCTACTTTTTGAGCCTTATTTCCATTATTAATCGTTATTCTCCGGACGAAGAGGACGACGCTTCATCATTTGAGGGAGCCAAGTCATGATTGCTCTGGTTGTACTCCTCGCTATCGTCCTGCTTATTGCCGGATTTGAAATGCTGCTCGTGCTTGGAATCCCTGCACTGGCGACAAAGACTATCTTTTATAGTTCGCTTCCTGATCTCGTTTTCATTCAAAAAGCCGTCGGCGGCATCAACCATACGACACTGCTGGCAATTCCGTTTTTTATATTTGCCGCACAATTGATGGGATCAGGCCAAATTGCCGGCCGGTTGACCGGACTGGTTAAATCGCTCGTTGGACATAAACGCGGCGGCATGGGTTACACCGTGATTGGCGGATCCATGGCATTTGGTTCTGTTTCCGGCTCTGCGCCAGCAACGGTCGCGGCGATGGGCCGTATGGTCTACCCGCAAATGCGCTCGGTTGGATTTTCTGACAAATTCAGTCTTGGCCTGCTGGTTGCCAGTGCGGAAACCGCTCTGCTTATTCCGCCATCCATTACATTTATTATTTACGGATGGATGACCGGTTCATCAATTTCACGGCTTTTTGCTGGCGGACTAGCCGTAGGCCTAGTGCTAGGCCTGGCATTTGCCATTCTTGTAAAACTCGAAGCCAAACGCTCCGGCGTTCAGTCATTTGAGAAAACGTCTGCGCGCGAAAAGCTTCAGGCTGTTCGGGAGGCGGGCTGGTCGCTGGGAATGCCAGCCATCATTCTTGGCGGCATTTATGCCGGCTTTTTCACTCCTACTGAAGCAGCAGCAGTCAGTGTTGTTTATGCAATTTTGATCGAAGCATTCGTCTATAAAAATCTCAGCTTCTCCAAACTCGTCAAACTAACTGAGCGGGCCGCGATCCAGACCGCAACGATCTTTATCTTGTTGGCGATGGGCGGTGTGCTGGCATATTTCGTAACGCTTGCGCAGGTTCCGGCACAAATCACCGCATTTTTGACAGCCATTGATGCAGGTCCAATCTCATTCCTTCTCGCAGTTAATATCTGCTTCCTGATCGCGGGTATGTTTATCGATCCGAACTCTGCGCTGCTTATTCTCGTGCCGCCTCTTTATCCTGTGGCTATGGCGCTGGGCATCGACCCGATTCATTTTGGCATGATTGTAACGCTCAATATCGGCATGGGCATGATCACACCGCCTTTCGGTCTCGATATTTTCGTCGCGTCCTCTACCCTGAACAAGCCCGTGATCAGCATTATCAAAGGTGTCTGGCCCTTCGTTGCCGCCAACATTATCGTCCTGATGATAATCACTTACGTGCCGTCGATCTCCCTCTTCATTCCCAACCTTATCTTTGGCCAATAGGAGGTTTGATCGTGAGCAACATCGCTTTAGATACAAAGCCTGATTTTGAACTGGCAAAACCTATTCACGAAGTTGAATGCACAATCATCAGCAATGAGCCGGTAAACGGTGAATACCGTTTGCTCGTTCTCAATGCGCCGTCAAAGATTTTGGACTGTGAGCCTGGACAATTTTTCCATCTGCTCTGTCCTGTTTCTGATACTTTACAGCCCTATTTGCGGCGTCCGATGAGTATCTACGGTTATTATCCGGACAAGGGTGAACTGCATTTTCTTTACAAGGTCACAGGCGAAGGCACATCTGCGATTGCGACTTTAAAAGCCGGAGACAATTTTAATGTGCTGGGACCGCTTGGCCGCGGGTTTGATATCCTGCCTAATTGGCAAAACCTGCTGCTGGTTGCGCGCGGCGTCGGTCTGGCGACACTTGCACCGCTGGCATTGGAGGCCCGCCGCCTTAACCGGAAACTAACGGCGATTTGCAGTGCTCGTTCAGATCAATTTTTGCTGTCTTTGGATTATTTCAGAGAACTTGGCGCCACCGTCATCCCGCTTACAGATGAGGCGGGAACTTCAAGCGTCGAAAACATGCACTCAATCATAGAAGGGCTCATTGCCGATGAAGGTATTGATGCCATGTATACGTGCGGGTCAAACCGCATATTAAAGCTGCTTCAAACAGTGGGAAAAGAACACAATATTCCAGGACAAATTGCGCTTGAGCAGCAAATGGCCTGCGGCATAGGCATGTGCCAGTGCTGTGTGCGTGCTTTCAACCGGAATGGTGCAATCGTCAATGAAAGGGTCTGCCGGGAAGGTCCTGTCTTCGATTTACAGGAGGCAATAGGATGTTAGATCTGACAACGCAAATCGGAACCCTCACCCTCAAGAACCCGATCATGCCCGCTTCGGGCACTTTTTCGGAAGATCTTGCCCAAGTCTTCGACCTCGATATTCTTGGAGCGCACGTTACCAAAACAATTACGCGCGAAAAACGCAGCGGCAATCCTACCCCGCGCGTCTGCGAAGTGCGCGGGTCAATGCTCAACTCCATCGGCATACCGAGCAAAGGTCTGGATGCGTTTAAAACAAATGTAATTCCGTTTTATAAAAACTATGATGCGCCGCTGATTGTTAGTATTTCAGCCGGAAGTGCTGACGAGTTCGCATCTCTATGTGAGGACATCAGCGTCCCCGGTGTCGCGGCGATAGAAGTCAATATTTCCTGCCCGAATATTGAGGAGGACGGCAAGGCATTTGCCATGCGCCCCTCAACAACAGAAGCGGTCATGCGAAAATTGCGAAACGCTACCGACCTTCCGCTATGGGCAAAACTGACACCAAATACAGGCGAAACAACAGAAGTTGCAAAAGCTGCTGAAGAGGCCGGCGCAGACGCGCTTGTTGTATCAAACACCCTTTTGGCCATGGCCATAGATATTAATACCAAACGCCCAAAGCTCGGCAATCTTATGGGCGGGCTTTCAGGGCCGGCCTTTAAGCCAATCGCATTGCGTATGGCATATCAATGCGCCAAGTCGGTTGAAATTCCTGTCATTGGCTGCGGCGGCATTTCCACGATTGAGGATGTCATTGAATATCTCATCGCCGGCGCTTCTGCTGTGCAGGTTGGCACCGCTACCTTCATCAATCCCCCGATAATGGTGAAAATGGTGGAGGGATTGGAAAGCTATTTACAATCTCAGGGTCTGCACAGCGTCAAACAATTGATCGGAAGTGTTGTCGATCAGGAGGCTTCCGATGGGCTTGTCTTTATGGAGGCCGCGCCATGACCGGCGGATTCGACTCCGAAAGCACTGCCACGAAACTTTTCAACGACATTGCAGAATTTTCAGCTGATACAGAAGGGGTCAGCCGCCCGGCATACTCTTCTATCGAGACAAAAACGCTGGAATTTCTGGTCGGCTTTGCCCGCGATCAGGGGCTGGCCGTCAGCTATGATGCCGGTCAGAACGTGATTTTTTCTCTTCCCGAAGACGCGGACGCAGAGAAGTTTGTTTTGGTGGGCTCCCATGTCGACAGCGTTCCCAATGGCGGAAACTTCGATGGCCTTGCTGGCGTGATCGCAGGGCTGCTTTGTCTTGCACGCGCAAAACATCTTGGCATCGGTTTTGCAAAGCCCGTCAAAGTTATCGCGCTGCGCGCCGAAGAAAGCGCATGGTTTGGGCCGTGCTACATCGCATCAAAAGCCCTTCTCGGAAAACTTCAGGATTCGGAGTTAAATGCGCTTCACAAAGGCGACGGACGGGCGCTTAAAGCGCATATGACCGACATCGGTATTGAGGTGGACCGCGTACAAAAGCATGAACCGCTGATGGATATTTCAGCGATCGACGCTTACATCGAACTTCATATCGAACAGGGTCCGCTGCTGGTTGAAAAGAACCTGCCCGCTGCGGTTGTTTCAGGCATCAGAGGCAATATTCGTCACAGGAAAATACGATGTACGGGCGAGCCCGGTCATTCGGGGGCGGTACCGCGCGCCTATCGTAAGGACTGTGTTCTTGCGATGGCTGATTTGTTATCCCGTTTGGACGAAAGCTGGCTCACCATTTTGCAAAAAGGTGAAGACCTCGTTCTCACATGCGGAATGGTTGGGACAGACCCGCAAATTCACGCACTAACCCGCATTCCTGATTTGGTCGATTTTAGCTTGGACTTTCGCAGCCAGAGCACAACAGCATTAGATGCCATTCGCAATTTACTTGAGCAGATAATAAAATCTGTAGAACGTGAGCGGCGCGTCAAGTTTGAACTTGATGCCGAAATGTATACCGCTCCCGCATTATGTGACAGCCAAATGGTGAAGGGGCTTTTAGCGTCGATGGAGAACGTCGATTTGGAGCCTTTTACAATGCCTTCCGGCGGCGGCCATGATGCTGCGGTATTTGCAAATGCCGGCATACCTTCTGCCATGATTTTCGTGCGTAACCGCAATGGCTCGCACAACCCTCATGAAGCTATGGAGATCTCCGATCTCATTGCAGGCACTGACATTATATTCAATTATTTGACAGAGATGCCTGAATGAGCGCAACAGAATTCATAATCCGCAGGCCGGATGATTGGCATCTTCACTTGCGCGACGGGCAAATGCTCGCGGCTGTTGTGGAACATTCAAGCGCGAATTTTGCGCGCGCGATCATTATGCCTAATCTTGTGCCGCCCGTAGTAACAACAGATGAGGCAGCGGCATATCAAAAGCGCATAAAATCCAACATTCCAAAAGGCCACCAATTTGAACCGTTGATGACGCTTTATCTAACCGAAGCTACGAATCCCGACGATGTAGAAGAAGGCGGCAAGTCCGGTCTCATTAAGGCGCTAAAACTTTATCCTGCCGGTGCTACAACGAATTCAGACAGCGGCGTAAAAAATTTCGAGAACGTATTGCCGGTTTTGGAGCGTATGGCCAAAATTCAGATGCCTCTCTTGGTTCATGGTGAAGTGACCGATGCTGATGTCGATATTTTCGACCGGGAGGCGGTGTTTATCGAACGGGTTCTTGATCCCATCCGCAAAAGAGTGCCGGAACTTCGGGTGGTCATGGAGCACGTGACAACATCAGACGGGGTTGATTACGTGCAAAATGGCGGCGACGGCATTGCCGCAACCATCACGACCCACCATTTGATCATCAACCGCAATGCTTATTTGGTCGGTGGTATCAAGCCGCATTACTATTGCCTGCCTGTTGCCAAACGTGAAAAACACCGGCTCGCTTTAAGAGCCGCTGCGACCTCGGGCAACGCGAAGTTTTTCCTCGGGACAGATTCTGCGCCTCATCCGAACGGAGCCAAAATTTCAGCATGCGGCTGTGCCGGAATTTATACGTCAATCAACACGCTGAACTGTCTAGCTCATATTTTTGAAGACGATAACGCGCTTAATAAATTAGAGGCATTTACCTCAATAAACGGCCCTGCTTTCTACCGCTTACCTCTTAATGAGCAACGGGTGCGATTCACCAAATCATCGACGCCAATTAACTTCCCAAAAGAGTTCCGCGTCCAAAATGATAACGTAACCGTTTTTGATCCGGGATTTGAATTATATTGGCAGCATGAAGCGGTTAAAGCTGAAGGGGTTTGATCCAATGCTGTTCGCAAGAGGAAATGAATAATGCTTACAAGCTCATTCCCACAGCGCGAGTTGGTTGCCGAGTTGACGGCCAAAATGCTGCTCGAAATTGGTGCTGTCAATTTTAGAACAGATAAACCGTTTATGTTTACATCGGGACTTGCAAGCCCCGTTTATATTGACTGCCGCAAGCTGATCTCTTACCCGCGAATTCGCAGTACATTGATGGATTTTACAGCAGGCGTTGTTATCAGGGATATCGGATTCGAACGCATCGATAGTGTCACCGGCGGAGAAACAGCAGGCATACCTTTTGCGGCATGGATCGCTGACAAGTTGGGTTTGCCAATGCACTATGTTCGCAAAAAACCCAAAGGGTTCGGACGCGATGCCCAGATCGAGGGTGACTCAATTAACGGCAAACAGGTCTTGCTCGTTGAGGATCTGACGACTGATGGCGGTAGTAAAATCAAATTTTGCGAAGCGATACGTAAAGCCGGCGCAGAGATAACTGACACTGTTGTCATTTTTTATTACGACATTTTCCCGCAATCCCGGGAAAATCTCAAAACGATCGGACTAAATTTGCATTATCTGGCAACATGGCGGGATGTATTGGCAGTTTGCAAAAAACAAAATTACTTCGACCCTGAAACGCTAAAACAGGTTGAGAGCTTCCTAGATGATCCTCTTGCCTGGTCAGGCGTTAATGGTGGAGCTACTGAAATTTCAGCTTTAACTAAAAAGGATTAGTGACATGAGTATTTCGGATCTTATGGGTATTATCGAAAGTCAGAACAAAGGCGTGCGGGCATACTCCGAGTGCGCTCGCATTTGTCAGGAGCGCATCAGCACCCATCCCGAGCAAGCTGCCGCCTATTATCTTTTGAAAATTGCGGCAAACCGGTTTGTCGATGTTTATGACGATCAGCCTTTGGTAAGCACAATAGCAGACAATGAGTTTTTGAATTTCAAAAGCTATGTTGACCAACTTGACGCGTCTGAACAGGAAGCTGACCCGACAAAAAAACTGGACACATTGAACCGTATCGCATCTAAAATTGCGAACCATAAAATCCTGCGATCCGATGTGTGAACACATCCGCCGTATGAGCGCATAAGAGACGATATTGTGATGCGTAAATGATAGAGCGGTACTGTCAATCAGGCATGATATTGACCTTCATGCGCACTGGATAACTTATTATGTGCGCATCTAATACACCTCCTCGATTCGCTTGTGATGAACGGTATGGCGCTGGCTTTAGCCAGTCGTGACCCATGGATCCACAACCAATTAGCAACCCAGCGCGTAGGCATTGTCAAACATAAACCCAAGTTTTTGGCTGGAGACCATTTATTCACGACGGCAAAATTGAGTTGCCTGACCTGTTTTATGCACCAATCCTCGTAGTATCGCCTTCAGGCGCCCTCACCAGACAGCGCACATTGTGGCCCTCGCCGATCGTCTCCAGAGAAGGCCGTATTGTTTCGCAACGGCTTTCTGCCAATGGGCATCGCGTAACAAACGGGCATCCGACCGGAGGGCTAAGCGGGCTTGGCAGATCACCTTCCAAAACGATGCGCTTGCGTTTTCCGCGCAATTTGGGGTTAGGGATCGGAATGGCCGACAGCAGCGCTTCTGTGTAAGGATGAACCGGATTGGAAAAAACCTGTTCGGCGGGGCCTTCTTCGACAACCAGACCAAGATACATCACCGCGACTCTGTCCGCGATATGACGCACAACGGACAGGTCATGAGCGATAAATAGATAACTGAGCCCAAGTTCGCGCTGCAAGCGCATAAGCAAGTTCAGTATTTGACTTTGAATAGAAACATCCAAAGCCGAAACCGGCTCATCGCAAATAATCAATTTCGGGCTAAGAGCAAGTGCGCGCGCGATCACAACGCGCTGGCGCTGTCCGCCTGACAATGCGTTCGGACGTCGGTCCCGCTGATCCTTGTTAAGACCAACAAGATCCATAAGCTCGTCCACGCGATTGGTAATTTCCGATTTGGCATAACCATGGATGGTAAGCGGTTCTGCAATAGATTGGGCAATTGTGCGGCGTGGATTAAGCGCGGAAACAGGATCCTGAAAAATGACCTGCATCTCACGCCAGACACGTTTGCGTTTATCCTGATCGAGGCTTGTTAGATCCGTATCTTCAAACAGCACTCTGCCGTTTGTAATTTTAGCAAGGCCCAGTACAGCATTGCCGGTCGTTGATTTGCCGCAACCGCTTTCACCGACAATGGCTAGTGTCTCGTTTGTATTAATTGCGAGGTCCACACCATCAACAGCTTTGACAACAGCCTTCCCGCCGCCAAAACGGCCGGTACGAACGGGGAAATGAACCTTTAAATCTTCTATACGTAACAGGCTCATGTAACAATTCCTTCAGGATGAAAGCAGGCAACACGGTGCGAAGTGCCTTCAAGCTTGGGACGTTTTTTGCAAGCAGATGTTGCGCGATCACAGCGGGTGCGAAAACGGCAACCTTCCGGCCAATCATTGGGGCTTGGAACATTACCTTTAATAGCAAACAACTCCCCTTTCGGCTTTTCGTCCAAACGCGGCAGCGTTTTAAGAAGCATCCGCGTGTATGGGTGCAAAGGTGCAGCAAAAATTTCATTCACCGGACCCTGCTCAACGATTCTGCCGCCATACATGACACACACGCTGTCGGCCATTTCGGCCACAACGCCCATATCATGCGTTATCAGCAGGATAGCTGTGCGCGCTTCGGATGCAAGACCGGCCATAAGATCAAGTATCTGCGCTTGGATTGTAACGTCGAGCGCTGTGGTAGGTTCATCTGCTATTAAAAGCTGTGGTTTGGAGATGAGCGCCGTTGCAATCATAACGCGCTGGCACATGCCGCCGGAAAGCTCGGTCGGCAATTGTGTTGCTCTGCGCGCCGGATCAGGTATGCCGACTTTCTCCAGCATTTCAATCGCTTGTTTGAAAGCGTTTTCTTTGGTTGCCCGCCGGTGCACAATCAAACTTTCGGCGACCTGTTCACCCACTGGCACCAATGGGTTTAAAGATGATACCGGCTCTTGAAAGATCATCGCCAGATGCGCACCGCGAAAGCCTTTCAAAGCTTCTTCAGAAAGCGAAATTAAGTTCGTGTTGTCAAACTGGATACGGCCGTCCGTTATAGAAAGGCCCTCACTCAAAAGCCCCATAATCGATAAAGCTGTCAGAGACTTTCCTGATCCGCTTTCTCCGACCAACGCGACCACTTCGCCGGACTTTACATTTAAAGTTACACCATCAACCAGCGATATCGAGCCCGCATTGATAGCAAGATCTTCAATTGCGAGCAAATCCATTATTGCTTCTCCCCACGCGCAGCCGTCCAAGGGTTGTTAGGATGCACAACGCCAATATTGGGTTCGCCATCAGCGCCAGCCTGCACGAGCGAAGGTATAGCAAACTGGACCGGATAAAGGCTGTCCTCTGCAATTTGGACAGGATGATGCGCTGAAATTGCTGTTGCCGTATCCTTAGGCGCTTCACGGTTCACCAAGATTGTCGGAGAACTGGCATCAATACGCGGCGCGTGAAATGCGGCTTCTGGAGTTTCCTGGCGATCAATTATTCTCGACAAAAGCTGTGCGATTGCCGGAAAAATCTGCCTGCCGCCTGCCGCACCGATTGCGATATCCGGCTTACCGTTTTTCGTGGTGATCACCGGCGACATATTCGCCAGCGGAATAGCCCCTGATGCGATTGAATTGGGTTGGTTCGGGCGCGGGTCAAACCACATCATTCCATTATTCATGACCAGCTCAAGCGAAGGCGCAACGACCTTCGCGCCAAATCGCGACAACAGGGTATTGGTAAGAGAGACCACATTACCAGCCTTATCGATTACAGACAGATGACTGGTGCAATCATGCGCCGCCGCCGCATGGCCCATGGATTTCAGCCGCTCTTCATAAGTTGCTCTGATCGCATTGGCATGATGCGCGGCAAAATGCGCTTCGTCCATTTGCCCCAAATCATGTTCCGAAAGCCGCCCCAGAGAGGACAACAGGCTTGGACCGCCTGAAAGGCCCGGCATCGTATATATTTCGCGGTCACGATATGACGCTTTTGCAGGCTCGCGCCAAACGGTTTTATAGCCAGCCAGATCTTTTGATGAGATTTTTGAACCGCAAGCCTGCAGATCATGAACAAGCGTTTCAGCGATCTCTCCTTTATAAAAATCTTGAGCGCCGGCCTTAGCCAGTCTTTTGAGCATTTTTGCTTTTGCAGGCATCGGCAACAGATAGGCTGTCGGGTCTGTCAGGTCGGGCATGCGTCTTGATTTGTCCAGAAACAGCGCGGCACAGTGGGCATTGGTTGAAAGGCCTGCGGCATCTACCGCAAAAGCCAGATCGGCAAACCAATCAACCCGCATGCCACGTTCTGCCAACGCTATAGTCGGCGCAACGATATCAGCCCAGCTCATGGAGCCATATTTTGACAATCCTTCCGCAAATCCAGCTACAGCGCCCGGTACGCAAATCGACATCGGGCCAATCAGATTTCTGTCACCCTCAACCGAAGGCCAATTAAACCAGTCTCCACCCTCACCGCCTACAAGCGGGTAGTCTGCAGGATCAGCAGCAATTGGTGCCCTGACATTAAAATCCAAAGCTTCGACATGGCCCTGTTTGTCCGCATGTAACAGAAACCCCCCGCCGCCAAGTCCTGACAGCCATGGCTCCACGACCGATAGTGCAATCGCTGTAGCAATCGCAGCATCCATCGCATTGCCGCCCGCAGATAAAATATCAGCGCCGATTTGAGCAGCCTCATGATGCTGGGCCGCAACAATGCCGCCCGCACATTCAATTTGCGGTTTGGTAACAGCCCATGTCTGATGTGACACCGGAGAGGTCAATGATGTATTATGATGACTGCGCTCATCCATGTTGCTGGCTCCGTTTCTGCACGGCAAGAAGATCATTCAGATCGACGTTCACCCCCCCCTTAATGCCGCGGTGGTGCTTGGCTATATCACCGCAAGTTGTCACCCAAACATCGGGATCGTCGACAAAAGGTGAGAACAGCTCCTCTAAATATTCCACACGCGCTGCGCGCCCTGATATCCAGTCGTGCACCGTCAACATAAACAGCCCGCCATCGCGAATTTGCGCATCAGCTTCATGGCGCCATTGCTCAAAAACTTCCCGGTCTGGCCTTGGCGACTTATCACCGGCACCTAAAAACTTGAAAAAGATCGCGTCATCATTGTCCCATCTGACAGGAATTTCGCTCACATTTCCGATTGTGTAGGGCGTGTCATACCCCATCAAGCTGCTGTCCCACAGATCATGTCGTGCAAGTTCAGCCAACATATGGGGTGTCATTTCCCATGCAGGCGAACGGAAACCTTCCGGTTTTCTTCCCGTCTGGCTGACAAAAAGTTCGATTGAACCTTCCAGCGCGTCTGTAAATTTCTGGTCCGATATTTCCGCAACCATCTCGTGAAAATAGCCATGCAAACCGACCTCGTGGCCTCGGGCAAGAAGCCCCGGCAAAAGCTCGGGGTTTTCTTCTGCAACGATGGCCGGCACAAAAAAGCTGCCTTTAATCCCGATCCGGTCCATCATATTTGTCATGCGTACAAGCCCTTTGCGCATGCCGTAATTGCGATGCTCAAGGGCCGCTAATGTCTTGGGAGAACCGGCGCGGGTTTGCCACAAATAAGGTGCAGTCGCATCGACATCTACGCTTAGACACACCGCAGCCTTCTTCCCGTCCGGCCACGGATAATTTTCACTTTCCCAGTTCACAGCGCACTCTTTTTGCTTTGATAAACATCCATTGTTCCGGCAGAATTGCCGCCATCAACAGCAAGCGATGTACCGGTGATATTTTTGGCTGCCTGAGACGCAAGATAAAGCGCAGCTTGGCCCACATCTTCCGCGCCTGTTTCAGTACCAAGCGGGATAGCAGACATGACGCGGTCTATATGTTCCTGCGAAAGTGAGGAGACCTGACTGCCGGCGGCAAAGCCAGGCTCAAGACAGTTTACACGGATTCCGTACTCTGCCAGTTCAACGGCAAATCCTTTCGTCATACGGTCAAGGGCGGTCTTTGACATTGAATAAGTGACAGCAGTACGGCGCATTTTACGGGCCGCACCCGATGAAATATTGATGAAATTTCCCTTTACCTTCCGCTCGATCATTTGCAGTGAAAATCCGCGCATCAATACAAATGGCGCCCGCACATTAACAGCCATAATGCGGTCCCAATCGGCTACGTTCATATCCAGCAGAAACGAGGAGGGATAAATCGCCGCATTGTTCACAACCACATCCGGCGCACCCCACTTTTGCTTTACTTGCTCAAGAATGGTGTCCAACCCTTCATCTGTGGTCAGGTCAGCGGCAATGGCAAAACCGTTCAAGCCTTCCGTAGACTGGTCGGCAGAGCACACATCCGCACCAGCTTTGGAAAAATGGGATACGAGTGCCTTGCCCATAATCCCGGCGGCGCCGGTTACAACAACCCGCTTGCCCTTAAATTCGTCACCAAAGTCCATTATCGTCCCTTTCCAATGCGGTCGCCAAAGCGATCACCGATAAGATTTGCACTCAAGACCAGAGCAAAAAGTGCCATTCCGGGAAATGTAGCGATCCACCACGCCGACCCTACATAGTTGCGTCCTGTCGAAAGCATGGAGCCCCAGCTTGCGGTGGGCGGCTGCACACCGAGACCCAAAAACGACAGGCCTGCTTCAAACAATACCATCAGCCCGAATTCCAGCGTGGCAACAACCAGAAGTGGTCCAATGATGTTAGGCAGAATATGAATTGCAAGCACGCGCAACGTCGAAGCTCCCATTGCGCGCGACAAAGTTACAAACGGTTGGTCTGCGATGGCCAAAGTCTGCCCATAGGCGACACGCGCATAGCGCGGCCAGCGGGTGAGGGCCAGAACCAGAATAACATTGATGAAACCCGGACCGAGGACCGCAACAGTGATAATGGCGAGCAATATAGCCGGTATTGAAAGGAAGATATCGACAAGCCGCATTAAAATGGTTTCTGTCCACCCCCTAAGGTAAGCTGCGACCATGCCGACGGTTACACCCACTACGCCGGACAAAACGACCGATAGAAACGCGACAGAAAGCGATACTCTTGCGCCGTAAATCAGTCGGCTGGCTATATCTCTGCCAAGCTCATCAGAGCCGAGGAAATAGGTCACGCCGCGCGCTTCAAACCCGGGTGCTTTAAGCCTTGCAAGCAGGTTTTGACGATCCGGATCAAGCGGTGCGAGCCATGGCGCGAAGACAGCGCACAAAACCAGTGCGGCCAGCAGCAATAATGGCCACCATGAAAGCGCGACGGAAAATGAAACGGATGGTTTTGCTACCGTCCTCATCAGTTGCTCTCCAGACGTACGCGCGGGTCAACAACGGAATAAAGAATATCAGCAGCCAGATTGGCCGCGATTGTAACAAACGCTCCTAGAAGTACCACTGCCTGCACGACCAGAAAATCACGGGAAGAGATACTCTGAACGGTAAGCAGTCCCAAGCCGGGCCATGCAAATACTGTCTCAACAATGACAGCACCGGCAAGCAATTGGGAAATCTCAAGTGCGGTTATTGAAATAACCGGAATGAGGGAATTTCTGAGCAGATGTTTACGGACGAGCCGCTGCGTAGCGACACCGCGCGCGCGCG
>NZ_JXMU01000026.1 GCF_001293565.1 Ahrensia marina | reverse complement strand
GTGGCTGCAAGCCGACCGGCCAAATCACCACGAAATCTATTTAGTCCGCAATTATGATCCAGTCAAATCGGTCGCCAAGACCTATGCTTTAGGATAATGCTGCGATGCACAATTTTCCATTGAAAGAACATAATCGCTGCGTATTATGATCCTGGGAGGCGCTGCAAAGGAATCACCATGGCAAAGCCACTTACAATCGAAACACTGGATGAAGCACTGTCACCGTTTGAGCAAAGATCTGCGGGTCAGTTGCCGCTGCGTAAACGTCTGGCTGCGCACATCAAAACGCTGGGACCTAATATGCCTGCCCGCGGCGATATTTCACCGCGCTCAGTCTCTCCGCTATATTAATTGTCGAATACCGGTTCTGACTTAACGTGTTGGAACCGGTGTTTCGCCGCGATAATCGTAAAATCCGCGTTTGGTTTTGCGGCCAAGCCATCCTGCTTCCACATATTTTACCAGCAGCGGACATGGACGGTATTTGGAATCGGAAAGCCCATCATAAAGCACCTGCATGATTGCAAGACAGGTATCAAGACCGATGAAATCGGCAAGTTCAAGCGGCCCCATCGGATGATTGGCGCCAAGCTTTAGACCCGTATCAATTGATTCAACTGTGCCGACGCCTTCATACAGCGTATAAATCGCTTCGTTGATCATTGGCATAAGAATACGGTTGACGATAAAGCCAGGAAAGTCTTCGGACGTTGTTACGGTTTTACCAAGATCGACGGCATATTCATTGGCGGCTTTGAATGTCGATTCGGCGGTTGCAATACCGCGAATGAGTTCCACTAGCTTCATGCGTGGAACCGGATTCATAAAATGAATACCCATAAACTGTTCCGGTCTGTCGGTTGACGAGGCCAAACGGGTAATGGAAATGGATGAGGTGTTGGAAGCGATCAGCGCTTCGGGCTTCAACAACGGGCAAAGTTCTTTGAAAATCGATGTCTTGATGCTTTCGACTTCACTTGCCGCCTCGATGACAAGATCGCAATCACCCAGAGCAGAGAGCTCGCCAGCGGCAGTCATATTGGCGAGGATTGTGTCGCGGCCTTTTGCATCCATCTTTTTGCCCGAAACGAGCTTGGCCGTTGACGCGCCAATTTTTTCGATCGCAGCTTTTGCATTATCAAGGGAAATATCGCTTAGCACGACACTATAGCCGGCGGCCGCAGAAACCTGAGCGATGCCTGCTCCCATTTGCCCTGCGCCAATAACACCAATTTTTTTGATCTCAGTCATTTTCCCCGCCTATTTTTAATTGTGCGCTGCAATGTAATCGCGCTGGCGGTGCAATGCAAACAGGAAGCTGACCTTTACTCAATAAAGGTTACTTTAACGCCGCGGCTTACAAGACGTGCCAGCTCGAGTGCATCCCAATTGGTCAGCCGCACACAGCCCACACTGGCTGTGACCCCGATATTGGACGGGTCCGGTGTGCCGTGAATACCATATGTTTTCTTTGACAGACCGATCCACGCTCCTCCAACCGGACCGTTTGGACCCGGCGGTAGCAATACCAAGCCCTTGGACTGACCGGGCTGTGCTGACCCGTTCGGGTCGTAGGTATAGGCAGGGTTTTGAGCCTTGTTGCGCACGGTGTGTGTGCCGGTGGGGGAGGGCGTTGCCGTAGACCCGATTGAGGCAGGATAGGTGGCAACGATATTTCCCTTTTCATCGTAGCCGCGTACTTGAAGATTTCTTTTATCAGCCTCAATGCGGGCAATGCGCTTTTGTAGATATTTCCCGAAAGCAGCAACTTTGATTGTCTCGCCCACTTTTGAAAATTCTTTGCCTTCATTCAGTTCTGTCAAAAATTGCTCGTCCATGTGAAAGCGTTCGGCAAACATTTCCTGCGCTGAGGTGAAGTCGATGCGCTGCATGGATGCCTGATCGACATATAGTACCGGAATGTCCGGTGTGAAACGATAGCCCAGATCTTTCGCTGTAATTTCATAATCAATAAATGCCTCACCGCCGCTTTGTGCCAAAAGCCGGGATAAAGCTTCTTGATCATTCAGTTTAAAATCATGATTAAGCGCGGTTTTAAAAGCTCTCAACTGCATGTGGAAACGTTTGGTATCCAAACCGTCGATAACGCCGGGAGAAAAACCGGCGCGGTCCATGACGATTTGCAGTGTAGTGATACGCGGATCGCGGAATGGTTTTTCCGGCTTATAAAGCTGCGCTCCACCCACTTTGATAGTGTCAAACGCATCGCTTGTGGCAGGCAGTTTTTGCGCTGCTGCGAAAGAGGACTGAACGAGTAAAATCAAGACAAGGAGTGTGAAACGCAAGGCTGCCTCGGTATCAAAAATAGTATGATCAGTGATTTGGATTGCGCGTATTGGTAAGTCAATTCAATCTTGGTTTAGGCCGAGCTCACGCTGTAACTTTTTCGTTAGTTTAAGAGAAATCAAACGGTGACTTTCTTTTAAATATTCGCGCAAATCATCATCGCTCATTGCGTCATCACGATATCGCTGAATCCATTTCATGCCACGCGAGGCAAGGTAAGGCGCGGGGCGCAACCCTTCCTGTTCGCCCAGTATCTGAAACGCCATATCGGAAACTTTGAAAGTGACGTGAGGGTCGCTATCAGTATTATCCTGCCAGCCGCCTATTGCAAAAACCTTGCCGCCGACTTTCCATACGTCAGCATTTCCCCATTGCACAACATGTGTGGTGTGCGGCAGGCTTTCACAGAAATCATTGTACTCATCGCGCGTCATGAATAGACAATCGCCCGATTACTCAAGGAATTCAACTGTCACGCCTTTGGACACCATGCCAGCCAGTTCCTGCGCGTCCCAGTTTGTCAGGCGCACGCAGCCGTGGGAATTAGACTTGCCGATGCGGGCAGGGTCCGGCGTGCCGTGAATGCCGTAAGTCGGCTTGGAAAGGGCGAGCCAAACAGAGCCCACAGGACCGTTGGGGCCCGGCGGAATTGTCAAAACTTCTTTATTGTCGCCTTGTGTAAAGTTGATCTTCGGATTGTAGGTATAATTCGGGTCCAGTGCGATCCGTTCGATCGTCACAGTGCCTGATGGCGACGGGGTAGCTGTTGATCCGATTGTTGCGGGATAGGCGACAATCAAATTGCCCTGCGCATCATAGGCACGCACCTGTTCGGCGCCTTTATCGGCTTCGATACGCGCTACTTTCACTTTGATCTTTTCTCCGGTGTTTGCGATTTTAATCGTCGTGCCGGCTCGATTGAAATCCACGCCCGGATTGAGTTTTTTGAGATAGTTCTCATCCATATGGAATTTCTCGGCCAATGCTTCCATTGCAGAAGTATAAGACATGGCCGGCATCTTTGATTTTTCGGCATAATCAGCAGGAATAGCGCTGACAAACGGTCCGGATGTGTCTTCCGGTGTGATTGTGTAGGTTGAAAAAGCGGGGCCGCCTGTCGACATTAATTCCGCCTCCAGCTCCCCGTCTGAAAGCGATGTCAGGTCGCGGCCATTTTTGAGTGAAAGCGCGTTGAGTGCTTTTCTCACATTGCTGCCGTTCCTGCCATCAATAACGCCGGGCGACATCCCCAAGCGATCAAGCAGTATCTGTAACTTGGCCGTAAATTCAGGCTTGTCATCAAGGTTTGGATTGTCAGGTTTTATGATCGCCGCCGTTTGTGTTTCGTCAGAAGGCTGAGGGCCAATTGTTTGCGGCTCTGCAAACGGATCATCGTTCATCGGCGGCACAACAGCTTGCATATTCTCATCGGAAGGTAGCGGCCTGCGGTCAAAGTTTGGATCTTCCGGTACCGGTTCAAACTCCGGCTCTACGGTTGCAAAATCAGATGGCGCAGGGTCGCCGAGCGGCGCGCGCTCGACACGTTGCGGCGCGGTAATGGTCTGTGAGGGGTCGGCCGGCGTGCTTGTGAATATCTCACCAGTTTCGGGCACTTCAATGCGAATGATCTCTTCGGTCTCAAGGTCATAGGTAATTTTACGCCCGTCCTGATCGATTGCGATCCCGATTCCTGCCAACGGAATGGCCTGACCATTTGGAAATCTGGACGATTGTTGTGCTATCGCGGAGCTGGCAACAAAGGCGAAAGTGTATGCGCACAAAACAGAACGCGTTGAAATGTATAATAGGCGTGCAGACACGTTATAACCCCTTGTAATTCAGTCCCTGACTATCAATGCCTGAATAGACGTCAGGTTCCAAAAGCGTCCCTTGAGGTCACTTTAAGCCACTGGAATACGACGATAAAATGGCCGCCGTTTTAACGGCAGCCATTTCATTGTTTTCTTATGCGGCTTGGTCATTGGCCGGTTTTACGGCCTTGAAATTAAGCCGGTCCGAACCCTCCAGCACCTTTACGGTCGAGCCGTCGAGGATTTCGCCGCCAAGAATTTTTTCCGCCAGCGGGTCCTGCACATATTTCTGAATTACCCGTTTAAGCGGACGTGCACCATAAGCAGGATCATAGCCTTTTTCTGCGAGCCACTCGCGGGCCTTTTCATCCAGCTCCAAAGTGATTTTACGGTCCGCCAGAAGCGCTTCCAAACGTTTGAGCTGAATGTTGACGATCTGGCCCATATTTGCCCGTTTGAGGCGATGGAACAGAATGGTTTCGTCAACACGGTTCAAGAACTCAGGCCTGAAAGCACCACGCAGCACATTCATGACATCATCTCGCACGAGGTCGACGTCCTGATCTTCTGTCAGATTGACAAGAAACTCCGACCCCAAGTTTGACGTCATGATGATGAGCGTGTTCTTGAAGTCCACAGTTCTGCCCTGACCATCGGTCAAACGTCCATCATCCAAGACTTGCAGCAGCACGTTAAAGACGTCCGGATGGGCCTTTTCAATCTCGTCGAAAAGGACAACTTGATAAGGCCTGCGCCGGACAGCTTCGGTCAAAAGCCCGCCTTCATCATAGCCAACATAGCCCGGAGGTGCGCCGATCAAGCGTGATACAGCATGTTTCTCCATGAATTCGGACATGTCGATCCGCACCATTGCCTGATCATCATCAAACAGGAAGTCCGCCAGTGCTTTGGTCAGCTCTGTTTTACCAACGCCTGTGGGCCCTAAAAAGATGAACGAGCCAATCGGACGGTTCGGGTCCTGCAAACCGGCACGCGCACGGCGTATCGCTTTGGAAACCGCTTGCACCGCTTCGCCCTGGCCGACAACACGTTTAGCGATTTCATCTTCCATACGCAGCAGCTTGTCGCGTTCGCCTTCGAGCATTTTGTCAACAGGCACACCGGTCCAGCGCGACACAATATGCGCAATGTGATCCGGTGACACTGTTTCCTCAACGAAGGATGCGGTACCGGAGTTTTCTTCACGCTTTTCAGCTTCTGCCAGCTTGGCTTCGAGGTCCGGAATCGTCCCGTAGGTCAACTCACCGGCGCGTTGAAACTCGCCTGAGCGTTGCGCAATGGCAAGCTCGTTGCGTGCTTCCTCAAGTTGGCGCTTTAGATCGGCTGCGGCACCAAGCTTTTCTTTTTCGGACTGCCAGGTCGTGGTGATTTCGGCTGACTTGTCTTCAAGATCAGCAAGCTCTTCTTCCAGCTTTTCAAGACGGTCCTTGGAGGCCGCATCTTTTTCAGCGCGCAAGGCTTCCCGCTCGATTTTAAGCTGCATGATGCGGCGGTCAATTTCGTCCAGCGCTTCCGGTTTGGAATCAACTTGCATACGCAGGCGCGATGCTGCCTCATCGACCAGGTCAATGGCTTTATCGGGCAGGAAGCGGTCTGCAATATAGCGGTTTGAAAGCGTGGCGGCTGCAACCAAGGCTGAATCCGACACCCGAACCTTATGGTGCTGTTCGTATTTCTCTTTCAGGCCGCGCAAAATCGAAATGGTATCTTCGACAGCCGGTTCATTCACAAAAACCGGCTGGAAGCGCCGCGCAAGAGCCGCGTCTTTTTCAACGTGCTTGCGGTATTCATCCAACGTTGTTGCGCCAACGCAGTGAAGTTCACCGCGGGCGAGGGCTGGCTTGAGCAGATTTGATGCGTCCATAGCGCCATCAGCCTTACCGGCCCCGACAAGTGTGTGCATCTCGTCTATGAACAGGATGATTTCACCGGCCTCTGCCTGAACCTCGTTAAGCACAGCTTTCAAGCGTTCTTCAAACTCACCGCGATATTTCGCGCCTGCGATCAAGGCACCCATATCAAGCGCCATCAGCTTTTTATTGCGCAGGCTTTCAGGCACATCGCCGTCAACAATGCGCAAGGCAAGGCCTTCAGCAATCGCCGTTTTACCAACGCCGGGTTCGCCAATTAGAACAGGGTTGTTTTTCGTGCGGCGTGACAAAACCTGCATGGTGCGGCGAATTTCATCGTCGCGTCCAATCACAGGGTCAAGCTTGCCGTCACGGGCATCCGCCGTCAGGTCACGGGCATATTTTTTCAATGCGTCATAGGCGCTTTCAGCGCTTGCACTGTCAGCGGTACGGCCCTTGCGTATATCATTAATGGCAGTATTCAATGCGTTTGGTGTTACGCCGGCCTTCTTAAGGATGTCGGCAGTTTTCGCAGTCTTTTCCATCGCCAAAGCGAGCAAAAGCCGCTCGACAGTGACAAAACTATCGCCGGATTTTTTGGCAACTTCTTCCGCGGTTTTGAAAACTTTCGCTAGCGGTGCAGCCATATAGAGCTGGCCGTTGCCGCCTTCAACTTTTGGCAGCGCGCCAAGCGCTGCTTCAACGCCCAAGCGAACTTGTTTGCTATCGCCGCCTGCGCGCTCAATCAGTGAGGCGGCCATGCCTTCATTGTCATCGACCAAAACTTTAAGAAGGTGTTCCGGTGTAAACTGTTGGTGGCTTTCGCCCAATGCGTAGGTTTGTGCGCTTTGAATAAAACCGCGCACGCGTTCCGAGTATTGTTCAATATTCATTTTTGTCTCCGATTTATGACCATCCCTGAAAAGGCAATGGACAAAGATTTATCGATGACGGACTCCCAAATTGCCCATGACAGACAATCAATGAGGCAAGCCCTATCGTCAAACAATATATGGGAACTGTTATATGTGAATAAAAGGTTTGTTCCGCACGGGGCGTGAGGCAGCTTTATTTATCTGCTGCAAACAGAAAAAAGCCCCTGACTGTCAGGGGCTTTTCGAGACTTCATTTAACTATTGAGCCAGTCATCGACTTCTTTTTCAGCTTCGTCTTTACTTTTACCATAGTTTTCTTGGATTTTACCGACGAGTTGTTCGCGCTTACCTTGTACAACGTCCATGTCATCCTCGGTTAGCTTACCCCACTGCTCGCGGGCTTTGCCTTTCCACTGTTCCCAATTACCTTCAACAATATCCCAGTTCATAACTGTATCCTTCTTATTGGTTGCTGTGGTTGAGTAACGCTCAATTGCGAAGGATGTTCCCCTTTGAAAAAATAAAACCCGCCTTGATTTGTTCAAGACGGGTTCAATCACTCAGCCAAAAAGCTGAAGATTATTCAGCCGCTTCCGGCTTTGGCTCACTGGCCTGTTCGGCAGATACCGGCTCAGCTACAGTTTCAGAAGAAGCTTCTGCTTTTGGAGCCTTGGGCGCACGCGGTTTGCGCGGTGCACGCGGCTTTTTCACCGGTGCTGCTTCTGCTGCGGCCTCAGTTGTTTCCGGTGCGATGGCAACCGGTTCTGCTGCGTGTTCAGCATTGTCTTTTTTTGCTTCTGCCGGCTTTTTCTGTGAAGCGTCTGCTGTCACTTCCGCCTTGTCATCTGCATCGTTTTTGGCATCATTATTTTGATCGCCATCACGATTTTGGTCGTTGTCACGGTCGCGGCCCCGGCCACGATTGCGCCCACGCCCGCGATTGTTGCGGTTATCCTGATCGCCGCCGGCATTGGCCTGCGTTTCATTATTGTCGGTGCCGTCATTTTCGTCTTGCGCGTTATCGGTTTGATCATTGTCATCGCGCTGCTGCTGGGGAGGCTGCGCTGCCATGATAATGCGTGTGTAATGCTCTGCGTGCTGAAAGTAGTTTTCAGCCATAACTGTATCACCGGCAGAACTCGCATCGCGTGCAAGTTGATTGTATTTATCAGCAATGACCTGCGGATTACCGCGTATTTTTACATCCGGTCCGTTGCTTTCATAACTGCGCTGAAGCGGGTTCTGATTGCGGTTTCTGTTGTTATTGCCACCGCGATTATTGTTGCGGCGACGACCCTGCTGTTGTGGTCTCATCTAAATCTCGTCTTACTGTTCAGAAGCTTGAATCCGGCTTGGACCATTCGATCGCTACGGATAATTATCATTTTAGATCTCGTGTCACTTTCAAACGAGGTTTCCCATGACGATATTTGCTTGCTCGCAAACCTATCGTCGCCCGTTAGTGAATTAGATTACTGTGTTATGCCGGACTGAGCGTCACTCGGCTTCACTTGCTATCTTTGGTAACGTTGCTTTTGCTGCTTGCCAAGCGCTTTTTTTATTTTTTACTTAAATTCATGAAATTTATGTGAAAAAAAGCGCCCGATTGTTCCTGTTAAGATCGGTTCGAGCTTCGATTGCCTTGAAACCGGCTTGATTGAACAGCTTTGTGACGCTGTTTTTTTGATCAAATCCGATTTCTACGGCGATTCGTCCGTCCGTCTTCAAGTAAGACGCGCATTGCGATGAAATAATGCTGTATGCATCCAGCCCTGTTTCGCCGCCATCCAGTGCAAGGTGAGGGTCGTAATCACGCACATCTACCGACAAAGCCTTAATGACTTCACTAGCTATATAGGGCGGGTTTGAAAGGATTAAATCATAGCGCTCTGACACATTTTCAAACCAGTCAGACTGTATGGATGTCACCCGTTCCTGAAGCTGGTGGCGCTCAGCGTTGGTAAGAGCCATTTCAAGTGCTTTGGGTTCTAAATCAGTGATTGTTGCCGTGGCCTTTGGCGCTTGGCTCAATATCGCGAGTGCAATTGCGCCTGTTCCGGTGCCAAGGTCTAAAATCGAGCAGCGTCCACTTTTTTTAATGCATTGCTGCACAAAAGGCAGCACCATATCGACCAGAATTTCTGTGTCCGGGCGCGGTATGAGCGTGGCTTCATTTAAACCGAGCGCGAGGCCATAAAATTCGCGCTCACCAATGATACGATGTACCGGTTCGCGATCAATACGGCGTTCTACAAAGTTGGCAAATGTACTGATTTGCGCGCCTGTCATTTGTCGTTCGGGCCGTGTTATGCGCTCGATTGTCGTCGCGTCGCTGGCATGTTCCAGCAACAGTGCGGCATCAATATCGGGCGTTTCCAAGCCTGCATCGCGAAACTGTTGTTGAGCATCGCGATATGCTTGACCGATGCTTTTTGCGTCACTGCCGTTTGTCAACGATCAGCCTTCCAGGTTTTCCGTTAAAAGATTGGCCTGATAATCAGCGATCAAGGGATCAATCACGTCGTTCAAATCACCTTCCATAATCCGGTCGAGCTTATAAAGCGTCAGATTAATGCGGTGATCGGTCACCCGTCCTTGCGGGAAATTATATGTGCGGATGCGTTCTGAACGGTCGCCGGAACCGACTTGAAGCCTGCGGTTTTCAGAGCGCTCCTCGGCTGCTTTCTGACGTTCCATATCGTACAACCTAGCGCGTAACACTTCCATTGCCCGCGCACGGTTCTGGTGCTGGGATTTTTCCGCCTGCACCACAACAACGCCGGTTGGAATATGGGTTATGCGCACGGCACTGTCGGTTGTGTTGACGTGCTGGCCACCGGCACCAGAGGCGCGCATTGTATCAATGCGAATATCTTCATTGCGGATTTCAATGTCGACTTCCTCGGCTTGCGGCAAAACGGCAACCGTGGCCGCCGATGTGTGAACGCGTCCGCCCGATTCTGTTTCGGGCACACGCTGTACGCGGTGAACACCGGATTCAAATTTGAATTTCGCAAATACACCGCGTCCCGACACCGTTGCGATAATTTCTTTAAAACCGCCTGCATCGCCTTCACTTTGGGAAATGACTTCTACTTTCCAACCGTTTTCCGAGGCAAAACGCTCATACATGCGAAATAGATTGCCAGCAAAAAGCGCAGCTTCCAGTCCGCCTGTTCCAGCGCGGATTTCAAGAATTGCACTTTTATTGTCAGCGGCGTCTTTGGGCAGCAGCAATATTTGGATTTCTTTGTGCAGGCCTTCGAGCGTCTCTTCGACTTCTTCAAGTTCAGCCTCTGCAAGCTCTCGCATTTCCGCATCTGTATCCTGATCCGCAAGCATGCTATCAAGTTCAGCTTTTTCAGCCGTTTTTGCGCGATACAAACGGATATTTTTTACGATATCTTCTAGATCGGAATATTCGCCAGCCAATTTCACATAGGTTTCAGCATCCGGCCCTTCGGCCATCTGAGCCTCAAGCATCTCAAAACGCTTAACCATCTGGTCCATTTTGTCGTCAGGCAATTCTATCATTCGCGGAATAAATCTCGTTTGGGTATTAAAATCGGGCTTGCGGCAATATCGAACGCAAACCGGTATTTGCTTTTAGCGATATGGCGCTAAAGCGGTATATCATTCTTTTCAGCAAAATCTTCAATAAGCGTGCGGGCGCAGCGCGGTGAGGTGCTGTTTTCCAGACATGGTAAAAGCTCACTGCGCAGCGCAGCGATGTCGGTTTTCAAAAGCGCATCCTTGACAGGGCCAATGCCTGCCGGTGACATGGATGTCTTGTTTATGCCAAGCGCGAGTAGGGCAAGCGCTGTAATCGGCCGAGAAGCAATTTCGCCGCACAAAGTCAGCGATGTGTTGTGCTCTCTGGCTTTATCGGCAATCGTCTTTAAGGCCCGCAAAAACGGAATTCCTAATGTGTCAAAGCGGCCTGCAACATGGCTGTTGCCGCGATCCGTTGCCATGAAAAACTGGAAAAGATCATTGGAGCCAATTGATATGAAATCGGCTTCTTTCATAAGGTTGTCTAGATCGAACAAAAGGCTCGGCACTTCCAGCATTGCGCCCAGATGCACCTTGTTCGGCAGGCCATGGCCAAATTTGGAGAGATGGCGCACCTCATTTTGAACGAGTTCGCGGGATTGTTTGAGTTCCAAAATTTCAGACACCATCGGCACCATGAGGCGCAGCTCGCTGCCCGCTGATGCCCGCAATAGCGCGCGGAGTTGGGTGCGGAAAAGGCCGGGCCGGTCCAGAGCCAATCGAATTGCCCGCCAGCCAAGCGCCGGGTTTTCTTCGTCCGGCGCATTGCGGAAATAAGGAAGCACTTTGTCGCCGCCAATATCGAGCGTACGGAACGTGACTGGCTTGCCGCCACTTTCTGAAATCACTGCGCGGTATAGTTTTTCCTGAGCGTCCGCCTTGGGGAAGGTTGCTGCCACCATGAACTGCAATTCTGTTCGAAACAGACCGATGCCGCTGGCGCCTGATTCTTCCAATTGGGGAATATCGACCATAAGACCGGCATTCATCATCAAGGTGAATTCTTCACCGTCTTTGGTAATGTTAGGCTGGGTGCGCAATGCGCGGTATTCTTCCTGACGCTTGGCGCGAAAACGAACTTTTTCCGCAAACGCCAACTGGACATCCTGCTGCGGGCGAATGTGAACATCGCCGGCAATGCCGTCGACAATGATCGCATCGCCATTTTCCGAAACGGCGACGATGCCTTTCACCTGACCGACGACGGGAATGCCCATTGCCCGCGCCACAATAACGACATGGCTTGTCGGTGCACCGTCCTCCAGCACGAGGCCACGCAACGTATCGCGCGGATAATCCAGAAGCTCTGCTGCGCCCATTGTGCGGGCAAGCAGGATGGCATCCTGTGGCATGTTGCCTGCTTTGGCACCGGCATTGCCCACCAGTTGACGCAGCAACCTGTTCGCCAAATCGTCGAAATCGCTTAACCGTTCACGCAAAAAAGGATCGTTGACGGACTGCATTTTCGCGCGCATGTCACTTTGCACTTTTTCAACGCCCGCTTCAGCAGTCAGACCGTTGCGCACCGCTTCTTCCATGCGGCGCACCCACCCTTTGTCGTGCGCAAACATGCGATAGGTTTCAAGAATTTCGCGGTGCTCGCCTTCAAAAGCGACTTCCCGCCGTGCCAGCATATCATCAATGGTCAGCCGGAGGCCGCGAATGGCTTTTTCCAGCCTTTCAAGCTCTGCATCCGTGTCTTCGTTGAAAAGATTAGTTACAACAACACGCGGCTCATGCAGAACAACATGGCCAAGGCCGATACCGTCTGACAAAGACTGGCCGTGTCGCGAAATCGGTTTTTCCATATCCAGTTCAACACCGGCCGTGGACAAGCCTTTTAAATCACCTTGGGCGATGAGCTCACCGATAACCATGGCAACGGTTTCCATGGCTTCAACTTCATCATCGGAATAAACGCGGTGCGCTTCATTCTGGATAACAAGAACGCCGAGCGTGCGGCCCGCGCGTAATATTGGAACACCGAGAAACGAGTGATAAAGCTCCTCCCCAGTTTCCGGCAGATATTGGAAAGCCGGATGCTTTTGCGCCTCTGATAAATTTAAAGCACGTGAGGACGATGCGATGGTGCCGACAAGACCCTGACCGAGACGCAATTGTGACAGGTGCACCGCGTCAGGGTTCAAACCGAAGGTCGCATAAAGCTCCAGAATGCTGTCTGCGCGCAATACATAGGCCGAGCAGACTTCCGCGACCATGGATTGAGCGATTTGTTTAACAAAATCATCAAGGCGCGCTTGCGGGTCCATCGGTTTCGCCATGATCTGGCGAATCCGTTTCAGTAATACTCTTGGGCCGGCGTCTATTTCACGCATAGAACTGCAATACCTCTTTCACGGAACGCGTGAACAGATAAGCGCGCCGATTTATTCAGCTTTGATTTTGAACTGCAAGTTAAGCCTTGTCGAGACCATAAACATTATGAAGTGTTCTTACGGCCAGTTCCGCATATGGTCCGTCGATCAAAATAGAAATCTTGATTTCCGATGTTGTAATCGCGCGAATGTTGATGCCTTTTTCGGCCATTGCCTTAAATGCGGTTGCCGCAACGCCGGTGTGCGAACGCATGCCGACGCCAATCACAGAAACTTTGACGAGACCGGCTTCAGATTGGACCTGGTCAAAACCGATTTTTTCTTTGCTTTCGGTTAGCAGCGCAACAGCTTTTTGAAGATCGCCGTGCGGTACGGTAAAAGTCATGTCTGTATATTTGCCGTCGCCGGAAATATTCTGGACAATCATATCAACATTAATTCCGGCTTCAGCCAATGGCCCGAAAATTGCCGCTGACACACCGGGGCGGTCATCAAGCTGACGCAACGAAATTTGCGCTTCGTCTTTTGCATAAGCAATGCCGGTAACGATCTGCTTTTCCACGATTTCATCCTCATCACAAATCAGTGTGCCGGGCGGATTGTCAAAATCGCCCATTCCGGGTGCGTCCGGCGCTTCAAAACTGGAACGCACAAAGGTGCGTACATTATGGACCATGGCCAGTTCAACAGAACGGACCTGCAAGACTTTCGCGCCCAGCGAGGCCATTTCAAGCATCTCCTCATAGGAGACCTTGTTCAGCCTGCGGGCATTGGGCTCGATGCGCGGGTCGGTAGTATAAACACCGTCAACATCTGTATAAATATCACAGCGGTCCGCTTTGATTGCTGCTGCAATGGCAACGGCGCTGGTGTCTGATCCACCGCGGCCCAGTGTGGCGATGCGGTTGTCCGGTCCAATGCCCTGAAATCCTGCAACAACGGCCACTTGGCCAATGCCCAAACGGCGCACCATTTCAGAACCTTCAATGTCCATAATGCGTGCCGCACCATGGGCATTGTCAGTTTTGATCGGTATTTGCCAGCCAAGCCATGAGCGTGCGTCAACGCTCATGCTTTGCAATGTTATGGCAAGAAGGCCCGATGTCACCTGTTCGCCGGAAGCAACGATTGAATCATATTCACGCGCATCGTGCATCGGCGAGGCTTCACGCGCCCAGCCAACTAACTCGTTGGTTTTGCCCGCCATAGCGGACACAACAACGGCGACTTCATGTCCTGCATCGGTTTCACGTTTTACATGCCTGGCCACATTGCGAATGCGTTCAATATCGGCGACGGACGTGCCGCCAAATTTCATGACAATGCGGGCCATTATGCGATGCTCGACTACTGGTCGTTGGACTTAATAAAATTACTGCGCGCTCCTTAGCGAAAACTTTTCAACGCTGCAAGCTCATCACCGTGCGTGCACTATGCGGCACTGTGCCTCTTGACTTGTGGGCACTGACGCTCAATCTCTTGGCAACAAGGAGCCTGTTATGTCCGCCGACAATACCACGACAATTGATCAAGATGATGTTGACCGTTTTTCGGCTATGGCGGCCGAATGGTGGGATCCGGCAGGCAAGTTTAAACCGCTGCATAAATTCAATCCGGTGCGGCTACGATATATACGCGAAACCGTGACTGAGCATTTTGAGCTGGATGCCTCTCAGGACAAACCGTTTTCAGGACTGCGAATTTTGGACATCGGATGTGGCGGCGGATTGCTTTGCGAGCCAATGGCACGGATGGGCGCCGATGTTGTTGGCGCGGACGCTTCGGAGAAAAATATTGAAATCGCGAAGATTCACGCAAAACAGTCAGAGCTGACGATTGATTACCGCGCGACGACATCTGAAAATCTCGATGCGCAAGGAGAGCAGTTCGACGTCATTTTGAATATGGAAGTTGTTGAACATGTTTCCGATGTTGATCTGTTTTTGAAATCCTGTGCGCATATGGTCAAACCGGGCGGTTTGATATTTATCGCGACAATCAACCGGACAACCAAAGCACGCGCGCTGGCGATATTTATGGCTGAAAATGTTTTGCGCTGGCTGCCCAAGGGTACGCACCAGTACGAAAAACTGGTCAAGCCGTCGGAAATTGATGCTGCACTGGAAGGGACGGGGGTCTCCGTGTTCAAGCGCAGCGGTGTCTTTTATAATCCACTGACCGATGACTGGAACCTGTCAAAAGACATGGATGTCAATTATATGGTTGTGGCGAAGCGTGAATCTTAAACAAACTAATTCAGCTTCTCGTCATCGGGAACATCGGGCAAAGGCATAAGGTCGACGCCTTCATCCAGCAAGTCGGCCACCTCTTCGTTGGAAGCTTTTCCGTAAATTGGCCTGCTTTCGGTTTCTCCGTAATGAATTTTGCGCGCTTCTTCAGGGAACTTATCGCCCACATTGTCGGCCTTGGATTTAACCTCTTTGGCAAATTCCATCATTTTGGCCATGATCTGGGCCTGCGCTTGTTGACCGGCGGCGACCTGCATTTTCTCTTTCTGACGCCCGGTCGAGACAGACGGGGCCATCAGGGATTTGGCCACCTCATGTGTGCCGCAAATAGGGCATTCCAGAAAGCCACGTTTTGACTGTGTTTCAAAATCATCATTTGACTTGAACCAGCCTTCAAAGGCATGGGAATTTTTACACTCAAGCGAGAATTTCATGGCTCTAATCGACGTGCTGTGTTTCGACGCGGTACGGGCGGGCATTTTTCAAATTCGGAATCTTTGCGCGCGCCGCTTCAGACTTTGAAATATCAATATCTGCAACAATATGGCCTGGCTGATCATCGTCTTTTTCAGCCAAAACATTGCCCCAAGGGTCTACAATGAGTGAATGGCCATAGGTTTCGCGTGTATCTTCATGGGTGCCGCCTTGCGCGGCTGCTATAACATATGCGCCATTTTCAATGGCCCGCGCGCGCTGAAGAACGTGCCAGTGCGCTTGCCCGGTCTGTTTGGTAAAGGCGGCCGGTGTGGTCAGAACGTTGGCACCGGCCAAAGCTTGCTGACGGAAAATTTCAGGAAAACGCACATCATAACAGATGGCGAGACCGAGGGTTATTTCTCCCGCCTGCACGATTTGCGTGGCTTCGCCTGCTTCATAAATTGCGCTTTCACGCCAACTTTCCCCATTGTCCAGATCAACATCGAACATGTGGATTTTGTCGTAAGTTCCCGCGCGAATTCCTTGGGGCGAGAACAGTGCCGCACGGTTGGCAACTTTGCCGCCTTCCAGCAAAATTGGTGTCGAGCCGATATGCACCCAAACCTTCAGCTCCTTGGCGAGCGCTGCCGCCGCTTCAAATACCGGGTCTTCTTCATCCGGTTTTATCGCCATCATCAGATCTTTACGGCTTTTTTGCAAAAGGCCTGTCATCTCTGGCGTTTGGGCATATTGCGCGCCATCGGCGGCAGCTTCACGTATTAAAGTTTGCATCGCAGCAATATTTGCTGCGACGTCGACACCAGATCGCATTTGAATTGCAGCGCAGCGCATGATCAAGCCTTTAGCAGCTGGTCAAGTTTGCCAGCACGTTCAAGCGCCATCATATCATCGCAGCCACCAATATGAAGCTGGCCGATGAATATTTGCGGAAAAGTAGCGGCGCCGTTTGATTTCTGAATCATTTCTTTTTTAAGCGCAGGATCAAAAGTTGCGTCATATTCCTTGTAGGATACTTTTTTCTTATCGAGCAGTGACTTTGCTGCCGAACAGAAACCGCACATTTTGCGCGTATAAATTGTTACATTAGCCATTGTGTTTCCTAAAGTTTCACCCGCCTATATAGGCAGTGATTGCTTTTGAGCAAATGCAAACTGCATCAAATTACGGTGTTTGGTTATCCTGAGCGGATTTTGTGCGGCTCTATAAAATGAGGGACAACCTGACTGAAGGTTAAAACATAAATTTTTGCTGCGCCTGATTTTTGCAATGCCTTGGCGGCGGCATTGACCGTTGCGCCGGTGGTTAAAACATCGTCGACAAGAAGGATTGTACGTCCTGCTATTTGTATATGCTGTTCTTCGGGTACGATGAAGGCACCGCGAACATTTTCCTGCCGTTGGCGTAAATTCAGGCCGACTTGCTGCCGCGTTGATTTTTTTCTTGCCAGTGCTGCGGGATTGTGAGGCTTGCCGGTCTTTTGAGAAATGGCACGTGCCAGTTCAGCGGATTGATTGTAACGGCGGGAGAAATACCGCCAGCGATGTAAAGGAATAGGCACAATCAACTCTGTTTCATTGATAAAATCACGGCCAGCGCGGACCATCCAGTCCGCCATCCAGGGCGCAAGGTCGGTCCTGTCTCCATATTTCAACCGCGTAACAAGCCGCCTTGCAATTGACACATGTATCGTTGCCGAACGGGCCGCATGATAGTGGGGAGGATTGGCAATAGCATCCGCACTTACAGCGCCCAATCCAAAGTCGACAGTGAAAGGCGTGCCGTTGACTTCACAGAAAGGACGTTCGATGAAGTGAAGGTCGGCCCAGCACCGCGCACAAACAACACCTTGCTTTGTGACAAAAGTACCGCAACCCAGACAAACATCCGGAAACAGGGTTCCAGAGACAGAACGGCTTGCATTTTTCGCCCAAGTTCTCATTTGTAGTTTCAAAACATTCAGCCTTGATGAAAGCAGTTTATGAGTATCCGCACCATTATTGACAAAAAGCAAGTTGATGCCGTCTTGGAACGGGCCAAGCGCCTTAATGTTGCCGGGGCGGATTTTTTACTCGGCCGGATTCTGGATGATCTGCATGACCGCTTGGCAGTCACCCACCGCAAATTTTCCAAGGGGCGGTTTATAAGTGTTTACCATGAACTGTTGGAGACTTATTTCGAGGGCGAAAACGCAATTAAGATGTCTGCCGCGATGACGGATGAGGAGGCGCGGCACAGCGATGTGCTCGGCCTTGAGGCGCAATCGCAAGATCTAATTGTCGATATAGCCAACCTTCATCAGGTCAATGATACGCCGGGCATGCTGATCCAATATTGTAGGGCGCTCAAACCGGACGGGCTTTTTCTCGCCTGTGTTCCGGGCGGGGATACGCTTACGGAATTGCGCCAAAGTCTTTTTGCGGCGGAAAGCAAGATAACGGGCGGTGTCAGGCCGCGTGTTTTGCCATTTATGGATGTGCGTGATGCAGGCGGTCTATTGCAGCGGGCAGGCTTTGCGCTGCCGGTGACTGACATTGATAGCGTGATTGTGCGCTATGACACTATGTTTGATCTTATGCTTGATTTGCGTGCAATGGGGGCAACCAATACATTGCTTGAAAGGCAAAAAAGCGTGACCCGCCGCGATCTGCTGCATGCAGCAGCGCAGCACTATGCCGATAATTTTGCCGATGCAGATGGAAGAATTAGGGCGACATTCTCATTCATATGGATGTCAGGTTGGGCACCCGATGCATCACAGCCTCAACCGCTCAAGCCGGGCAGTGCCAAACATAGCCTTGCAAAGGTTTTGAAAGACAAAGCAGCAAATAATTAGTTCATTGCCTGGTTTATCTGTGAATTATTGTCGGAAAAAAGAAACTCGACGGCATCAAATGCGCCTGAAACGCCGGCGACAACGGCCAGAGAAAGCACCGTTACGATCAGCGCGTATTCAACCGCTGTTGCACCTTTTTCGTCTTTAATAAATCTTTTGAACATATTACGCATCCTTACGCGTGCCTGCATAACGCAAAGAAGTTAACGCATGCGTTTGTTTTTGTGAAAATGCGTTTGGTTTCATTTTTCGCTTACTCAACGGTGACCAACTTAGCTTAAGTTTTAACAATCGCCTGTTGCTGCGCCGTTGGACATAATTATGCACTTGGCAACAGGGCTTTTCTGCAAGACAGAGCGCCGGATGGTGTATGATTTCTGTCCGTTTGTGCTTGGGCGTGTGCTGGCAGTTGTAAACGGATCGATATTGCCATCAAGAATAGCAAAGTTCTGGTTTGAAACATTACCGCGATCAAGAAGCGGCGCTGCAATAAGCCCCAGTGCAGCCGCTGCGCCACCAAACATAAGTGCGATACGAAGTGTGCCGTTTTTCCCTGAGCTTGATTGGCGTTGGTCTTCACCACGAATTCTTGCCCATTCCAGTTCGTCACTCATAACGTAAGCCTTGTAATAATTGCCATCTTCGTAAGATGACAATTATCAGCTTTCATTAAACGATTGATTAACGATGTTGGACGTTTGCGCAGTGGCTTTTAGCGCAGCAAATCCTGAAGAACGGGAATCAGCGGCTCGTCTGCCGGCGGCATCGGAAAATCACGCAATTTTTCAGGGCGGACCCATTTCAGCGTTTGGTTTTCGCGCGGTACCGGGATGCCTTCAAATTTGCGGCAGATGAAAAGCGGCATCAAAAGGTGGAATGTTTCGTATGCATGACTGGCGAATGTCAAAGGGGCAAGGCAAGCTATCTCAGTTTTGATGCCGAGCTCTTCATTGAGTTCACGCACAAGACTTTCCTCAGGTGTTTCTGAAGCTTCGACCTTGCCGCCGGGAAATTCCCACAGACCAGCCAATGATTTTCCTTGCGGGCGCTGTGCCAGCAAAATCCGGTTATCGGGATCGATAAGCGCGCAAGCAGATACAAGTATGATGTCAGCCATGGCGGTCGCTTTTTTTCATCCGGTAGACATAGGAGTAAACTTCTTCGAAGCCCAAGCGGCTGTAGAGCGCATTGGCGCCCTTATTGGCTGATTCCACTTGTAGCCATGCTGTTTTTGCCCCTTGCTGGCGTGCCCAGCGCAACGCAGTGCGCACGATAGACCTGCCATATCCCATTCCCTGACAATCTTGGCAAACACCAATATCAAAAAGTCCGGCCATGTCATTGTCACGCACACATAATGCGCAGGCAACCGGTCCGGTGCTGTCCTCCATGACAAACATGCCGTTTGGGGGGCGGATGGATTCAAGCACTTCGGTCAGGCCGGGTTTGCGTTCAGGGTCTTCAGCGCGAATGGAGATCGACGCATCAACAAAGCGCCCGATGTCTTTGCCGGGCAGTTGATCGATGCCGGAATCAAGATCGAGTTCTTTTAAATCTGCTTTGAGAACTCGTGTTTCGGCGACGCGCTGCCAGCCTTCCTTGTCAAAATGCGCTGCCAATGTTGAAGGGGCAAGCGGCGACAGGCGAAAGACCAAAGGCCGATTATAGGACGCAAAGCGATGCTCCATACGGGCGATGCGGCTTTCGAAGTCTCTTTGGTCTGCGGGGTCGAGCGGGTTGACCGAGTTTAGGCGACGTGAAGGATGGCTTGCTGTCAGTCTTACAGCCCAGCTTCCGTCATAGTGAACAGAGGCTGCAGGCCAAGCACGGAAACCAACAGCTTCCAGTCGTCTTACCAGTGAAAGTTCAGGCACAGGGATCAATTACTCCTAGAGCACATTACTATAATGGCGATGCCAATGGGCTTTAGCTTCGATAGTCGCCGTTGATTTCTACATATTCCTTGGTCAGGTCACAGCCCCATGCGGTAAAGCGTTCGCTGCCAAGGCCTATATCCACACCGATAACAATCTCGTCATTCTTCATATAGGCGGCGCATGCTTCTTCGCTGTAGCCCTCTTCACGTTCACCGTCTCTTGCGACAACAATATCGCCAAAACGAATTTGAAGGCGGTCGCGATCGGCCGGTTCTCCTGCTTTGCCAACGGCCATGACGATGCGCCCCCAATTGGCATCTTCACCGGCGACCGCAGTTTTAACCAGCGGCGAATTGGCGATAGACATCGCAATCTTTTTGGCGGCCGCCTTTGACGTTGCCCCTTCGACCTCAATGCGCATGACTTTGCGAATACCTTCGCCGTCACGGATAATCTGCATGGCGAGATTATGTAGCACATCATGGAACGCCGATTTGAAAGCTACGAGCTTTTTATCTTCAGGATTTGTATAATCGGCGGGCCCTGTTGCAAATGCCAGCAATGTGTCTGATGTGGATGTGTCGCCATCCACGGTCACGGCATTGAACGTCGTCTCGGTGGATTGTGTCAGATAGTTTTGCAGAACCGCTGCGGATACCGGAGCATCTGTTACAATATAAGCAAGCATTGTTGCCATGTCGGGCGCAATCATACCTGCGCCTTTTGCCATGCCGTTGACAGTATAGGTCTTGCCGTCAATCTCAACCTGTTGGGTAGCCACTTTGGCAAAGGTATCGGTTGTCATGATTGCTTGCGCGCTTTGCAGCCAAGCGTCCGGACTCGCGTTCTGGACCATCTTTTCGATGTGGCCTTCAAACTTTGTGGCATCTAAAGGCTCGCCGATGACACCGGTTGAAGACAGATAGACTTCATCGAAATCGCAATTGGCCGCTTTTGCCGCGATTTCAGCGGTTAATTTTGTTGCTGCCGCGCCTTTTTTGCCTGTGAAAGCGTTTGCATTGCCGGAATTGACAACCAATATTTTAGCGCGGCCCTTCGGCAGATGTGCGCGGCAAAGGTCAACGGGCGCGGACGGGCATTTTGATTTTGTAAATACGCCCGCAACGGCGGCGGGTTTATCAAATATCATCGCCATCACATCCGTGCGGCCTTTATATTTGATGCCTGCTTCTGCTGTGGCCAGTGTAACGCCTTTAATTGGTGGCAAGACTGGCACCTGTTTGGGTGCCAGTGGGGATACGGGAGATGATTTCGCCATTTTTATTGCGCTTCTTGTTCCGCGACTGCTTTATCATACGCTGCTTTTAGCGCTTCGTCTTCGATATTGATATCAGCCGATGCGCGAAGTTCTTTGATGTAGTTGAAGTATTTTTCACGCAACAATGCGGCACGGATCTGCTGTTGAACCTGCTCATATGCCGGCGGTTGTACCGGACGAATATCTTTGACTAGAATCACGTGATAGCCAAATTGTGTTTGGACCGGTTCTTTGGTGTAGCTGCCAGAATCGAGTGCAAACGCGGCTTCTTCAAATTCAGGAACCATGCGCCCTTTTGTAAAATAGCCGAGATCGCCGCCCTGAGGTCCGGAAGGACCGGTTGACTTTTCTTTGGCCAGTTCAGCAAAATCAGCGCCTTCATCCAAGGCTTTGATGATTTCCTTGGCTTCTTCTTCCTTTTCCACGAGAATGTGGGCGGCCTTGACTTCGTTTTCTGCCGGTGTTGCGGCGACTTCCTTGTCGTAGCGTGCGCGTACTTCTTCGTCGGTAATGCCGTCTATCACATCTTTTCTAAACAGGATGTTGTGCAGAGCCCGGTCTTCCAGAAACTTGGCGCGCTTTTTAAATTCTTCATCCTCATCAAGTCCGTTTTCGCGCGCTTTGGCCGCGAGAAGCTTGATATCGATAAGCGCCATAAGGGCGGCAAATTGTTGCTGTTCAGGTGGAACCTGTCCGAGCTGATCGCCCATTTCGCTGACAGTCAACGCCAGATCGCGTTGCGTTATTGTTTCGCCGCCCAGTGAGCCGACAATCTTGTCTTCACCATCCTGCGCAAATGCCGGTGTGCTGAATACACTGCCCATGGCAAAAATAGCTGCGGAAATACCTGCAAATTTTCGTGTGCGACGTGCGTTCAACGGTAGGTTGGTTGGCATTTGTGTCATGGGATAGTGATCCATTTCATTAATTTTGCTTCGTTTTTTGCTCAACGGCTGACGTGGTGACTTATTAATGGCACTGTTCGTAGCGTTGACATCGATTAATGCCACTCTTATCTGTCCGAATGTGGCACGTCCAGCTTGGATTTTTCAAACATGAGTGCCAAAACAATTTAATCGCAGCAATTCTGGCTGTAGCTCATTTCAGCGACTTGTTAAGGTCGGCTTTAACGGAAAGGACCATACATAATGGTCAGTATCGGCGGCATCGCAGCCAAAATCTTCGGCACGGCAAATGACCGTTATTTAAAATCATTCGATAGCAAAGTTGCGGCGATCAACGCTCTGGAAAGTGATATGCAGGCGCTTTCTGACGAGCAATTGCGTGCCAAGACGGATGAATTCCGTCAGCGTATTGCGGATGGAGCGTCGCTCGACGCTCTTTTGGTTGAAGCCTTTGCGGTTGTACGTGAAGCGTCGGTGCGCACATTGGGTTTGCGACCGTTTGATGTCCAGCTGATCGGCGGCATGGTGCTTAATGATGGTTCGATTTCTGAAATGCGGACCGGTGAAGGTAAAACGCTTGTTGCTGTCTTGCCGTCTTATCTTAATGCGTTGGCAGGCAAGGGCGTTCATGTTGTTACTGTGAACGACTATCTTGCGCAGCGCGATAGCGAAGAAATGGGGCGCATATTCTCGTTTCTGGGCATGAAATGCGGCGTTATCATTCATGGTATGGATGATGAGGCGCGCAAAGCGGCCTATGAGTGCGACGTTACTTACGCCACCAATAATGAACTTGGATTTGATTATCTGCGCGACAATATGAAAATGGACCGCGCCCAAATGGTGCAGCGTGACCATTTCTTTGCCGTGGTGGACGAGGTCGACTCTATTCTCGTAGACGAAGCGCGCACGCCGCTAATTATCTCTGGTCCATTGGAAGACAAGTCCGAGCTTTACGTTCAAATCGATAAATTCATTCCAATGCTGAATGATGAAGATTACACGATCGACGAAAAGCAGAAATCTTCAACATTTACGGAAGACGGCACAGAGCGCGTTGAAAACCTTTTGCGTGAAGCGGATATGCTTAAGGGCGACAATCTTTATGATGTCGAGAACGTGTCGATTGTTCACCACATCAACAATGCGCTGAAAGCGCACAAGCTTTTCCAGCGCGATAAGGATTATATGGTCAAGGGTGACGAGATTGTCATCATTGACGAGTTTACTGGACGCCAGATGCCCGGTCGCCGTTTCTCAGAAGGGCTGCACCAGGCGCTTGAAGCCAAGGAAGGCGTATCCATCCAGCCTGAAAACCAGACACTGGCCTCTGTGACTTTCCAGAACTATTTCCGTATGTATGAAAAGCTGTCGGGTATGACCGGTACGGCTTCAACGGAAGCAGAAGAGTTCGGCAATATTTACGGGTTGGGTGTTGCGGAAATTCCGACCAATCTGCCGATCATGCGTATTGATGAGGACGATGAAGTCTACCGCTCTGTTGAAGAGAAATATGACGCTGTCGTCTTGGATATCATTGCAAGCCAGCGCCGCAAACAGCCGGTGCTTGTCGGTACCACGTCAATCGAAAAGTCAGAATTGCTTTCAAGCTTTTTGAGTAGCGCTCCTTATCTGCAGGCTTTGAAAGGCAAGCTTGAGCAGCGTCTTTCCGGTATTAAAGAAGGCAAGGAAAAAGAGTTTGCGGAATATTTGCAAACCTCGCTCGATGACGTTGAAACTGCCATCAAGGCAGGGGGCGTAAAGCACGAAGTTCTTAATGCGCGCCAACATGAGCGCGAGGCGTTCATTGTGGCTCAGGCCGGTGTTCCCGGTTCTATCACAATTGCGACCAATATGGCCGGTCGCGGTACGGACATTAAACTTGGTGGCAATTTGGATATGCGTATTGCCCAAGAGCTTGGTGATGTTACGGACGAAGCCAAGCGCAAGGAACGTATCGCACAGATCGCTGCTGAAATTGAAGTGCTGAAAAAAGAGGCGCTGGATGCTGGCGGCCTGTATGTTCTGGCGACCGAACGCCATGAGAGCCGCCGTATCGACAACCAGCTGCGGGGCCGGTCGGGCCGTCAGGGCGACCCTGGACGCTCTAAGTTCTATCTGTCCTTGCAAGATGATCTCATGCGTATCTTCGGTTCAGAGCGCATGGACGGCATGCTGACCAAGCTTGGCATGAAAGACGGCGAAGCAATCGTTCATCCGTGGATCAACAAAGCGCTTGAAAAAGCACAGCGCAAAGTTGAAGCGCGCAACTTCGATATCCGTAAGAATTTGCTGAAATATGATGATGTGATGAATGATCAGCGTAAGGTCATTTTTGAGCAGCGTCTTGAGGTGATGGACAGCGATAATTTAACCGACATGGTCACCGAGATGCGCCATGAAGTGGTTGAAAATCTTATTGCCGAGCACATTCCGGAAAAAGCCTATGCGGAGCAATGGCATGTTGCCGAGCTGAAACAGGCCGTGGTTGAGCAGCTTAATATCGACGCGCCAATCGAAGAATGGGCTGCGGAAGAAGGCATTGCAGAAGACGATATGCTGGAACGCTTGCTGAAAGTGAGTGATGACGTTGCCGAACAGCGCACAGAGCGTTTTGGCCAAGAGATCATGACTTATGTTGAGAAGTCATTGATATTGCAAACAATTGACGAACTCTGGCGCGAGCATCTGGTTGCGCTTGACCACCTCCGTTCGGTGGTGGGTTTCCGCGGTTATGCGCAGCGCGATCCATTGCAGGAATATAAACAGGAAGCGTTCGAACTGTTCCAGTCGATGCTTGCAAACTTGCGTATCTCGGTCACTTCGAAATTGATGCGCGTTGAAATCGTTCGTGATGCAGCCGATGCGCCTGATCCTGAATTGCCGGAAATGGAAGGCCGTCACATAGACGGTACAACCGGCGAAAATGATTTTGGTGAAGGTACTGACCGTTCTGCCGGTGCATCCGGTGCTGCGGCACTGACTGCGGCGCAAGGCTTTGTTGCGCCGGAAGAGCGCGACCCTGAAAATCCGGCGACATGGGGAAAAATTGGGCGTAACGAGCTTTGCCCATGCGGATCAGGCAAAAAATTTAAACATTGCCACGGTGCATTTGCTTAATACCAAGGCCGATTGCCCTAATTGAATATAGAGCCTGCGTGGTCGGAAAACCGCGCAGGTTTTTTGCATTAGCGCTTGGTTTACCATGTTTTCCGGCAATTTATATGCGAACAAAATTTTAAGCCAATGGGCGTATAACTCACCTAAATTCAATTTGTGAGTGAACATATTGCGGTTTTCTGCGGTACAAACAGCTGAAACATTTTTCCCGACGTCGCTTTTTGCGCGTCTGCGGCCTTTTGCCGAGCGTTTGGACGTTGCGCTTTCAGGCGTTGATGATGCCTCCAACGCGCAGCGCGCATCAATCATCGCATTTGCCATCCGCATATTCAGTGCTGCCATTGCCTTTGTCAGTCAGGTCGTTCTTGCCCGCTTTATGGGGGCTTTCGAGTACGGCATTTTTGTCATGGTCTGGATTTCGATGATCGTTATCGGAAACCTGTCCTGCCTTGGTTTTCACACTGCCATTATCAGGTTTCTTCCGCAGTATCATGGAAGGGCTGATTTTGAGCGCTTGAACGGTCTGCTGCTCTCAAGCCGCGTGTTTGTATTGCTCAGTTCCACAATTGCCGCCGCCGCAACTATATTCACAACCATCTATGGTGCTGCATATTTCGACAGTCATTATACCGTGCCTTTCATTGTGGGTGCCTTTGCGCTGCCAATGATTGCGCTTGGCGATATGCTTGACGGTACTGCGCGCGCCAATAGCTGGCCTATTCGTGCACTCGCACCTACATATTTGCTGCGCCCGATTTTCATTCTCGTTTTAATGGTTGGCGCGTGGCTTATGGGCTATCCTGTCAATGGTGTGACGGGTTTAATCTGCGCTGTGATTGCCAGCTATTGCAGCTCTCTCATCCAGTATTTCGTGATTACACGCGATTTGAGACGCCAGTACAAAAAAGCCAAACCACGTATCGAGATGCGCCAGTGGATTTTGGTGGCCTTGCCGATTTTTCTCGTCGAGGGTTTCTTTGCTCTGCTCGTTCATGCCGATGTGTTCATGGTTGGCATCATGATGAATCCCGAAAGCGTGGGTATCTATTACGCGGCAGCAAAAACTTTATCGCTTGTCCATTTCGTCTTTTTTGCCGTTAAGGCCGGTATCGCGAACCTTTTTGCGGCCCGAATGGAAGATGAAGATAAATCGGCACTGCGCCAATTGGCACGGCGCTCTGCGACATGGACATTCTGGCCATCGCTGGCAATGGGCATTGCGGTACTTGCGGCCGGTCCGCTTTTGCTTTCGATGTTCGGTACAGCTTTCCGCGAAGGCTATCCTGTTCTGTTTATCATGGTTGCCGGTGTGGTGCTTCGCGCCAGCATTGGCCCAGCGGAAAGCTTGCTGAATATGTCGGGTAATCAAAATATCTGCGCAATTATATTTGGCGGCGTTCTGGCATCCAATATTGTTTTGAATCTGATTTTAATACCCGAATACGGCATTTACGGTGCCGCTGCGGCGACCGCCATTGCGACCGTCTTTGAAACGATTGCTCTTTTCTATTTCGTGCGTATGCGGGTTGGTGTTTCGATGTTTGTATTTTCGCCTGTCTTTGATGAGAGAGTTTCTTAAAATGTCTGCGTTGCCTATTATTGATGAAGAGATTGTTGAAACGCCGCTTGTTATGCCCGGTACGCCTGCAAGCGGTGTCAAAGATAACATTCCCGAAGTCAGCCGTCTGTCAAAGGGCAAGCGACATTTTCGCGTTTTTCCGGCAAAGGCAGGTTTTGACATTCTGCCGACGATCGAGCGCGCCTGCGACTATTGCATTGAGCCAAACGTGTTTTTCAGTCCGCGCTTCTGTGTGCCCGCAATGCCGCGCCTTGATGAGCGGCAGGTGCGCCTGATGGTGCTGCAAGATTCAGATGACCAGTCCTCTGAAACGCGTTTTCTGATGCCATTTACCGTGGAGAAACCCGGCTTTGCGATCGGGCCTGACCTTGTACGCGCGTGGGCCAACCCTTACGGCCCGCTGGGTACGCCGATTGTTGAGCGGCGTGAGGCAATGCAGGTTATAGAGGATATCTTTGGCACATTATCACTGCCGACAGTTGCTCTGCCAAAAATCATCGCTTTTCCCGATGTTATGGTCAACAGTCCTGTTGTTTCCCTTTTAAGATCGGTAGCCTTGGCAAACGGCCTGCCTGTTGCTTCCACCCGTCCTGTAAAGCGCCCCGTTTTAAACGCGACAACGGATGCCGACGTTTTCTTTAAGGAAAATATGGGTAGCCACCACCGGCGCGACTTTGGCCGTTTATGGCGAAAGCTGGAGGCGCAGGGCGATTTTGCTTTTGAAATTGCCCGAAATCCTACGGATATTCGTCGGGGCATGGAAGAGTTTCTGTTGCTTGAAAATGCCGGCTGGAAAGGCAAGCAACGCACATCGCTTGCATCGGACCGTTTGCGCGCGGCTTTTGCGCGTGAGGCCGTCAACTCACTGGCCGAAGTCGACAAATGCCGTATCTATATGCTGAAGCTGGACAATCGCGTTATTGCCTCGCTCATAGTCTTCGTAGAAAACGGAACGGCATGGACTTGGAAAATCGCTTACGATGAGACGATGCGCGCTTTTTCGCCGGGCAAACTGCTGATGGTTCGGACTACTGAAACGCTCCTGGATGATCCTAACGTGACATTTGCAGATAGCTGTGCTTCTGAAGATCATCCGATGATGTCACATCTGTGGCGTGATGAAGCTGAAATGGTAACACTCGTCATTGGTGTTGATCCGGACAAAGACCGCGAAGTGCGTCAGGCTGCTTCGCAAATGGATTTGTACTCCTCAACGAAGAAAACAGCCAAAAATGTTGGTGCGCGTCTAAAGCATATGCTTGGCCGACGCTGAAACTGTTACGCTGTCTGATTGCGGAATACACGGCGGATTATTTTGCCGCTTTCGGTCATTGGAATATCATCGACAAAAATGATTTCGCGCGGATATTCATGGGCTGAAAGCCGCGTTTTTACGAAGTTTCGTATATGTTGTTTTAGCTGCTCGCTCGGCTGTTCGCCTTCAACGAGTTTGATATGCGCGACGGTAATTTGTGTGCGTGTCGCATCTGCTTTCCCCGTCACCGCTGCCAGCTCAACAGCGGGGTGCGCTGTCAGGCAATCTTCAATTTCTGCCGGTCCAATACGATAGCCGGCCGAGATGATGATATCATCGTTGCGGCCGACAAAATGGAAATAACCGTCCTCATCGCGATAGGCACGGTCACCGGTTAGCATCCATTCGTCATTAAATTTCCGTTCGGTCTCCGTCTTATTATCAAAATATCTAAGGAACATGACCGGGCTGCTGTTGTGGATCGCGATCTCGCCGGTTTCACCTGTTTGGGCTGCGCTGCCGGTTTCATTCAAAATTGCAACTTGGTGACCGGGAACAGATTTGCCCATTGAACCGGGCTTAACCGTCCCAATTTCATGGCATGCGCTGATAACGGCGTTACATTCTGTCTGGCCGTAAAACTCATTGATACTGATGCCAAAATGTTCTTTCGCCCATTCCAGCGTTTGCCCTCCCAGTGCTTCGCCTGCAGAACCGATTGAGCGGATATTCAATTCGGGAATCTTGTTCAAATTGGCCTGCATCAACTTCAACGCTGTCGGCGGCATGAAGATATTGCGGACACCGGCTTTTTTCATCAGATCGATAGCCCAATCGGCCTCAAATTTTGGCGCACGCGCTGCCACAACAGTTACGCCGCAATAGAGCGCTGGCAGCAGCGCGTTCAACAATCCGCCTGCCCAAGCCCAATCTGACGGGGTCCACAGACGGTCATCTTTTTGCGGCATAAAACCTTGCGCCATCTGTATGCCGGGAAGGTGGCCGAGCAGGACACGGTGGGCGTGTAATGTACCTTTGGGCTGACCGGTTGTGCCGGATGTGAACAGCATCATCGCAGGGTCATTTGGTGATGTTTCTGCAATCGGAAAATGAGCCGACGCTTTTGAAATCAGACTATTGAAGTCTTGCGTTGCTTCCGTTCCATCAATAGAAATGCGAAACTCTAATGCCGGTAAATTCGATTGAATGGATGCGAGGCGTTCCAGACCTATCATGTCTGCTATCAACGCCCGTGCTCCCGATGTTGCCAAGCGGTGCTGCATCGCTTCGGGACCGAACTGCATGGCCAGCGGGACAGCAATCGCACCGAGTTTATAGATACCAAGGTGAGCAATAGCAGCTTCGATACTTTGCGGCAGCATAACCGCAACTCGTTCACCGCGCCTGATGCCAATGCCTTTCAGCGCGGCGGCAAAACGGCTCGAGCGTTCAGCCAATTGCTTAAAGCTTAAGATTTGCGGTTCGCCATCAGCATAGTCAATAATAGCCGGCCTGTCTGGGGTAAGGCGCGCAATATCATCGGCGCATGCTGTTCCAATATTGAAGCGTTCGGGAATGTTCCACCGAAACCGCGCCAATAAATCTGCGTGATTTTTCGGGTTGTCGGGTAACATGCCTATACTCGGGACGTGCTGATCATGCCGTCCCATTTAAAAGTATTGTGCAGTGCACGCAAAGGAAAAATGTTCACGCTTGATGCTACAACACGGCCGTTTTCTTGATTTCGTCCAAAGGTTGCGGTTTCCCAAGCAAATAACCCTGAACTTCGTCACAATTGCTTTTAACCAGAAGATCAAGCTGTTCAGACGTTTCAACCCCTTCTGCGGTTACTTTCATACCCATATTGGAGGCGAGGGAAAGAATGGATTTGACCAGAGACTGGCTGCGTTCATCACGGATCATCTGATCTATGAAGTAGCGGTCAATTTTGAGTTTGCTGAACGGGTAGCGTGTCAGATAACTCAAGGAAGAGTAGCCAGCGCCAAAGTCGTCCAGTGACAGTCCGACGCCAATTTGGCGGATGCCTTTCAAGATTTTCAACGTATTTACATTGTCTTCAATAAGAACGTCTTCCGTAATTTCGATTTCCAACTGCTCTGGAGCAAGGTCTGATTCTTCGAGTGCCTGTTTGATATCTTCGATCAAGTTAGATTCGCGGAACTGAACCGGAGACACGTTCACAGCAACCCGTGTGGATTTATCCTTGCCGCCAAAATCACGCGCTGCCTGCTTCAAGGCCCAACGTCCCATTTCCACGATGAACCCTGTTTCTTCCGCCAGAGGAATGAAATCCGCCGGAGAAATGAGACCTTTTACCGGGTGGTGCCAACGCATAAGGGCTTCATAGCCGGCTACCTTGCCGGAACTCAAATCCTGCTGAACCTGATAATGGAGAACGAATTCGTTTTTATCTAGGGCCGATAATAGGTCTTGCTCAAGCAAATACTTTTGTATGGCGTTGGTCGCAAATTCAGCTTCGAACTCATATACAGACCCGCGACTGTCGTCTTTAGCAGCATATAGAGCAAGATCCGCGCCGACAAACATGGCAGGTGCGTCTTCAAATCCGTCAGAAAAATAACTTACGCCGACGGATGCATTTACCCGCAATTTAGTTTGCTCGATCAAGATCGGAATTCTCGCCGCATCGCGCATACATGTGGCTATTTCGATGGCTTCGCCTTTGTCATCGACTTCGACGATTGCGCCAAATTCATCGCCTCCGATGCGGGCCATCGTGTCGCTTTTCCGAACAATTTTACCAAATCGGCGTGCGACTTGCTTTAGCAGCGTATCGCCAAAGCTATGGCCATATGTATCATTCACCGGTTTGAAATGATCTAAATCAAGCAGTATCAACGCCAATTCTTTCGACGTTTTACTGGACTTCTTTTTCCTTTTCTTGAAATGTCTGGCAAGAATATCATCAAATGCGCGCCTGTTCTTCAAACCTGTGAGGCTGTCGGTTTCAGCCAGAAGCCGTACCTCTGCCTCTTTTTGCTGCAATTTATATTCGCGGTCCCGGGCATCGGTAACATCCGTATAAGTGACAAACATCATGCCGTGCGCATTCCGACACTCAACACGGATGGTTTTGCTGCCCGCGCGGGTTTCAGAAGAGAAACCGGTTTGCGAGTCAAAAGCCTGTAGAATTTTTTTTACATGCTCTTCAGGATCGTCGTAATCGCCGCGTTTTGCCCGATACTCGATGAATTCCTTCCAAGGCGTTCCTGCCTCCACGACTTCGGGTGGCAGATCCATGACGCTCAACAGATGTTTGTTGGAAATAACGATCTTTTCACGGTCATGCACGAGCAAGCCCTGCGCAATTGCTTCGACTGTATTGGTCAGAACAGCTTTTTCGCGTGATTCATTTGTTATGTCGGTATAGGTGCTAATGCCAACCCCGTCGCGAAACCGGCTGTTAATGCGATAAAACCGTCCGTTTGGTGTTTTGCGAAGTAAAACAAAATCTTCGCCTGCCATTAAGCGCATACGAATGCTGGCGAAAGTAAGCTCTGAATTGGGGTAATAATCGCCGCGCTTGACGCCGAATTTGATAAACTCTTCCAGCGATGACCCTGGTGCGAGGAGTTCTTCCGGAATTGACAAGATGTCAAAGACATTGTCGTTGGCATAAAGAATATTCTGGCGGTCAAAAACAATGACGCCCTGTTCCATACGGTCGACGATGGTATGGCATATGTCTGACTGAAAACTTGACAAACGATTGCGGCCGGAGACCGACAGTTTCGTATCTGAATTTAGGCGCATCGTTGTTTTCATGCATCGCCCCCCGATTCCAGTGGCCTAGTAAGCGTGTCGTCTCCTCAACAACCTGGATAAACCAGCAGATGTAGGCCCAATACACCATCTGTTTGTGATGGCTCTGGACCAGCCTACTCGCCGCTAACGTGGCTATAGGTTCGTTCCACGAGGTGAAAATATTGTTAAACGAATGACTTAATTATCATTTTTCGGATGTTTTCCGTTTAAATGCGATCCAAACGCATGCGTGCATCAGGTTGTAATGCTTGCCGCACCTTAAAAACCCATAAGAGTACGTGTCTTTGAGTGAAGCGGCGCTTGGGTAACAAGCTGACGATATCCTGCTCTTTTGAGTGTTACTGTTTCGCTTTTGAACTATGCGGTAGGATGGTGTAATATGTCTCTTATTGGGAAAACTGATAGGCTGGAGAGCGTTATGCCGGATAAAACATCGTTGGATGAGGCGGACAAACGCATTCTCCGAGTGCTGCAAAACCAGCCGGAGCTGACAATGCGGGAACTGGGTGAAGCGACCGGGCTAAGTCACACGCCTTGTTGGCGCAGGCTCAAAAGGCTTCAGGAAGAAGGTTATATAACCGATAAACGCTACCTGCTTGATGCTCAAAAAATGGGTTTTGAAATTGTTGCTTTCTGCTTTGTGCGTATGGCATCGCACAAACGAAGCACATTGGAGGAGTTTGAGCGGGCATCCCGGGATATTCCTGAGGTGGTCGAGTGTTACACGACTGCCGGTGAATATGATTTCATCTTGAAGGTTTTGTCCCGAAGTATTCGGGATTACGAAGAAGCTGTTAAACACAAGCTTCTCCAGCTGCCGCATGTCTCGCTTATCAATACAAGCCTGACGCTGAAAGAGGTAAAAAATACGCCTGATATTCCCGTTTAATGTCCGCAGGATTTTTCGTGGCTATGTCATGGCATTTCGATGCTTTGAGCAACACGTACTCTTATTTTATCATTTTTCTGATACCTTGTTTCATCGTCTTGGTGTAAACTCTTAAAATTAGCGACTATGTTTCTGCTGGTTCGTCTTACTGTTTAAGATCAGACTTGAAATCGAGCGCGGTCCACAATCTGACCCTATCTCTTTCAATGTCGGTCACTCAGCATCGGGAGGATGAAGATTGAACGCGAACGTCACATTGAACGATAAATACACCGCGACATCGGGACGGGTTTTCCTGTCCGGAACGCAGGCCTTGGTCCGCTTGCCGATGGTGCAAATGCGCCGCGACCGCGAAGCGGGATTGAATACGGCAACTTTTATCTCCGGTTATCGCGGATCGCCGCTCGGTAACCTTGACCAGCAAATCGTGCGGGCTAAGAAATTTTTGGACCCTTACAATATTTCCTTCCAGCCGGGGCTGAACGAGGATCTGGCTGCTGCCTCAATCTGGGGGTCACAACAGGTTCATCTTTCTGAGCAAGCCAACCGTGATGGTGTTGTCGGTCTTTGGTACGGTAAGGGCCCCGGCGTTGACCGGTCCGGCGATGCTTTCAAACATGGCAATGCGGCTGGCAGCTCGAAGCATGGCGGTGTTCTGGCTTTCGCCGGTGACGACCATACTTGTAAATCTTCATCAATACCGCATCAGTCGGACCACGCGTTTATTTCTGCTGTGATGCCGGTGCTTTATCCTTCCTCAATCCATGAATTTATAGAAATGGGTTTGTTTGGCATTGCCATGTCCCGTTATTCGGGTTGCTGGGTGGGTTATAAAGTTATCTCCGAGACAATCGAAACGACGTCAGTCATTGATCTGGCGCAGGAGCAAACACGTTTTGTGCTGCCTGAAGACTTCGAAATGCCTGAAGGAGGGCTTAACCTGCGATGGCCTGATCCGCCACTGGTTCAGGACCAGCGTCTTCAGGAGCTAAAGGCCTATGCCGCAATTGCTTTTGCACGGGCAAACAATGTCAACAAGGTTACGCTGGATAGCCCGGAGGCGCGGTTTGGCATCGTCGCTTCGGGTAAAGCCTATGAAGATGTCGTTCAGGCTTTGATTGAACTGGGCATTGGACCTGAAGAGCGCAAAGTGATCGGTCTTAGACTTTACAAGGTCCGCATGCCATGGCCGCTTGAACCGGTTGGCATCCGCCAGTTTTCGCAAGGGCTGGAAGAGGTCTTGATTGTCGAGGAGCGGCGTGAGCTCATTGAAAACCAGATTAAGGAACAGCTCTTTAACTGGCGCGCTGATGTGCGGCCGCGCATCGTCGGTAAGTTTGATGAAAAAGACCAGCCGTTTCTTTCGCTTTCCGCGGGTTTGACCGTGGGTGCCGTTGCACGGGCGATTGCCGACAGGGTTTTGAAAATGGGACTGCCGGAAGGCTTGGCCGCAAGCATTGAAACCAAGCTGCATGTTTTGGAGCACCGTCAGGCGGAAGGCTTGAAACATGTCGCGCCGGTTACGCGCTTGCCGCACTATTGTGCCGGATGTCCGCACAATACATCCACACGTGTTCCCGAAGGCTCCAAGGCTATGGCAGGGATCGGCTGTCACTTTATGGTGCAGTGGATGGACCGTAACACGGAAACCTTTTCCCATATGGGAGCGGAGGGTGTGCCGTGGACAGCTATTGGCCGCTACACCGATGAAAAGCACCGTTTTGTCAATTTAGGGGACGGCACTTATTTCCATTCAGGTACATTGGCTATCAGGGCATCTGTCGCTGCCAAAGCCAATATCACCTATAAGCTTTTATACAATGATGCGGTTGCCATGACCGGCGGCCAGCCAATTGACGGGGAGCTTTCGCCGCAACAGTTAACGCATCAGCTACACCATGAGCGCGTGGAAAAGATCTATCTTTTGTCTGACAAGCCTGATCTTTATACACCGCATGATTTAGCGCCTGGCGTGATTGTCAAACATCGCGATTATATTGATGAGGTTATGGTTGAGCTGCGCGATGTGCCGGGCGTAACGGCCATTGTTTATGTTCAGACTTGCGCGGCGGAATTGCGCAGAAGACGCAAACATAAGGCTGCGCCTGATCCTGATGAGCGGCTATTTATTAATCCTGCGGTTTGCGAGGGCTGCGGTGATTGTTCAAAGCAGTCAAACTGTATTGCTATCGAGCCTCATGAGACAGCATTTGGCCGTAAACGCCAGATCAACCAGTCTTCCTGCAACAAGGATTATTCATGCCTTAAAGGCTTCTGTCCGTCTTTCGTGACCGTGCGGGGTAGCAAAAAGAAGAAAAATACTCCGGCGCAGATGCCTGATTTTTCAACACTGCCTGAGCCGCAACAGCCTGTGATGGAAAAGCCATGGAATATAGCGGTGACAGGTGTCGGCGGTACAGGGGTTCTGACAATCGGCGCTCTTATCGGTATGGCGGCGCATATTGAAGGCAAGAACCCTCTGATCATGGATATGGCTGGCCTTGCGCAAAAAGGTGGCGCAGTGTTGAGTCATATCCGCATTTCACCGCAAGATAAGCCGGTGCGCTCGCCGCGTATTGCCAATGGCTGCGCTGATGTGATTATCGCCGCAGATGCTGTTGTGGCGGCTTCCAAAGATGGCACGATTATTTGTAACCCTGAGCGAACACACGGTATTATCAATACAAAGGTTATTCCCGTTTCTGATTTCGTGCGGATGCGGGACTTTGATTTTAAAGCTGCGGGCGTTCAGCGGACAGTTGCCGAAACGGTTCGCTCGAAAGACGATTTCCGTGACTTTTCCGATATTGCCGTCACCGTGGCCGGCGATGAAATTGCGACCAATATCATGATGCTTGGCTATGCTTTGCAAAAAGGTCTTGTACCGGTTGGCGTTGAGGCTTTGGAAGAAGCAATACGTTTGAACGGTATTGCAATCGACGCCAATATTGCCGCCTTAAACTGGGGGCGGTATCTGGCGCATGATCCTGATTTCGTCATGTCAAAACTACGGGATAAATCTGCGTCGATTGTTCAGGACGAAATGTCTCTTGATGAACTGATTGATCATCGTTCCTCCCATCTGACGGCTTATCAGAACAAAGCTCTGGCCGACCGGTACAGGCAAATGGTTGAAAAGGTTCGCAAAGCGACGAGCGGCTTTGGAAACGGTGAATCGTTAACACGTGCTGTGGCCGTGAACTATTCAAAACTGCTTTCCTATAAGGATGAGTATGAGGTGGCGCGCCTATTTACAGAGCCGGAATTCAAGGCCGCACTTGATGAGCAATTTGATGGCGATTACCGGATTTCGTTTAATCTTGCGCCGCCGGTTCTCAGTGGTACGGCACCGAATGGACGTCCCAAAAAACGTGAATTCGGTCCACTGACATTAAAGTTGTTCAGCTTTCTTACAAAAATGAAAGGCCTGCGCGGCACACCTTTTGATCCGTTTGGAAGAAGCGAAGAGCGCAAGGCGGAGCGCGCATTGATTGCGCAATATGAGAAGGACATCGAGCTGGTTCTTGGCAAGCTTGGGAGCATTCCTCCTCACATTGCCTTGTCACTTTTGTCCTCTGTTGATCAGGTGCGCGGTTTTGGACCGGTCAAGGATGAAGCGCGTATGGCGCATGAACAAAGACGACAGGAACTGCTTAATCAAATCGAGAACCCGAAAGCGATGAAAATAGCGGCCGAATAGCGGGTCGGGCCATTTGGTATTTCAGAACCATTGAGCTGCCAAATGGCTTAGCCGGTCCGCTGTTTGTTCCTATGACACTGTTACTTTCTGTGTAACTAAATTGTTTCCATTATCAGGTCGGCGCATCGGTCACCTAGCATCATCGCTGGAGCATTGGTGTTTCCGGCATTAATGTTGGGGACTGCGGACATATCGCAAACCCTCAAGTTCTTAATACCCCTCACACGCAGCCTTGCATCCAGTACGGCCATCGGGTCTCCATCTGCTCCCATTTTTGCGGTGCTTGCCGGGTGGTAGTTGGTTTTCACGAACCGTTTGCAATGGGCTTTTAAAGCATCATCTGAAAGATCGTCAGGTGACGGGATTGCAATGCGTTCAATATGCTCTGCAAGCGGTGACGCTTGCAGCGCCTTTATGAAAAAGCGCTGTCCTGCCACCATATCCTTCATGTCTTCGGGATGTTTGAGCAGGTTTGGCGAGACTACCGGCATATCAGTCGGGTTGGCCGATTTCAGCCGCACTTCGCCGCGAGACTTGGGTTTTACAACCACAGTGGTGATCGTTAACCCATGTCCGTCGTCGACGAGGCCAAGTGTATCTCGATCCAGATATACGATTGGCACACAAAAGGCCTGAATTGTCGGCGGCGTGTCCGGATTATCCGGATTGACGAAAGCACCGGCTTCCACGCCTGCTGAAGTGACAGGACCGGAGCCAAACAGTTTGAACTGGATACCATTTTTAAGCATCCGCCACCCGTTGCCCTGTCTGTAATAGCCGTAAGCGCCGTTTGCCAACGCAGTGGCGTGAACTTCCGGATGATCAATAAGGTTTTGGCCAACCCCTGGTAGGTCGATATGAACATCGAGATCATGTTCTTTAAGATGGTCGGCAGGACCGACACCGGACAGCATCAATATTTTGGGCGTAACCAGCGCGCCGGCGGCGACAATGATTTCGCCATCGGCATAGACTGTTTTAGTCTCGCCTTGGCGGTCCCGATAGGTTACGCCTTTGGCAGCGCCGTTCTTAATGACAATTCGAAGGACTTCTGCGTTCAATCTAACTGTCAACTTAGGATTGTTTTTTAGCGGCTCAATATATGCGTAGGCTGCCGAGCTGCGTTTTCCATATCGGTTCATGAACTGATAGAAGCCGACGCCGCGTTGGCTGCTACCGTTAAAGTCAGGATTGAACGGCTCGCCCAGTGCTTGTACTGCCTGCACAAACCAGCGCGACATTTCATCTATGTGTCCAGGGTCAGAGACAAGCATCGGACCATTGGTGCCGTGCAGTTCATTGTTTAACCGGTTGTTTGATTCCATTTTACGGAAATGAGGCAGAACATCTTTCCAGCCCCAGCCGATATTGTCGTTGTTGCCACGTAGAATTTCCTGCCATTCATCATAGTCGGAAGGTCTGCCGCGCATGTAAACCTGCGCGTTAACCGATGATCCACCGCCTAGCACGTGCCCTTGAGGTATGTCGTGCACGCGCCCGTCGAGATGCTCTTGCGGGATCGTTTTATGATAGCGCATATATTTTGAGCCATTTATCATCTTGAAAATGCCGGGCGGCATATCAAGCAACGGGTGGCGGTTTGAGTGTCCTGCTTCCAGAACGAGAACTCTAGCGTTGCTGTCCGATACAAGTCTTGCAGCCGCTACACATCCTGACGAGCCGCCGCCAATAACAATATGGTCAAAATTTTCCATTTCACTCGGCGTCCATATCAAATGTAACGCGCACATATTCCCATGCCGCCTTAAGATGAACGCTCAATGCTTCTTCGGCTGCGTCGGGATCACGTTCCAATATCGCATCAAGAATGGCTTTGTGTGCTTTGTAATTTGCCAGATTTCGCTCAGGCAGACGCAACATTTGTGCCCATTGTGGTGCTAGCCAGGATGTGTATCCTTCATGAAGTGCGGGGAAAATCGGATTTTGCGGAATTTGATACAGGACCCCGTGGAAGGCATTATCAGTTCTGTAAAACTCTTCTGAATTGTTGATCGCATTCTTGTTGGCTTCCAGAGCAGATTTAAGATCGCTTATGTCGTCTTTGGTTGCAGAGACTGCTGCCTGCCTTACTAAGCCACGCTCCATAAAGACACGGCTTTGATACAGGTTTTTTACGCCGCCAGGCTCATTGAGAAGGTGTCTGACAACATTTCCGGTCGCGTTCAACACCGTCGCATAATCCGGTTTGCTGACGATTGGGCGAAATCGGGGCTTGCTCTCAACCAGCCCGCGATTGGATAGTGTCGAAATGGCTTCCCTTACGACAGTTCTGCTGGTGCCGAACTGCTCCATTAATTCGCGTTCTGCAGGCAAGGGGCTTTTGTTTCTAAGGCGCCCCGAAACGATTTGAGACTCTAGTTCTGCCACGATTGCATCGGCGGCACGAATATTTTCATCTAATGACATAGGCTTTTTGGTCCTACTAAAAACTATCTGCTGAGTTGAATATGACAAAAATATCGGGGTAATGCAAACGCAATAGTATTTAAATAAACCGGTAGATAGCTACTGAATAAGCATTTTAAGGCACTGTGTAGGAAATTACGCTATTGACAAGCTTCTTCTAAAAATGTTTGGTACAACCAAATTGGTCATACCAAAATGGATAAAGCGTGTTCAATTTAAACATTTCAAGTTCTAACCCTGTTGCTGCAGGCATTTATATTGATGGCGCCTGGTTTCACCCGAAAGGACGGGAGATAATTGAGGTTGAAAGCCCGACAGACGAATCTGTCATTGCTTCAATTGTTGATGGAACAGCAGACGATGCCGCAATGGCTGTCGAAGCCGCGCAGAAGGCTTTCACAGGTTGGGCGGGACGACCGGCTATTGAGCGTGCACGGCTAGTAATGGAGCTAGCCAGTGAAGTTCAGGCTAACCACGAGGCATTGGCTCGCATTGTGACGCTTGAGCAGGGAAAGCCGATTGCGCAGGCGCGGGGCGAAATTGATGCAGTCATAACTTTTCTGACCTACGCGGCAGAAAATGCGCGTCGCATTGAAGGTGATATTGTCGCTTCTGATAACCTAAACGAGGAAATACAGATTCGCCGCCATCCCTATGGTGTGGTTGTCGGATTGACAGCCTGGAATTATCCGGCAGCGCTTGCTGCCCGAAAGCTTGGACCTGCGTTGGTTGCGGGCAACACATTTGTGTTGATGGCTCACGAACATACACCTCTATCCGGTCTGGCGCTTGCGCAGCTTGCTCACAATGCGGGATTTCCGGCCGGGGTCTTTAATTCGATAACCGGCAGAGGGCGAGTAGCCGGTCAGGCGATGCTAGAGCACCCCTTGACGGCAATGGTGACAATGACCGGCAGTACTCGTGCGGGTAAAGAAATATTCCGTACAGCGGCAGACACGATCAAAACTGTTCGTCTTGAGCTTGGTGGCAAGGCGCCATTCATTGTTATGGACGATGCAGACATTGATGCTGCGGTCGCAGCCGCTGTGTTGGCGCGTTATACAAACTGCGGGCAAATTTGTACCTGTAACGAGCGTATGTATTTGCATAGCTCGATTGCTGACGAGTTCATGGGTAAATTCGTCGCGGCCTCGCAGGCGCTTACAATTGGCGATCCGATGGCAGCGGTTGATTTGGGCCCGAAGATTAGCCGCTTTGAGCGTGATAAGGTTGCTGGCGTAATTGCGGCAAGCGTAGAGGCAGGCGCCGAAGTGTTGCTTGAGGGCGGTATTTTGGACAGCGGCCAATATGCGCAAGGCCACTGGATGGCGCCAACTGTTCTATCCGTCAAAAATAATAAGATTCCGGCCATTCGCGATGAGGTTTTCGGACCCGTAGCGGTCGCGATGACGGTCGACTCATTCGATGAAGCGGTCGCATTGGCCAATGATACTCAATATGGGCTGTCTGCCTACCTGTTCACAAAAAACTTCAAGCACATTCAACTTGCGCCACACGTTTTGAAATTCGGTGAGCTTTATCTCAACCGAAGCAATGGCGAGGCCGTTCAGGGATTTCATACTGGCTGGGGAATGTCGGGCCTTGGCGGCGAAGACGGCAAATACGGTTTCGATGGCTATATGCGAAAGCAGACCAGCTATTTGAATTGGGATTAACCCAAACGGCCAAGAGGAAGATGGCCGCACAATGAGGAGGAACTATAATGAAACGCAGAACAATTTTGGGTGCTTCTTTTCTAGCGCTTGCAATGTCCACAGTGGCAATGGCTCAAAGTCTGCCGCCGCTTGAACAGAAGGAACGCTACAAGGTGGGGTTCCCGCAAATGGAGTCCAACAATCCTTGGCGCATTGCGGAAACAAAATCTTTTGTAGACACTGCGGAGACGTGCAACTGGGATCTCATCACTACAGATGCTGGTGGTTCGGCTGCCAAGCAGGTGGCCGATGTAGACAGCATGATCGCTCAGGGTATCGATGTTTTATTTTTACCCCCGCGTGAAGAAAAGCCGTTGATTCCAGCCGTGAAGAAAGCGGCCGCAGCAGGCATTCCGACATTCCTTGTTGACCGCTCGGTTGATCCGAATAATGCCAAGGCGGGCGTCGACTATGTGTCTTTCCTAGGGTCCGATTTTATTGATCAGGGTCGCCGTGTTGCAGAATGGACAATTGAAAATTTCGAAGGCGACAAAGCCGTTGTTGTCCAGCTCGAAGGTACAACAGGTTCATCTCCGGCCAATGATCGCAAAAAAGGCTTCGATGACGCAATCGCTAAAGATTCGCGGTTCACGATTGTTGCTTCCCAGACAGGTGATTTTGCGCGCGATAAAGGGCGTCAGGTTATGGAGACATTGCTTCAGGCACACCCGGATGTCGACGTCGTTTATGCCCACAATGATGAAATGGCAATTGGTGCAATTCAAGCTCTGGAACTTGCAGGACGCAAACCGGGCGAAGATGTTTTGGTCGTTTCAATTGACGGCACACGCGACGCGCTTCAAGCCATCATTGATGGCAAAATGGGCGTAACTGTCGAAAGCTCTCCTTTCTTTGGTCCTTTGGCGTGTGAAACGATGAAACGTTATGCCGCCGGTGAGGAAATTGAGCCTTGGGTTCAGGTGAAAGACCGCATTTTCACACAGGAAAATGCGGCAGAAAATGTCGACGACGCTTACTGATTACCTCCCAATGAAGCAGGGGGCGTACAGCTTGACGCCTCCTGGTTTGTTCGAGGAGCGAGGGGGATAATTGTCACAATTATTAAAAATGAGCGCAATACAGAAGGCGTTTAATGGCGTGGTCGCGCTCGACGGCGCATCGCTTGAAATTGAAAAAGGCGAAGTGCATGCGCTTATCGGGCAGAACGGAGCCGGTAAGTCTACACTGATCAAAATATTGACAGGTGTTTATCGCAGTGATGACGGTGCGGTAGAGTTTGACGGTGCAGAGAGCCTGATAAGCAGCCCGCGGGAAGCGCAGGCCGCAGGAATTGCGACAATCTATCAAGAGTTGAATCTTGTTCCTCTGCGTTCGGTCACAGAGAACATTGTAATGGGCTATGAGCCCAAAAAGCTGGGCGTATTCATAGACTGGGATGAAGCGCATAATCGTGCGCGTGAAATACTTAAACGCTTTGGTATTGATATTGATGTGACTGCCCGGTTGGGGAGTTTTTCAACCGCGATTCAACAACTAGTCGCAATCGCGCGTGCTGTATCACTGGATGCGAAACTGGTGATTATGGACGAGCCGACATCTTCGCTCGATGTCTCAGAAGTCAAAGTTCTTTTTGGCGTTGTGCGCAGCCTGCGCGATGCAGGTGTGTCGGTGCTTTACGTTTCGCATTTCCTCGATGAGCTTTTCGAAATCTGTGATCGTGTAACGACAATGCGTGACGGGCGAACAGTTGACTGCCGCAAGATGGATGGTGTCACAAAGCTTGGCCTTATTTCGGGTATGTTGGGGCGTGATTCAAGCGAAATCGCTGAAGCGGGTATGACCGAATTTTCCGGCGGTGCCGCTAAACACGGCGAGGTGCTTTTGCATGCTGATAATATCGCAACCGGCCCGCGTTTGACGAAGCTGGATATGACGGTTCACCGCGGTGAAATTGTCGGCCTTGGCGGGCTTTTAGGCTCGGGTAGAACAGAAGCTGCGCGTGCGCTTTTCGGTATTGATCCACTTGCTAGCGGTACTGTCTCCTTGAAAGGGTTGGATGCGCGTCTGGAAACACCGGCAGCGGCAATAAAGGCCGGTATTGCATTTCTGACAGAAGATCGCAAAGCAGAAGGGATTATTCCCGACATGACCGTGCGCGAAAATCTAACATTGGCACTTTTGCCAAAGCTCACGCGCAACGGACAAATTGATCGGGCAAGAGAGCGCGAGATTGTTCAGGGCTTTATTGAGGCGCTTGGCATTAAAACAGCGGGCATGGAGCAGCCTATACGCGAGCTTTCAGGTGGCAACCAACAGAAAGTTCTGCTTGCGCGGTGGCTGGCCGTTGAGCCGGAGCTGCTTATTCTTGATGAACCAACACGCGGTGTCGATGTCGGGGCGAAACGTGAGATTCAAGCGATCATCCGCGATTTTGTCAGCAAAGGTTTCGGCGTTGTGTTGATAAGCTCCGAGTTTGAGGAATTGGTTGAAGGCGCTGACCGGATTGTTGTTCTCAACGAAGGGCGCTCGATAACAGAACTGAAGAACCCGGGCATTACGGAAGACATTCTCGTGCACGCTTTGGCACACACGGATGGGGAAGCGGCATGAGTGCGCAAAACTATGTAAGCCAGTCTTTTGGGCCGGCATTTAACTGGAAGAAAGTCCTGCGAAATCATGGCGGGCTCGTGGCTCTGGCCGTGATCCTTGTGTTCAATATTTTAGTAACACCCAACTTTCTACAATTACAAACACTGTTCGTGAACATTAGCCAGGTTGCCACGATCGCGATTGTCGCAATGGGAATGACCTTGGTAATTGCCACCGGCGGTATCGACCTTTCTGTGGGGGCGATTATGGCTTTGGCAGGCGCAATTGCACCGCTTATTTTCCAGTCGGAATTCGGGCAAATGTACCCCGTTCTTGGCGTGGCATTAGCGATCGGTTTTCCGGTGTTGGTTGCCATGGCCTGCGGCCTATTCAATGGCGCTCTTGTTTCAATTCTGAAGGTGCAGCCGATTATTGCAACACTAATACTGTTTATATCTGGTCGCGGCATTGCGCAGGTTTTGACCAACGGCAATTTACAAACATTTAAAAATCCAGCCTTCAGCTATCTCGGTACTGGCAAAATTCTTGGTTTGCCCTTTCAAGGCTGGCTGGCAATTGTCATTGCTATTGTTTTGTTCTGGGTCATTAACCGGACGATTTTTGGCCGGTATGTGCTTGCTGTTGGCGGCAATGAACGGGCCGCCACCTTGTCCGGCGGTCCAGTGCGCCGCGTTAAAATTGCAGTTTATATAATATGCGGCGCTCTTGCAGGCTTGGCCGGCTTGATTGTCGTCGCAATCAATTCCGCATCTGATGCTGCGCGCAATGGCGATCTGATGGAGCTAGATGCGATTGCGGCGGCAGTTGTCGGCGGGGCTTTATTGCAAGGAGGTAGAGCGCCTATTTTCGGTGCCATTCTGGGCGCGGTTATTATTCAGCTCGTAAAATACACCTTGCTGGCAAATGGCGTGGAAGATGAAGTTGCCCTCATAGCCAAGGCGCTCATTATTGTGGCTGCCGTTTATGTGCAGCAAGCGCGTAAGGAGTAAGCCATGTTAGATACCAATGCTTTCGATCTGCGTAGCTATATTTCGCGAAATCCTCAATCAATAGCTGTATGGATTGCACTTGCGGCACTCATCACATTTGGTTTGCTTCGCTATGATAATTTCGGCGGCGCTTATAATATATCATCCTTTTTGAACTATAATTCGATGTTCATCATTATTTCGGTGGGCATGAGCTTTGTCATAATGACGGGCGGTATCGACCTGTCTGTCGGTTCGGTTGCCGCATTCACATCAGTTGTTGCAGCCTATATGTCTCCTTATGGTATTGAGATTGCCCTGCCCATTGCGGTGCTGGCAGGGATGCTTTTTGGCGGGCTCAATGCATTCTTTATCATTGCTTTGCGTATTCCGCCTTTCATCGCAACGTTGGCAACGATGCTTGGCGCTAAAGGTGGTGCACTTGTCATCTCCGGTGCGGATACAATTGCGGTGGACTGGGGATCCAACTTCACCAAAATGGGTATGGAAAAAGTCTTCAACATTTTGCCGTGGTCCATTGTCGTGGTGGGGATCATTGTTGTTGGTCTATGGTTTCTTCTTGAGAAAACATCGCTGGGTCGCACAGTATTAGCCATTGGCGGCAGCGAAGATGCGTCGACATTGATGGGCTTGAAGGTTAATCGAACCAAAGCATTTGTCTATCTTCTTTCTGGCGGATGCGCTGGTCTGGCGGGTGTTATTCTGGCTTCCGGTTTTGGTGCGGGACAACCCCTCGAAGGCATCGGCTGGGAGCTGTCTGCCATCGCAGCTGTGGTTGTCGGCGGTACTTTGCTGACCGGCGGGTTAGGGTCAGTGCCTGCAACTGTTGCCGGTGCCTTACTGCTTGGTCTTGTCTTCAATATTCTCAATTTTGAAAACGGTCTGGGAACTATCAGCATCAGTGCCTACTGGCAGATGGTGATCCGTGGCGGCTTCCTGTTTGCGGTTATCTTGTTCCAAGCGCGCGTGATGTCACGGAATAAAAGAAAAGGGCGTGTTGCATGAGTAAAATTAAATCACTCGATGCGCGTCTGTTTCATATTCCGTTGGCTGAAGTTCTTGTCGATGCCAAGCATGGCGATCACCATTTTTTCGAACTGATCACAGTCACTGTCCTTCTTGAGAACGGCTGCACAGGTACGGGATACACCTATACTGGCGGCAAAGGAGGGCATTCAATTCTGGCCATGATCCAGCACGATCTCGCGCCGTTCCTGATTGGGAAGGAGGCAGGCGAGTTAGAAACACTATATGATGCGATGCAATGGCATGTACATTATGTGGCACGCGGGGGCATTGCGTCTTTCGCAATCTCTGCAATTGATATTGCGTTGTGGGATCTGCGCGGGAAACAGCGCGGCGAACCATTGTGGAGAATGGCGGGCGGGGCCGGACAGTCCTGCAAAGCTTATTGCGGCGGAATTGACCTTAACTTTCCGTTGCCGAAGCTTCTATGTGGAATAAGCAAGCACCTTGAGCGCGGCTTTAACGGGGTGAAAATCAAGATCGGGCAGCCAACACTGTCTGAAGATATCGAGCGTATTGCTGCTGTTCGCGATCTTGTTGGCCCTGATGTGGCCTTTATGGTGGATGCGAATTACTCCATGTCGGTGGATGAGGCCATTGCAGCGTGTGAAGCGTTCAAACCGTTTGATCTATTATGGTTTGAAGAACCCACGATTCCTGATGATTATTTTGGGTTTGCAAAGATCGTAGAGACCTCGGGCATGCCGCTTGCGATGGGGGAAAATCTCCACACACTTCATGAGTTTGAGTTAGCATTTAAGCATGCCAAACTCTCTTTCATCCAGCCCGATGCTTCAAATTGCGGCGGCATAACGGGGTTCTTGCAGGTTGCTAAACTCGCGCAAAAATACACTGTGCTGGTTTGCAGCCACGGCATGCAGGAGTTGCATGTCAGTCTGCTTTCAGGTCTTCCTGACAGCGGCTGGCTGGAGGTTCACTCATTTCCGATCGATGAATACACAACGCGCCCGTTAGTGATCGAGAACGCGCGCGCTATTGCGCCCGACACGCCAGGTGTCGGCGTAACATTTGATTGGGAAAAACTAAACGATGCTAATATTTTAAAAAGTGAGAGATAATGTCCATTAAGGCAGCCACTTATTGCGGTAACAAGACGTTCACGGTTGACAGTAAACCTGTTGCCGCACTCGGTTCAGGCGAAGTACAGATTGATGTTGCTTATTGTGGAATATGCGGCACTGACCTGCATATCTATCTTGGGCATATGGACCAGCGTGTGGGTTTTGAACGTACCATTGGTCACGAAATGTCGGGCGTAATTTCCGCTATAGGTGATAATGTAGAAGGTTTGGAAATTGGCCAGCATATCGTCGTACGGCCGCTCGATCATTGTGGAGAATGTCCGGCATGTAAAGCAGGGCATGAGCATATCTGCCACAATTTGAAATTCATCGGTATTGATACCGAAGGAGCCTTTCAGCAAAAATGGAACGTGGCCGCGCATACGATCCATGTCTTGCCCAATAGTCTTGACCTGTCTCATGCAGCATTGATCGAACCATTGGCCGTTGCTTGCCATGATGTTGATCGTGGCCAAGTTTCTGCCGGTGAAGATGTTCTGGTTATCGGCGGTGGCCCAATCGGTATGCTGATTGCGCTTGTTGCGCGTCATGCAGGCGCAAATGTCACTATTTCAGAAATCAATGAGAACCGTTTGGCCTATGCTCAAAAGCTTGGGTTTGAAACGTTGAATCCGAAGTCGGATGATGTTGCCAAGTTGGTGCATGAGCGTACCGGCGGTAAAGGCGCTGACGTTGTATTTGAGGTCTCAGGTAGCCAGCCGGGCGTTGATTTGATGACTGAGGCTGCTGCGGTACGCGGGCGGATCGTTATGGTCGCTATCCATGCAAGCAAGCCCCAGATCGACATGTTCAAGTTTTTCTGGCGCGAACTCGAATTGATTGGCGCACGGGTTTATTTGAAGTCAGATTATGAACAAGCGATGACCTTGCTCGCTGAAGGCGTTGTTGATTGTGATAGTTTCATCACAGACATCAAGTCGCTCGATGATATTCAGGCTGCGTTTGAAGCGCTTACGGCTAATCCCAACGCAATGAAATCCATGATAAAAATCACACAGGACGCATAATGAGTATTCTAAAATCTTTTGATCTGTCTGGTAAGACGGCGCTTGTAAGCGGGGTAAAGCGCGGCATTGGTCGGGGAATGGCGGAGGCACTTGCAGAAGCTGGTGCTGAAATTATCGGTGTTAGTGCGACGCTGGAGGCCGATGGGGGCGATGTCGGCAAAACGATCCGCGCTATGGGCCGTAGCTTTACGTCCTATCAATGTGACTTTTCTGACCGCGCAGCCTTGCGAAAATATGCAGATCAAGTGCTTGCCGATCATCCAACTATTGATATTCTCGTAAACAATGCTGGCACGATTAAACGTAAACCAGCAGCAGAGCACGACGATGAATTATGGGATGAGGTGCTCGAAACCAATTTGTCTGCGCAATTTGTATTGGCGCGGCAGGTTGGGAAATCCATGGTCGAGCGCGGCAGCGGGAAAATTATTTTCACTGCTTCGCTTCTAACCTTTCAGGGCGGTATTACAGTGCCGGGTTATGCTGCGTCCAAAGGCGGTATCGGGCAGTTGACGAAAGCGCTTGCCAATGAATGGGCAGGGAGGGGCGTGAATGTGAATGCGATAGCACCAGGTTATATTGCGACCGATAACACGCAGGCGTTGCAGGACGATGCGGTGCGATCAAAATCCATACTTGAACGTATCCCGGCAGGCCGTTGGGGCAAGCCGGAGGACTTTGCCGGACCTGTTGTATTTCTGGCATCACGCGCATCCGACTACGTTAGCGGGGAGATTCTAACCGTCGATGGCGGCTGGATGGGGCGGTGAAAACCATCTGAAGGTTCAATCAATCGAAATACTTAGAGTAAATAAAGGGAGTAACGTTTATGAAAGTATTAAAACTATTGTGTGGTATGGCTGTTACGGCAGCTGTCTCATTGACAGCAACATTATCATGGGCCGCAAGCATGCTGAAATTTGCCCATGTGTATGAGGTTTCCCATCCGCTGCACAGCGCCGCGCTTGCCGCTGCCGAGCAAGTGGAAAAAGCAACCGATGGCCGAGTGAAAATTGAGGTGTTTCCGGCTTCGGCACTTGGCAAGGAAGATGCAATCAACGAAGGATTGAGCCTTGGAACTGTCGATATTATCTATACCGGTGCGGGTTTTGCGGGTACATCTTACGGACCGATATCGATAACCGACTTTCCGTTTACTTTGCGTGACCTTGATCACTGGAAACTATATCGGGACAGCGATCTCTTCAGAGAATTGGCGGACGGATATAAAGACGCAACCGGTGGGAATGAGATCGTCGCCATCAGCTATTACGGCTCGCGTCATGTCACATCAAATAAACCGGTTACAAAGCCAGAAGACATGAAGGGCTTGAAAATTCGCGTACCAAATGCGCCTGCTTATTTGCTCTTTCCAAAAGCGCTTGGTGCCAATCCAACGCCTATGGCATTTTCAGAAGTTTATCTTGGCTTGCAGCAGGGCGTGGTTGATGCGCAGGAAAACCCTCTGACAACGATCCAGGCTAAAAAATTCTATGAAGTTCAAACCAATATCAATTTAACCGGCCACATTACTAATTCCATTTTGACTGTAACAACGAGCAGATTATTGGATAGTTTGAGTGAGGAAGACCGTTCATCTGTCATCAAGGCTTTGCAGGATACCGCAGCAACTGCCGGTGATGAAATTGAAAAGGCAGAACAGGAACTCGTGACTTGGTTCGAAGAGAAAAACATTACAGTGAATACTGTGGACCGCGAGCCTTTCATTGCTGCGGTGAAGCCGGCACTAACTGCCGGTGATCTTCCGTTTTCCCCCGAGCTTTACGAAAGACTTCAATCATTGTCCGGAAGCAATTAATATGTAGCATCAAGAAGGCGCGTCCTTTGTTTGCACAAGGGGGCGCCTATTGGGGGAGGATGTAATGACGGCAATTAAAAGCGATCAGGCAGAACTGGCGGAAATCGAAGAGATAACAGATGATATCTCGGATATTAGCTGGATGGATTCTCCGGTTATTGTGATTTTTGTTATTTTGATTGGTCTTGTCGCAGCACAGTTCTTTACCCGTTATGTTCTCAATGACAGTCTTGCCTGGACGGAGGAAGTGTCTCGGTATTTTCTGGTTTTGCTTTGCTTTGTCGGTGCGATTACTTGCGTGCGAAAAGGATCGCATATCTATCTTGAATTTTTCTACCTGTTCCTGCCGCGATGGATGATCAAACCTGTTGCGGTTAGCGCCGAGGTCATAACAGCCTCATTTTTTGGCTGGCTTGGTGTACTGGGACTCGAATTGGCATATAAAACCAAGGCTCAATACATGGCCTCGGTGCCGCTGCCCAAATCCTTGATTTATTACACTGTCACCGCGTCCTGTTTTTTAATGGCGCTGTTTGCATTTATTAGAATTATCCAAATACTTCGCCGCGATGCCGGTTCTGTCGCTGCCGAAAAGCTTGATAATTTCGGCTGAGAAAGTTTTACCATGGCGCTCGCATTACTTTTTGTTTTTCTTGTCCTGTTTCTTGTTATGGGCGTGCCCGTCGCCGTGTCACTAGGCGCTGCATCACTCATATATGTATTAATTGCGGGTGTCCCTGATGTTGTGGTTCTGCACAATATGGTCGCTGGCGTGGACAGCTTTCCGCTGCTTGCCATACCGTTTTTTATTCTTGCCGGCCATTTGATGAATACCGGCGGTATTACCGCCAAGATTTTTACATTTGCGCGTTCGCTCGTGGGGTGGCTGCCGGGCGGGCTGGGGCATGTAAATGTTGGAGCGAGTGTCATTTTTGCAGGCATGTCAGGCGCCGCTGTTGCTGATGCTGGCGGTCTGGGAAATGTGGAAATCAAAGCCATGCGCGATGCCGGATACGACTCGGATTTTGCAGTTGGCGTGACTGCCGCTTCTTCGACCATCGGACCAATTATTCCGCCCTCATTGCCATTGGTGATTTACGGCGTAATGGCTTCTGTGTCGATTGGTGAGCTGTTTGCTGCCGGGCTTGTGCCTGGCTTATTAATGGCGGTGGCGCTCATGATTATGGTCGCTTGGTATTCAATGCGTCGCAACTATCCCAAAGATGGCGGTTTTGACTTGTGCGCACTGTGGCACACCTTTCGTGCGGCATTCTTACCTCTGCTGACGCCGGTTATCATTGTGGGCGGGATTGCCACTGGTGCATTCACGCCAACGGAAGCAGCGGTTGCCGCTGTGTTCTATGCATTGTTTCTGGGTGTTGGTGTTTATCGCACCTTGAACTGGAGACACCTACTAAGAGTGTCGATGGATACAATCGAGACATCCGCAGCAATATTGATGATTGTCGCTGCGGCCGCAATTTTTGCATGGATTTTGACAGCCAATCAGGCGGCTGCTGTTCTGGGTAATGCCATGCTTGGTATAACAGACAGCAAGATCGGCATACTCTTCATGATGATGCTTCTTGTGCTTGTCATTGGCATGTTCATGGAGACAATCGCTGCGATAACTATTCTCGTTCCTGTACTTATTCCGATAGCAAGCACTGTCGGTATTGATCCGGTTCACTTGGGAATACTTGTCATCCTCAATCTGATGATTGGACTTTTGACACCGCCCATCGGAATGGTTCTTTATGTGTTGGCAGAGGTTGCGAATGTGCGCTTTGAAGATTGTGTGCGGGCAACAATGCCGTTCTTAATTCCGCTTTTGGCAGTTCTTTTCCTAATAATGGTTTTCCCGCAAATTGCTTTGTGGCTTCCACAGGTAGTTTATCGCTAGTTGGATCGCTGTACATCGATCATATAGCGTTATTATGGCGCTAGCATATGGACGATTTCATGCATGATCCCGGTTGTTGCGGCTTCCAGGTTGTCACCTTTCAAAACAATAAGCACCGCATCATTACCGTCCCTTATATTTGTGATTGTTGTCATCGGCCAATAATTGCTGAAATTATCGCGTGCGTTTTGGTTTTTGAATTCGATATTGCTGGTTCTGGCCAAGGTACGCCTCACCGTCTTTGCATCGGTTTTGTCAGCAAAGGATATTGCCATTGTAATTGTATGGCCCCTCCAGACGGGTACACGGGTTGCAAAACTGTTCAATGCAAAGGCATTGTTGAAAATATGACTCAATTCATTAGTCAGGGTTTCAGCTTCTCCTTCCAGATGCCCGATGACATGATCGTGAATGATATGAGCCGGCATTCCCGGTAAGTCGGTGCCGCTTATGGCTTGCAATGTTGTGATCGTGACAGCGCGAATTTTATGTTCTTTGTGCAAATGATGTAGCGGCAAAGCGCACATTGCGGTCGTACAATTCGGTGTGGCTATAAATCCGGCGGAAGGCTCGACCGGCAACACGCCGGGAATAGCGAGCGGTGCTTTATAGCGCGCATATTCACAGTGCGTGACCAACCGTGTGCCGCGGGCTAAGTGTATTTTCTCTATTTTCTCACCAATCCTGTCTGGCAAAAAAGAGATCAAAATTGGCGCCAGTGGCGGTGAATCCGCTCTGAGAACAGGTACTTTGGCATAGTGCTCTGCTATTGCGGTAGCTAACTGCCAAGGCGTTTTATCCATCAAATTAAAGTTGCCGTCTTTGCACAGTTCGCTGTGAAAGCTGTCGATTACGATTGCTTCATCTGCAGCTGTTCGGGCCAGAAAATGCTGCCCAAGCAATGTGTTAGCACCCGCAACCGATATGTGTTTCTGCCCCATTGAAGGCTCCTTTAAAAAAATTAATAAGCACTATTGAAAATGTTTAAAACTCATGTCTAACATGTCAACAACAACGAATTGAGATTTTTATGTACGATCCAAGTTCACCAATGTTGCGCCCTGTAACCACTGCTGAGGGCGTTCCAGCGCCGGAAGCAAAAGCACGATTTGCAGAAGACCGGCTGCTTGATGCTGTGATCTGGTGTGAAATCGAGCCCGGCGAAGTTGTTACCGAGGCGGACATGATGGATCGTTTTGGATTGACTCGCGCAGCCGCGCGCTCCGGTTTAACCCGGCTTGGGTATGACGGGTGGGCGACACCGCAGCCGCGCACTGGTTGGCTGGTATTACCGGTGACGGGCGCTTTGATTGGTCAGGTTCTGGATGCGCGGCGTGTCGCCGAGCCGGCTTTAGGCGATCTGAAGTTAAGCGCGGACTCAAAAGCTGAGCTTATTCAGATTGCCAGTGTCATTGAGGCTTTATACGGCCGGACCGAAGCGGGTGCCGTGGCTTCATTCCGTCATTATGTAAATCGTATCGATGGTTTGATGCTGCAATCAATAAACCCGTTTACAGCGCGTCATTTGCGCAAGCTGTGGCATCATTCTGCGCGTATCACCCATTTCTTGGAAGGTGTGGGCGACAGGCAGTTGTTCCACCGTGTTGAGATACGCGAGCTAGTGCAAGCAATACTGGATGGGGATGGCGAAGCCATAAGGCTTGAGCGGGAGAAGCTGATAGAAGAGCAAGAAACGTTCTTCCTTCGCCAGCTCTTAAAAAGCGATACGCCGCTGATGTCAGGCAACGGATCGCAAGCACGACCAAAACCAACCACATCTACCAAAAACAGGAGAGAAGCATGAAACATTCAATGAAGAGTTTTCTTGCGGGGGTAGCTTTAGCCGTTATCGTGACACCCGCTCTGGCCCGGGATCTTACGATTGATTTGGCCGGAGAGCCTTCGTCACTAGATCCGCATATGCAATGGAACCCGGATAGCTATTATGTCTATCGCAACGTGTTCGACAACCTTGTCACACGTGACAATGACGGCAACATCGTTGCTCAAATTGCCACCGAATGGGAGCAGACGTCGGATACGGAGCTGACATTAACGATCCGTGACGATGTGACATTCCATGACGGTTCTGCGCTTACGCCGGAAGATGTGGTGTTTTCTGTAAAGCGTATCACTGACCCTGAATTTGGATCACCGCAACTTGGTCAGTTCAACCAGATCACTGACGCAAAAATTGTTGATGGCAATAAGGTCGCTTTGACAACTGACGGGCCGTATCCTGCTCTTTTGGCGCAATTGGTGAAGCTTTCGATCGTACCGCAAAAAATCGTTGAAGAAGTCGGCGCTGAGGCGTTTAACGCATCGCCGGTCGGTTCCGGTCCCTATTCATTCGCTGCCTGGGACAGAGGCGTTTCAGTGACGCTCAACCGGAACGACAATTACTGGGGTGAGGCTGGCCCGTTTGAAAAGGCCGTATTCCGTGCGGTGCCGGATGCTGCAACCCGCGTTGCTGATCTTCAGGCAGGAACAGCCGATCTGGTTGTAAGCATTGATAGCGATGCTGCGGCACAATTGGCATCAAACTCGGACGTAAAGGTTCTTTCTGCGCCAACAGAACGTGTGGCCTATCTTGGTCTCAACAATGATAAGCCGCCTTTCAATGACATCGAGATGCGAAAAGCTGCAAGCCTAGCCATCGATAATCTTGGTATCACCGAAGGACTTCTAGGTGCGGGTGAAATACCGATGGCCCAGATGTCGAGCCCGGCGCACTTTGGTTATTCCGAAAACATTGAGCCGTTTGTATATGATCCGGATGCCGCACGGGAGATTACTTCCGCAAATCCTGATCTTGCAGAAACATCGGCAGTGTTTGCCACAGCGCCAGTTTTTGACCAGCGCGTTGTTCAGGCCTTGCAACAGATGCTCAACGATGTCGGTTTCAATATCGAAATCAGTGTGACGGACATGCCGACATATCTGAACATTGTGCGTTCCGAGCCGTCTGAAAACTCTGAATTGAGCTTCGGTCGCTGGTCTTGCGCATGTCAGGATGCTGACGGTATCGCTTATCCGACCCTTCATTCGGGTAGTGCATGGAGCCGGGTCAATGACCCTGAACTCGACGAATTGCTCGAGACTGCCCGTGTGTCACTGGACGAGCAGACACGTAAAGATGCCTATGAAAAAGTGCATCAGATTGTTCGTGAAAAATACTATATCCTGCCAATGTATCAGGCAGCTGTATTGTACGGCGCGGCGTCGGATCTGACTTTCGAACCGACTGCAAATGAAAGCATGTTCCTTAACCGTATGAGCATTGCCGAATAATGTTACGTTTTCTGCTTAATCGCGGTGGTCAGGCATTGATTGCAGCTTTTGGCGTGGTGACGCTGGTGTTTTTTATCCAGCGTCTCACAGGGGACCCAACGGCGCTTTTATTGCCTGAAACCGCGACACAGGCAGATATTGAGGCCATGCGTGTAACGCTTGGCCTCGACCGCTCTTTATGGGCGCAGTATACGAGTTTTTTGATGGATATGGCACGTCTCGATCTTGGGCGCAGCTTTGTCCAAAACGCCAGTGTCTGGGACATTATTCTTAGCCGCTTGCCGCAAACCTTGCAGCTTGCCGGTGGCGCTTTGGTTGTTGCCTTGCTGATAGGATTGCCGCTTGGATTGGTGATGGCGCTCACCCGCGGCCGCGCGATTTCGCGCTTTATCATGGGTATTGTGCTTGCCTGCCAATCCATGCCGACATTCTGGTCCGGTATAATGATGATACTTTTCTTCGGTGTCTGGCTGCGCTGGCTTCCTTCATCGGGAACCGGAACTCTGGCACATCTTATTATGCCGTCAATCGCGCTTGGTCTATTGTCGCTGGCAACATATGCGCGTATCACGCGCGCTGCAGTTGTTGATGAGCTGGGCAAAGATTACGTGCGCTCCGCGCGCGCGCG
>NZ_JXMU01000025.1 GCF_001293565.1 Ahrensia marina | reverse complement strand
GTGGGAACCGGTTTTCCGCTCGGACATGCGGTAAATCAAAGAGTTAGAGCGCGGATATGATTCAGTGAAAAGCAGACACGCTCTAGAGCAATCTCCGGCCAGAATGGTCTAGTCAGGTGAGCCGGGTATAAAAGCATCAAGTGCTGCGAAAAACTGTTCGCGGTAGGTGTCTGCTTCCTGCATGAGTTCGTGGCGCGCGCCGTCAATTGTGATCAATGATCCGGAACGGATACGGTGCGCGTAATCCTCAACGGCCGCGCGTGAGACAACGCGGTCTGCCCCTGCATTTATGAGCAAAACCGGTATGTGAATCTGGGCCATATGTTCGCTTTGGCGAACGGCCTGAACGGCTTTCATGGAAGCGTGCAGCCATGTTGCTGTCGCGCTGCCCAGCCCAAGCCCGCGACTTGGGTTCATCAATTCCTGATTGCGGGCGTAGCGTTCGCGATCTGTTGTGACACGGTTTTTCTCAAACGGCATGGCTGCAATGCCGTAACGGCTGCCGCCCATATGCATTGCGCCCAGCCCAAGAAACGTAAAAATACTCGATAGAAAAATAACCTGATTTTCGCTTAATATCTCTTCGCCAACGCCCAAAAACGGTGAGCTGAGCAACATGCGCCGGACACGGTTATTAAGGCGCGGCGCGCAGTAAAGCGCGACTAACGAGCCGGTCGAATGAGCAACGATATAAAACGGTGCGCGGCATTCAGGTAAAGCAATATTTTGGAACACATATTCCAGATCGTCACTATATTGCTCGTAGCTATCAATATGGCCGCGGCGGTGATCGGAGAAAAATCTTGTCGAGCCTCCTTGTCCGCGCCAGTCAAATGTAACGACATCAAAACCGCGCTCTACAAGTTCAGCAATGGTTTCCAGGTATTTCTCAATGGCTTCATTGCGCCCTTGCAGCAGAATGATGGTGCCGTTGTTTGGTTTTTCTTTCGACTTGAACACCGCGAAGCGAATTTTAAACCCGTCATCCGTTTCGAGCATATCCAGCATATCCGGTTCAGGGCCGAGATTGCTTGCGATTTTCAGGAGGCTCGTCATTGTTGTGCGGAAAGCTCGGTTTCAGATGTCACAGTGATAGGTTTAACCTGTTCAAAGGTCAAAGAAAAACCGGAGACAATTGCTCGTCTCCGGTTTTATAGCCGGACAGGAAGGGACAGGACAGTCCAGCTAATTCAAATTCGCGTTAGCGGAATGTGTATGTGAAGCTGAAGCCGTTGCGCTGACCGCGATAACCGTGACGGTATTCATTGTTTCGGCGGTGCTTGCGGATACGCTCACGTGTGATCACTTGACCGGTCTTTGCGCTGACTGTCAGGCGCACAGGGCCATATCGCCCTCTTGCAACGGCATAGTAGCGGCCATGATTGTAGCGTACGTTTCTGATATTGCGGAAACCACGGTGACGAAGTTTCCGTACTACCTGGCGCGGATTTAGTATGCGTGCACGGTGGACGCGTTTCTGCCAATCTCTACGTTTGGGAGAGTGTGCCTTTGTGACATCCAGCGTTGTTGTTAGCGCTGTTTCAGCGCGCAAAGGTGCGGCTTGAGCAGGAGCGGTAAAGCTTGTTGCGCCCATGGCCAGTAGTGCAGTTGCAATAATAAATTTTTTCATCAGTCGTCTCCTTTTTAGTGGAGCCGGCCTTTGAATTGTCTGGCCAGTTCCGTCGATAAAACCAATTAAACATTTTGCCCCTGAACCCAGACGGAAGGCGCTGTTCATTTTCCATTCATAAAAATACGGGGTGTTTGCCTCTTGTAAAAAAAAAGGTCTTGAAACAGGATTTTGCCATCACCAAATTATGGGAGCAGACGCCAATTGTGGGTCTGCTGGCCACGAGAAGCACGCCAAATACGGGTGTTTCAGGTCAAATATCGCAAACTAAGGGGATTATACCGGCAGGTATGATCGCCATATGTCGCTCAAAGGAGGACACCTAATGCGTCATGTAGATTTTACACCTTTAAACCGCTCAACTGTTGGTTTTGACCGTTTGTTTTCAATGCTTGATACACTTGCACAGCCAGAAAACGGACAAACTTACCCGCCTTATAATATCGAACGTATCGATGAAAATGCCTACCGCATTACGATGGCCGTCGCCGGTTTCGGTGAAGATGACATCACCATCGAAGCCCGTCCTAACGTGCTGAAGATTGCGGCAGCGCAAACACCGGAAGAAGGTTCTGAAAAGCACGAAATGCTGCACCGTGGCATTGCATCGCGCGCTTTCGAACGCCGCTTCCAGCTTGCCGATTATGTCGAGGTGAAAGGTGCCAGGTTGAAAAACGGCCTACTTCACATTGATCTGGCGCGCGAAGTGCCTGAAGCAATGAAACCGCGCAAAATTGAAATCGCCAAAGCAGGCGATGATAGCGCGAAGCAGATTGAGGCAAAAGCGACCAACTAATCGTATTGCCAACTGATGAAAGCCGCCGGTCATCCGGCGGCTTTTTTGTGCGAATGTCTTGAGGCCCTAGCGATAGATACGCTTTAAGAAATGATCGACAGCAATACGCCCCGGACCCCATGCCATAATAGCAAGTGCCATTGCCGCCCATGTCAGGTGAACCGGCCAGCCGGTTGGCACTGTCAATTGAATGACAGCAGTCATACCTAGAATACCGAACGCTGCAAATCGTGTGAATATGCCGAGAACCAAAAATACCGGCAAAATGACTTCGCCAAGTCCGGCACCAAAAGCAAAAACATAAGGGAACGGGAACGGGTATGTGTTGCCTAGAATGTGCAACTGGAACTCGTTTTCAAACAAGAGCGGCGCAATTTCAGACAGTTGAAGAAAGCCGTCCCATTTCAAATCGCCTGATTTCCAAAACGGAACGGAAACGGCAATGCGCAATACCAACTGGGTTATGTCTTTTTGTGCAACGGATTGGATTAAATTCGATGCTTTGCCAATAATGCCTGTTGGCGCAGTGTCGTCGCTCGGGGCTGTTTTTTCTTCATGTTCGAAAATTGTGGTCATTGTGATACCCCTTTGCTGTCCAGTAGGATTTGCGTGGTCGCTCCGGTCGCCAGAAGCATTTGCAGGTTGTGATTTAGATCAAAATTGGCGTCAGCTTCAGTGGCCAATGTCGCAGCTTCCCCCAAAGAACTGCCTTTTAGAATTGCGTTCATGAAAACATGTTCGCTCTTGTTTAAGAGTATGAGTCGCGTGTCCGTCTGCGGCCGCGTCATCATGAGTGCTTGCGGTTTGTCCATGTCAACTTTGCTGAGTTCCATGAAACCGCGATTCATGAGAAAAATATCATGGGCTGGATAATCAGAGCTGATAATGAAACTTGCCGGATGCGGCTGAAAGCAAATCTCTGCCAGTCTTTCCGGTTCTACCAGACTCAGTTGAGCAGGATCGAGTGGCGGCAGATCTGCTGCGTGATAGGCAGTCAGCCAGGCGCGCTCGATACGGGCCACGTCACCAAGATAGGGAAGTTTTTTGGCAGGCTCGAAACCATCTATGAAATCGCCAAAGTTCTGACCATACAAGAAAAGCAAAGGTGATTTGGGCGGGTGTGCGCGCACATATTCACGCGCCATGGCGCGGAAATATTCCTCGCCAACAATTTTTTGCACCGCCGGATAAATATCGGCAACGGCATTGATAAGGCTGACCGTCACATTATTGCGATACACATCATAGCGCTTGTTTGCGGCTTTGCCGTTAGGGCCGATGACTTCGCCGGGCCTTGGCGCGTCAGGATTGAGCATACCGGCAGCGAAAGCTTTGGTTTGGTATGAGTCGCGGGTCATGATGTTAAACGGAACTAGCATGGCGTTTTCCGAGCGGTGCCATTTCGTGCATCCGCTTTGCCCGTTTTAAAATTGTATTTGCATTGCCTGCCTCGGCGCGTAGTACCGGCCATTCAGGCAGTTCGGAGTCCCATTCCACAAGGGTGGGAATACATCCGGCCGTTTCAATCACGTCTTCATATAAAGACCATACCGGATCAGAGACAGGCCGGTTATGGCTGTCGATCAGCAGTGGCTGGCCTTCGTCGTCTTCCTGTTCGGTATGACCTGCCAAATGGATTTCACCGACATGTTCAAGCGGAAATGCGTCCAGATATTCCAAAGCGGAAAATTTGTGGTTGGTTGCAGAAACAAAGACGTTGTTGATGTCGAGTAAAAGCCCGCATCCGGTGCGCTTCACGATCTCGCGCATGAAATCTGTTTCGCTCATCGTCGAGTTTTCAAAGAGCACATAGGTGGCCGGATTTTCGAGAAACATCTGGCATCCCATCATGTCCTGCATCTGGTTTACATGATCTGAGACATGGGCCAGCGTTTGGCTCGTGTAGGGCAAAGGCAGCAAGTCGTTGAGAAAAACATCCTCATGGGTCGACCAGGCCAAGTGTTCTGAAATCATGGCAGGATCATAGCGGTCAACCAATGCTTTAAAGCGCTGTAAATGGTCTTTGCTCAACGGGTCCGGTCCGCCAATGGACATGCAGACACCGTGCAGGGAAATCGGGAAATCCTGTCTTACACGCTCCAATGTGCGGTGCGGATAACCGCCATCGCCCATATAGTTTTCGGCATGAACTTCCAGAAAACCCACATCGCCGGGATTGTCTAAAATGGCGTCGAGGTGATCATGTTTAAAACCGACACCGGCTGATGCCGATGCCAGTTTATCTTTCAGTCTTGTTGCAAACCGAGAGTGTGAGCCTTCAGACGATACTGGCGAGGCTTCATCACGATGACGCAGGGGGGGACAAGATGTCATAGTGTATATCTCCGATTTGCAACAAGTTGTGGGCGATCTACTTAAGCAGGTACATCGCGTGTGAGAGCTGTCAGAGAACCGCTTTTATTGTCGCCAACGCTCATTGTTTCACATGTTCCGGCTTCAACATATTTCCATGCGTTGCCCTGATAATCGACTGTTGATGTACCCTGGCATGTTGTGCCCGGGCCTGCAGCGCAGTCGTTCTGGCCTGCAAGTGAAACGCCGAAGCACTTTTCTTTTGCTGCATGCGCTTCGCTGACTGTGCCAAGATTTACGCCTGCAACTGCTGCTGCAACTGCTGACGCCATAACTGCTGCTGATACTGTGGATTTGACTGCATTAGACATGAGTAACTTCCTTTGTGTCATTTTTTGATTGCTATTTCTCGACCGTAGCCTCCGCGCCGGTCATCAACAGAGTTTCAAAAAACGCCATCAAAAGGAAATGAAGAGGATGCGAGATTCTCGCACGTCCCGCTCACAGAATGGTGAACAGGCCCAATAACCAAGCCAAAACTTAAATCAGTTCGGCAAATTGCGCTATTTGTTCAGGTTTCGTGGCAAAGCTTGTCACGAGGCGAACAAGATATTCATCATCAGCGACAAGGCTTTCCATGCCGCGGGGAGCGGGCCAGTCGTAAAAATGAGCGCCGGCCTTTTGTGCTTCTTCAGCATGGGCTTTCTTCATAATGGCGAAAACCTCATTGGCCTCACAGGGCCAGGCCAGACGCATTGTCGTGCTGGCACTTATTTCCTGCGCGAGCAGTTTCGCCATTTTGTTGGCATGTCCAGCCAGTTCCAGCCAAAGATTGTCTTTCAGATAGGCATCAAATTGTGCGGCCACAAACCGCGATTTTGAGAACAGATGTGCCGAACGTTTGTGCAAAAAAGGAACGCCGTCGGCGCGTGCCGGATCCATGAAAATGAGTGCCTCTGCACACCAGCATCCGTTTTTTGTGCCGCCGAACGACAAGATATCGACACCACTTTCCCATGTCATTTGCGCGGGCGTGCAGCCTGTCGCAGCAATTGCATTGGCAAATCTTGCGCCATCCATATGCAGCGGAAGGCCGTATTGCTTGGCAATTTTTGATATTTCCCTGATTTCTTCAAGTGTATAAAGCGCGCCAACCTCGGTTGCCTGAGTAATGGAGACCGCCATCAATTGTCCTGAATTGAGCGAGCCGTGCGGAAATTGCTCCAGTGCTTTTGCCAGTTGTGAAGGGTCAATTTTGCCCAACGGCCCATCAACGGGTCTGAGGCGTGCGCCATTGGTGAAAAATTCAGGCGCGCCGCATTCATCTTCAAATATATGCGCTTCGCAGTGACAAAAGGCGATGCCTCCGGGTCTATTGACCGAGGCGAGCGCCAGCGCATTGGCGGCAGTTCCGGTGGCCACGAAAAAGGTGGAAACCTCGCGTTCAAAAAGCCGATTGATGCTTTCATGCGCTGCGCGGTCAGTTTCGCTGATGCCATAGGAGGGCTGGAATGTGTCTGCCTGCTTTACCAAGGCATTTGCAATCGTTTCATGGGCACCTGCCCAGTTGTCCGATGTAAAAAACATAGTAAAATGCTCCGAAATGCCCGTGAATTTGCTGGGTTATGCACAAAATAACGGCATTAAGTCACGCAAAATCAGATGAAATGCGGCCTTATTTTGGTTTTTTCGGCAGCAAACAAAAAAATGGTCTCCAACGCCGATGTCGTGCCTTGTTTTTTTTTAGAAGTCTGCCATAGATCAGGTCAGCAATGCTGTCCTAATTTGGAATTTGTGGCTCACCATTGGTGATTTCACAATTACGTGCCTAAATTTTGGGCGCAAAAACTCCAACAAGGCGATTGACTTGAGGACGCCACTGGATATCTCCGGTGACGGGACAAGTTACGCCGCATTGCCACATATTATGTGGGTGTTTTTGTTGTTTTGGGGCAGAGTATGTCGAACGGTCCGCGCGGACCATCTTTAAATATGCCGGAGGGTTATGATGACGAAAGTGACGCCATCTTTAGATGCAACTGAACGCGGTTTGACTGCGGACAAACGCACAGCCACGGCGAAGAAAGATACGGTTAATCGCGGTATGCCTGCCGCGCAGGGTCTATATAATCCACGCAACGAGCATGATTCCTGCGGTGTTGGCTTTATTGCCAATATGAAGGGCAAGAAGTCTCACGATATTGTTGCCCAAGGTCTGGCGATGCTGGAAAACCTTGAGCATCGCGGCGCTGTGGGTGCTGACCCGTTGATGGGCGATGGTGCCGGTATGCTGGTGCAGATTCCGGATGTGTTTTTCCGCGAGGTGCTGGCAGAGGACGGTGTTTCTTTGCCCGATGCAGGTGCCTATGCTGTCGCGCATATATTTATGCCGCAGGATGAAGCGCTGCGAACGCATTGTATGGGCATTATTACCGAATGTGCTCTGGCGGAAGGTGTTGAGCTGATTAGCGTGCGCGATGTGCCTGTCGATAATGACAAGCTATCCAAAGCGCCGGAAATTGCGGCAAGCGAACCTTATCATGTTCAGGTGTTCTTTGCCTGCCCTGAAGGGTTGGATGAAGACGCGTTCGAGCGCCGCCTTTACGTTCTGCGCAAAGTAATCTCGAACCGTATTTTTGATGAAACGCAAGGCCGTGACAATGGCTTCTACATTGTCTCTTTGTCATGCCGTACCATCGTTTACAAAGGCATGTTCTTAGCCGATCAGGTCGGGCCTTACTATAAAGACCTGACTGATCCGCGCTTTGAAACTGCTGTCGCCTTGGTTCACCAGCGCTTCTCGACAAATACATTCCCGAGCTGGAAGCTTGCCCACCCGTACCGGATGGTGGCGCATAATGGCGAGATCAACACGCTGCGCGGCAATGTTAACTGGATGGCCGCGCGTCAGGCTTCTGTTTCCTCGCCGCTTTTTGGTGATGAGATCGCAAAGCTTTGGCCGATTTCCTATGAGGGCCAGTCCGATACGGCATGTTTCGACAACGCATTGGAGTTTCTTGTACAGGGCGGCTACTCGCTGCCTCACGCTGTCATGATGCTTATTCCTGAAGCGTGGTCAAACAATGATTCCATGGATGAGGGCCGCAAAGCGTTCTACGAATACCATGCCGCATTGATGGAGCCGTGGGACGGACCGGCTGCAGTTGCCTTTACCGATGGCCGCCAGATCGGCGCGACGCTTGACCGTAACGGCCTGCGTCCTGCGCGCTATATCGTCACCAAGGACGATCTTGTGATTATGGCATCTGAAGCCGGTGTCATTGAAGTGCCGGAAGAGCGCATCGTTACCAAATGGCGTTTGCAGCCGGGCAAAATGCTGCTCATTGATATGGAGCTTGGCAAAATTGTTTCCGATGCTGAAATCAAACAGCAGATGGCTGAAGCAAACCCCTATCAAAAATGGCTGGAAGACACGCAGCTTATTCTGGAAGATCTCAAGCCGGTTGCCGCGCGTGAGCCAAACACAGATGCGTCTCTGCTCGATCGCCAGCAGGCATTTGGTTACACGCAGGAAGACACAAAAATCCTGATGGCGCCGATGGCGACCACCGGACAGGAAGCGATTGGTTCCATGGGAACCGACACGCCGATCTCTGCGATGAGTGACAAGTCGAAACTGCTTTACACTTACTTCAAGCAGAACTTTGCGCAGGTGACCAACCCGCCGATCGACCCTATCCGTGAAGAACTGGTGATGAGTCTTGTCTCTTTCATCGGTCCGCGTCCCAATATTCTGGACTTGCAGGGCACATCGTCACAGAAGCGTCTGGAAGTGCGCCAGCCGATCCTGACCAATGGTGATTTGGAGAAAATCCGCTCCATCGGTCATACCGAAGATCTGTTTGATACCAAGACCATCGATTATACCTATGCGGCATCAAACGGTGCCGAGGGAATGGAAGCGGCGATTGAAAAACTATGCCAGCGCGCGGAAGCGGCTGTTCATGGCGGCTATAATATTATCGTCCTTTCAGACCGGAAAATTGCGGCGGACCGCATCGCGATCCCTGCGCTTCTGGCAACGGCGGCTGTGCACCATCATCTTATCCGTAAAGGGCTTCGCACATCTGTTGGTCTTGTGATTGAGACAGGCGAGCCGCGCGAAGTGCATCATTTCTGCCTGCTTGCCGGTTATGGCGCCGAAGCAATCAATCCATATCTGGCATTTGATACCTTGCTCGATATGCATGAGAAGGGCGAGTTTCCGCCGGAAGTTGATCCGCATGAAGTTGTAACGCGCTACATGAAATCAATCGGCAAAGGGATTTTGAAAGTCATGTCCAAGATGGGCATTTCGACTTACCAGTCCTATTGCGGCGCGCAGATTTTTGATGCGGTTGGTTTGAGCCAGTCATTTGTTGACCGCTTTTTCTTTGGTACTGCCACAACGATTGAAGGCGTAGGTCTGACAGAAGTTGCCGCAGAAACGGTGCGCCGCCATACGCTTGCGTTTTCCGATGATCCGGTATTGCGCAATGCTTTGGATGTGGGCGGTGAATATGCTTACCGTATGCGCGGTGAAAACCATGCGTGGTCACCGGGCGCGGTGGCGAACCTGCAACATGCCGTGCGCAAGAATTCCTATAGCACCTATAAGGAATTTGCAGCCGAGCTAAACGCCGAATCCGAGCGGGCGAATACTATTCGCGGTCTGTTTTCGATCAAGAAATCGGACAATCCGATTTCAATTGATGAGGTGGAACCGGCGTCCGATATTGTTAAGCGCTTTTCAACCGGTGCGATGAGTTTCGGTTCGATCTCACGCGAAGCACACACAACACTTGCACGAGCGATGAACGCTTTTGGCGGTAAATCGAACACAGGCGAGGGCGGCGAAGAACCAGACCGTTTCATGCCGACACCAGATGGTAAGGCAAACCCGGAGCGCTCTGCCATCAAGCAGGTGGCTTCAGGCCGCTTCGGTGTGACGACAGAATATCTTGTCAATGCGGATATGATCCAGATCAAGGTTGCACAGGGCGCCAAGCCGGGTGAAGGCGGACAGTTGCCGGGTCACAAGGTTGACGCGACGATTGCAAAAACCCGTTATTCAACACCGGGCGTTGGTTTGATTTCACCGCCACCGCACCACGACATTTATTCAATCGAAGATCTGGCGCAGCTGATCTATGATTTGAAAAACGTGAATTCGGCAGCCGATATTTCGGTCAAGCTGGTTTCTGAAGTGGGCGTTGGCACAGTGGCTGCCGGTGTGGCCAAGGCACGGGCTGACCATATTACAGTATCGGGTTATGACGGTGGCACGGGCGCCTCTCCGCTCACATCACTGAAACATGCCGGTTCACCTTGGGAGATGGGTCTGGCTGAAACACACCAAACGCTTGTGATGAACGGTTTGCGCTCGCGCATCGCACTGCAGGTTGATGGTGGTCTGAAAACAGGCCGTGATGTGATTATCGGCGCTTTGCTGGGTGCGGATGAGTTCGGTTTCTCGACAGCGCCATTGATCGCTGCAGGCTGTATCATGATGCGTAAATGCCATCTGAATACATGTCCGGTTGGTGTGGCAACACAGGACCCTGAATTGCGTAAACGCTTTAAAGGCGCGCCGGAGCATGTGATCAACTACTTCTTCTATGTGGCAGAAGAAGTGCGCGAATGGCTGGCCGCGATGGGCTATCGCAAGCTTGATGATATTATCGGGCAGAGCGAGATGCTTAGCCAGGTTCAATTGATCGAGCACTGGAAGGCCAAAGGTCTTGATTTTGCAAAAATGTTCTTCAAGCCTGAAGCGGACAAGTCGGAGACTTATTGGACCCAGCGTCAGAAACATCCGATTGACGACATCCTTGACCGCAAGTTGATCGAACAGGCTAAACCTGCGCTTGAAAGCAGGCAGGCTGTCAAAATCGAAACTTCTATTCACAATGTGGATCGTTCTGCCGGCGCGATGCTTTCAGGTGCCGTTGCCAAGAACTTTGGCCATAAAGGTCTGCGTGATGACACCATCCATGTCACGCTCAACGGTACTGCGGGGCAGAGTTTCGCGGCATTCCTGATGAGTGGTGTCACATTCGATCTGGTCGGCGATGGCAATGACTATGTTGGTAAAGGTCTGTGCGGTGGCCGTATTGTTGTGCGCCCGCCGGAAGATTCCAACATTATTGCAAATGAGAGCATTATTGTCGGTAACACGGTTCTATATGGTGCTATTCAGGGCGAAGCTTATTTTCGCGGTGTGGCAGGTGAGCGCTTTGCGGTTCGTAACTCCGGTGCGGTGACCGTTGTTGAGGGCTGCGGCGACCATGGCTGTGAATATATGACCGGCGGTGTTGTTGTCGTTCTTGGTAATACCGGGCGTAACTTTGCGGCTGGTATGTCCGGCGGTGTTGCTTATGTGCTTGATGAAGACGGCACATTTGAGCGTCGCTGTAACATGGCAATGGTTGAGCTTGAGCCGGTGCCGGAAGAAGACGACATTCTTGAAAAGCTGCATCACCATGGCGGTGATCTGGCGCATAAGGGCCGCGTTGATGTGTCCGGTGATATGACACGTCATGATGAAGAGCGTCTGCTTCAACTGATCACGAACCATAAAATGTATACCGGTTCGAAACAGGCATCGCACATTCTGGATAATTGGGAAGAATACCGCCCTAAATTCCGCAAAGTGATGCCGGTGGAATATCGTCGTGCATTGGAAGAAATGGAAGCGATGCGCGGCATGGTCGCAGCGGAGTAAGTCATGATTGTATCAACGACAAATTCCATAGAAGGTGCGCGTATTGTCGACTACAAAGGTGTGGTGACCGGAGAAGCCATTCTGGGCACCAATATCTTTCGGGATTTCTTTGCCGGTATTCGAAATATCGTCGGCGGGCGGTCCGGTGCCTATGAGAAAGCGCTGCGCGAGGCGCGCGAAATTGCCATAGCCGAGTTGGAAGCAGAAGCACAAAGGCTAGGTGCTGATGCGGTCATCGGTGTGGATATAGATTATGAGAATATAACAGCGGGTGATAGCGGATCCATGTTGATGGTTTCGGTGTCGGGCACTGCGGTTGTATTGGCAAGAGAGGAATTTTAAGATGGGTAAAGTGACAGGCTTTCTGGAAATTGACCGTCAGACGGCCAAATATGCGCCGGCTTCGGATCGTATCCGCCATTTTAAGGAATTCACTATTCCGCTGGATGACAGCGAGGTTGTTAAACAGGCAGCGCGCTGCATGGACTGCGGTGTGCCTTATTGTCATGGACCAACCGGCTGTCCGATCCACAATCAGATTCCGGACTGGAACGATCTGGTTTACAATAATAATTGGGAAGAAGCGGTTCAAAACCTGCTTTCCACGAATAACTTTCCCGAGTTTACAGGCCGTATTTGTCCGGCGCCGTGCGAAGAAGCCTGTACGCTTAATCTTGAAAACGAGCCGGTAACAATCAAGACGATTGAGCAAACACTGGCTGACAAGTCAGAAGAGCTCGGTTTCTTCGAGCCGCAAATAGCGGATGAGAAAACAGGTAAGAAAGTCGCGATTATCGGCTCCGGTCCTGCAGGGCTGGCCGCTGCCCAGCAGCTTGCGCGCGTTGGTCATGACGTTCATCTTTTTGAACGTGAGGCGCGTATCGGCGGTTTACTGCGCTACGGTATTCCTGATTTTAAAATGGAAAAGCACCATATCGACCGCCGCGCCAAGCAGATGGAAGGCGAGGGCGTGACGTTCCATACCAATGTCAACATTGGTGTCGATAAGACCGTTGAGGAACTGCAAGCCGAATTTGATGCCATCATTTATTGCGGCGGTGCGGAGGTGCCACGCGAAGCCGGTATTCCGGGCGGCGAATTGTTCGGTGTTCATCCGGCTATGAATTACCTTGTTCAGCAGAATAAACGTGTTGGCAAGGAAGCATCGATTGAAAGCGTTGCATGGCGATCCGAGCCTATTTTGGCATCGGGCAAACATGTTGTGGTTGTCGGCGGCGGTGATACGGCATCTGACTGTGTTGGAACAGCATTCCGTCAGGGCGCTGTTAAAGTAACGCAGCTTGATATCCGCCCGCAGCCGCCGGAGAAGGAAGACAAGCTGACTGTCTGGCCATACTGGGCGACCAAAATGCGTACATCTTCTTCTCAGGCAGAAGGCGCAACGCGCGAATTTCAGGTGGCGACACTGGAATTTATCGGCGAAGAAGGCCAGCTAACGCATGTGAAGTGCTGTGAAGTGAATGAAAAGCGCGAACCGATTGAGGGTTCCGAATTTTATATCCGCGCTGACCTTGCCTTCATTGCGATTGGTTTTGCCGGCCCGCTGGAAGACACAGGCGTGGTTAGCGAACTTGGCGATGCTATCGAGATGAATACCGACCGCCGCGGTAACCGCTCTGTAAAAGCCAATGACAAGGATTACAAAACGTCTGCGGATAAGGTGTTTGTTGCAGGCGATGTGCGCCGCGGCCAATCCTTGGTTGTGTGGGCCATCCGTGAAGGACGTCAGGCGGCGCGGGCCGTGGATGAATTCCTGATGGGATCATCCATCCTGCCGCGCTAGGAAATTCTAACGCATATAAAAAGGGCAGCTTGAAGCTGCCCTTTTTGATACATGCTCAAGTCTTCTATTAGAACTTGAAACCAACACGTGCTTTAACAGTATGGGTGTCGAAGTCATCGACCGTAAATGGTGCGCCGCCGACTGACACGTCATCGCCGCCAAAATCATGGTAGTTATATTTCAGACCGGCAAATACATTGTCGGTAACGGCATAATCCATGCCGACACCTGCGTAGTAACCATCAAATTCCGCATCGCCGGTCGCACCACCTTGGTTCAACTGAGCGCCTGCGCGGGCATAACCGCCTTCAACGTAGAATAGAGCGCGGTCAAATGCGTAACCGAGGCGTGGGCCGATCGTGGCAAGATACTCACCTTCAAATTCAGCGCCGGCGCCAAGGTCCTCTCTCACACCGAAATAGTCGACGGATGCTTCACCGCCGATAACGACACCATTTGCAAACTGGTAGTTGTAACCGGCAAAGCCGCCGGCAATCACGCCGTCAGGATCCGTTGAGGTGACCAGTGCACCTGTACCATCCAGGATGTCGGCATTTCCCCAACCATAACCGAGCGTGGCGCCGAAGTAGCCGCCTGTCCAAGAGAAGCGCTCAGGCACCGGCTCTTCAAATACTGGCTGTGGTTCGGGGATTGGGTCAATTGCGTCGGCGGCATATGCTGCGGTGGATGTCAGCAGCAGTGCTGCGATAGAAACGGGTAAACGTTTGTTGCTTGATAATGTCATTTTGAACTCCAGTACAAATTTGGGCGCATAAGCGCCTTTGTTGCTCAATGCGGAGACAATCGTTTTTGTTCCCGTGAATGCTCTTTTTCTGAAGTTTAAAATTTCTTCTGTTTTTGCTTGACCCGACCAGTGAGCTACGGCAAATCAGGCCTTCAATCTTTCCAGTGGAGTTTCCAATATGTCTGATATTCAAGGTGTCGCAAGTGATCAGCTTCGGGCGTTTGTCGAGCGGATCGAGCGTCTTGAAGAAGAAAAGAAAACAATCGCGGATGACATAAAAGAAATTTATGCAGAAGCCAAAGGCAACGGCTTTGATGTTAAAGTCCTTCGCAAAGTTGTGTCCCTTCGCAAGCAGGACATGAACGAGCGTTTGGAACATGAAGCGATCCTGGATCTTTACCTGCATGCTCTGGGTATGGCGCCTGCGGATACAGCGCCTTCCGACGAATAATTCTTTTATTCGTGAGAATGAAAAAAGGCTGCCAATCGGCAGCCTTTTGTTTGTTTGAAATCCGAAATTAGTTGGGTACGCGGATTTGAAGCGGTTCGCCGCGACCGTCACCGGAACCCGATCCGCCCTCAAATTTGGCAACAGCAAGAAATGTCACTGCATTGCCGCTGAATGAGTTCGTATCCGGCGGCGGGTCTTTGGAAAAGCCCGATGTGTATACGACGCTTGGAACCGCTCTTGTGGCGTTCTGAATGAAGTCAGGGCGTTCGCTGGCGCGGCCATCCTGCGTGATTGATGCGCTGGCCGTGGACCATGAGCCGAATCGGGACTGGTCGATTTGATCAACCGGAACGATTTTTGCCGATGGTGCGGCAACGATATTTGTATCGCTTGCTTTCGGACGCGCATTCTTCGGCGTTGTCGTAACTTCTTCGGACACGTTGAGCGACGCTGTCAATGTTTCGTCTGTGGCAGCTTCTTTCTGTTTTGCTACGCGGCCGGATTTTGCTTTCGGAGCCGGAGCGGCCGCAGCAGGTTCTACCTTTTCTTCAGCAAGCGGCTTCGGTGTTGCTGAAGGTAGATTTATGCCACGGTTCGGTGGAGCGTAGGCAACAACGGTGGTGTCGTCCTGCGTCGATTTTTCAGCCTGCGTAATTGCCTTGGCAGGCTCATCAATTCTCTGCGGCTTTTCAGGCGCCGGAAGGCTTGCAAGTTCGATCGTTTCTGCTGCAGGCGCAGCACGTTCCGGTGCCGGTGTCGGTACAGGGATTGCATAGGCAAGTTCTGTCTGCTCTTCGGCGGCATTGACATTGCTGTCTATTGCAGCGGCAATAGCAGCATTGCCGTCCGTGACGTCCGGTTCAGCTTGTGCAGGCTGGTTTGCACGCGCCAAGGCGTTCTCCAAATCCTGTGCCGATTGTCTGTTAACGGGCGCATCAGCGCGCGCAATCAACACGTTCGGACGGGTGACCGGAACGGGAATTTCGTATGTCGGCAGTTCAGGGGCGCTGGCAATTTCAGCCTGTGGCTCAGGTGTTGGCTCTGGAACCGGGGCTGCCGCAGAAATGGCGACAGGGACCGCGCTTTCAATCGAGCGGTTTCTAGGCGCAGAAGATGGTACCGGCAAAGCGCGTGTTGGCAGAGCCGCAAGAACTGTTCCCGGCGTGTCGGCTGGTTTCGGCGCTGCTTGCGGGCGCACCGCCGCTTTAGGCGTCGCGGCAACTGCTGTTGCTGCTTCCGCATTATCCTCTTCTTCGTCGCGTCCGCCAAACAGTGCTGTTAGCAGACCGCCGCTGCGTTTCTTATCTTCGATTACAGGGCCGCCGCCATTGCGTTTGCGTGCTTTGTAAGCTGCCATTGCTCTGTCATAGCCGGGCAGGGGTTTGCCGTCCGGCGGTAAATGCAATGTGCCACCGCGCGGGAAGAGTCTTGTCAATTCACCGCGGCTCATGCGTGGCCATGCACGGACGTTACCTGTGTCCAAATGAACGAAAGGCACGCCGGAGCGCGGATAATAACCAACGCCGCCACCGCCAAGTTTAAAGCCGATTTCACGAAGTTTTTTAACGGAGACGCCGGGGATATAAAAATCCATCGCCTTGCCAAGCATATGCTGGCTTTTTTTGGCCTGGCCACCACGGGTTTTACGCAGCATCGCATTGGTTGCCGGTGAACGATAGGCCGAAACAACATGTATATAATTGCGCGAACCGGAAGCGCGATAAGCTTCCCACACCAAATCCAACAGCGCAGGGTCCATTTTTGTCGGCTCGTTACGTCGCCAGTCACGCAAGAAACGGTTGATCTTATTCAAACCGCTGGAAACGTACCGCCCATTCTTCTTATAGACGATCTCCGCTTTTTCTTTCGTGTGGATATAATAAAGCTTCAAAGAGCGGGTTTCGGCCGATGCTTCAGGCGCAAAGCTGGTTGCCGCAAGAACTGAAATGGCGAACACAACAACAAATCTGGTCAGAAAATTTCTGCCAGACATAGATGTTATTTGGTTTTTAAACATATGATCAAAAATCAAGGCACGCTGCTCTTAGTTGTTATAACCAGAACTGAATACATCATTATGGTTAACCGGCTCTTAGCGTTGTGCCATTGTGAGTTTCCAATTGCAAACGCTAGAAATTACATAGAGGGTCTGTGTCCAAAGTCCAGCATCAACAGTCCATCCCGAACACTGTCATCAACCGCAAATGCGGTGGAACAATGACAAAAGATGCCGTTTTAGCCGGTTTTTGATTTATGGTTAGCAGATACTTAACGCCGGACGGTCTTTAGACCAGCGCATCCGGCTCGATATCATACTCTTTGAGCTTTCGGTAAAGCGTCGAACGGCCAATGCCCAAACGCCTTGCAACTTCGCTCATTTGACCGCTGTAATGGGCGATGGCATGCCTGATGGCGAGCATTTCAATTTCCGACAATGAACGCATATGGCCTTCGCCGTCGATCATGAAGTTTTCAATGTTTGAAAGTTCACTATCGATGTCGTCGGAAGCTATATCATTATCGCTTCTGCCCACCGGATATTCCGGCGCCAGGTCAGGGGCGTCAACTACCTTTGCCTGTGCTTGCCTTTCTACGGCAGCGGGCATATCCATTTGTGCCTGAATATGCTGGAAGTCCTGTACGTCGAGCGTGGCGCGGTCACACAGCACCATCGCGCGGAAAATCGTGTTTTCCAACTGACGTATGTTGCCAGGCCAGTCATAACGCTCAAGCAAATGAATCGCGGCATCTGTAATGTTGCGCGCGGTAAAGCTTTGCTGACCGGCATTGTGACGGGCAATAAAATGCTCGGTTAAAGCTCTAATGTCTCCACGGCGGTTGCGCAGTGGCGGCACCAAAATCGGGAATACATTAAGACGATAATACAGATCCTCGCGGAACCGGTTTTCGCGAACAGCCGCAATCAGATCGCGGTTTGTTGCCGAAATAAGCCTGATATCAACTTTCCGGCTGGTGTTTGCGCCAACCGGCTCGACTTCGCCTTCCTGAATTGCGCGTAGCAGCTTTACTTGAGCGCTGAGCGGCAATTCACCGATTTCGTCTAGAAATAGCGTGCCGCCGTTCGCTTCAACGAATTTGCCCGTATGTTTTTCGGTCGCGCCGGTAAAGGCTCCTTTTTCATGGCCGAACAAAATGCTTTCGACCAGATTTTCGGGGATGGCACCGCAATTGACGATCACCATCGGTTTGGATGATCTGTCGCTCTTTGCCTGAATTGATTTGGCAATTAACTCCTTGCCGGTACCTGAATCCCCTTCAATTAGAACAGGAATGTCGCTGGCTGCAGCGCGTTCGACCAATTCGGCAACACGGTTCATTTTATCGCTGGACGCAATTATCTTTTGCGTATTTGTGCGATTGAAAACTGCTTCAATATGCTGCTTTTTCGGGGCGCGTTTCACCGCTTCAATTCTAAGCGCGTCATTTATGGAGGTTCTCAGACGTTCGGGAGAAACAGGCTTGATAACGAAATCAAACGCGCCTGCGCGCATCGCTTTGACCGCCGTTTCCATGCCGCCTTGTGCCGTTTGAACGATAACAGGTTTTTGTATTTCATGATCACGCATGAACGTCAGAACGCCGTGGCCGTCAATTCCCGGCATTATCAAATCCAGAACAATAGCAGCAACCTCAGTTGCATGATTGCCTGACAGAGCATCAATGGCGGTCTCGCCGTTTTCACAGCACCAAGTCAGATATCCCATGTTTTCAATCGCAGCTTGCAAGACGCGGCGCTGAACCGGATCATCATCGACAATTAAAATCGTGGATTTGGTGGCTTGCGTTGACAAATTCTGTCCTTAAGCTTGGATTCGACGCTGAATTTGAAGTTCACCATCAAATTGGCACAAACGGCTAAAGACAGCCCTAATTTAAACGGTAAAATTGCAGGTACTTCTCTGCTCGGGTCCGCTGGACAGGAAAATATGTCGCTCATGGCACAAGATGTGATTGAAAATATGAAATCTCAACAATGGGCAGCTTCCGCTGAGGGCGGTGCGCACACGCTTGATGAAGCCAGCCTGCCGCTCTGGCGGCTGGAGGATCTTTATCCGTCGCTGGATTCCAAAGAGCTGGCAGCCGATTTTGAAAAGGTCAAAACTGATAGTGCGGAATTTGAAGAAGCCTGGAAAGGCAAGCTGGCTGTGGCTGCCGCCAACGGAAAGTTGGGACAAGCGGTCAAACGGTTCGAAGAAATTCAAGAGATTGTCGGACGTATCGGCTCTTATGCCGGTTTGCTTTACGCCAGTGACACGTCCGATCCTGCACGGGCAAAGTTTTACGGCGATGCCCAGCAGAAACTGACAGATGCCGGTTCGCATCTTTTGTTCTTTGGTCTTGAGCTCAACCTGCTTGAAGACGAGCAATTGCAAAAAGCAATATCAAGCGACGAGCTTGCAGCACATTACAAACCTTGGCTTGAGGATTTGCGCAAGGACAAGCCCTTTCAGTTGGAAGACCGTATTGAGCAACTTTTCCATGAAAAGTCCCTTACCAGCCGCGGCGCTTTTAACCGTCTGTTTGATGAAACCTCCAACGCAATGCGGTTTAATGTCGATGGCAAGGAACTGACGTCGGAGCGCGTGTTTAATCTGCTTCAGGAGCCGGATGTCGACATTCGTAGAAAAGCATTCGAGGCGATTGCAAAGAAGTTTGGCAATGACATCCGCGTCTTTACGCTGATTACCAACACGCTCGCCAAGGATAAGGAAATTTCTGACCGTTGGCGCGGGTTCGAGGATGTGGCTGACAGCCGCCATCTGGACAATCGTGTTGAGCGCGAAGTCGTCGATGCGCTGGTAGAGGCTGTACGCGAAAGCTTTCCGCGTATTTCACACCGCTATTACGCGATGAAAGCCAAATGGCTGGGCATGGATAAACTGAATGCCTGGGACCGCAATGCGCCATTGCCGGAAACGCCCAATGCCGTTGTTGCCTGGGATGATGCGAAAGATACGGTGCTTGCAGCCTATAGCGGATTTTTGCCTGAAATGGCGGATATTGCACAATTGTTTTTCGATAAGAACTGGATTGATGCGCCGGTGCGCGAAGGCAAAGCGCCGGGCGCATTTTCCCATCCCTGTGTCCCGTCCGTTCACCCTTATGTGCTGCTCAACTATCTGGGCAAGCCACGTGATGTGATGGTGATGGCGCATGAGCTTGGTCATGGCGTGCATCAGGTTCTTGCGGGTGAGCAGGGGGCGTTGATGGCGTCCACACCGCTAACGCTGGCCGAGACCGCTTCCGTGTTTGGTGAAATGCTGACCTTCCGCTTTATGCTTGAAAAGGTTGAGGACAAGCGTGAACGCAAGGCAATGCTGGCGCAAAAAGCCGAAGACATGATCAACACGGTCGTGCGGCAGATCGCGTTTTACATGTTTGAGCGCAAAGTGCATGAAGCCCGCCGTGAGGGTGAAATCACATCAGAACAGCTTGGCCAGTTCTGGATGGAAGTGCAGGCGGAAAGCTTGGGCCCGGCGGTGGAGCTTAATGAAGGGTATGAGAACTTCTGGGCCTATATTCCGCACTTCATCCATTCACCGTTCTATGTTTATGCCTATGCATTTGGTGATTGTCTGGTGAACTCGCTCTATGCCGTTTATCAAAATGCCGAGAGCGGATTTCAGGATAAATATATGGATATGCTGCGTGCCGGTGGCACCAAGCATCATTCTGAATTGCTGGCACCATTTGGCCTTGATGCTTCTGATCCTGAGTTCTGGAAAAAAGGCCTCAGCGTCATTGAAGAGATTATCGATGAGCTTGAAGCGATGGAAGACTAGGTCCGGCACTGATAATGCGTGATCGTTCCCCGCAATTGGCCGCGTTGCCAAAGGCATTTGAAATTGGCGTCGCACCAAAGGAGCGCGATGCTCATTGGTTGCGCCCGTTTGAAGGAATGGGCGCATATCTGGCTGAAAAATCGACATTGCTAAATGCCGAATTTGATCTGGTGTTTGCCGATATTGGCGGCACAGAAGCTGCTCAAGAACAGGTTTTCGAGCTTGTCAGTGAACATCTTTTGACGACATTTCCCGATACCTACCAGAAAGCAGGAAATAATATCCGTGTATTGGCTGATGGCGGGCAATGCGGCGTTCAGATTGATGCGACAGAACCATCGCTTCTTACGGCCTCCAAGCTGGTTGCCGATGACCTTGTGATCATGAGCAAGACTGCCGATGGCTGGCAATTGTCCTGCGGATGCGTCTGTTTCCCGTCTGCTTGGAATATGCGCGACAAGATCGGGAAAATCATGGCCGAGGTCCACGCGCCTGTTCCCGGATTTACTGAAGGAACACGCAAGGCGAAAATCATCGAGCGCATGTTTGACGGGTTGCAGATTGGCGCAACGGTCGACCGGCATAACTGGTCGCTCCATTCGGTTGATGATCTGCATTTACCGGTGCCGGAAGACGGCGACTTTGCGGATATGGAAGATTTGGCGCGCCTGTTTTTACGCGGCGAGATGCAAACATTGACCAAGCTGCCCGGGGGCACAGATATTCTGTTCACCATCGGTGTTTTTGTTGATCCGCTGGCGGCTTTGCAGCGCAACCCGCATCTTGTTGGCGACCTTAATATGCAACTTATGGCGCTTAACGAAGCGCAACTTGATTATAAGGGGTTGCGCGGCGTGCGCGATCGCCTACATGGACATCTTAATTCAATGGGCTGACCCAAAAGCTCATTTGTCATAAGATTGTGTCATTGGTCGCCTTTATGCTGATCAAAGTCAGGGCTTGAGCGGGAATTTGAATGCAAACACCTTATTACTTGATTGACCGGTCCAAGCTTGCTGCCAACATGGCCAAGATGGATTATTTGCGTGAGGCATCGGGTGCAAAGTGCCTGCTTGCGCTTAAATGTTTTGCCACATGGCCGGTTTTCGGCACGATGCGCGGCCACATGGATGGCACGACCTCAAGCAGCCTTTACGAATTGAAACTCGGACGCGAGAAATTCGGCAAGGAAACCCATGCCTATTCCGTAGCCTGGGCCGATCATGAAATTGATGAGGCGATTACATATGCCGATAAAATCATCTTCAATTCGGCCGGTCAGCTTGAGCGTTTCGATGAAAAAACTGCGGACATCAAGCGCGGCTTGCGTTTGAACCCGGGCTTTTCGACATCCGGCTTTGATCTGGCGGACCCGTCACGCCGCTTCAGCCGTTTGGGCGAGTGGGACGTTAACACGCTCAATCATTATGCCGACCGCATTAGCGGCGTTATGATCCACTATAATTGCGAGAATGATGATTTCGAGAAATTTTCCCAGCAGTTAGAGCGCATTGAGGGCGAGTTCGGCTCGTTTCTTGCCAAGCTGGAATGGGTAAGCCTTGGCGGCGGAATTCATTTTACCGGCGAAGGCTACCCGCTCGACAAGCTGGCGGCACGCCTGAAAGAATTTTCCGAACGGTTTGATGTGCAGGTCTATCTTGAGCCGGGTGAAGCGGCCATCACCGGAACGGCTAGTCTGGAAGTGACGGTTCTTGACCTTTTGGAGAACGAGAAAAAACTGGCTATCGTTGATAGTTCGGTTGAAGCCCATATGCTTGATTTGCTGATTTACCGTGAAAGCGCCACGTTAGAGAGCGAAGGTGATCATGAATATATGATCTGCGGCAAGTCGTGTCTGGCTGGCGATGTTTTTGGCGAGCGCTCGTTCAAAGAGCCGCTTAAAATTGGCGACCGGCTGTCGATCGGTGACGCCGCCGGTTACACGCTGGTTAAAAAGAACTGGTTTAACGGCGTTAAAATGCCGTCCATCGTTATCAGGGAACTGGATGGTTCTTTGACCCTGTGCCGTGAATTTGGCTACGATGAATTTGAAAGCAGCCACGGCTAAGGCCGTTTGTAATCCTCAAAAGGAGAATTTGAGCGTTGAAAAAGAACTGTTTGATTATCGGTGCGGGCGGTGTTGCCCAAGTTGTCGCGCATAAATGTGCGCAGAACAATGATGTGCTTGGAGATTTGCATATTGCCAGCCGCACGGTTTCCAAATGCGATGAAATCATTGCCTCTGTTCACGAAAAATCAGCGATGAAAGTTGATGGCGTTTTTAAAGCGCATGCGCTGGATGCAACCGATACGGCCGCTGTCGCCGCGCTGATCAGGGAAACCGGCTGCGAGATCGTTATCAATGTTGGTTCGCCATTCGTGAATATGAGTGTTCTTGAGGCGTGTATCGAAACCGGTGCGGCTTACATGGATACTGCTATCCATGAGGAGCAGGACAAAATCTGCGAAACGCCGCCGTGGTACGGCAATTATGAATGGAAGCGCCGCGATGCCTGTAAATACGCCAATGTAACGGCAATTTTGGGCGTTGGTTTTGATCCGGGCGTTGTTAACGCCTATGCGCGTCTGGCGGCTGACGAATATCTTGATAGTGTGGAAAGCATTGATATCGTTGATATTAACGCCGGCTCACATGGCAAATGGTTCTCGACCAATTTTGATCCTGAAATCAACTTCCGCGAATTTACCGGGACTGTTTACAGCTGGCAAAATGGCGCATGGCAGTCGAACAAGATGTTCGAGGTCGGGCATGAGTACGACCTGCCGGTTGTCGGCAAACAGAAGGCCTATATGACCGGCCATGATGAAGTTCATTCTTTGTCAAACCGCTATCCGGAAGCCGATGTGCGTTTCTGGATGGGGTTCGGCGATCACTATATCAATGTTTTCACGGTGCTGAAAAATCTTGGTCTTCTATCGGAGCAGCCTGTGAAAACCGCTGAAGGGCAGGAAGTTATTCCGCTCAAAGTCGTGAAAGCCGTTCTGCCTGACCCGTCGAGCCTCGCGCCTGATTATACCGGAAAGACCTGTATCGGCGATTTTGTGAAAGGCACAAAAGACGGCAAGCCAGCGGAAGTTTTCATTTATAATATTTCCGATCACAAGGATGCTTACAACGAAGTTGGCAGCCAAGGCATTTCCTACACCGCCGGTGTGCCACCCGTCGCTGCTGCGATGTTAATCGCGAACGGTACATGGGATGTCGGTGAAATGGCCAATGTTGAGGATCTTGATCCTAAGCCGTTTTTGGGTCTTCTCAATGAAATTGGCCTGCCAACACGCATCAAAGATGCCGATGGAGACCGCGCTCTGACGTTCTAAATGTTTGACTGTTTGATCAGTGTTAAGGCCCTGATTTCACAGCATTCATAATTGTGCCCCATAGACGCCCTAGAGAGGCGTTTATGGTTCATGAGGCGTTAACCATAGGCTTTTGTTTGATAAATTTCGCTGTTGATTTAGTTAAAATTGATTTAATAGAATAGTCTCATAGAGTTTTAGAAGGTAGAAAAGATGCGGATATTGAAATCTACTGCGGCGATTGCGGTTGCCGGCATTGTGTTGAGTGGCTGTGTCGTGGCAGGGCCTTCTGCGCCGCCACCGCGTCCTGCAGGTCCAACATTTGCCGAAGGTAACTGGAATCAGGGCACATTGGCTTCTTATGTTTTCGGCAATGGCAGTTTTGTCGGAACAGCCGCTGATACCGGCAATAAGGTTGCGGATGGCAATTACCGCTACATCAGCAATAATACGATCCAGATTTCGTCCTATTCCAGCGTTCAGCAAAAAACGATTGTCGCAAATTGCTTGTTGGTTGCCGGTGGAACAACAATGAACTGCACAAATGACTCAGGTCTGAACTTCTCGCTCACACGCGCATAAGCCTGATCAGAGCTATATTTTATTATAACAGTTTTATTTCATTATCCCGGATACTGACAGTATCCGGGATTTTGTTTGTTCGGGCGGCGTTTCTTCGTTGACGAACGACCTGATTCATTGCCACATTGAATTACGGTATTTTGATATCGCGGTGCCAGAACATAACATCGCGATATGGATAAGACTTAAGGGAGACTATCATGAAAAAGATTGCTGCATTGGCTGCGATGAGTGTTTCGGCGTTAGCGTTGAGCACAAGCTTCGCTGCTGCTGACTATGAACTCAATATTTTGCATATTAACGATTTGCACTCACGTATTGAGTCCATCAATAAATATGATTCAACTTGCGGTGCTGAAGATGAAGCCGAAGGCAAGTGTTTCGGCGGTGTTGCGCGTGTGCAAACCAAAATTGACGAGCGGCGCGATGCTTTGACCGGCGAGGACAAAAATGTCCTTTTGCTAGATGCAGGCGATCAGTTCCAAGGTTCTTTGTTCTACATTACCTATAAGGGCGATGCGGCTGCCGAATTTATGAACGGCATGGGCTTTGATGCCATGGCCGTTGGCAACCATGAGTTTGATGATGGTCCTGAAGGCCTTAAAAAGTTTCTCGGCAATGTCGACTTCCCTGTGATCTCAGGCAACACAATTGCCGGCGCAAGCACCGGCATTGAAGGTGGTCTAACCCCTTATATTGTCAAAGAAGTAGGCGGCGAAAAAGTCGGTATCCTATCTGTTCTGGCCACTGATACCGACGAAACATCTTCGCCGGGCAAAGACGTGCTGTTTCTTGACGAAGTGGGCTATTTGAAGGGCGCTGTTGCCGAACTGGAAGAGCAGGGCGTCAATAAAATTATCCTTCTTTCCCATGTTGGTCTGCCGCGCGATAAGGAAATTGCCGCTGCTGTTGACGGCATTGACGTGATCGTTGGCGGTCACAGCCATACGCTGCTCTCCAACACGGATGAAAATGCGGTGGATACTTACCCCGTGAACGTTAAAAACCCGTCTGGTAAAGACGTACCAATCGTTCAGGCTTATGCCTATTCAAAATATTTGGGTGAGCTGAAGGTTGTCTTTGACGATGAGGGCAATGTTACGTCTGCCAGCGGCGATCCTCATCTTCTGGATGCATCGGTTGAGCCGAATGCTGATGTTCTTGCGCGTGTGAAAGAGCTTGGCGGTCCAATTGAGGAACTGAAAGCGCAGGTTATCGGCGAAACCACCGAGATGATCGAAGGCAGCCGCGATGTGTGCCGCGCCGGTGAGTGTGCGATGGGTACTCTAGTTGCCGATGCAATGCTCGACCGGACAAAAGATCAAGGTGTTGTGTTTGCCATCACAAACGGCGGCGGCTTGCGTTCGTCAATTGATGCCGGTGAAGTAACGATGGGCGAGGCGCTTTCAGTGCTACCGTTCCAGAACACACTTGCGACATTCGAGACCACAGGCGCAGATATTCTGGAAGCGCTTGAAAATGGTGTCGGTCAGATCGAGGAAGGCGCAGGACGTTTTCCGCAGGTTGCAGGTATGAAATTCACCTTCGACAAGGATGCTGAACCGGGCAGCCGTATCTCTGACGTAATGGTTGCGGATAGAGAAGGTAATTTCTCACCGCTTGACCCTGATGCGACATATCTGGCTGCAACCAACAATTATGTGCGTAATGGCGGTGACGGCTACAGCATGTTTGTCGATGCGGCCAAAGCCTATGACTTTGGTCCGGGCCTTGAACAGGTTCTTGCTGACTATCTTGCGGAAAACAATCCATATACGCCTTACACCGATGGTCGTATTTCAGCGGCTGCCTCTATGGAAAAAGCTGAAATGGAAAAGCCCGAAGACGAAGCTGCTGCCGAGCCGGAAATGAAGGCTGAAGCAGAAACCGAAGCTGAAGTTATGGTTCCGGAAACTAAATTGGGCGCCGGTGATCTGGCATCATCCGGTCCGGCTATCGAAACCGAAGCTGCAAGCGAAGCAGAAGCGCCAGCGGCTGAAGCCGAAGCGACAGCCGAGGCAGAAGTGATGGTTCCTGAAACAAAACTAGGTGCCGGCGATCTGGCCTCAAGCGGTCCTCAAATTGAAGCGGCCGCGCCTGAAGCGGAAATGGCTGAAGGCGAAGCCATGGAAAAAGAAGCACCTGAGGCCGAAATGGCCGAGGGCGAAACCATGGAAAAAGAAGCGTCTGCCGAAGCTGAAATGGCTGAAGAAGACATGAAGAAAGAGGAAATGGCTGAAGAGACTATGGAAATGAAAACCCATACGATCGTTGCCGGTGATACCCTCTGGGATTTGGCCGCAGAGTTTTACGGTAACGGTCAAATGTTCACCAAGCTTCAAGAAGCAAATCCTGAGCTTAATGCCGGTGATTTGAAAATTGGTGCGACAATAAACGTACCGAAATAAGCTTTTCTTGTTTCTGTTTTTACCCCGTCAGGTTTTGCCTGGCGGGGTTTCATTTTTTACAGGAACCATTTTGACGCATTGAAACATTGGCTCTGAAGTCTATTTTACCGCTCAGTGTTAAAGCGATAATAAAATGAAATGCCCCAAATGATTGAGCCTGAACAAGCCAAAGCGGTAGGTCCGCTGCCTGCGGATCACCCCACTGTCAAAATCCACAAGGTGGGAGTGCTGCTCGTCAATCTGGGTACGCCGGACGGTACGGATTTTAAATCCATGCGCCGTTATTTGCAGGAATTTTTGACCGACAAGCGCGTGATTGAGTGGCCAAAGGCGCTTTGGTATCCAATCCTGTACGGTATTGTTCTTAATACACGGCCGGGAAAGGTCGGTAAGGCTTACGCTGAAATCTGGAACAATGAGCTGGATGAAAGCTATTTGCGCACTTACACCCGCTCGCAGTCTGACAAATTGGGCGAAGCATTAAAATCGCATGAAAACGTGATCGTTGATTGGGCGATGCGCTATGGCAAACCGTCAATTGACGAGAAGATTACGGCGCTTCGCGATCAGGGTTGTGACCGGATCGTCGCTTTCCCGCTTTACCCTCACTATGCGGCGGCAACAACGGCAACGGTGAATGATAAAGTGTTTGAATCGTTGATGAAAACGCGCTTCATGCCGGCTCTTCGCACTGTGCCGTCCTATCATGATGAGCCGGTTTTTATCGAGGCGATTGCGCAGTCGATTGAGAACCATTTGGCAGGTCTGGATTGGGAGCCGGAGCGTGTGATTGCATCTTATCACGGTATCCCGCTTAGTTATTTTAAAAAGGGCGACCCGTATCATTGCCAATGCCTGAAAACGTCGCGCCTTCTGGAAGAACGTCTTGGCTGGGAAAAAGGCAAGCTAATGACCACTTTCCAGTCCCGTTTCGGACCGGAAGAATGGCTTCAACCCTATTTCGATGAGACGATTGCAGCGCTGCCAAAACAGGGCATTACCAAAGTCGCGACCATCAATCCGGGATTTGTTTCAGACTGCCTTGAAACACTGGAAGAAATAGCAGGAGAGGGCGCGGAGATTTTTGAAGAAAACGGTGGTCATCACTACACACATATTCCATGCCTGAACGACAGCGAAGGCGGGATGAGGGTTATCGAAACGATGGTCCGCCGCGAGTTGCAAGGCTGGATATAAGTCGCTTGGATCTAATCAGGCAGCGCCGATACGCAGTAAATCGTGCAGGTGAACGATACCAACCGGTTTCTTGTCAGTCACAACCATCAAGGTTGTAATTTTGGATTCATTGACAATGGTCAGAGCCGTTGCAGCCAGATGATCCGGTGTGATCGTTTTGGGATTGGTGGTCATCACATCGTCCACGCACATGGATAGCAAATCGCCATCAATATGACGGCGCAAATCACCATCGGTAATAATCCCCGCCAGTGTGCCGTCTTTTGCAAGCACGCCGGCACAGCCAAAGCTTTTCTGGCTGATTGTGATGATGGCTTCGCGCATATGGGTGCCTGCTTCTACCAGCGGTAATTCATCGCCGGTGTGCATGATTTCCCCAACCCGTTTCAGATTGGCACCAAGCTGGCCGCCGGGGTGAAACTTTTCAAAGTCTGTCGCTGTAAAGCCGCGCTCTTCAAGCAGGGCCACCGCAAGCGCATCGCCGAGTGCCATTTGCATGATGGTCGATGTCGTTGGTGCCAGACCGTGCGGGCAGGCCTCTTCACTTTTCGGCAAGGCCAGAACGATATCGGCCTCTTTGGCCAGCGTTGAATTGACGCCGGATGTGACAGCAATCAATGGAATTTCGAAGCGTCTCGAATAATGCAGAATACCGCTTAGCTCACGCGATTCACCTGACCATGACAAGGCGATAATGGCATCGTCACGTGCAATCATGCCCAAGTCGCCATGATTGGCTTCGGCAGGGTGAACGAAATAGGCAGGCGTGCCGGTTGAGGCGAGTGTGGCGGCAATTTTCGAGCCGATGTGACCGCTTTTGCCTACACCTGAAATGATAACACGGCCGGTTATGCCTTTGAGCAGTCCGGTCGCCTTGGAAAATGGTTCGCCCAGACCATTCTCAAGCGCATCGGTAACAGCATCCAGCCCAGCTTTTTCGATATTCAGTGTTCGCAGTGCTGAAGCGATGCCCATGTGCTCGGACGAATTTGCCATATTTTTCTTTCCCGTTTTCTGAGGGCTACGTTACCGGTAAGAATTTGTCCATGCGGTAAGTCGCGGCACGCGAGAATCTACAAAATTTCCACTGAAACTGATGCCGATTGGCACCTTTATCAACAGTTCATTAACCGCTCTTGTTTACTTCTAATTAAGCTAAACAGGGTCCGGCGCGTCATTATGTGCGAGAAATACAGTCAAATTGCCGATTACGGAATGCGTAGGCCATATGCCTTGCGCGTCTTGTTGGCCTGTATGCTTTGCTCCACGGTGATCCTGCCCGCAAGCGCGCAGGAAGCTGACGACGATATTCTGATTATCGAGAATCAGGATGAGATCGAAGCAATTATTGATGAAAATGCAGATGCGGATGACTTGCTTGCTGAACCTGTTGATACAACGCAGCGTATCGGGCCGGTAGGCGGCGTTGACCAAGGCACCGTCATTGATGAAGGCGATCCTTATGCCGCGCAGGGAATAAGGCTCGGAAACTTTACATTTCGTCCCTCTGTCGAGATCGGCTATTCAGCAACAAGAACAACAACCAAATTCAATAGCGGCAGCGGCATCGGAGAATCAACGAGCGACCAGAGCGCGCTTCAAAGCTCGCTGCGCTTGCTGGTCAATTCCGACTGGAGCCGCCACGCTTTACAATTGGATTTGGGTGGATCAATTCCGACACAGCTTACCGGTGAAGAAGATGATCCGGTTTATGATGCCGATGCCAGCTTGCGCCTTGATATAACAAATTCGACGACTTTAACGCTTGGCGGCCGCCTCAATGTATCGAGCGATGATCCGCAATCGGCGGATTATTTTGATGCAATCGATCCTGTGCTGTTTCCTGGTGTGCGCGGTGTCAATGACCCAACGACCAGATCATATGGCGGGTCAGCGGCCCTCGCGCATGATTTTGGCGGTGTTACAGCCGCGCTTACCGCTGCCATCCAGCGTTTGGAATATAGCGCCGCACGCTTGAGCGATGGCCGCACGATCTCTCAATCCGACCTGAATTCGACCAATTATGACATTACACTGCGTGGCGGCTATGCGTTGTCGGGCGTATTGTCGCCGTTTGTTGAGTTTAATTACGGACAGCGGGTTATGGATGAAGCCGTTGATAGCGCCGGTGTTGACCGCAATGCGACACGTTATGGCCTACGTCTTGGCACCGAAATTGATATGGGCGAGAAATTGAGCGGTGAGATTGCTGTCGGTTATGGCTGGCAAGATCTTGCCGATGCGCGGTTTGATGATGTTCATGGCGCGACAATTGATGCGGAATTCACATGGTCTCCGTTGCGCGGTACCGATGTGACATGGGCAACAAGCACATCGTTCCAAAACAGCGGCAATGAAAATGTGGCCGGCTCAATTCTTTATGCAACCGAGCTTGGCCTTCAGCACCGCATTTTATCGAATTTGACGGCAACGGCCACACTCGGCGCAGAGTATGAAGCTTTTACCGGTGCCGAACTGGATGAAAAGACGCTTAGCGGTGAGCTGGGCTTGGTGTATAATCTGAATCGCTTTGTCGCTCTTACGGGCCGTGTGCGTCACGAAAAGACATTCACTTCAGATGCTGCGTCGCATGAAAACACGACCAGCGGTTTTGTCGGGTTGAGATTGCAGCGATAATTCGTTGCCGAATTTTGTCCACTTATGTGCGTAAAAACGAGTTGAGATATATGTTTGATATATCCGGGAGCAAGAAAATGTTAGATCGACGTAATTTAATGATCGGTGCGGCAGCGACACTCATCAGCGCAGGCACCCTGATTTCGACACCTGCATTTGCCGATGCGGGATTTCAACAATGGATACGTGATTTTAGAAGTGTTGCCGCTAAAAACGGTGTCTCGACACAGATTTATGACCGTGCTTTTGCCAATGTGAAAACACCGGATAGCGAAGTGTTGCGCAAGGCGCGTTTCCAGCCCGAATTTAAAGATCAGGCCTGGCAATATATCGATAGCCGCGTGAACGAGCGCACTGTTGCCAATGGTCAGGCCATGGCGCGCAAATATAAGCGTTTGCTTGATCAGATTGAAAGCCGCATGGGTGTCAGCCGTAACATTGTGCTGGCAATCTGGTCTATGGAATCCAGTTATGGCGAGGCACTTAAAGATCCCGAGCGCTTGCACTATGTCCCGCGCGCGCTTGCAACACTTGCCTATGCTGATCGCAGACGCGCGAAATTTGCACGCTCGCAGCTTATCAGCGCACTGAAAATTGTTCAAAATGGCAATGTGCCACTGAACGGTCTGACCGGCTCATGGGCTGGGGCCATGGGACATACGCAGTTCATTCCGACAAGCTATCAGGCATTTGCCGTTGATGGTGACGGAGATGGACGTGCAGATATCTGGAATTCGATTCCTGATGCTCTTTACACCGCCGCTAATTTGCTTCGTAAAAACGGTTGGCAATCCGGCCAGACATGGGGCTATGAAGTGTCGCTGCCTGAGGGCCGCAAATTTCCGGGCGGATCACTTAGCCTTGCAAAATGGGAACAGATGGGTCTTCGGCGTCCAAACGGCAAGCCGTTTCCTGCACCATCGCGCAATGCCGAGCTTAAAGTTCTTCAGGGCCGTGACGGACCGGCGTTTTTGATGGTGAAAAATTTCTACGTGATCAAGCGCTACAATAATGCTGATAAATATGCGCTCGGCGTTGGTCTGCTGGCTGATCAGATTGCGGGCTTTGGCCCGCCAAGCAAGGATTGGACGCGGCCTTATACCCGCATTTCAGTCGCAGAGGCCGAAGAGTTGCAATTGCGTTTGCAGCGCAGCGGTTTTTATGATGGTGCCATTGATGGCAAGCCGGGCCCGCAAACACGGTCGGCAATCAAAGCGTTTCAATCGCGTTATGGTTTGGCGCAGGATGGATATCCGTCGCTGGAAGTGCTAAGTGCATTACGTCGCAGATAGCGGCGTAACCTAACTTAGCAAGAGCGGGTTTCGTGGTCCCAGTAGTGAAATCATTTGTGCCTGGCATACGGCACTTGGCAAAGATTTTATGTGTGATTGTTTGCGCAACGCTATTTTTGCCCGTTGCGCAAAAGGCTGTGCCCGTGCCGGTATTCAGCGCATTGGGCTTTACCGTTCCAGCACAGGCGCAGGAGCGGCCGAAAACGCTTTTTGATTTATTGTTCAAGCGCAAAGATGCGCCGAATAAAAATATTCAGACAGTTCCCAAGGCGAATAAAAGAAGCGCTGCGCCACGCAGAGCAACCAAAAAACGCGCGCAACCTGCCGCGCGCAGCACGCAAAGGGCCGCCGTGACAGCTTCGGCTGGTTCAACGCCGGATGTTGAAAAAGCGGAAAATGCCCGCAAAGTTCTCGTTATTGGTGATTTTACCGCCGATGGCATGAGTGAAGGTTTGGTCGAAGCCTTTGAAGATGTTGCAAATGTTATCGTGGAAACGCGCACTAATGGTTCTTCCGGTCTCGTGCGCGATGATTTTTATGATTGGCCCAAAGAAATACCTGCCATCATTGCAGAGGTTGAGCCAGCGATTGTTGTCGTCATGCTGGGCTCCAACGACCGTCAGATTATGCGGATTGGAAACAAATCGGTAAAAGTCGGGCTTCCTGAATGGGAAGCGGAATATGTTTCGCGCGTGAACGCGCTGATCGCGGCAATACGCAACACCAATACGCCTGTCATGTGGGTGGGAAGTCCGCCGTTCCGGTTCCGCTCAATGTCGGCGGACATATTGACGTTTAACGAGATTTACCGGCAGGCGGTTGAAGCTGCCGGTGGGTATTTCGTTGATATCTGGGATGGGTTTGTTGATGAAGCGGGCAATTTCATCACGACCGGATCTGACATTAAAGGGCAGCAGGTGCGTCTGCGCGCCAATGACGGGATTAATTTTACATCCGCAGGCAAACGCAAAATGGCGTTTTATGTCGAACGTCAGCTTAAGCAATTGCTCGGTGATGCAGCTTCGCCGCTGTTAACCTCGCTTGCAACGGAAAATGTGCCATTGCTGACATTGCCGCCTTTGCAGACGGAGGCCGATCTGCAACGCACAAACCCGATAGCGATTGATGATCCCGATTTTGACGGGGGCAGTATTTTGCTGGGCGATGTATTGGAGATACGCGAGCCGGTAGTAGACAATCCGTTGATCGCCAAATCTGTGCGCCAGCGCCTTGTGGAAGACGGTGTTCCGCCGCCCGCACAGCCCGGCCGTGCGGACAATTTCAGCTGGGACGACGAAGGCTAGAGCGTGTCTGCTTTTCACTGAAACGCATCCACGCTCTAGCCCTTTGATTTGCCGCATGTCCGGGCGGAAAACCGGTTCCCACTTTTCCTGACATGCTCTAGTCGTGCTTTGCCGCCTTTTGGGCTAAAGCGGCTTTTTGCTCTGGAGTTGCTTCGGTCTGGTATTTGTCGCGCCATTCTTCATAAGGCATACCGTAGACAATTTCCCGCGCTTCCATTTTGTCCAGTTCAATGCCTTCGGCTTCAGCGGCATCTTTGTACCAGTTGGACAAGCAGTTGCGGCAGAAACCGGCAAGATTCATCATATCGATGTTTTGCACGTCGGAGCGGGAACGAAGATGTGACACCAGACGGCGAAAGGCTGCCGCTTCAAGTTCGGTTTGTTGTTGTTTTGACAAGTCGACCATAATTGATGCCCTTTTGTTGCTGCCCGTAATATTGTTGCCATTGGCTGTTCATTCAAGGCGAATGCTTGAATTTCAAAGTAGAATTTCCGTTGGTGAATACACTCAATTGCTAAAATTGCATTGACTTGTCACGCAGCCATGCCAAAAACAGTAACGATATCGAACCGGTAGAATTTTGATTTTTTGTCGGTATAAATTGGATAATGCACGACTTGTTTGGACGATTCCATAGTTATATGCGTAACGCACTTGCTGCCACATTGATTGTGGTTGGGGTAAGTGCCGGTTTCACCTTTGCCGCAACCACGACAGCGCGCGCTGATTTTCGTGTTTGCAACGCAACACAGGAATTGGTGGGTGTCTCCATAGGCTACAGAGCCAGAACCGGCTGGATTACCGAGGGCTGGTGGCATGTGGAGCCAACCAAATGCAAAACGCTGATCGAAGGCCCGCTCGCATCGCGATATTACTATCTTTATGCGGAAGATGCGCTGCGCGGTGGCCGCTGGGACGGCCCTGTCAACATGTGTGTGGCAGAGCGTGAGTTTAAGATAACCGGCGTGAATGATTGCTTTGCACGTGGTTTTCAACGGTCCGGTTTTCGCGAATATGATACCGGCAACCAGCAAAGCTGGATGGTTCAACTTATCGATGAAGCGCAGCAATCCGAAAATACGAACACGAATACAAATGCACAGTAATTATTAAGGGGAACCCTATTGAAACGCGGTCGCAAAGTTAAAATACTTGCCACTCTTGGACCTGCTTCGAATAGCGAAGAGATGATCGAGAAGCTATACGTAGCCGGTGCGGATGTTTTCCGCATTAATATGAGCCACTCCAGCCATGATATGATGCGGGATTTGGTTCAAAAAATCCGCAACGTTGAGGAAAAAGTTGAACGGCCGATTGGTATTCTGGCCGATTTGCAAGGACCGAAACTGCGTGTCGGCATGTTTAAAGACGGTAGTGTCGAACTTGAGCCGGGCCAGACCTTTGTCATGGATGACAATCCGGGCGAAGGTGATAATACGCGGGTGCATTTGCCGCATCCTGAAATTCTGGAATCGGTTCAACCCGGCCACCGTCTTCTGGTTGATGACGGACGTTTATCCCTTATTGCCGAAGAAACCGACGGCAAGTCGATCACCTGTAAGGTTGTTTCCGGTACCAAAATATCGAACAAAAAAGGCGTTAGCCTTCCCGATACAACGCTTCCTACAGGCGCATTGACAGAAAAAGACCATGCCGACCTAGAAGCGGTTTTAAAAGAATCTGTCGATTGGGTGGCGCTGTCGTTCATTCAGCGCCCTGAAGATTTGGCTGAAGTGCGTAAAATTTCAAAAGGTCAGGTTGGCCTTCTATCGAAAATCGAGAAGCCGCAGGCTGTTGAGCGCATTGACGAGATCATCGAACTTTCTGATGCGGTTATGGTCGCGCGCGGCGATCTTGGTGTTGAACTGCCGCTGGAAGCAGTGCCGGGTATTCAAAAGCAAATCACACGCAAAGCCCGTGTTGCCGGCAAGCCTGTCGTGGTTGCCACCCAGATGCTGGAATCGATGATTTCGGCACCTGTGCCAACGCGCGCCGAGGTATCGGATGTTGCAACCGCTGTATTTGAAGGCGCTGATGCTGTCATGCTGTCAGCTGAATCGGCGGCTGGCGACTATCCTGTGGAAGCGGTCAGCACGATGTCGCAGATCGCCTGTAAAGTTGAAAAAGATCCGACTTATCCCGGTATTCTTAATGCCCAGCGCTCGGCGCCGGAAGCAACCGGCTCCGATGCGATTTCCGCTGCATCGCGCCAGATTGCCGAAACGCTCGATCTTAGTGCAATTCTTTGCTTTACCTCATCGGGTACGACTGGCCTGCGCGCAGCGCGCGAACGTCCGGCGGTGCCGATCATTGCCCTGTCTCCGGTGGTGGAGACCGCACGCCGCTTAGCGCTGACGTGGGGGCTTTATTGTGTGGTCACGCGTGATGCGACTGATCTGGATGATATGGTCGATCTGGCTTGCCGCATTGCCTATGACGAGGAATTTGCCAAACCCGGTGACCGTATCATCATTTCGGCAGGCGTTCCGCTTGGCACACCCGGCTCAACCAATATGTTGCGCATTGCCTATATCGGATCGGACGGCCTTTCCGGTATCTAAGCGGATTGGCAACCACCTTTTTTACGGTCGCAGGCTTAACTGTCTGTGACCGTTTTTTGTTCAAGCTCCATGCGGATTTTGTCGCGGAACTCTTCATTGTCGAAACAGTTCTCAACAGGACCGTAAGAATCGCCGGCGACCTTGGCTTCGAGCGCATCGCGCATCGCCATCAGATCGTTTGAAGCACCTGCCAGATTTTCCAGCGCCGCGATCATAATATCTGGAGCGACATGGTCCGACTTGTGGCCAACATTGTTAATCCAGACCAGTGTCGAATTTTCAATATCGGCATTAAGGCCGCGGGAGTGGATTTCCGGCAGGACAATCGCATCCCTGTTACCGGTCACAATAATTGCCGGTGTTTTTATCTCGCTGTAACGCGGTGAAACTTCGCTGACAAAATCATGAAGCCCTGCAACATCGGTTGCATTGTTGCGGAAGTGATAAGGCCGCAGAACCAGACGCACAGCGGTTTCGTCCGTATAATCGGGTGTTGGCTTGTTTGGCGCAAAAACGCATGCCGTCCCCCCTGCAAGCTGGCGCCGTCCGGCCGGTAAGGCTAACGTCTCGGTGAAAATGTGCCCGATCACGGGCATGGCGGTTAAATTGTAATACCAGCTCACGCCGCCGGGCCAGGGATGGCTGACAGGTGACATCAATAATGTGCCAATGGTCTTGTCTGCGTGGTTGAGCGCAAAGCTGAGTGTGACAACACTGCCGAATGAATGACCCGCGATAATCGCTTTTTCAATGCCAAGGCTATCCAGCAATGCTGCGATGGTGTCCGCTTGCCCGTCAGGGCGATCATTGGATGAAGGGCCGCGCGAGGAATAGCCGTGGCCGGGGCGGTCGATAAAGACCATCTCGGCACGGCCTTTCAATGCATCGCCATAGATGGACATCTGGTCGAGCAGATTGCCGCTGGCACCATGAAGAAAGACAATCGGCGGCAAATCTGCACTTCCTTCATTCTTGATATGGACATAGTGCAATTTGGTGTCGTTGACGGTTTTATATTCGCCCACTGGCGGATTGGCACGTTCGATCTTCCAAACGCCTAAGCGTGTGATGCCGGCGAGCACAAAAAATAGCGCCACAAGAAAGAAGACAAGGGCATATATAATGTTCATATCAGTCACTTTTTTATGGATTGGACAATCAGGAACGCTTTGACCGGATAAATAGTTTCTGTTCTCCTGATTAGACCGGATCGCCGCTCAGTTCATCGAAAAGGCGAATGACGGCATCTTGTCCGGAACGCATGGCCGGATAGACTTCAAGGACACGCTGCCAGGCATCGAGCGCGGCTTGTTTGTTGCCGGAGCGCTCTAAAATATTGGCCATGCCTGACAGTGCGCCGAAATGGCGCGGCTCAAGCTCCAGAACCTTTTGAATGTCCGCCATAGATTTATTGTAGTTGGACATAATAAAGTGCAGTGTCGCACGTCTGTTCCACCCTTCAGCATAGTCCGGTTGCCGTGTTGTCACTTGGTCGAGGAGATCAAGGGCGATGTGGTAGTCCTTGCGTTTGGTCGCTTCATCGGACCATTCCATCAAAAGATCGATGCTGGCGCTGCCGGAGCGAAACCATTCGGACCAGATATTGTTTGCCAGCCGTTTTGCCGCGCCGGGCGAACGTGTCTTTTTCAAGCGATCAAAAAAATCATCAATGCGTTTTTCACGCTCTGATTTTACGGCCTCACTGGCTGGGGGGACATCATCGACTTGCGGTATGATCGAATCATCAGACGGTTGAACCGGCTCTAACTCTTCATCAAAGGGCTGTATTATACCGTCATCCATTTCCTGCGCGTGAGCGAGGCTTCCGCCGGTTAAAACCAGCAGTGATAAGTAGATCGACGATGACAAAGCAAAAAAGCGCATAAAACCAATCTATGGTTTAGATGCGCTTCGTCAAATGCAAATAATTGTGATCGCCGCGAAACTTTGTGTTTTGCGGCTATCTGAACAGCAAATTAGCCTTGGCGTGCTTTAAAACGCGGGTTTTGCTTGTTGATGATGTAAACACGACCTTTACGACGAACCAAACGGTTGTTGCGGTCACGGGCTTTTAGCGCTTTGAGCGAGTTTTTAATCTTCATGTTCTTTGCTCTGTCTTGGTTTAGTTGACTTGTGTCAAGCCAAACAAAAACGCGCCGGTGGGCGCGCAGAATTCAGTTGTCGGTGGATACATATATTTGATGGTACATGTCAACCGGTCTGGCCCGAAATATAGGTAAATTTACCGCTATTTACGAGTCGCAAGCTGCGTAAAATGCCCCATTTTTCGACCTTCGCGTGCTTCAGCTTTCCCGTAATTGTGCAAAACAATGTTTGGATCACCGGCAAGAGTGACCAGTTTTTCGATATCGTGGCCAAGAAGATTTTCCATAACGCAGTCGCTATGGCGGTGCTGTTTAGCCAGTGGCCAGCCAATGCAACAGCGAATATGCTGTTCAAACTGGGAAACACTACAGGCCGCCTCGGTCCAGTGACCGGAATTGTGCACGCGCGGTGCAAATTCGTTCGCAATCAGGCTGCCATCCGGCATGACGAAAAACTCCAGCCCCAATGTGCCAACATAATCAAGCGCCTGAATCAGCCGTGTTGCTTCATCAATCGCGTTTTGTTTTGTTGCTTCAGAAACCGAACTGGGAACAGTGGAAGAAAACAGTATGCCGTTCTTGTGGATATTTTCCGCAGGCTCAAAGCAGGACACATTGCCATCCTGTCCGCGGCTGGCAATCACAGAGATTTCGCAGGTAAATTCGACGAAGCCTTCAAGGATAGCCGGTGCGCCTTCAAACGCCTCTATCGCCTCAGCAGGTAACATATCGTCCGGCTTGCCGGAAAAGCGGATTTGTCCTTTGCCGTCATAGCCAAAACGGCGGGTTTTCAAGATACCGCGCTCGCCAAATTCTTGAAGAGCAGATTCCAGGGTTTGCGCATTATCGATGTCGCGATACGGCGCAGTATTGAGACCTGATTTTTGCAGAAATGTTTTTTCCACCAAGCGGTCTTGGGAAATGCGCAATGCTTGTGCGCTTGGATAAACATCGATATCCGATGAAAGCTTTTCTAAAGCGGAAACATCAATATTTTCAAACTCATAAGTGATAACGTCACTGAGTTGGCTAAGTTTTTCCAGGCCTTCTTTATCATCATAGGCTGTTTGAATGTGAACATTGGCGACTTGTGCGGCGGGACAATTTTCCTGCGGCTCCAGTACGGCTGTCTTAAAGCCCAGACGCGCTGCTGCAAGAGCCAGCATGCGGGCCAGTTGACCACCGCCAATAATGCCGATTGTCGAACCGGCGGGGAGGGGCATGGTCATGGCTTAGCTCTCGCTTGAAGGATATTGGGCAACGCGGGCAGAATTGGCATCGCGCCAGTCATTAAGGCGGTCGGCCAATTCTTCATCTGTAATGGCCAGTACCGCTGCCGCGAGGAGGGCGGCATTGATCGCGCCTGCCTTGCCGATTGCCAAAGTGCCGACGGGAATACCGGCAGGCATCTGAACGATGGAAAGCAGCGAATCCTGGCCGGACAGTGCCTTGCTTTGAATAGGGACACCGAAAACAGGAAGCGGTGTTAAAGCGGCTGTCATACCGGGAAGATGCGCCGCGCCGCCTGCACCGGCAATAATAACCGCGAAACCATCATCCTTGGCAGATTTTGCAAACTCATACATGCGTTCGGGGGTGCGGTGTGCCGAAACGATGCGCGCTTCGTAGGCAATATCCAGATCATCCAGCATATTGGCGGCATGTTCCATGGTCGGCCAATCTGACTGGCTGCCCATAATGATCGCGACTTTGTTTTCAGTCATAAGAGGCGGTCTTTCTGGCTTTAAGCGATAATATCTGGTAAAATTTCATCTTCCAACTGCTTAAGCTTGTCCTTTATCGCAAGTTTTTTCTTCTTCATGCGTTGGATTTGCAGTGGATTACAGCCCATGGCCAGCATGGCCGTGATGGCAGCATCGAAATCGGCATGTTCTGTTTTGAGACGGGCATGAGACAAGCGCAGTTCAGCCTGATCCTGATCTGACATAAGATTTCCCTGCGTAACTTGCTGTGTTCGGCGACTGTTAAATGTCCCTTTATCATAGATTGAAGGAATATAAAATCCTACTAAGAATGGTTCGACAAACGGGAGATTTTCTGACAGCCTTTTAATGTTATCAACTTCACAATTGGAGGTATTTATATGTCTATATCAAGCCATCTTGATTCATTGCAGCGTAAACACGGCGCATTGGAAGCAGAGATTGCGGACGTAAGCGCGAGTCCTATGCCGGACCAAATGCGCGTCAATGCACTGAAGGTGAAAAAACTCCATTTGAAAGAGCAGATTGAAAAGATCAAATCCTCTCAAGCCGATGAAACCAAGCACTAGATCATCTGCTTTCGGCAGGCCGATAGTGGCCTAGCCAGATATTCAGCCGCATATATTAAATATGCGGCTGTTTCTTTTTGTGAGCCATTCTTATGGGCTCCGAAACAAATCACCTCATTCTAACCGTTGCCAAAGCCATAAATTTGAGCAAAACGTCATCGCGCCGTATTGCGGTCGATATTGGCTTGCAAAACATCGCGTAATAAATTGTGAGAATGAGTATGACAGACAGCATCGAGAACCGCGCACGACTGGTGTTGATTACACCGGCGGATGTCCCTGATGATGTATTGATTTCGCAAGTGAAGGCGGCGCTGGAGGGCGGTGATGTCGCTTCGATTATTGTGCCTCAATATGAGCTGGATGAAGACCGCTATCAGAATTTGCTCAGCGCGGTTGTGGCCGACGGTCAGGCGGCAGGTGCCGCTGTCATCGCTGCCGGTGATACGCGTATTGCCGGACGCTGCAATGTTGACGGCACACATATTGTTGGCGGCTATTCGGAAGTGCGCACGGCGCTCAAAGAATTCGGCCATAAATGGATTATCGGTTCCGGCGGCGCAGAAACCAAACATGCAGCTTTGATGTTGGGCGAGGAAGACCCGGATTATGTCTTCTTTGGCCGGTTCGGACAGGACACACATAATGAACCGCACAAGCGTAACCTGGAATTGGCCGCATGGTGGTCGACGGTTGTTGAAGTGCCTTGTATTGTGATGGGCGGCAATGATTTATCATCGCTTGAAACTGCCGCGCAAACGGGTGCCGAGTTTGTTGCACTGTCGAGAGCCGTCCTGAATGAAGGTGTTGATGCAAAGGCGGCATGTGAACAAGCCAACAAGGTTCTGGAAACATTTGTTTTTAGTGACGGTGAGGATTGATGGTTAGAGCTGTTGCAAAGGTCAGTTTTTTAGTGGTTAGCCTGTGTGTTGCAGGACAGATATCCTTTGCTGCGGAAGACCCGTTTGAACCGGCGCCGGAAGGGGTTGAACTGCCAAAAGGGAAGGAACCGGCTGCTTTATCCCGATTTGGTGAAAAACCTGCGGACGAAGCTTATGGCGCATTTCAGCGCGGATATTACATCACCGCGCGCAATCTTGCTCTGCCGCGCGCCGAAAAGGGTGATCCTGCTGCCCAAACACTGATTGCCGAGATTTATGCACGCGGCCTTGGTATAGCGCGCGATCCCGAACTTGCCGGTGAATGGTATGAGAAGGCGGCGGCTCAGGGTGTGCCTGAAGCCCAATTTAGATATGCTCTTATTTTGCTTGAGCGCGGCGATGCGGATTCGGTGCCGCATGAGGAAGCAGTTCGCCTAATGAAAGCGGCAGCAGATGCTGGCAATGCGATGGCACAGTTTAACTATGCGCAGCTCATCATTGAGCAAAGCCCGGGATTTAAAGGGCAAGTCGATGCCTTTAAATATTACCGGCGCGCTGCTGAACGCAATGTGCCCGATGCGCAATATGCGGTTGCACAATATTACACAGCCGGAACGGGTGATATTGAGGTTGATCTTACCGAAGCGCGCAAATGGCTGGCCCGCGCCGCCGTTCACAATTATGATTCGGCGCAGTTGGAACTCGGCAATATGTTGCTGAGCGGTATTGGCGGGGAACGTGATCTGGAAGCCGGATTTGGCTGGATTAAACGGGCAGCGGTCGCCGGCAATGTGGCATCACAGGTAGCTTTGGCCAAATTATACTGGGGCGGTATCGGTGTAGAAGCTGATTCAACAGAAGCAGCCGCATGGTATGTTCTTGCACGGCGCGCCGGTATGCGTGACCGCGTGCTGGATGATTTTTGGGAAGGCATATCGGGCGAGGTTCAGCAGGCTTCCATTGAACGGGCGAACCGATTGCGCTAAATGCAAACAGCCCAAAAATGCGTGTCCATCTTGCATATTTGCGTCTTTTATGGTCATGAACCGCAAAATGATGTGCTGGAGCACCATTGACCTATTTAACGCTGGGGTGCGCTACGCCACTCTGACAATCATAAATGAGATGAGCTATGAAGATTAACGGCAATGAAATTAAGCCGGGCAATGTTATTGAGCATAATAACAGCCTTTGGGTCGCGGTTAAAACCAATGCGGTAAAACCGGGTAAAGGCGGCGCATTCAATCAGGTTGAATTGAAAAACCTGCTTGACGGTTCCAAGCTGAACGAGCGTTTCCGCGCCAGTGAAACAGTGGAAAAAGTCCGCCTTGAGCAAAAAGACTATCAGTTTCTTTATGAGCAGGATGGCGCATTGGTTTTCATGGATTCTGAAACCTATGAGCAGCTTGAATTGCAACGCGACTTTGTTGGCGAACGTGCAGCATTCTTGCAGGACGGTATGATCGTCACCGTTGAAAGCCATGAGGAAAAGCCGATTGGTATTCAGTTGCCGGGGCAGGTAACACTTGAAATTACCGAAGCTGATCCGGTGGTTAAAGGCCAGACAGTTTCTTCATCCTACAAGCCGGCCATGCTTGAAAACGGTGTGCGCGTTATGGTGCCGCCATTTATCACCGCAGGCGAGAAAATCATCGTCGATACTTCTGACGTTACTTATGTAAAACGCGCTGAAGCGTAAGCACCGGCAATCGATACTCTTGAACTTAGGAAAATAAAATGGCTCGTTCTGCCCTGATGAATGTGATGGTTCAGGCCGCTGTTAAAGCGGGCCGCGGACTGGCACGCGATTTTGGCGAAGTGCAAAATCTGCAAGTATCGGTAAAAGGACCGGGCGATTTTGTCAGTCAGGCGGACACACGCGCTGAGAAAATTCTTTATGAAGAATTGCAAAAAGCGCGTCCGGCTTTTGGCTTTTTGATGGAAGAGGGCGGTGTTAAAGAAGGCAACGACCCTCAAAGCCGCTGGATTATTGATCCGCTCGATGGAACGACCAATTTTCTTCATGGTATTCCGCATTTTGCCATTTCGATCGCTCTGGAACGTCATGGCGTTATCACAGCCGGACTGATCTACAATCCTGTCACTGATGAAATGTTTACCGCTGAACGTGGCGGCGGCGCATTTTTAAATGACCGGCGTTTGCGTGTTGCGGCTCGCCGTGAACTCACCGACTGTGTTGTTGCTTGCGGGTTGCCTCATCTTGGACGCGGCGATCATGGTAAGTTTCTGATCGAGCTACGCAATGTGATGAACAATTGCGTGGGCGTGCGGCGCGGCGGTGCGGCATCTCTCGATCTGGCCTATGTTGCCGCTGGCCGGTATGACGGCTATTGGGAAAATCACCTGAGCGCTTGGGATATTGCTGCAGGTATTGTTCTGGTTCGTGAAGCGGGCGGGTTTGTGTCAGACCTTAATGGCGGCCAGACAATGCTGGAATCGGGTAATATTCTGACAGGCAACGAATATATCCAAAAACAACTTGGCGAGACTGTCCGTAAGCCGTTTAAATCGGCAAAATCGTAATTATCGCCGTCTCCTGCCATTGACGCTTTCAATTTAGCCATAGTTTCTACTATGGTTGATCTGTGAATTTGGTACGGATGCTTTGGCATCCAAAAGACTAGGGAGACGACGATCGATGGCGATCAATGGTCCTGACGATCCGGCGGCTGGAGATACACGGCGTAAATTCGATCCGTATAAACTTTCAAACCCGCAGGTTTTCCTGCTTTCGATGGTCATCTTTCTGGTGATAGTCGGTTTTCTGGCGGCAATCCTGTACCGTCAGATATCGACGGCTTTTGTCACCAATCCCGGATTGAACGGTCTGATATTAGGCGTTCTTTTTGTCGGTGTGGTTCTGGCCTTTCTTCAGGTTATCAGGCTTTTCCGTGAAGTGGGCTGGGTGAATTCATTTAAAGCCGGTGACACGGTCAATGCCGCGCGCAAGGAGCCGGTCCTTCTGGCGCCGATGCGCTCACTGCTCAGCCGCCAGCAATCTGTGTCAATCAGCACCGTCTCGATGCGGTCTATTCTTGATTCCATCGGCACCCGTCTTGATGAAAGCCGCGATACATCACGTTACCTTATCGGATTGTTGGTTTTCCTCGGCCTTTTGGGAACATTCTGGGGCCTGTTGCAGACGATCGGCTCTATTGGCGCGACCATCCAGTCGCTTGATCCGGGGTCAGGGGACACAAATGATATTTTGGATGCGCTGAAAGCCGGTCTTTCTTCTCCTTTGGAAGGCATGGGCACGGCGTTTTCCTCATCCTTGTTCGGACTTTCCGGCTCATTGGTTCTTGGTTTTCTCGACCTTCAGGCAGGGCGTGCACAAAACCGTTTTTACACAGAGCTTGAGAACTGGCTTTCCTCTGTAACCGATCCTGATTCGGGCGCGGCACTTGCCGTTGCAGGTGGTGATGACGCCAATCTAAAGGCGATTACAGAGCGCCTCACCGCCATGCAAAGCGAAAGTGGCGGCGGAAACCAGCGCCAGAATGCTGCCCTTGGCTCACTGGCAGAAGGCATACAGGGCCTTGTGAAATCCATGCGTAATGAGCAGCAAATGATGCGTGATTGGGCCGATGCACAGGCCAAAGAGCAAAAGGCTGTCCGTCAAACGCTTTCAGAGCTTTCCGAAGCAATCCAGAAATTGTCGAAGGACAAGTAAATGGCTCTGGCACGAAGAAGGCGCGGAAGTTCGCAGGTTGATTATTGGCCGGGCTTTGTGGATGCGCTGTCCACATTGCTGCTTGCGATTATGTTCCTTTTGTCGGTTTTCGTGCTGGCGCAATTTTTACTCAGTCAGGAAATCACCGGAAAAGATGCCGTTCTTAACCGGCTGAATGCGCAGATTAACGAACTGACAAACCTGCTGGCTCTCGAGCAGTCCGACCGGCAGGATATAGAAGACCAGTTGCTTAGTCTGCAAAGCTCGTTGCAGGCCAATGAGGAAGAGCGTTCACGCTTGCAGCAATTGCTGGCTGGTGGTGCCGGTGCTGCCCAGGAAGCTAATGAACGCGCAGGTTTATTGGCAGAAGAGCTGGATGACGAAAAGCAAGTCAGCCAGCGCGCGCTTAGTCAGGTTGAACTGTTGAACCAGCAAATTTCGGCTTTGCGAAAACAGATTGCGGCTTTGGAAAGTGCGCTTGATATTTCAGAAAAACGCGATGACGCGGCCAATGCCAAGATCGCAGATTTGGGCAAACGTCTAAATGTTGCTCTTGCCCAGCGCGTGCAGGAGCTTAACCGTTACCGTTCGGACTTTTTCGGGCGCTTGCGCGAGATTTTATCGGATCGCGAAAATATTCGCATTGTCGGTGACCGGTTCGTCTTTCAGTCTGAAGTTCTTTTTTCTTCCGGCGGTGCGGAAATCAATGATGCCGGACGGGCCGAAATGGCAAAGCTTGCCGATGCCATCCAGCAGTTGGAAACCGAGATTCCCGAAGAAATCAATTGGGTTTTGCGGGTGGATGGCCACACCGATAATGTGCCTTTATCGGGGAACGGGCGCTACCGCGACAATTGGGAACTTTCATCAGCGCGTGCGACATCTGTGGTCAAGTTTTTGATCGCGCAGGGCGTTACACCGCGCCGTCTGGTTGCCGCCGGTTTTGGTGAGTTTCAACCGCTTGTTGAGGGTGACACAGACAGCGCGCGCAGCCGTAACCGCCGTATCGAGCTTAAACTCACCGAGCGTTGATAAGCTTCACTTTTTCAAGGTCTTTTGACCGCCCGAAACGTTTTAATATTTCTATTTGTTCTTCGATCGCAGGTACGTAAACTGTTGTTTTCCCAAACATAACAGTTTGTCGGGTTCTTATGCAAAGCGGCTGCCATCCATGGGTTTTGTCTTTTAGTTTCAGGTCACCCATTACTTCAACAGCAATACCATTTTCCACGGCAATACGCTGAAAGGGAAATGATTTGAAAAGCGGATGGGCCACGGATTGTGCCAAAGGTTCTCCCGCATTTTGCAGAAACGCTTTTATGCTTTTTGTATTGGCAACAATGTCAACATCTTTGGGAACAATATCAATATCCGTTGAAATTGCGATGGCGGCGGAGCCAATAACCCACCAGTCAATTGCATCTGGGGGCATGTGTTTCGTGATAAAAGAGAGTGAGTTCTCAAGTGCGATGGCTGTATTCTTCATGCAGCTTTGCCGATGTTAAATTGCAGGCTGGCCAGTCGGGCATAAACGCCGTTTTTCTTGGCCGAAAGCGTTTTGTGATTGCCGCTTTCCACGATTTGCCCATTGTCCATGACAAGTATTCTGTCCGCCTTTAAAATCGTGGCAAGGCGGTGTGCAATAACCAGCGTGGTGCGTCCTTCCATCAGCTTTTCAAGCGCTTTTTGAACGAGCGTTTCGTTCTCGGCGTCCAGCGCCGATGTCGCTTCATCCAAAAGAAGAATAGGCGCATCGCGCAAAATGGCTCTGGCAATCGCAACGCGCTGCTTCTGTCCGCCGGAGAGCGTGACGCCGCGTTCACCAACCTGTGTATGATAGCCTTCCGGCAAGACCTCAATAAAGCTCTGGGCCTGTGCGGCGATCGCTGCTGCCTTGATTTCGTCCATCGAGGCATCAGGTTTACCGAAAGCGATATTCTCGGCCACCGTTCCGGACAAAATTGTCACATCCTGCGGTACAATTGCCATGCGCTCGCGCAATTGTTTCAAATCGACATCACGCACATTCAGCCCGTCGATTTTGATGGTACCGGATTGCGGATCATATTGGCGCATCAACAGGCCGAAGAGAGTGCTTTTGCCCGCGCCGGATGCACCGACAATTGCAACGCTTTCACCGGCTTGAATGTTGAATGACAGGCCTTTCAACGCCATGTCCTGTGGCCGTGTCGGATAGGCGAAAGTGACATCTTCAAACGAAGCCGTGCCGAGCGCAGGCTCCGGCAGGGGCGCAGGATTTTCAGGGCTTTTGATGTCGCTTTGTTCGACCAGCAATTCGCTTAGCCGTTCGGCTGCGCCTGCCGCCAATTGCATCTCGCCCCATATTTCGGATAGCGCGCCCAGCGCCCCTGCGGCAAAAATTGCATAAAGCAGGAACTGGCCGAGTGTTCCGGGTGTCATTTCACCTGACAATACACGGTTTGCGCCAATCCAGAGCACGGCAACGACCGAAGAAAATACCATGAAGATGGCAAATGCGGTGAGAATGGAGCGTGCGCCAATGGCAGAGCGTGCCGCGTTAAATGCCGTATCAACGGCATTGGAATAATGGCGTGTTGCACCGCTTTCATTGGTAAAGGCTTGAAAACTGCGCACCGCGCCTATTGCTTCGGATGCGTAGGCAGAGGCGTTTGCCAAAGTATCCTGCGCCTTGCGGCTTTTGGCACGGACACGCCGGCCAAAGGCAATGAGCGGCAATACGATCAGCGGTATAACGCCGACAACAATGCCCGCCAGTGAAGGACTTGTGATGACCATCATGATCAGTGCGCCGACACCTAAAATAATGTTGCGTAAAGCAACCGAAGCGGTGGCGCCCACAGCAGATTTGATTTGTGTGGTATCGGCGGTCAGGCGTGAAACAATTTCGCCCGATTGTGCCGTGTCGTAGAAGGTGGACGACAGCGTCATTACATTTTCAAAAACATCGCGGCGGATATCAGAAACGACGCGTTCGCCAAGTGTAATCACAAAGAAATACCGGCAGGCGCTGGCAATGGCCAACAGCATCGCAATCGCCAGCAAGACGGTAAAGTAGTTATTGACCAGCGCCGCGTTTTCATCGCTAAAGCCGTGGTCAATCACACGGCGCACCGCAGTTGGCAGGGCCAGTGTGGTGAAGGCTGCCAGGAACAATGAAACAACCGCGCCGATAACAAGTTTCTTGTAACGGGCAAGATATGGCAGGAGAGCAGCAAGCGGGCGAACCGATTTGGATTTGGCGCGATCGCCACGCTTTACATCTTTACTCATGTCACTTGCTCGTTTGTTCTTTGGCCATTTGAAAATTCATTGTCATGAATCGCTGCCAACAGTCTTGTGTCAGAATTATCCCTGATGTATAGGCACCTCAACAATTTTCAAAGCCGTGGGCGTTGAGTTCGCGGCTTTTCCTTTAAAACTTTGGTGGTTGCGCGACGATATGTCCGCCACAGCATTATAAATATTGGAGTTTTCGACATGAAAGCAGATATCCATCCAGACTACCACAAGATCAAAGTGGTCATGACAGACGGTACAGAATACACGACTTATTCAACGTGGGGTTCTGAAGGCGACACAATGAATTTGGATATTGATCCGTCATCGCATCCGGCTTGGACCGGCGGTAACCAGTCTATGCTGGACCGTGGCGGCCGTGTTTCCAAGTTCAAGAAACGTTTCGACGGGCTTGGCCTCTAAGCTTTTTTGAAGCTTAAAAACAATTGAACCCCGTTGATCTGATCAGCGGGGTTTTGTTTGTGCGTGATGTCGGCGTAAGCAGCTTCAGCTTAAGCGGCAAGTTCGGGGCTTATTTTGCCCCGAATGCTGTTTTTAAGAGATTGACCTGATTAAGAACAGGATTTTCCTGCGTTGCATATGCGCCATCTTCCAGAAGATCGCCGCCATCGTCTATCGTGCGAACTTGCGCTTGGAGGCTCAGTGAGCGGCGCACCAGATCGGTAAATTTTTCAGGCAGTTCATTCCAGGAAGCCACGTCTTTATTGCTTGAATTTGTGTCGAGACGGATTTTGTCTTTTTCGGATCTGACTTGCTCTTCAGACATTTCACCTGAGTTCAATGCACGTTGCAGCAGCAGCCAGGAGGCAAGTTGCATCAGGCGGGTCGTCAAGCGCATGGATTCGGCTGCATAAAGCGTCGCGGCAACGCGCTTTAATTTTTTAGCCTCTTCACGCCCTTCAGTTTCCAGATAAGCGGCCGTTTCTTCGACAAGCGCCATTCCTTCGGAATAAAGTTTTGTAAACGCAGGCGATGCAGCCTTCCGGCTTGAAAATTGAATGGTGTTCTGATGGTCTGCGTTGTTAGTCATTACCTACCCTTAGAAAACTTATTCTGCTCAATAACGCTTCAGTGCGTGTCTTGCACGACCACATTCCATATTCCCACAGGATCACGCAAGAACATCCTTAATGCAAGGTTAACGGCCAAAGAGGTAAAAGGTGCCTTCATTCTTGTAAATTGTTGATTTGCAGGAGAATGAGCTTCGAAGACTGTATTTTTACAGGAATGAACCGGACAAAAAAAGAGAGCCGCAAAAGCGGCTCTTGAAGATATACAGGGGAGGCGTCAAACAAAGCCAAAGCTTTGATTGAGTTCGAATAAATCCGAACAATAAAGTTAATATCTCATAAGGGTTAATATGGTGTTAGCGCTTACGGCGCTTTTGAAAGCATATGTTCAACTTTTAAACAGCGCCTGTGCCGCACCCAGACTTTTGCCCTTTGCGTCTGCTTCTTTTTCAAGGCGCACAATCTCCTGTTTTAAGTCGTCAATCAATTCTGTCAGATCGCCAACAGAAAGGTCGTCGATATTCTGGCCTAACTGGTAAGGTGTTTTTTTCTTTGGCTCGTCGTCCCCGTCAAACATCATTTTATCCTCACAGCTTAAAACTGGACTAAGATTAAACTTGCCACAATCGGCTGCCAAGAGGGTAATCAAACAAGTGAGGGGTAATCAAAAGGACGGTATGATGACCAACACAAAAAAGATGAAAGCGGTGGAGATCACCGAGCCGGGCGGCCCCAAAGCGCTCAGCCTCTGTCAGCGCGATATACCGCAGGCAGCGCCGCATGAGGTGCTTATTGCTGTAAAGGCTGCGGGCGTAAACCGGCCCGATGTGCTTCAACGTATGGGGGCTTATCCGCCGCCGAAAGATGCGTCTGATTTGCCGGGGCTGGAAGTCGCAGGCATTGTTGAAGCGGTTGGCGATGACGTCACGCGCTTTCGCGTTGGCGATGCGGTCTGTGCACTCACTGCGGGTGGTGGATACGCGCAATATGTCAGCGTGGATGCCGGCAGTGTTTTGCCTGTTCCGGCAGGCTTGACGATGACGCAGGCCGCCGCTTTGCCTGAAACCTTCTTCACCGTCTGGCACAATGTTTTCGAGCGCGGCGCTTTGCAAAAAGGCGAGGTCTTTCTCGTGCATGGCGGCAGCTCCGGCATCGGTACAACGGCCATACAACTCGCCAAAGCTTTCGGCGCGACCGTCATTACAACTGTTGGATCAGGTGAAAAAGCGGACGCATGCCGCCAGCTTGGCGCTGATCATGTGGTCGAATATCATGAGGAAGATTTTGTGTCTGTTGCCAAACAGGTAACGGACGGACGCGGCGTTGATGTTATTTTGGATATGGTTGGCGGTGATTATATCAACCGCAATTACGCCTGTGCCGCGATGGATGGCCGTATTGTCCAGATCGCCTTTCTGGGCGGGGCTAAAACCGAAGCCGACTTCTCAAAACTGATGATGAAGAGGCTGACCCATACCGGATCAACGTTGCGCATTCGCCCGCTTGAGGTCAAAGCATTGCTTGCGCGGCAGCTTGAAGAGCATGTCTGGCCCATGATTGAAGAAGTGCGTATCGCGCCGGTCATGGATATGATTTTTCCGCTCGCGGAAGCGTGGCGCGCGCATGAGCGGATGGAAGAGGGGGCGCATATCGGGAAAATAGTTCTGGATGTTGCCTAAAAATAGGCAAATAAAAAGACGGCGCTGATGCGCCGCCTTTTTTGATGGTGTGCCAGTTAGTTCGTAGAAACTGCCAATGGTCCGATATTCAGGAACAATGTTTCACCGTTGGAATCATCTATACCGTCATTGTCTGTTACAGCAAAAGCATTGCCAGCCTTGTCGATTGTAAAGCCTTCGATCTTGTCCACGACATAGCCGCCGGTTGATTTCAGATCAGGCAGGAAATCGTGTACAAGTGTTTTTTCAACGACGGGCAATTCTTCGCCCAGTTTGCCCGGCTTTAGCTGATCAACTGAAACAGCGTAGAGCTTTTTGATTTTCGCAGCTTCGCCGATTTGGTTGTCGCGCTCGACGATAAATACCTGATCGCCATAGGCGGTGATTTCGGAAAGGCCAACCCAGCCCGCGCCTTTCTCATCAAGCGGATAGCTGACGGCACCCCATGTTTTATCGGCTGTGTTATAAGCAACCAGTTTGACAAAACCGGCTTTGTCATCGTTCCACTCACGCTGGATGGCAATCCATAATGTATCGCCAATTTTAGTGATGCCTTCTGAGCCGAAACGCTTTTCTACGGCCAGCAATTCAGCAGGAAATGCAACCTGTTCCTCGATCTCACCATCGGCGTTAATTCTGTATAGGCCGTGCGGGATCATACGCTCGGTGCGTCCTTCAGACGCAAGCCAGAAGCCGCCTTCGCCGTCTGGTGTTATGCCTTCCAGATCAAGCATTTGCGCATTAGAGCCGCCGCGCGTCACACGTGTTGCCTTTGTAATTTTCGCCGGTTTTTGATTGGCATCAATTGTGAAAACTGTTGGCTGCATCGCGTAGAAACTGTCATTGACCGCGTACAGAATGCCAGCTTGCTCAGGGTCCGCTGTAAGACCTGAAAGCGCACCCCAGCCAATCGGACGTCCGTTCTCATCCATCGAAGAAATTATCATCGGATAGGATGCTTCGCCGTCCGCATATTCATAAAGCGTAACATGGCTGCGCACACCGCCATCTTCGATCAAATCCGCCTCATTGGCTATTGCCAAGAGATTTCGGTTTTCAATTGCAACAGCACCTTCAGGAGCAAGAGCGCTCGGCAAAAGCTGCGTGAACTCGGGGTCGTTGCCTTCGCCCATATCTTTATAGGTGCCGATGACTGAGCCGCGTTCGGAAAGGATGAAAATATATTGCTGGCCGTCAAATGTGCCGACTTCCAGACCTTCCGGCTCAGCGCCTTTATTGCCTGAACGTTTTTCAGGATAATGGCCTGCCATGGCGATTTCATATTCGAGAGCAAGGCCGCTTTCGAATAGAACTTCGCCGGTTTTGCTCATGATTGTAAAACCGCGCGAGCCGCCTTCATAATCGCCTTCATTGGCCATGACCAAGCGGTTGTTGTCGAGCCATTTCATGGCGTCCGGTTCACGGCGAACACCTTCTAAAGTGTCGTCAAATGTCAACGCACCTTCTTCGTTCGTGTCCACGTTTTCAAGGTCGACAGTGCCCGCTGAAAAGTGGGAAATGATGTCGCCGGTAGTTCCATTGAATACCACCACATGGTTATTCTCCTGCAATGTGACTGCCACTTCGTTGGCATCATTGATTGTTACGAATTCCGGCTCAGGATCGGTTGGCGCGATGTCCGCCAATCCTGTCATATCGGCCATGACTTTGCTGTCGCAGTCGATCGCGCCATTGTTCAGTTTGTAAGTCAGCACATATCCTGCCGGTAATTGCGGGATAACACCGTCGTTCAGGTCTTCATCGCGTTCGTTTTCAATCGCGACGGCAATCAGCGAGCCATCCGGCGATATGGCAACCGAATCCGGCTGGCCGCCGAGATCACAGCTTTGCGCGACAGACTGGTCGGCAAGGACGATGCTCAATAATTTACCGCCGGGCTGCGTGTAGCTTTCAGATGTGTTGACTGCCACCAGTGCGTTTGCGCCCTGTATCGCAACAGAGGTCGGCTCGCCGTCTGTTGCGATAAAGCCAGCCGGTTTTGGTGCTTTAGGGTCGGCAATATCAACCATGCCAATGCCGCCAAGCGGGCTATCGGAGTAAACGAGCGTCATGCCGTCAGCAGTTACGTCGATGATTTCCGCAGAGCTTTCTGATGTTTGCTCCATGCTTTCAGGGATATTTGTGTTTACCGGAAAGGATGCGATCCGGTTGAAAACCTTTGCGCTGGTATCTTGCGCATTGACGGTCGTTGCTGTCGCGGTTGCAAGCGTCATTATCGCGACGCTGCTTAATAATTTTCCTGATTTTGGCATGCCTGTTCTCCTAGCCCTCAATAATGTTATGGCTCTGCCTCAAGCTGGTGAACGCTGGATGACAGTCAGGTGACAGTTTGATGACGCTCCACAGATGCGTAAATTGGTTGCGCTTGACGCGCGGTTTTGATATGCGAGGGCATATTCCGGACATTAGTGGTTGAAAGCCACGCCCGCGGCACCGGCGCGGACGAACAGGAAAGGTATATCTCATGGCAACTTTGCTTATGCCAAAAGCGACAGCCGTTTGGCTGGTTGATAACACCGCACTGACATTTGACCAGATTGCGACGTTCTGCACATTGCATCCGCTTGAGGTTAAAGCGATTGCCGATGGCGAATCAGCGCAGGGCATTAAAGGTCTTGATCCTATCAACACCGGCCAGCTATCCCGCGATGAGATTGCACGGGCAGAAGAAAACCCTGATCATGTTTTGAAGATTCAGGAATCAAAGGTGCGTGTGCCGCAGACCAAGAAAAAAGGTCCGCGCTATACACCTGTTTCAAAACGTCAGGACCGCCCGAACGCGATTTTGTGGCTGGTGCGTAATCACCCTGAGTTGAAAGACGCGCAAATTTCGCGTCTTGTTGGAACAACGAAGAATACAATTCAGCAAATTCGTGAGCGCACACACTGGAACTCGGCAAATCTTCAACCGATTGACCCGGTCGCACTCGGACTATGTTCGCAGATTGATCTTGATTTTGAAGTAAACAAAGCGGCGAAAAACCGTCCGGCAGAAGCTGATGTGGACGTTGCCGGTGAGGCGCTGCTTCCGGCATCACAAACAGAAGGCATGGCGCTTGAGGATGAATCGCGAAACTATAAGCCGGCCAAAACTGAAGATGATGATTTTGATGCCGATGCGGTTTTTGCAAAATTGAACTCTTTGAAATCAAACGATGATAATTCATCAGAAGAAGACTAAGAGCTGATTATAGAATGCTTTAAAGCCGGGTGGATAAATCGCCCGGCTTTTTTGTTGGCGCTATAGGCTGCATTGAGTGCGCGGAATTTCGCCGCATTCCTCCATCTGCCGATAAAAATCACGCAAGGTTTTGCCGCGTTCCACTTTGAACTGACTGCCCGTGTCGATGAACTTCGATATCCGGTCGATGCGGAACATGCGGAAATCCTCGCGCAATTCGCACCAGCCGACAAAAGTCCAGCCGCCGCCCCAAAACCAGAGGCCGAGCGGATGAACGGGACGATTGGTTTGTTCGCCTTTCGCATTCGTATAGACAATCTCGATAATCTGACGCTTGTCGCAGGCCCGTTCCAGCGCGTCGATCATTTCACGGTCATTCTGTTTCATACGGTGGGACGGCGCGTGGATTTCCACCGCATTTAAATTGTTGCGGCGGTCTATTGGCAAGACGGATTCGATCTTTATCAAAGCTTCTTCTGCCGCGCGAGCCATCGCCGCGCCGCCCCAGGCACGGGTCATTCGTGCGCCCGCGACCAGCGCAACAATTTCATCGCGCGTAAACATGAGCGGCGGCAGGTCAAAACCTTCGCGCATGATATAGCCGACACCGGCCTCACCATCGATCGGAACGCCTGTTGATTGCAGGTCGGCAATATCGCGGTAGATTGTGCGTTCGGATACTTCCAGATGATTTGCAAGTTTGGCGGCAGTGACAAGTCTGCCGCCGCGCAAATGTTGTACAATCTGGAACAGGCGATCTGCGCGGCGCATGTCAGTACCCTTTTTAGTTCACGTTGAACAGGCCGATAGAATTGCCGTCCGGATCTGTGATGTAAACAAAGCGGCCGGCCGGAATTGGAATGACGGGCGAAACGACTTTCCCGCCGGCAGTTTCCACGCGCGGCATCACATCTTCCAACTTATCTTCGCTGGTTAAGTGGATCGTATTGCCTTCGCCTTCTTTTGCCGGTTTTCCGGGATAAATATGGCCGAACACGCCTTCTGAATCAAAGCTCTTGAACCAGACAACATCATTGGGTTGATCATCGCTTTTTTCTGTCTTCATCATTTTGATGCCAAGCACAGCTTCATAAAATTTCTGGCTGCGGTCCAGATCGGTTGACGGGATTTCAAACCAGCAGGCTTCGCCGGTTTTGCTCTTTGTTTCAGTCGGTGCGCTCATGTTCTTTCCTCTCGGGTTGTGATGAGCGCACATTGGCACATGGCTCCTGACAACATCATGTCAGGAGGATCAGCAAATATTCTTACTCTTCGTCATCCTCCGAAGCGGCGGCATCATCGTCGGGGATCGGCACGGTATAATTAAGCGCCATGCGCCCGCCATCCACATGCACGATTTCGCCGGTCATATAGGCTGCTTCGTTGGACGCCAGAAAAGCAACGACTGCCGCGACTTCCGATGCCTTGCCGATGCGGCCCATCGGGGTGCGTGACAGGATGCGTGCGCGCGCTTCGGGATCACTGTTTACCGATGACAGCATTTTGGTCATGATCGAACCCGGCCCGACCGCATTGACGCGGATACCATGCGGCGCGAGCGACAGCGCCATGACTTTTGTCAGCTGATTGACCGCACCTTTGGAAACCGAATAGGGCACCTGATCGGCCAATGCGAAATGACCGTTGATCGACGACATATTGACGATTGCGCCGGCCGGTCCGCCTTTTTCCACCTTGTCGACCATGAATTTGGCAACGCCCTGACCGCACAAAAATCCGCCTTTGATATTCACGCGCATAACGCGGTCGAAATCCTCTTCGGAAATTGTCAGAAAATCCTCGCCGTGGATAACGGCGGCATTGTTGACCAGAATGTCGATATCGCCGAACTGTTCAACAACAGCGGCAATCAAATTGTGCACATCAAGCCGGTTGCCGACATCGGTATGAATGAATTCCACGCTGCCGAGCGACGATAGTTCCTCAACCGCTGTGCGGCCTGCCTGTTTATCGATATCGGCGATCGCGACCTTTGCGCCATCCAGAAGAAGGCGCTTTGAAATGGCATAGCCGATGCCTTGCGCTCCGCCGGTTACGATTGCGATTTTACCATCAAGTGCCATTTTAAATTCCTTTATTTCCTGCCGTGGAAACTAGGCGAATGTGGCGGGCGATGGAAGAGCGGCGGCAATGTTTATCTTATAGCTGGTTTGACCTCAAATTTTGGACATGGTTGTGCGTTCCCGCGCCAGCAAGGCAGGTCACATTTGCGGAAATTTATAAGACTTATGGCGGTGCTGCGGGGGCCTGAACCACCAGCGCGTGACATTCTTTTAAGACATGATCGACGGCATGGTGCGGCTTTTGCCGGAAGCCCGGCGGCAGGCCGGGCCGCAGGGGCGGCACACGTCTTGGTCCTGCGGGGGCGGTTTTGCGCTTTTGCATTTGGCGGTTCAGTCGCTTTGCCTGTTTGGGCAGGTCGGAAAGCGCGTCTTGCAGCGCTTGCAGGCGGCGGGTGAGGGCGGTGCTGTCTTCGTGGGATTGTTTTGGTGTTTCGAACACGGGGTTCGTTACGCCGATCACGCTGATGCGCGGCAGAGCTTTCAGCATGTGTTTTGATGGTTGCTCGTTAAGCCAGTCAAATCGTTTGCGCGGATCAAACAGTTTAAAGCGTGGTGTTTTTGTTTCGCAGTCAAACGTAGCAAAGTCCGGCAGGGTAGGGTTGGCCGAAGAAGCAGATACGTTGCTTACGCTTTTCTGAAACCGTGCGGCTAGCACAATCATACGCCGCGCGGCGCTTTCAGCAGGGCCGAGCACGCGCAGGATTTGATGGCGCAGGGCGCGTGGCACAGCCTTACTGGAATGAACAAGCGCGACCAGCGCCGCTACGATCCGCAGCAATGCCTGTCTGTTGATGTTTATCGCCGCCTGCCAATCCATATCGTCCTCGTTGTTTGGGCAAGATTATGAGGGTGGACTTTAGGTAGTTGGATAAGTTTCTGCCTCCTCACGCCTGTGGGGAGGGGAAGGTACTAACCGCCTCCTCCCAATTATGGGGGAGGCAAGCGATTGGGTCGCTTGCGGCCCAGAGCCGGTGGGGGCGGAATACGGATTGTTTGAGTAACCCCCACCCTGTGTCCCTCTCCCTTACAAAGTGGGAGGGAGGGCACGGTGCCTTTTCTCTCCCTTCGCGGGAGAGAAAATGAATTCTTGGAATTGCG
>NZ_JXMU01000024.1 GCF_001293565.1 Ahrensia marina | reverse complement strand
CGGCAAACGGCGGCAAGCGCGTATTAATTTCCCTTGTGATCTTGATTTTGTGGATCGCAACCACGGTTCTACCGGGCAAATTGGCAAGTAGCGGGCCAACCGAATTGGTCGACACTGCTGCCGGCGGCGTTGCGTGGAGCATACTTGCTGCAAGTATCCTTCTTATTGCTGCCATATGGTGGTTTGGATGGCGAGACCTTAGGTTTGCCTCACCAAGAAAAAGCACGCTGAAAATTTTATGGTTGCCATGTCTGGTATTACTTGTTCCGTTAGCGCTGGTTTTCTTTCTAGGATTGCCGCCAATTTCACTGGTTGTACTGGTTCTTTTTAATTCTCTACTTGTCGGCTTTTCTGAAGAAACTATGTTTCGAGGGGTCCTGTTCAGAGCTCTCCGCGGACCTTTATCGATTTGGCCGGCAATCATCATTACCTCAATTGCATTCGGCTCTGTTCATATTTTGAACGGTTTTACGACGGGTGATTTTGGGGCCGCAACTATTCAAGCTGTTAGCGCTGCCTGCAGTGGCGTGTTGTTGATCGCTTTGTTGATACGTACGGGATCAATCTGGGTTCCTATAATTTACCATGCTCTATGGGATGCTCTTTTGTTTATTATGGCTGTTGCAGCTAGTGACAAAAAAACTGCCGAGCCAGCCGCCAGTACGGTCGAGACCGCAACTGGCCTTGGGCACATTGTAGTTCCATTGCTTCTCGTTATGCCGAACTTTCTTTTCGCGTTATGGTTGCTTCGCGACGTGCACACCAAAATTCACACCGAATATGAATGATTTCATTATCGTAACCTATGGACGTTAGAGCTCAAGGTGGGTGGTCAATCTCAAAGTTTGACTCCAAGTAATTGGCACGAACCTGATGCTGCCAGAACAAGCCCGCTTGTAGAAATAGCAAATGCCTGTGACCTGAAACAAGTTTACACTTGGCGCAAACGGGTACGCCATTTTAAGAGCTATGCAAAGATTGTGTGAAATAAATTTCACTAATAGAAAAATATATTAAATGGCTTGACTCGACGATTGTATTGATGTGTATAGGCGCTATCGCAATAAATTGCGGCGCGTGATATATGTTGCAAATGGAGGTTTGCGTCACGCGATGATTTGGCTTTGTTGCCACTTTTGGGAGGAAGAGAATGAGACCATTTAGAATTTTAGGCGCAGTCACATTTGCGGCGATGTCAGCGACATCGTTGAGCGCGACAACAGCATCTGCAGAAGGCGGGCTGAAATGTGAGAGCGGCGAAACTTATATTATGAACGTTATGGTATCCAGCCATCCATACTGGGTTCCTGTGTATCAGGGGTTTAAGCAAGCGGCAGAGGCGTTTGGCTGTGAAACTGTTTTTTCCGGCACGCCCGACTATGACATCACGAAACAAATTGCTTCGTTCGAACAGGACTTGGTCAAGCAGCCTTCAGGTATTTTGCTTCACCCGATGCAGTCTGATCCGTTTATTGAGCCGATCAACCGTGCGATTGAAGATGGTACCGAAGTCGTAACTTTTGCTGCGGATTCACCAAAGTCCAACCGTACGGCCTATATTACTTCTGACAATCTTGCCGAGGCGAAATTTGCCGCAGAAGAAATTGTCAAGCAGATTGGTGAGGACGGTGAATATGCGGTTCTGGAAAATCCGGGCCAATCCAATCATGATTTGAGGGTTACAGCGCTGGTCTCTTATATGGAAGAGAACTATCCTGAAATGAAGCTGGTGGGTCGTCAGGCGACAAACCAGGACAGCAATGCTGCATACCGCGCAACGGCTTCCATTGTGCAGGCCAACCCAAATCTTGGCGCCATTTGGATTCCCGAAGCGGGTTCCGCTGAAGGTGCGGTGGCGGCCATTTTGGAAGCTAAGGCTGATGTGCTTATCATGCACGCGGATATCACGCCGGCAACGTTGGAACACATCAAGGCAGGCAATATTCACATGGCGCTCAATCCCAATCAGGGCATGCAGGGCTTTATGGGTTTCATGGCGGTATTTCTTGCAGCCAACAGCGAGGTTTTCGACCCGTTCAATGACTATAAAGTGTCCGGCTTCAATCCGATGCAAATTCCGTACATGGACAACGGTTTTGCCGTGATCACAAAAGAGAACGCCGATAGCTTTGACTTAAACACATATATGGAAGGGCGCGATCCGAGTTAATCGGCCTTTATAACAATGGGGGCGGCGCAAAATATTTCACCGCCGCTCCCGATCATTCTTCATGCAATGTTGGTTAAAATGATGACTGAAGCGTCACTGCTAAAACTTTCCAATATATCAAAATCGTTCGGTCCGATTCATGCGTTGACACAGGTCGATTTTGAGCTTCGCAAAGGTGAAATTCATGCCTTGGCTGGAGAGAATGGTGCTGGAAAATCAACATTGATGAACATTATCGACGGAATCTTGCAACCAGACGAGGGTGAAATTCTGATTGATGGCGTTCCGCAAAAAATTACATCGCCCACCAAAGCGCAGGAGTTGGGCATAGGTTTTGTCCATCAGGAAATCGCTCTTTGCCCAGACATTAGTGTTGCCGAAAACATGTTTATGTCAGCAACCAATGTAAGCCGGTCATTTTTGATGGATTACAATGCGCTGCACCAGAAAGCGGCAAAAGTTTTGAGCCAGCTCTGTGATATTGATGCGTCGGCCCGCGCCGGTGATCTGTCGATATCAAACCAGCAACTGGTGGAGATTGCCAAAGCACTAACGCTTGATTGCCGTATTCTGATTTTGGACGAGCCGACAGCAGCGCTCACTGAAAATGAAGCACAGAAGCTCTTTAAAATCATGCGCCGACTGGCGGATCAGGGCATTGCGATCATTTATATCTCACACAGAATGGTGGAGATTTTTGACAATTGCGACCGCGTGAGCGTTTTCCGCGATGGGAAATATATTACGACCCGGCAAGTGGCTGAAATCCAGCCGGGCGATGTTGTCAACGCAATGGTTGGCCGTGTTCTGGATACGATTTATCCGGACAAATCCAAGTCTGTTTCGGAGAGCAACGAAACAATTCTACAGGTGCGTAACCTGAGCGATGGCAAGCGCTTTCAGGATGTCAGCTTTGAATTAAAACGCGGCGAGATATTGGGCGTTGGCGGCTTGATCGGGTCAGGGCGCAGTGAAATCGCCAAAGGTATTTGCCGGCTGGAAACCGATGTGACAGGCGAAACTTCGGTGAACGGGCAGCCGTTTAATCCTGCCGATTATAAGCAAAGCATTAATGCGGGTGTTGTCTATCTTTCCGAAGACCGTAAAGGTGATGGCATCTTTCTTGATATGTCCATTGCTTCGAATGTTTCAGCGCTCAGCTTGTCACAGGTGTCCACTTCCGCCGGACTTTTGTCGCATGCAAAAGAGGAGGGGCAGGCCGGTAGGCTTGGAAAGCAACTCAATTTGAAATGCGGCAATCTGCACGATCCGGTGTCTTCATTATCCGGCGGAAACCAGCAGAAAGTGGCGATTGCAAAAATGCTCTCTGTTGAGCCCAAACTCATCTTTCTGGATGAGCCGACACGCGGTGTCGATGTCGGTGCAAAAATGGAAATTTACCGCATTTTGCGTGACCTTGCCGATAAGGGTGTCGGCATTGTGGTTATTTCTTCAGAATTGCCGGAGCTCATCGGGCTATGCGACCGCGTCATGGTTGTACGTGAAGGCACAATCAGCGGGCAGGTTAGCGGCGCGGATATGACTGAAAACAATATTATGCATTTGGCATCGGTGACTGTGTCTCCTGCCCATGAGACGCGACATTAAAGGACATATATTGTGAATACAATTAGCACACAGTACGAAGCAAAAGGCAGCAAGGACGGGACGTTGATGCGTCTCTTCAAGATGCGTGAAACCAGCTTGATCGCAATCATTTTGCTCCTGTTCATCGTGATGTCATTCGCATCGCCATATTTCCTGACATGGGTGAATTTACGCGCGATGGTCATGGCCTTTGCTGTTGAGGGCATCGTTGTTATCGGCATGACAATTCTGCTGATCTCCGGCGGTATTGACCTGTCTGTCGGCTCTGTCACGGCACTGGCAATGGTGGTTGCAGGTTGGCTGTTTCTTGGTGGTATGGATCCTTGGCTTGCGTCGGGACTGGCAATCCTTGTCTGTACGCTTATCGGGGCCATTATGGGATTCTTTGTCACAAAGGTCGGTCTGCACCATTTCATTGTTTCGCTGGCCGTTATGGTGATCGCGCGTGGCATATGTCTTCTTGCAACAGGCGGGCGGCCTTTAGGGTTGTTTACACTGCCGCCCGAGTTCAAATTTATTGGTCAGGGTTCAATCGGTCCGATACCGCTGATCATTATCATTTTTCTGGTTTCGGTTATTTGCTTCGATTTCATGCTGCGTAAAACGACTTTGTTCCGGAAAGTTTTTTACACCGGTAGCAACGAGCGCGCCGCTGCTTACTCCGGCATCCGTACGAAAAAAGTGGTGTTCATGACCACTACACTTTGCTCGGCATTGTGCGGATTTGCCGGTATCATTTACATGGCCCGTTTTGGATCGGCACAGCCTACATTCGGCATCGGTATGGAGCTGAATGTTATCGCAGCTGCTGTCATCGGAGGCGCGAGCCTGTCGGGCGGTACCGGCACAATTTTCGGAGCGATACTGGGTGTCATCTTGCTGTCAGTCGTCTCCAGTTCTTTGGCGCTGTTGGACGTCTCTGTTTACTGGCAGGACATTATCCGCGGTTCAATTTTGCTCGCGGCCGTGTCAATTGATCACTACTTAAACAAGCGGCGCGGCTAGGCGGGAAAGATTGTTCAATGACTGATATGATCGCAAATTATGAACTGGTCAGACAGATACATACGGTGCTTGTGCTGCACTTTATGGAGGGTCTGAAGCAATCTGAGATTGCCAGCAGGTTGAATTTATCCACGTCCAAGGTCAATCGCCTTATTGCTCAAGGCCGGAAGATGGGCATGGTGAAAATCGACATACAATCCGTGTTCCAGGATCTGGTCGATCATGAAAACGCGCTGGTTGATGCAACCTCTCTGTCTAACGCTGTTATCACGCCGACAGTATCCGGCAATCCGGATACCACTTTACAGCAGGTTGGGCGCGCAGCGGCAAATCTTCTGGCTCAAACCGTACGCAATGGCGATGTTATTGCGATCACCGGCGGTAAGGCAATCAGCGCTGTTGTTGATAATCTCAGTGTTGAAATGAGTATGGATGTCACCGTCGTTCCGCTGACTGGCGGTGTGCAGGGAAAGTACTTCACGGATGTGAACCATCTTGCAACGCAAATGGCAGAAAAGCTGGGCGGCAAAGCAATGCTGGTTCATGCGCCGCTTTTTGCAGAGAGCACATCGCAGCGCGACATGTTGCGCCAAGTTTCGTCGGTTCGTGAAGTGTTCGACCTTGCCCGAAAAGCCAATGTTGCCCTCGTTGGCGTCGGCTCGATAGATGCGCCGGGTTCCAGCTATTACGATTTAAATCCGGTTCCGGAAGCGGACCGCAAAATGCTGGTCGATATGGGGGTCGTCGGAGAATTTCTCGCCCACCTTATTCACGACAACGGTTCTATAGCCAACTACGCGCTAAACAACCGCCTTGTCGCTTTAAATCCGTCAGAATTGGCAGAGTGCGGGCGCGTTATCGGGGTGGCAACCGGTCAGGAAAAAGCAAGACCGATCAAGGCAACTCTTGCCGGAGATTATCTGGATACGATCGTCTTGGATGAAGAAACCGCACTTTCAGTACTCAATAAACAGGAGAAATCCAGCTATGTCGCATAATATGCTAACCCGGCCGATTGGTAAAAGCGGTATCAACGCTTCCGCGATAGGTCTGGGCACTTGGGCAATAGGTGGCTGGATGTGGGGCGGGACCGATGAGGCCCGTTCGATCGAGACAATCCACGCATCAATTGATGAAGGTGTCAGCTTGATTGATACCGCACCAGCTTATGGACAGGGGCTGGCGGAGGAAATCGTTGGCAAGGCAATCAAAGACAAACGCGAAAAGGTTGTTTTGGCCACCAAATGCGGGCTGGTCTGGCACACGCAACAGGGTAATCATTTCTTTGATTATGAAGGTGCGCCTGTTCATCGATATTTGGGTAAGGATTCAATTATCCATGAAGTTGAAGAGAGCCTTAAACGCTTAGGCACTGATTATATCGATCATTATATTACGCACTGGCAGGACCCTACCACACCGGTTGACGAAACGATGGAGGCTCTCGAAGTGCTGAAGTCGTCCGGTAAAATCCGGTCTATCGGTGCCAGCAATACATCTGCCCAAGACATCAAGGCTTATTTGAATGCCGGTTCATTGGACGCCATTCAGGAAGAATATAGCATGGTCAAGCGCGATATAGAGCAGTCGCTGCTGCCCGTTGCGCGTGAAAACAATGTTTCGGTGCTGAGCTATTCGTCACTGGCATTGGGTATTCTTTCCGGCAAAATGACCGTCGACAGAACCTTTGATGGCGATGACCAACGCAAGGATAATCCGCGCTTTTCCAAAGCAAACAGGTTGAAGGTCCAACATTTGATGGAGGCAATTAAGCCTGTTGCCGACCAACATGATGTGACGCTGGCCCAGACGGTTATCGCTTGGACGCTACAGCAACCCGGCATAACATTTTCACTATGCGGTGCCCGAACGGCAGAGCAGGCGCGCGAAAATGCCAAAGCCGGACGCATTCAGTTGTCGCCGGATGATGTCGCTCTGATTGATGGGGCAGCCCGTAAACATCTGACTGATCTGGACGGATAACCCGTCGTAAATTTTGTAATTCATTGGCACTGAGGTCCGCTTCAGTGAACGGAGAACCTATGTCTGCTCAAAGAGAAGACATTATAGAAGCGATATCGCATGACCCCGACTTTGATGTCATTGTCGTTGGCGGTGGAATTAACGGTATTGGTGTATATCGTGATCTTGCCTTGCAGGGGCTTCGTGTTCTTCTGGTGGAGCGCAAAGACTATTGTTCCGGATGCAGCGCTGCGCCTTCCAGAATGATACATGGCGGTTTGCGTTACCTTGAAAATGGTGAGTTTGGACTGGTCAGGGAATCCCTTGCCGAGCGTGATGGGCTGTTACGCAATGCACCTCACTTTGTTCAACCTTTGCCGACTACCATACCGATCGTTTCATTGTTCTCGGGTAGCTTGAATGCTGTTGCTTCTTTTTTAAGATACACGGACAAACCCGCTAATCGCGGTGCTATGCCGATCAAGTTTGGCTTATCCCTATATGATTGGATCACCCGCAAAGATCGCACACTGCCTAAACACCGTTTCCGTTCTGCCAAAGCGACGCGTAAATTATGGCCCGCTTTAATGGCCGGCTTGCGCTATTCAGCGACTTATTATGATGCTTGGATTAGTCACCCCGAACGGTTGGGCCTTGAACTGATAATCGACACGATGGCGCAAAATCCGCGCTGTGCTGCCTTAAACTATGCGACGTTGGAACGAAAAGGCAGCGAGTATTTTCTAAGCGATCATCAAACGGGGCGTGAATATTCGGTTCGTACGAAAACCATTGTCAATGCAACGGGCGCTTGGCTGGATGAATCTCTTGGAGCGCTGACGGCTGACAAAAAGCCATTGGAAAAACTGGTTTCCGGCACAAAGGGTTCTCATCTGATCCTTGAAAATAAAGCGCTGCTTGAAGCGCTGAACGGTCATATGATGTTTTATGAAAACAGGGATGGTCGGGTTTGCATAGTATTCCCTTATTTGGGAAAGGTGCTGGCCGGCTCGACTGATATACGTGTTGAAAATGCCTCACGCGTTAAATGTGAAGAGCATGAGCGCGACTACATTCTCTCATCCTTAAGCCTGCTGTTTCCTGAAATAGAGATTGCATCGGAGCAAATCGTTTTCAGCTATAGCGGTATTCGGCCTTTACCGCGCAGCGATCATAATTTTACAGGGCGCATATCGCGGGGCCATTTCACAAAGCGTATAGGATCAGACGTGCCGCAATTCTGTATGGTCGGCGGCAAATGGACGACATTTCGTGCCTTTGCAGAGCAAACCACGGACGAGGTTTTAAAAGAGCTTGGCCATGACAGAAGCAAACACACAAGCACAATGCCAATAGGCGGCGGCCGGAATTTTCCGGAAAATGCTGAAACACTGATCGATGAGATCATCCAAAACTATTCAGTTGGACCGGAACGCGCTGCACATCTTGCCCGACTTTACGGAACACGCGCGCATGATGTTCAGGCATATTGCGAGGCGCGCGGGGATGACCGTCCAATTGTTTCGGGCAGTTCCTATACGGCCGGAGAGATCGCGTTTTTGGTCGCCAATGAGTTTGTCACATCACTGTCAGACATTGTTTTAAGGCGAACCGACTTGGCCATTACCGGCCAATTGTCATCGCAAATGATTGACACAATCTGCCAAATCACCAGCAAAATGAACAACTGGAGCGCGGCAAAAGCGCGGCAAGAAAAGCAAACTCTGATTGCTGAGCTGCAAAACTTTTACGGCGTGTCTGAGGACATGCTTGAAACACGAAATCACATAAGGAGCGATCAATGCGACCAAACACAAAAGCCCGTATGAACCGACTTTTCACCAATGGAGGTTGTCTTGATGTGGCCATTGATCATGGGGTCTGCAACGAGCCAAGTTTCATGGTCGGGCTGGAAGATATGCCCACGGTTATGGACACTTTGATCAAAGCCGGACCGGATGCGATACAATGTGCATACGGACAGGCAGATTTACTGCAAAGCCGTCCGGAAAAAGACAAGCCGGCACTGGTGATGCGTATTGACATGGGCAACCCTTATAACGACCGGCGCCATCGTGTGATGTGGTCCCAATTGCAAAATTATGACGAACCGATCATTGGCGCGTTGGAGATGGACGCGGCGGCTGTCGTGGTAAATCTTTTCATGTTGCCCGATGAGCCAGAGCTTTTCCGCCAATGTGTGGAAAATATCAGTCGTGTGCGCGCGGCCTGCCAAAAATACGGCATGCCTTTGATGATTGAACCGCTGGTGATGCTGCCAAATGATGTACGTGGTGGATATCAGGTTGATGGCGATGCGGAGAAAATTGTGACCCTTACCCGGCTAGCCAGCGAGATGGGCGCGGACATCATCAAGGCAGACCCGACAGAAAATGCGGAAGATTTTCACCGCGTTGTGGAAGCGGCACGGGTGCCGGTTCTTGTTCGCGGCGGCGGCAAGGAAGATCTTAAAGCTGTTCTGGAAAAATCAGCGGCGATTATCGCACAAGGCGCAAAAGGTATGGTTTACGGACGTAACATCTACCAACATGATAACCCGAAAGCGGTTGTCAGTGCGTTGATGGCAATTATTCACAATGCGGCGTCCGGTGAAGAAGCTTGGGAAATTTATAATCGTGGCTGAGTCCAAACAATATTTACTGGGTCTGGATGCCGGCAATACCGTTATCAAAGCGGTGCTGTTTGACCTTCAAGGCAAACAGATCGCCAAACATGCGCTTGACGGAAAATCATCCTCTCCGCAGGCAGGACATGTTGAGCGTGATCTCAACGAGCTGTGGGCCAATGCCCAGGAAGCAATACAAAACTGTATTGCGAAAGCAGGCATTGAGGCTTCTCAAATTGTTGGTGTGGGCTGCGCCGGTCACGGCAATGGTCTTTATCTTTTGGACAAGAATGATCAACCGCTGGTCGGTATTCAATCGCTTGATACACGTGCGGCAGAGATGGCCCGAAAACTGCGTGACCGGCACGGCGAGCGTTTTCATCAGTTATGTCTGCAGAAACCCTGGCCGTCACAAACGCCGACATTGCTTGCGTGGGTCAAACACCACCGGCCGGATTTATACGAGCAAACCGGCACAGTGATGCTGTGCAAGGACTTTATCACATTCAGCCTCACAGGTGAGCGTGTGTCTGATTATTCCGACATGTCCGGTTGTGGTCTGACGCGTATGCCGGACTGTGTTTACGACGATGAGCTTTTGGCGCTTTATGGCCTAGCCGATGCGCGCGAAATGCTGCCGCGTCTCGCCGATCCTGCGGAAATTGTCGGAACGGTCACACCGGCAGCAGCGAAAGCAACAGGCCTTTGCGAAGGCACGCCTGTCATAGCGGGCTATTTTGATGTTGTGTCGAGCGCCATGGGATCGGGTGTTGTGTCCGCGGGAGAAGCATCGATCATTGTGGGCACATGGGGCATCAATCAGGTTTTCTCCAGTAAGCCGGTCAATGACGAAACCGTATTTATGGTTGCGGGGTTTGGAGAAAACCGGTTTGTAAATATTGAGTCCAGCGCGACATCTGCCGCAAATCTTGAGTGGTATGTTCGCGAATTTGTCGAGCGTGGCCACCATCATGATGATCCTTTCGGCTTTTGTAATGACCGTTTGGGTCAGACAACTGCCGGAATTGATGATCCATTCTTCCTTCCATTTCTTTATGGTTCTGGGCAGGCACCCAATAGCCGTGCGGGGTTTCTCGGGCTTGCCGGTTGGCACAACGAGGGACACGTTTTGCGAGCCTTGTTTGAAGGCGTCATGTTCGAGCACCGTCGCCATATATCCGTTCTAAGAAAAGCAGGGTTGGTCTTTGAAAGAGCCGTTCTATCCGGCGGCGGATCGCGCAGTCCGCACTGGCCGCAAATGTTTGCAGATGGTCTTAATCTGCCGGTCATGGTGTCCAAAACGTCAGAAACAGGGGCATTGGGCGCGGCAATTGGCGCTGGATGCGGTGTTGGTCTTTTTGCAGATTATGAGACTGCAATTGCGGCAATGACCGAGCCTGACCGTGAATACCACCCGGATAAAGATCATGTTCAGCTATATGACAAACGTTATCAGTTGTGGCAGGAATTGGCGGGGACCGTTCAAGACTTTTGGAGCAGACTTAAATGAACACCGCAAAAGCGCTTGACGGAAATTATGATTACATAATCGTAGGCGGCGGAACAGCTGGCTGTGTTCTTGCCAACCGTCTAAGCGAAAACCCCAAAACTCGTGTGCTTTTGTTGGAGGCTGGGGGTAAGGACAATTACCATTGGGTCAAAATTCCGGTCGGCTATCTGTATTGCATCGGCAATCCGCGCACAGACTGGATGATGAAGACAGCAAATGAACCGGGCTTGAACGGACGTAGTCTTGTTTATCCGCGTGGCAAAATCCTTGGCGGGTGCTCGTCCGTTAATGGCATGATCTATATGCGCGGGCAGGCGGCAGACTATGATAATTGGCGTCAACTGGGCAATGTTGGCTGGTCATGGGACGACGTCTTGCCTTACTTCCTGAAATCGGAAGATCATTATGAAATTAATGACGCTATGCACCGTCAGGGCGGCGAGTGGAAGGTTTCCAAGCAGCGGTTGAAATGGAAAATTCTCGAAGCTGTTCAGGAAGGTGCCAAAGAATTCGGCATTGAGCCGCGCGCAGATTTTAATGACGGAAACAATGAAGGCTCCGGTTTTTTTCAAGTAAACCAAAACAAAGGTGTGCGCTGGAGTGCGGCGACTGGATTTTTAAAGCCTGCTCTCAATCGACCTAATTTAAGAGTGCTAACCGGCGCGCATACCGAGAAAATAATATTTGAAAACAAGCGTGCAAGTGCCGTTTCATTTACACATCAAGGCAAGTCAGTTGTAGCGCATGCAAATGCCGAGATTTTATTGGCCGCAGGCGCAATCAATTCGCCGAAAATATTAGAGCTGTCCGGTGTTGGGCAACCTGATCGTATAAGCGAATTAGGAATTCAGCCAATCCACGAAATTTCAGGCGTTGGTGAGAACCTTCAGGATCACTTGCAAATTCGCACAGTGTACAAGGTCCGCAACGCCAAAACGCTCAATACAATTGCCAATTCGCCTGTTGGCAAAATGGTTATGGGGCTTGAATATTTGACTAAGCGAAGTGGACCGCTATCCATGGCGCCCAGCCAGTTTGGCATGTTCACCAAGTCAGACCCGTCAAAAGAAACACCTGATTTAGAGTACCACGTTCAGCCGCTTTCCACCGACAAGCTCGGTGATCCGCTGCATTGTTTTCCGGCAATTACGATGTCGGTATGCAATTTGCGACCAGAAAGTACCGGCAGTTGTCATATTTCAACGCGCGACAGCGATTGTCAGCCTAATATAAAATTAAACTACCTGTCAGCCGATGCCGACAAACATGTTGCTGTCGCTTCTATTAAACAGGCCCGTCAGATCATGACGGCTAAAGCTCTAAAAATGTATCAGCCTGAAGAAATTTTGCCCGGCCCTGCAATAAGTGACGACGCCGATTTGCTGGAGGCCGCAGGCAATATTGCAACCACGATTTTTCACCCCGTTGGAACATGCAAAATGGGAACAGATAAAAACGCCGTTGTGGGCGCAGATTTACGCGTTCACGGTGTTGACGGTTTGAGGGTCGTGGATGCGTCAATTATGCCAAAGATCGTATCGGGCAATACCGCTTCACCGGTGGTGATGATTGCTGAAAAAGCCGCTGATATGATTTTGCGCCAGTGAAGACGGACTGAGGCACACAGGTAGTTTAGAAAGCTTGCGATAGTCCAACCTAGTCACCGATAGGCGTGGGGCCGACATCTTTGGACAGAGAAACCAACGATGTTCTAATTCTTCGAAGATACTCTTTGACAGGCTCCGGCCGTTTTCGTGCAACGCCTGATGCCAGCACGTCAACAATCGCTGCAAATACGAGTCTTGATGCACTTGGTTTGTAAATATCCTGATCTTCGGGGATATCGATTTCTATGGATATGTCCGTTGCTTTTGAGAGTTTTGATTTAGCCCGTGTAAGGCTGATTGTCTGTGCGCCATATTGTTTGGCAATGGCCACACTATCGAGTAGTTCAACCGGCGTGCCGCTGGATGATATGGCAAAAACGACATCGCCTTCTTTCAAAGTCGATGCCAGCATGCGTTGAAAATAGCCGTCTGCATGGGCTTCGGATGGCACACCCAGTCTGAAAAACCGGTTCGCACCTTCGCGCGCAATGTTTGACGACCCGCCACCAACGCCGAAAAATACAATGCGCTTTGCCTCTGCCAAAATATCAATCGATGCTTTTAACGCATCAGCATCAAGTTGTGACCGGGCTATGTTAAGTGTGTCGACCAGCGTGCCGAATACTTGCGAAACAAGCTGGTCTGAAATGGACTCATCGCCATGGCTGTTGCCCATATATTGAAGTCCGACAGCAACACTTTGAGCAAGGTTGATTTTAAAATCCTTGAAGCCGTCGCAGCCGATAGTCTGGCAAAATCGGCTCACTGTTGCATCGGACACATCGGCAGCGCGCGCAATTTCATTCTGGCTTTGATAGGCAACAATCTCGACATTGGCGATTATGTAATCCGCAACGCGCTGCTCACGCTTGGGGAATTGCCCGTCCAGCTTTCTCAATTGCGAGATTATGTCGATGACCTTGTTCACTGCTTGCGGCTTCCTATTCAGGTTTATAAGCAATCACGTCAATTTCTACCTTGGCGTCAACCATTAATGCGGATTGAACTGTGGATCGTGCTGGCGGGTGGTCAATAAAATATTCTTTAAAGACGCCGTTAAAGCTCGAAAAGTCACGTGGATCATCAAGCCAGACATTCACTTTGATCACGCTTTCAAGCCCGCAATCCGCCAGCTCCAAAACTTCAATGATGTTATCCATTACTTTTCGGGTTTGAGGCACAATGCCGCCGTCAATAATTTCCCCGGCCTCGGCAGGAACCTGTCCCGACACATAAATAAAATCTCCGGCTCTTACCGCCTTGGCAAAAGGGCGCGGCGTTCCGCCCGCTGCGGCATCGGCTGTTTCGTAGCGGACAATCTTAGATTTTTTCATAATACCCTCTAAAATGTAAGAAACTTTCTTATTGGTGCCACAAACTATACTTTTTGAAAAGAGTCCATTGACATTTTCCAGTATTTTTGAAAAAAACTTTCACAATGTCCGGAATCGCAGTTGTGTGGAAACGGCATATCAAGGGAGGATTTATAATGAAACTATCACGTGCAATAAGATCATTTGCGTTGGCGACCGCGCTCACAACACTATCAACATCTGTGTGGGCGGAAGGTGTGTTGCGCTATGCCACTGTTGGCGAACCGCCAAGCTTGGACCAGCAGGTAATTACGTCTGATCTGACCACGACAATTGCTCATCATATCTTTGAGGGGCTTTATACATTTGACGCATCCAATGCGCCTGTGCCGCTTTTGGCCTCCGGTGAAACCGTTTCGGAAGATGGAAAGACAATCGTCATTTCGCTCAGGCAGGGTGTGAAGTTTCATAATGGTGAGGAAATGACATCGGCAGATGTGCTGGCGTCTCTAAAGCGTTGGGGAGAATTCGGTTCTCGTGGTTCGCTGCTGTTTGATCATGTGGAAAGCGTGGAAGCGACAGGCGATTACGAAATTACGCTCAATCTTAAAGAGCCGTTCGGTCCCTGGAAAAACCTGATGGCGTTCATCAATGGTGGTCCGGCTATATATCCGGCATCGGTCATGGATGGCGCGACCAAAGAGCCGATTTCCCCTGATAATTACATCGGCACCGGTCCTTATAAATTTGGAAGCTGGGATCCGAACCGGAAAATCGAACTCGTGCGCTTTGACGATTATGTATCGCCGGAAGGCGAAGCTGACGGATATGGCGGTAAGCGTGTTGCGGAGTTCGATGCTCTGAACTTCCTGCCAGTGCCCGATGCCGGTACGCGCATCGCCGGACTTCGCGCTGGTGACTATGATTATGCTGAAAGCATCCCGGGTGATCTTTATGCTGAATTGGATGCCGATGAGAATGTGACGACTATCCTCAATGGCGGCCCGATTTTCGGTTTGGTATTCATGAACTCCAAAGTAGGCCCGCTTAAAGAGAATTTTGCTTTGCGTCGCGCCATCCAGTCAGCATTAAACAAAACACCGGCATTGCAGGTGGCTATCGGGCCGGAAGGCTTGTGGCGTGCAAATGGCTCATTCGCGCCGGAAGGCAATGTTTGGTATTCGGAGTCAGGCACAGAGAATTTTAGTGCGGGTAAAACCGAAGAAGCAAAGTCGGCGGCTGCCGAATCTGGTTATAATGGCGAGCCGATTAAGTTTATGGTCTCGACAAATTACCCGTTCCATTATGACACGGCGATTGTTTACACGAAGCAATTGGCACAAGCCGGTTTCAATATCGATCTTCAGGTTTATGACTGGGCGACATTGATCGAAAAACGTGCACAGCCTGATCAATGGGATATGTTCTTTACCCACCATGGGTTCGTACCGGATCCAATCTTGATCTCAGTTATGAATGATACCTATCCGGGCTGGTGGGCAACACCTGAAAAGCAGGAGTTGAAAAACCGCTTCACGGCGTCTTCCGATGAAGCTGAACGCCAGGAAATCTGGAGCGAAATTCAGGCTTTGATTTATGAGCAAGTCCCAACCATGAAAACAGGCGATGTTTATACCTACAATATTGCTTCGCCTAAATTGCAGGGAATGGGCGAGGCGACTCTTATCTGGCCTAGCTTCTGGAATGTCTCCAAATAAGCATAATGTGCAATGTCCGCCGTCTTTGGGCGGCGGACGATAGTACATTGAATTTTGCAAGCGACTGGAACCGCCATGTTAGCGTATACAGCAAAACGCCTTTTGACACTTATCCCGACATTGTTAGCGGCATCTGCTCTCGTGTTTTTATTCGTCCATTTAATACCGGGCGATCCTGCTTCCATTCTTTTGGGAGACACAGCCACGGCAGAAGAAGTGGCGCAGCTAACACGTGAAATGGGATTGGATCAACCGCTTTGGGTTCAGTATTTTGTGTGGCTGGGTAATGTCTTGCAGGGCGATCTGGGAACATCTGTCTTTTTCAAGACACCGGTTTTGTCAGTGATTGCCGCAGGCGCCGAAACATCAATATTGCTGGCATGTATGACAATGGTCTGGATTGTTCTAATCGGTGTGCCGATCGGTGTATTGTCCGCTACAATGCATGGCAAATGGGTTGATCAGGTTACATCAGGCGGCGCAATGCTTGCCGCTTCCATACCGACATTTTGGCTGGGCCTATATCTTATCTTTATTTTTTCCGTTGGTTTGGGCTGGTTTCCAAGCTCGGGTTTTCCATCTCTTTCCGATGATGGTGGTCTGGCCAATTTACGCTATCTGGTTTTGCCAAGTCTGACTTTGGCTGCGCCTAATGCAGCTTTGATCATTCGGCTTGTACGGGCTTCCATGTTGGATGTCGCGCGAGAAGATCATGTGCGCACAGCACGCGCAAAAGGTTTGCACCCGGCTAATGTCGCGATCAAACATGTGTTTCGTAACGCATTGATTGCGGTTGCCGCAGCCTTTGGTTTTACCTTCGCGGCTTTGATATCAGAAGCTGTTGTCACTGAAACGGTTTTCTCCTTGCCGGGCATCGGAAGACTGGTTGTTCAATCCATTCTGCGCCGTGATTATCCGGTCATTCAGGGCGTCATTCTGGTGATTGTTGTTCTTTACATGGTGATCAACTTGCTGGTGGATCTTGCTTATGCCCGCCTCGACCCAAGGGTATCTTTGAAATGAGTGTTCTTAAACTTATGCCTTCCGCACTGGCAGGGCGCAAACTGGCAACAATCGGATTTCTGTGGCTTGTTCTCGTATTGCTGGCGGCAGTTTTTGCCGGTGTGATTGCGCCGTTTGATCCTTTGGAACTGGACCCGGTTAACCGGTTGGCGGAGCCGGGATGGCCGCACCTGTTCGGCACCGACCATTTCGGCCGGGATACGTTTTCACGTGCTTTATACGGCGCCAGAATGACGGTCATTATCGGTGTTGGTAGTGTTGTAGTGGCCCTGTTAAGTGGCGGTCTCATCGGCATGTTGTCGGCCTACTTTACCAAGCTTGGACACTTTCTGATGCGCGGTGTCGATGTGCTTATGGCGTTTCCCGCACTGTTGATGGCACTGGTTTTGATCACGCTTCTTGAGCGCAGTGTTGCCAATACAATCATTGTGATCGGTATTGTATATGCGACAACAACAGCGCGTATTCTTTACGGCATGACACTTAAGCTGAAAAATGAGGTGTTTGTTGACGCGGCGGTTTGCTCTGGTGCATCGCATCGTTCAATCCTGTTCAGACATATTTTGCCTAATCTTATTTCACCGCTTTTGGTGCAGGCGAGCTTTATCTTTGCTTTTGCTCAATTACAGGCTGCTGCTCTGGACTTTCTAGGTCTTGGTCTTCCGCCTGAAGTGCCAAGCTGGGGCAATATGCTTTCAGAAGAGCGGATTTATCTGACCCGTGCGCCTTGGCTTTTATTATACCCAGGGCTGCTGATTATCCTTTCTGTGTTCTCCATGAACCTCGTTGGCGACGCTTTGCGCGACAATATCGACCCGCGGTTCAAAGACGATATTTCGGGGGTCTGAAATGGCATTGCTTGAAGTAGAAAATCTGCACATTGCCGTTTCTGTAGGAGGCGTATTGCAACCTGTTGTGCGCGGTATTTCGTTCACGGTCGATGATAACGAAACGCTGGGCATCGTTGGTGAAAGTGGCTGCGGAAAAAGCATGACTTCATTGGCGATCATGGGGTTGCTTGAAGGCACACCTGTTCGCATCACAGATGGTTCCATCCGGTACGATGGAACAGAACTTTTGCAGCTTTCCTCAAAACAGCGCAGAGCGATTATGGGAAATCGCATGGCGATGATTTTCCAAGAGCCGATGACCAGTTTGAACCCGGTCTACCGGATTGGTGACCAGATTATAGAAAGCTTGCGCCAGCACAAATCCATTTCAAAAAAAGCGGCACGCGCCCGCGCCATTGAATTATTGGATCTCGTCCGTATTCCGAACCCATCCGAGCGCGTCGACAGCTTTCCGCATCAAATGTCCGGCGGTCAGCGTCAGCGGGTGATGATCGCTATGGCGCTCAGTTGCGACCCGAAACTATTGATTGCAGACGAACCGACCACTGCCCTTGATGTGACCGTTCAAAAAGAAGTGCTTGAGCTTATGTCTGATCTGCAGGAGCGCACAGGCACTGCGATTATAATAATTTCGCATGATCTTGGCGTGATTGCAGAGACCTGTGACAAGGTGTCGGTCATGTACCGTGGCAAGATTGTGGAAGCGGGTACGACAGAAAACCTGTTTGAGAGATTGGCGCACCCTTATACGCGCGGCCTATTGAACTCCATTCCGGTTGTCGACCATGATGTTGAGTGGCTTGAAGCGATACCGGGCCGTGTGCCGACGCTTGGAGAAGAATTAAGCGGTTGCGCGTTTCACCCGCGTTGTCCTATCGCCACTGGTTTATGTATAGCGAAGACGCCGGGCGATACATATATCGCCGGCAATCATGCTGTTAAATGCCACTATGCCGATCAGGTGGCGTCATGACAGAAGCAATATTGAGCATTCGTGATCTTAAAACACATTTTCAAACGCAAGCCGCCGGTTTTCTGGGCGAAAAGAAAGTCATAAAAGCCGTCGATGGCGTTTCATTTGATATCGCGCCGGGTGAAGTTTTAAGCCTTGTGGGGGAAAGCGGCTGTGGCAAGTCGACTGTCGGGCGAACACTAACGCATTTGGAAAAATCAACCGCTGGTCAAGCCTTGTTTGACGGGCAGGATATTCTGACCTTGAGTCCTGCTCAATTCAGACCGCTGCGCCGTGACATTCAAATGATCTTTCAGGATCCGTTTGCTTCGCTCAATCCGCGTTTAACAATCGAACAAACACTTGGCGAACCTTTGTTTATTCATGGGCTAGCAAAAAACTGGGCTGAAGCGCGGGTCTTGATTGCCGAGACTCTGGATTTGGTAGGCATGGCTCCTGAAGTCATGACGCGCCATCCGCATGAATTCTCCGGGGGGCAGCGCCAACGCATAGGTATCGCACGCGTAATGATCTTAAAGCCAAAGCTGGTGATCGCGGATGAAGCGGTATCGGCGCTGGACGTATCAATTCAAGCGCAGGTGTTGAACCTGATTAAAAAACTTCAGCGTGATAGCGGCATATCAATGTTGTTCATCAGCCATGATCTTGGCGTTGTGCGCCACATCAGTGATCGGGTGGCTGTAATGTACCAAGGAGAAATCGTTGAAATGGGCACAAAACATGAGATTTTTGAGAACCCGCAACACGCCTATACCCGTAAATTACTATCCGCCATTCCGCGAATAAAAACCCGTCAGGTAAATGCATAATGGCTCATCAAACACGTGTTTTTATTGCCTCGGTAGCAACTGAAACAAACACATTTTCACCGCTTCGTACCGATCTGCAGGATTTTAAAGACAGCTTTTATGCTGCTCCGGGCGCGCACCCTGTGACGCCTACTTTATGCAGCGCGGTTTTTCCGGCAGCCAAAGCGAAAGCAAAAGAGTTCAATTGGGAGATCATTGAAGGCACGGCCTCGTGGGCCGAGCCGGGCGGACTTGTCAATCAACAAACGTGGGAGTTTCTACGCGACCAATTGTTGGCCGAGCTGAAAGCGGCGATGCCTGTTGATATCGTTCTATTGGGGCTCCACGGAGCGATGGTGTCGCAGGACTGTCTGGATTGTGAAGGCGAATTGCTCAAAGCTGTGCGCGCTATGACCGGACCTGATGTCATCATTGGTGTGACTTTTGATCCGCATAGTCATTTGTCGTCGGATCGCGTGGAAAATGCCGATCTGATTACGGTTTTCAAAGAATTTCCCCACACGGATTTCGTTGATGTTGCAGAAGCTTTGGTTAAACTGGCGCATGAAACATCGACTGGCAAAATCAAACCTCAAATCAGTACATTTGACTGCAAGATGATCGAAATTTTGCCGACAAGCAGACAGCCGATGCGCGGATTTGTCGATAAAATTAAAGCCATGGAAGGAACAGATAATGTTCTGTCCGTTTCGGTCGTGCACGGTTTTATGGCCGGCAATGTTCCTGACTTGGGCTGCAAAATTATTGTCATAACCAATGATGACAAAGCGAACGGCGATGAACTGGCAAGCCGTCTTGGCGCTGAGCTGTTTTCCATGCGCGGCAAAACAAGACCGGAGTTTTTGGACATCTCAATCGCTTTTGAAAAAGCGGTGCACGCAACAGCAACACCGGTTGTAATCGCCGATGTATGGGACAATCCGGGCGGTGGTGTACCTGGAGATTCTACATTTATTCTGCGGTCTATGATGGACAACAAAGTCCGGAATGCTGCACTGGCATCGATATGGGATCCAATCGCTGTGCGCACATGTTTTTCAGCCGGCGAAGGCGCGCAATTGCGCCTGCGCTTTGGCGCAAAAATGTCTGAGTTTGCCGGCGATCCAATTGATGCGGATGTGATCGTTCGAAAAGTCAAGCGTAACGCTGTTCAAAGTTTTGGGCAAAGTATCGTCCCCATCGGTGACGCCGCCTGGATTGAGGTGGGCGGCGTGGACGTCATCCTAAACTCCGTACGCTCCCAGGTTTTTAATCCGGATATTTTTTCCAATATGGGTATAGACCCGAAAAAAAAAGCGCTTTTGGTTGTAAAATCCACCAACCATTTTCATGACGCGTTTTCACGCATTTCGCCAGAAATTCTATATGTTGCTATTGATGGTCCGTATCCGAACAATCCTGTAACCAATAATTATACAAATTTAGAGCGGCAGATTTGGCCGCGTGTAGAGAATCCTCATGGCTGATAAAATAGCTGAAATTGATACGCCTGCTTTTGTGGTTGATGAAGCAATTGCAAATCGAAACATCAAGCGGTTTCAGGAGTATTGTGAAAAGCAGGGTTTAGCGCTTCGGCCACACATCAAGACGCACAAAACTGTTCATTTTGCCAAAGTGCAAATGGATGCTGGAGCTGTCGGTATAACGTGTCAGAAAATCAGTGAGGCTGAAGTCATGGCTGACGCTGGTATCGATGACATCTTGATTACCTACAACATTGTCGGAGATGCAAAACTACAGCGTCTACGAATGTTGGCCGATCGCGTGAAAAAACTGTCTGTTACCGCTGATAGCGCTGCCGTTATTAAAGGTCTCAATGCTGCTTTTGAACATGCCGAAAATCCGCTCACTGTTCTGGTTGAATGTGATACGGGGGCAGGGCGCTGCGGTGTCCAGTCGCCTGATGAAGCGGCAGAGCTTGCGCTTCTAATTAAGAATACTCGAGGGTTAAAATTTGGTGGCTTGATGACCTATCCGGCTGTAGGCGGTCAGCCAAATGTCGCTGAATTTATGTGCGCTGCGGTTGATTTGCTGAAGGAAAAAGGAATCCTGTGCCCTGTGGTTTCTTCCGGTGGATCACCGGATATGTGGTCAGCCAAGACAGATGGTGTTGTAACGGAATACCGCATTGGCACCTATATTTATAATGACCGGTCTTTGGTCGAAAACGGTAGCTGTGACTGGGATGATTGTGCCGGACATGTGCTGGTGACAATCGTGAGCATGCCAGCAGAAGGCCGGGCAATTATAGATGCGGGATCAAAAGTTTTAACCTCCGATCTGCTGGGCTTTTCTGATTACGGGCATGTTGTCGAACGGCCAGACATCAAAATTGTAAGCCTTAGCGAAGAGCATGGAACACTTAATTACGATGCTGAAAAGTCGCTGGAGATTGGTCAAAAACTCAAAATTGTGCCGAACCATGTTTGCGTGGTTTCCAACATGTTTGACCGCATATGGCTTAGAAAAGAAAATGGTCGCCATGAAATGCTTACCATAGATGCCCGTGGGATGGTTCTGTGAGTATGCGAAATTAGGTTTCGATATCGACTGTTTCATAAATCGCGCCGATCATGCTGACATTCCCAAAAAATAAACATACTGGATAATCAAACTTAAACTTGAGTTTTTTTATCATGTATGCGAGTTGCGCTGCAAGGAAGCCAGACTGACATCGGTCAAGCCACCATTTTACACTTAACTTGGGGGCTTTATGTTTAAGTCAAATCTCTTTCTGGCGAGCACTGTCAGTATTTTTTCAATCATCCCTTATGCACACGCGCAAGATTTCGTTGAGTTGAACCGCATTGTTATCGGTACGCAAGATACAAGCGAAAACAGTGTGGAAGTGACGGATGAAGATCTCGTCCGGATTAACCCGACAGACCTTCAGGACTTGTTTCTCGCAGAGCCCACAATTGCCGTTGGTAGCTCTCTGCCTGTCTCACAAAAAATATATGTGAATGGTGTCGAAGAAACCAATTTTTCGGTCACCATCGATGGCAGCCGACAAAATAATAAAATTTTCCACCATAATGCGACGACATTGATTGATCCGTCACTGCTCAAAGCGGTGAGCATTGAGCCAGGTGTAGCGCCAGCCGATGCCGGACCGGGCGCACTTGCCGGTGCGATCGAATATGAAACAAAGGACGTTGCCGACCTCCTGCCGGATGGTCGCATGTTCGGCGGGTTCACCATCGGTGAGTACAGCACGAACGGCGATGTTTTTACCACAAGCAATTCGCTCTATGGCCGCAAGGATGGCTTTGAAGTGCTTGGCTTTATTAAATATGCCAAGGGCGGCTGGCAAGAAGACGGTAATGGCGATGATATTCTCGCTTCAGGCACACAACTGCTGAGTGGACTTGGCAAGATTGCCTATGAAAGCGAAATCGGCCACCGCGTCGAGCTATCCTACGAGCGCGTCGTTGATGATGAAGCACGTCCGTATCGCGCCAATATTGGCCAGATCATTGGCGGCAGACCGGTTCCTTTAACGCGTAATTATGATTTGGAACGGCAAAACGTGGTTCTGAGCTATACCAATGAAAATCCGGTAGGCTTATGGGATCCGACCATCCAGATTACATATAGTGTTACTGATCTCGGCGTTGTTGACGATAGTGATGCAAGTTTCGGGCAGACCAACAGCTTCAACGGCAAAGCTGAAAACCGTTTTGCACTTGAAAACGGGTCTGTCACGACTGGATTTGATTTTTATGTCGATAGTGCAGACATGGATTATAACAGTCTAAGCAATCCGGCGGACAATTTTGACGCTACTGAAAGTGCTTCGAACATCGGAGTTTACGCTCAAGCCCGCTTTGACGTGACGGAGCGTTTCCGGACCTCATTCGGAGCGCGGGCCGATTTCCAGCGTTTTGAAGGCACAACCGGTTATACGGATAATTTTGCAGGTCTTTCCGGAAATATTTCCGGTGAGTTTGATATTACCGACAATTTGACCGCAAGTGCCGGCGCTTCGCATGTGTTTGGCGGTGTGCCGCTAGCTGAAAACTTCATTGCAAATCCGAATTGGGACTATTCTGGCGGCCTTGAGGTCGTAAAGTCCAACAATGTCTATGCGGGTCTGAATGCACGGTTCGGCAGCTTCGATGTAAGCGGTAAGGTCTTCTATACCGAAATCAACGATGCCCGTACGCCGTCATACAGAGGCGGCCCGGGCTTAACAACAGATATGAAAAGCACCGGCTTCGAACTGGGTGCCGGGTATAGTTGGGAAACCGGATTTGTACGCCTTGGCTATGCAGACATAAAGACTGAACTGGATGGAAGACCCGCCGACTCATATGTCGGTAACTATCTTACTGTTCCAATCGGTCAAATGTTCACATTTGAAACGGCGCACACATTTGTCGATTACGGTGTAACGATCGGCGGTAATGCGCAGGTCGTTCTGGAAGAAGACGATACATATAATCCTGATACAGGTACGCGCGGTGCACCTCTCGCCGGGTATGAGGTATTTAACGCTTTTGTTGAGTACACGCCGCCACAGCATGAAAATCTAACATTCCGCGCCGCCGTCAATAACATTTTTGATGAGGCTTACACTTCCCGTGCCACTTACGGACAGGAATTCGCCGGTGCAGTTAATCCGCTGCTTGAGCCAGGCCGGTCGTTTAAACTGTCTCTCAAAGCAAAATTCTAACCTGTTAAATAGGAGGCCGACATCTGGAGAGGATGTTGGCATTTAAGAAATGAAAAAACTGGTCAATCTTATCGGCATAGCTGCACTATCCATAGCAACTGTCTGCTCTTCTGCGTTCAGTGCAGAAATTCAAACAGCCGCCGGTCCGCAGGAGATAGCCGAAAAGCCGAATAGGATTGCGGTTTTTGATATCGCCGCGATCGATACACTTGATGCTCTTGGTGTGAAAATAGATGGTGTGCCGAACAATCTTTATATCGACGCACTTAAACAGAAGCTGGGCTCTACCGAACAGGTGGGCACATTGTTCGAGCCGGATCTTGAGGTTTTAAATGCTCTTGCACCTGAGCTCATTATCGTCGGCGGCCGTTCTTCAACACAGATTGAGCAAACCAGCCGTGTTGCGCCTTCAATTGATATGACGATTTGGGGAGATGATCTTATCGATCAGGCACGCCAGCGCATTGTCGACTATGGAAAATTGTTCGAGATCGAAGAAAAAGCACAGAGCCTTGTTTCTGAATTTGACGCAAAGATCGAGGAAACAAAATCTGCAGCTAAGGGCCAGGGAAATGCACTAATTGTGATGACCAATGGCCCGAAAATATCGGTCTATGGACCTAATTCACGCTTCGGCTGGGTTCACACAACACTGGATATACCGGCTGCTGATCCGCAGATCGATGCAGGAGAACATGGGGATGCGGTCTCATTTGAGTTTATCGCGGAAATTGATCCGGATTGGTTGATCGTTGTGGATCGTGCAGCGGCAATTGGCTCAAATGAACAAAATGCAAAAGCAACGCTGGACAATGAATTAATCCGCAACACGAAAGCATGGCAGAGCGGTCAGGTAATCTATGTGCCGTCCTCGAATGTCTACATTGCAGCAGGCGGTGCGCGCACAACAATGGCGGTGTTTGACGCGCTTGCTGAAGGTTTTTCAAAGGCGGAATGAATTTGTCGCGAATGCCGATTGCGTTTGGCGCTACCCTTCTGTTTCTGCTCAGTCTGTGCAGTCTGACCGTGGGCGTCAGTGATATATTTGACGGCAATTTTACCGCCAATATTGATCTTATTTTCAGCAGTCGGCTGCCGCGTACGCTAGCAGTTATATTAACCGGTGCAAGCCTGGCGATTGCCGGGCTTGTCATGCAAAGCTTGGCGCGGAACAGATTTGTCGATCCGATGACGTCTGGCTCGGGCCAAAGTGCGGCTCTGGGCATTTTGGCTGTCACGATTTTTGCGCCGCAACTGCCTATTTTGATCAAAGTGGTTTTCGCCAGTTTTTCTGCCTTTTTAGGCACAAGCTTTTTTCTGGCTCTTATACAGAAGCTTTCACCGAAAGACCCATACATTGTCGCATTATTTGCAATAATCTATGGCGGCATAATGGGGGCACTGGCAGCGGCAATTGCATGGCACTTTGACCTGCTGCAATTTCTCGATGTTTGGATGAACGGAGAGTTTTCCGGCATCATGCGCGGGCGCTATGAACTTTTGTGGCTGATTGCAGCGGTCATGGCAGCAGCGTGGTGGGTCGCGGACCGCCTGACTATTTTAGCACTCGGACGAAATACGTCGATTGGCCTTGGCCTGAATTACAAAATGACATTGCATATCGGCTTGGTAATCGTTTCGGTCGTTTCAGGACTTACCGTCACAACTGTCGGCGTCGTGCCTTTCGTCGGGTTGATTGTACCTGCCGCTGTGTCACGCATATTAGGCGATGATGTGCGCCGCGCCATTCCGGTCGTTGCTTTAGGCGGTGCAACACTGGTGCTGATATCAGACCTGATAGGCCGTATCGTACGCTTTCCCTATGAAGTGCCGGCAGGAACAGTAATGGGCGTTGTCGGTGCAGCGGCATTTCTCGCGCTTATATTCAACAGGTCATTTAGGCATGCTTGACCGAAAAATGATTTTAACGGCCATTACTGCTATCGGCGTGATTGTTTTATTCATGACCGTCAACATTCGTGGCAATTGGCAGTTTGCTATGGAGTTGCGGTCGATGCGGCTTCTGGCACTTTTACAAGTCGCTATCGCTGTTTCTCTCTCTACTCTCGTGTTCCAGACAATCACTTCCAACCGTATTTTAACCCCGTCACTCATGGGTATGGACGCACTCTATATCCTTTTGCAGACCACACTTGTGTTTGCTTTGGGTGGACTGGGTTATGCGACATTGGACCCGATCGTTAAATTCTCGACTGAAACGATCGTGATGGCCGGCTTGGCGTGTTTACTGTTCTTGCCGTTGTTGCGTTTTACTAATGCACTGGTGCTTATGCTGCTTGGCGGTGTTGTTCTTGGCGTCATGTTCCGTAGCCTTTCGTCTTTTCTTTCACGGCTGATTGATCCGAACGATTTTGCTGTTGTGCAGGGCGTGAGTTATGCGGACTTCAACACCGTCAATGCGGACCTTATTTTTCCATGCCTGATATTGATAGTTTTTGCGGCCTTATTCTGCTGGCGTGCACGGCACATTCTGGATGTAATATTGCTCGGAAAACCAACCGCTATCGGGCTGGGCGTTAACTGGCGTATTTATTCGGTCGCTTTGTTGGTGCTGGTCGGTATTCTCGTTGCTGTTTCAACGGCACTTGTCGGTCCGGTAACGCTGCTGGGTTTGCTCGTTGTCGCGCTGGGCAGGGAACTCGCAAAGACCAGCAAACACAGTCACACAATGATCTACAGCTGTCTCGTTTCGATCATATTACTGGTCGGCGGCCAGACGATACTAAGTCATTTGTTCGCCAATGCCCTGCCACTTGGTGTGCTGATAGAATTTGTCGGCGGCATTACATTTATTTTCATTCTCTTTCGTTGGAGGCAGTGATGATTGAATTGCAAAACGTTTCCGTCGCGCTTTCGGGCGTGCCGATCCTGTCCGATATCAATCTCGAGCTTTCCGGCGGCGGCATAACAGCTCTTATCGGACCCAATGGCGCAGGAAAGTCGACACTGGTTTCCGCAATCGCCCGTCTTGTTCCCACAAGCGCAGGACGAATTACAGTCGATGGACTTGATGTGGCGCAAACGCCGACGCGCACACTCGCACGGCGTTTAGCCATCATGCCTCAGGATAATGTGGTTGCAGGCCGTTTGAAAGTCGCAGAGCTCGTTCAGTTCGGACGGTTCCCACACCATCAAGGCAGACCGGCTGCTGAAGATCACGCAGCTGTCGAAGAGGCCTTAACGATTTTTGACCTGCTGGATATCAAAGAAAAATTTATCGACACATTATCAGGTGGGCAGCGGCAGCGTGCGCGTGCCGCCATGTGTTTTGCGCAAGGTACCGACTATATTTTACTTGATGAACCGCTGAACAGTCTCGACATTTTTTATGCAAGGGAACTGATGCGCACCTTGCGGCATGTCGCCGATACAAAGCAGCGCAGCATAATAATTGTCCTTCATGATCTCAATCATGCAGCCGTTCATGCAGACCGCATTATCGCTATGCGCGACGGCAGCATTATTGCAGATTCCACACCGGAAAAAGTACTCTGCACAAGTGTTTTGCAATCCGTATTTGGATTTGAAATCGATGTCGAAACAATTGCCGGAAAACCCATCAGCTTACATTTTTTATGAGAGACTTCCAGTTTAGTTGGCGCGCCAATGTTGGTGCTTACCCCGCGAAAGCGAGGACTATTTACCTGTGCATCCGAAACACATCTGTTGGATACTTCGCAAAAATCTACCCAATAGTAATTGGGTTACTTGGTCGCCAGATTAATTTGCCGCCCGCTTCTCGATGGATAAAATTACAAGTTTAACTTCTTGCTTGCGCAGCTGGAATGTGATCCTCGGTACTGCGTAATTCTTCAAGTCTTAAAAGAGTTCGATGATCAAAAGATGCTTTAACCGCTAAAACATCCTCACCCTCCAAGACATGTGTAATGCCAAGCGCGGTCACACGAAAATGTAGCTGTGCTAATCTCAACAACCACAGCGGATTCATTTCTATTATTATTGACGAAACATTTTCTTTTAGGCCCCATTCGACAATGGCCGAAAGTAACTTATTGGCTATTGGACTTAGTTTTCGGCCTCTCACTCTATGCGGTTTTTTAACTGCGAAACGAGTCCATTCCCAAGTTCGTGGATCGTTTGGAAGTGCCAATTCACATAGTTGCGGATATACTGAATTAAGAAGGTAGGGCTGGGTTGTCGGCAACATCCGCTGATAACCCACAAGCTCGTCATCTTTGAATGCAAGCATATGAAGTGCGTGCTTGTTGTCAAATTGATCGATCTCTAATTTATCCGGTTTCTCAAGATCCAGCCATTGCTTCTCTTCAACAAACACTTCGTGCCGCAAGGACCACGCCTTTCGCATACAGGCTAGGTTTTGTTGAACATCTTTTCTCTTGATAATTTTTAACACGACCCATCTCCATTTTTGTACTCCGGACCATTGTGGAGCTAATTTGGAGAGCTTGGAAAGTAGTAGATCTGCTACCTATGTGCACTTTCTCATGGAGCCGCACGTCTATAGGCGTAACTCCTAAATGAGCAACGAAAAGGCTCTTGGCAGATTATGTACACAGTGCGCTAGGAGAAATTGGAGTGGCTTAATCAATTGCATTGCTTGAGAAGCTAGGGTCACGGTTCGATACGAAGCAAGGATGAGGTATTAAATTTGCCTTTACATAAAGGGGTGACAATACCGGCCTGGTTGGCTAACTTGACTTAAGGGCAGCTGTAAGGGTTATCCGATCCCAGCAGTTGTCCGAGATAGTCTGAAGGCGAGGAGGGGAACGCATGTCTAACTGGATAATGGTCTTGAGGTTTCAAGGTCTGGCAACGCAGTTGCGCGTGTTGCAAAAAAATCTACTGTTAATGGTAGCCTGTTTTACACTGATCCTTTCCGGTCTTGCTCCCGCAAATTCACAAAATCAAACCGAAACGCTTGCCCTTGGATATGTGCAATCGCTTTATAATGCGCACAAATCCTTGCGGGACGCCGGCCTTGGCGGCATTTGGAATAATGCCGAATTGCGGGAAACCTTCTTTCAGCCGGAAATAGCTGAAACCGGCACACTGGTGTCCGGTGAGTTTGACCTGCTTACAGGAACCGCCCCGGCGAAGATCGATGCATTCCAGACAAGGGTCGCGGGTAACCAGCCCAGACAGGGGGTTGCGATTGAAGTAGCGGTACGTTCAGGCGGACCGGCGAAGATTGTTTCGCTCACTGTCGATTTCTTCGACGGCGACCAGCAAAGAATATCGGCGATTAGCGGACTGGACTGGAACCTTGCCGAAATTGCAGTTCGTTATGGCGGCAATTCAGACAATTCATCAGGTGACGATTTGTTTGGCGAAGCTGCTGGCAGTGATGCGAAAACCAATACAGAAAGTTCGGCCGTTTCAGATGCAGTGGATGCCGAAATGGGCGAAGAAACGCAAACGGGTGATACAGCCACCAATAATGGGAACGAGAGCGGCTCGTCTCAAACACAAGTACCGGGCATCGCTGCTATCACGGAAGAATTCGATGGTAGCAAGCTTGAAGGGGGCTGGCAGATCGTTAATGAAGATCTCAACAGTTACCTTGTTGAAAACGGCTCCATTTTTGCGATTGCAACGGGCGGTAAAGCCAGTTTTGAAAACCCTGAATCCGCCAATTTGTTCAAATATGGTGAATTTGCCGGTGCCGGTGATTTCACGATGCGCCTGAAAGGAAAACTGGAGCCAAAAACCGGCTATGAGACCGTGTGGTTAGGCCTGCACGGTAATGACAATGATTATGTGGCACTGACTTTGCGTGTACTGACCAAAGGATGCGGACCAGCCCTTTATCTTGATCTCGTCAATGAACGGATGATCGCCTCGCAAGAAAAGCCGGTGCAAACATCATTCACTAAAAGCCTCTTTGATAAGAGCATAGTCAGCAGCGTGTGTTCAAAAGGCGAAATGGGACGTCAACTTGGCGACCGGATTTTGGCGCAGCTAGCCGACAAAGGCTTCGAGTTGACGCTCAAGCGCAAAGGGTTTCGCTATAGCGGGTCAGTTACGCTCAATGTGCCAGCTGCTGGTGACGACCCGGGTGGTCCCGTAACAGTCGAAACGGACAGTGTCAGCCGGATCGAGCCTTTTGGCGCACCCGCTTTTCAACTCGGTCAGTTGAGCCGCGCCAAGAGCGGCGAAACTGTTGCCTATTTTGACCGGTTCGAGCTGATTCCAGATGCACAGTAACGACACCTTCTATCGTGGAGCCATTCGCACAACCAGAGGAGAGGTAGCGATGAAATATTCAGCAAGGCTAGTTAAAAAATTGCTGGCTGTTTTCCTGTTCGGCGGACTTTCATTGGCCCCTGTAAACGCGCAGGACAATCTTGAACAGGCAATCGATCTGGTGGAATCCATGATGTTCGATCATCTGGACCGTTTCAATTCAGGCCGGCCTCCCTTGCTGAATGATCCGGGTGCGACAAAGCTCTATTTCGTCGACAGTTACGCGGTGCCGGGATTACAGGGAAAACTCGGCTTCGATCCGGTCTTTGACGCGCAGGACGCGGATATCCGTAATATCAGCGTCGGTCCTGACGCCCAGACACCCGTCTTGCGCGGTGCTGCCCAGATCGTGGCAAGCTTTACCAATTTCGGCCAACCTCAAACCATGCTGTATACGCTGGTTAAAGTGCCGCCCAATAATGACTGGCAGATAAACGATATTTATTCCGATGCGAATGGCTGGTCTTTGGCGCGCCTCAGCCAGGATTTCGTCGGTCAGGCGACCGGCGGCAATGATGTGACGCTTTTCAATCAACAGCCAGCCGGTTCGAATGAAGAAAATATCGGGATGGAGCAGGGAGATACGCCAGGCTTTGACACAGCACAGAACAGTTCTTCCGGTGGTAATTCCGCTTCTGCTGCGTCCAGCCCGGCTTCATCGGGCAATGCTGTTTCAGCGCCATCTTCATCTGATATTCTGTTTATGCTGGATGGTTCCGGTTCCATGTGGGGGCAGCTTAACGGTGTCGCTAAAATCAGCACAGCCAAAACAGCTCTTTCCGGGCTGGTTTCCGATCTTCACGGGCAGAGGAATATCGGTCTTATGGTATATGGTCACCGGCGCGAAGGTGATTGTGGTGACACCGAGATGATCCTTCAGCCCGGTGATCATGCGCTCGACAATATTCAATCCGCAATCAACAACATCACACCGCGCGGCAAAACGCCGATCGCCCGTTCACTGATGGAAGCCGGAGAAGTTCTTTCGGTCTCGGAGCGTCCGTCCAGTATTCTGCTTATTTCTGACGGTCTGGAAACTTGTAGTGGAGATCCGTGTGCCGCGGCTGCACAACTTGCCGCCCGCGGTATTGATACGCGTGTTCATGTTGTTGGCTTTGATCTGAGCGCGCAGGAGGCCGCAGCGCTTCAATGTATCGCCGATAATGGTAATGGCCGCTATTTCAGCGCAAATACAGCGGATGAATTCGTTCAGGCCGTCAATGACGCTGTGGAAGAAGCAAGTGCTCCGCCACCTCCCGCGCCAAAGCCACCGCAGCCGGAAACTGCAAAGGCGATTTTCGAAGAATTGTTTGACGGTCCAAATCTTGATCCTGCAATAACAGTTGAAAATCCTGTTCCCGAATATGTTACGTTTACTGGCGAGGGTACACGCTTTGTCTCGGTTGCCGGTGCCCCCCGCTATGATGCGGCTGATGCCACGAACCGGCATATTGTAGATACACCGCTGCCTGACGGTGATTTCGACCTTCTTCTTGAATTCAGCCACGATATGCAATCTCTTGCAGAGCAGGCTTCAGTGTCACTGTTTACCGATGCATTCAATCATGTTTCTGCTGTTGCGTGGATAGAGACAAAAGGGTGCGGTTCAGCCATCAAGCTGTCGCTCGTACAAGACAGCGGAACAGAGGGCGATGTTACACGCAAGCTCTTCACGGACAATTTGTTCGATGGTCCATTTACGGACGATATATGCAGCAAGAAGGGCAGGGCACATGCAGATATGATCCTCCAGTCGCTGGTGGATAATGGCGCTTTACTCAGGTTGAAGCGGCGGGGCCGTGAAATGACTGCGGAGTTCTCGATGGATGTTCCGGGAGCGGAAGGCGAGCCGTCCAAAAGAATGACCAAGGCCACGGAGCCTGTTTCCATGTTGCGCCTTTCTGGTAAACCGGCTTTTCTTGTTGGCCAAGGGACGAGCGCGCGCTCCCGTGAAGGTATATTCGAACTCGACCGCTTTGCGATTGAACAGCCCCCGCAGGGAGGCTGAATTGCGGGGCCGCTTTCCCATAATCCCGGGACAGGTCTGCGGCCTCGGGATTATGGTGTTGGCAATTGGTGTAAGTGGCAACGCCACTGCTCAAAGCGAAGACCTGTTCAAGGAGGCCGAGAGAGCCGGCAACCACATGTCTGCTGATCGTTCCGAAACACAGGCTTTGCAAATTGCCGCTGGTGAGATGTTCGATTTGTCAGCGGATAACGATGCCGGTCTAACGCTCAAGATGGAAAATTTGAGCGGTACGTTGCTGACCTTTCCCGCGGTTGAAGAGACAGAAGAAGCGGGCGAGATCCGTTATTACTTTCAGGCGCCTCCTGTGCCGGGCAAGTACGAGATTCATGACCGTAATAACGGTGTGGCAGCAACAATCGAGGTCGTTGCTCCAGTGGCAAAGTTGCTTGCGCCGACGGAAGTTGATCTTTGCGACAAGCAGTTTCCGGTGCGGTTCAAGGGTCCCAAATCCCGGTTTGACCGGCTGGAAATTACGCCGGCCAACGCCTCTGCATCTCCGCATAACGGGTATAAGCAACCAAGCGTGATCAAGACTTTGAACGCAGAAAGCTCGTCGACGGTCTTTCTTGATGTGCCTGAGGAGGCAGGCGCGTATCGTGTCGGCTATTTTACCCAGTCCAGCATGGCGATTTACCGGCCAATTGCCGAACAGGAGATAACGGTGACGGCTGATAGAGCTTGTAAAGCAAATACTGCAGGCAGCGATAAACCGGAGTTCAACCCAAGTAATCCTTTGTTGAAAGTGCTTTCAGGAGAGCAGCAATGAGATTTTTGAGCCCTTTGGCACTTTCCGTTTCCGGCTTTTTCGCCTGCATGGTGTTCCTGAACAATTCGGCGCTGTCACACGAATTGCTCAAACTGGAGCCTAATGCCGGTCATATACCAAGCAAGTATGGTGTGCCTTCCGGCGGATGGAAAACCATTACAGGCTGGTCTCCTAAAAGCATTACACTTACGTGCAGTGATACTGATAATAAGCGCGATAACAAGGATTGCCCGCAATGGGACGTGGTCAACGGTCCACGCATCGAGAAGGCGGGCCGCGATGCCATGCACTGGCTTGAGAAGCAGGGCCTGCCAAGCCCTGAATTGCTGGGTCCGGTGGTTACACCCAATGCTTCCGGTTCAACTGAATCGCTATTGGTGTTTACCGGAAAGCTTGACGATGCAATTGCGCAGGAGCTTTCCTGCGGTTCAAATTTCAGCGATGGAAAGGCCATTGCATTGCAGTGGAATGTTCCAGATCACGAAAAGCGTGAATTTCCAGAAGACAAAGACGGCAAAAAGCCTGTTGATACATCTAACAGACCGGCCGAGACGATTCTGGCTGATGAGTCAGTTGTACCCCAATGGGCACTTCAGGGCACATTTGCGCATGAGATGACCCACGCAATTCAGGACAGTGCGTTTTATCGGGCTGCCGGTTATGCCACCGCTTGCGATCCGCGAAATGTGTACAGCCGGGCTCCCTTCCTGTTTGAAGGTTTGGCAGATTTTGTCAAAAACACTTATATGCGCTGGCATCTGCTTGAGGGCGAAAAGATGCGCTTCCCGATCCGCGACATCTGGAAAGACCGTGTTCTGGATTCGGGCCTTACGACAAGCCAATATGCCATATACCATGGATGGGCATCATATCGGAACGGCTTCTTCAATCCGTCAATCGCCTATCGGACCAGTTCTTTCTTCCGCCATTTGTCCGAGCGGTATCTTGACGGTTCCGTGTTGTTGCACAATGCATTTTTCAGCCCAGACGATTCCAGTCATCCGGCCTCTGATCGTGATATCGTGCGCTGGTTCGAACAAAAGCTGGGACTGATGTTTGGAACAGCACCACTTGGTCCGACCTTGACACTTGCCTATGCCGACATCGCCTCATGGCCGGATACATCTTTTGATGGACGGACAAGACTTGAAGCCGCGCCTTCACCTCCCGGCCATATTTGGCGTGATCACATTGCCCGGTGCCAATTGCGCGAGTTGAGCGCATCTGCGCCGGTAAAGCGCAAACAAGTAGACATTGCTCCCTATGGCGTTCGCTGCCTGGATATTGCCGTTGAAGACGATCGGGTAGAACGCAACAATGTCCATGCCCAGATTTACATTGAAGCCTCGGCCCGCTCACTAAGGGAGGCGGACGGATTGCACCTCGGCCTTGTGCAAGTGATGGACGGGGTGCCGCCCCATCCCGAAAACCAGCCGGAGGTTGAAACAAACGACAATCAAAAGTTTAAGATTGATTTCGGCCTTCCCGTGCCGTGGGACCCTGAAGAGAGGTTTTTTTCCTGTGCGGCGACACTTGATGCCTTGAAGGATGAGTCGATTGAAAAGGCCAGCAAGCATTGTATGCCGGTACGCGATGGTCCGATCAAGAATGCTAACGGACGATATGTCGTCCGCTGGACTTTGCCTACGCCGATGTTGAGAAACGCGGTGACAACATCGGCGATCCTCACCTATGTGCCGACGCGTGATACGCGCTTTGGTCCGCAAGCACGGGAAGCCTATACACGTTTATCTGACGCAAAAGTGCAGGTGAGCACATCATTGCGGCTGGCTGTTGATCTCGACAGGGTACCTGTTGAACTGATGCAAAACATTGAGCCAAAACCGGTGCCCGATGTTTCTAAGTGCGATGACGCGATGGAAATGACACGGATTGCCCGCATCAACGCGATCACTCGGTCCTTTGGCGTGGCGGATTGGAACGCATTTGATTTCCCCGATGACATAAGATCCGACTTGAACAGTAAGCTTGGCAGGGAGCGTTCGCCGTTTATCGGACAGAACGTCAAACGTTCGGAAATGGCCGGCAAAAATGGTAGTGCCCTCCATTTCACTGTCGCTGCGGCTGCTTATGCGCATGATGTGGACATGCTTGAGCAGTTTGCCAACCCGCTCTTGTCCAATGAGGAAACAGGACGCAGGATAGATGCTTTCCGTGATCAGGATGATGTCGTACTGGGGTTCTCATTGGAAACGTCAGAATATGGCTATTGTAACGGGTTTAATGACGACGATCCAAGTGCTTCACAGGAAGGTGAGGTGGAGTATTTTGTCTACTTTTCCGAATTTGAAGGCGATCGCTGGAAAGGCTTTCGTCCAAAAAGATGGGGAGAGCTCTCGGTTGGCAGCAGTTACCCGCTTCAGGTTCATAAAGTAACCCATACATCGCTTTCGCATATAGGGCTTGGCGAAACGTTGGAACGCGGCACTGTTAATGTTCAGGAACGCGGTGATGATTGGTTGAGGCTGCGCTTTGTCATCACTTCTGATGACGGTGCCAATCGCAATTTTGAAGTGGTGCTGCCCGCGCTTGAATATTTTACTTGGGACAGCAGGCGGGAGCTTGTCGAGACAAAAACGCAGGCTTTTTACCTTGAGCGGTGGCGCAATGAGCAACAGTTCGAATATCGCGGCAAGGAAGCTGATCCGTTTGGCAGAATAATTGACAACAAGGTTCAGGTCCCTCAATCACAGGTAGGTGCGGGTTCGAACAGTGCGTGTTCATGTTCCTGTGAGGCACTATCCCAACACGCAACTTTGTTGGAAGACCTCAAACGCGCGCCGGACAATTTCCTGCAATGCTCGGCACGATGTTGCAGTACTTACCTTTCCTGTCCTGCTGAAGGGCGCGCAAGTGTCGCTCAGCTTCAAAATATATGTGAGTGGTAACATCAACGGATTTTGTCGTGGAAGTGCGAGTGAGAGACCAAAGTTGGCAAAATTCGGCACAGCCCGACCCTGCTGCCACTCTCTGATATTAAGATGTAGTTCAACGGAGCTGGAGTGTTGCCCTGCAAGCAAATGCCTCTCATTTTCAGTAGAGGCTTGCTACAGTCAGACCGGCCGGGTGGGTCCAAAGCATGGCTACTGCTCCGGCGAGGGCTATGACAGCAAAAAGTGTCGTCGAAGGAAAGCGAAGCGGATTGATCCCGGCCTTAAGCGCGACCGCGATACTGAGGACCGACAACGCAAAAGCCAAACTGCTCAAAAAGATCAGAGACGGCAAATGCGGATGCGCAACGAGCTGACCTGAGACCCGTTTC
>NZ_JXMU01000023.1 GCF_001293565.1 Ahrensia marina | reverse complement strand
GCTCTGCATTGGCTTGCCGGGCTGGATGTAATGCCATTCGACATTTGTTTCCTGAGACCATTTGAGAATGGCCATACTGGTGAACTCCGTGCCGTTGTCGCTAACAATGGTATTTGGTCGGCCACGTTGCCTGATCAAAACGTCGAGCTCTCTGGTGACGCGCATTCCGGACAGTGAAGTATCGACCACAAGCGACAGACATTCGCGGCTATAGTCGTCAACAACAGCCAGCACACGGAACCGCCGACCGTTGGTGAACGCATCCGACACGAAGTCCAGGCTCCAGCGTTCATTGGCTCGGCTTGGCAGTAACATCGGCCTTCTAGTGCCCAGTGCACGCTTACGACCGCCGCGTTTGCGCACTTGCAGCTTTTCTTCGCGATAAAGCCGCCGCAATTTCTTCTGGTTCATATAAAGACCCTGACGTTCCAGCATGACGTGAATCCGCCGATAACCAAACCGTCGTCGCTCAGCAGCAACCTGCTTTATAGCTTCCCTGAGATGAGCATCATCAGGCCGAGTGCTTTTGTAACGAACACTCGACCGATCTACCTTCAGAACTTCACAGCCCGCCGTTCGCTCACCCCGTGCTCGGCACAAAGGTGAGCAACTGCATCTCGCTTCGCGACAGGCGTCACCACTTTTTTGAATTGATGTCTTTCAGCATGGCGTTGTCGAGCATTTGTCAGCTAACAGTTTCTTGAGCTTCGCATTCTCTTCTTCCAGAGCTTTTAGCTTGCGTGCATCCGAAACATCCATGCCGCCATACTTGGCATTCGCCTTTGGTCTCGAACCAATGGCGCTTCAAAGGCTTATTATTTGTAAAAACTCGCTGAGCTGATGTCATACTTGCGGCAGACATCCGCCGTCGGCGAACCGGCTTCCTGTTCTTTGATCATCAATATGATCTGCTCTTCTGAAAATCGTGAACGCTTCATAATCCGTCTACAAGTGTTGGGACGAACTCTACTCAAAAATGGAGGAGTTTTAAGGTCTCAGGTCACTCCGTTAATTATATTTTCACTCACACGAAGGACGCTACGCTTTAAGGTAACACCACTTAGGAAACTTTATGCTAGGTCTAAATCAGAGTGTCGTCGGCAATGTGCCGTGTTTGGGCTTGGCAGGTAACGAGATACTCCGTCTTGGTTATTCAGATCAAATACTTGCTCAAATAATTCCAAAAATTTTGCGTGTCATCGTTGAGACAGCTTCCTTAGAATTGCAGCCGAAAGGAGCACTTTACCTCAAGAACGTGGCTTCAGATGATATAAAGCTTGCTGGCTTATACAATCTCGAGTGGTCGCAGATTGATCCTTCGTTACAACTTGGTTTGGAGTTTCATCTAGAGCAAAACTGTGAAGCTGAAACGGATCGCATTTTGGTTCCCGTAATTAGCGACTTGGATCAGACAATTGGCACGCTTGTATTTTATAAATCGTGTGCTGGACCTTATGCGCACAGTGAGGCTTTGGCCGCTTTGGTTCGCGAGGTTGCTTTTGTTGTTTGCGCAAAACTGAAGCAAGAGTGCGACCAACCCGCTCCTCAACACATGCTAGCGGAACAAAGTGCCAAGAACGACGACAAAACGATATTGCACGATAGTCTTCATGAGCTTTTGCGTACCACAGTTGACAATTTTCCCGGCGGCATTTGTGTTTTGAGTTCAGATTTGACAGTCATCATGGTCAACAAACGTTTATACGAGATCCTTGACCTACCGGAAACAACATTCCCTGTTGGTTGCAATTTCGCAGATATTCTAAGGTTTTATGCGCGCCGAGGAGAATATGGCCAAGGTGATGTCGAAGAGTTGGCACAAATACGAATTCGGCATGCAAAACAGTTTATCGAAGATACATTTGACCGCGAGACAGCATCGGGCCTCTTCTTAGAGGTGCGAACGACGCCGTTAGCGAGCGGCGGCTGCATGGTGTCATATCTCGACATAACCGCTCGGAAAAAAGCTGAAAAAGAGCTTTTGCAGCACCGTGATCGGCTTGAGGGACTGGTTACAAGCCGCACTTCGGAGGTTGAACAACAAGCACGCAAATTAAAGCGTTTGCTCGTTCGGGAGCGTCAGGTGAATAAACAGATGAGCCAGTTCGTTGCCACAGCGTCACATGAGCTTAGGACTCCGCTTGCCATTATCGACGGTGCGGCACAGCGACTAGCCCGTACCAAATCCGAAGTCACACCAGATTTTATCAGTGGTAAAGTTGATCGAATCCGTGGCTCAGTATCGCGAATGGTTGAATTAATGGAAAGCTTTCTGGCTTTCGGACGTCTTGAACAAGGTCTGCTTGATATCAAACCGGAAGCCCTGTCTATTAGTGATTTAATCCGACATTGCGTTGCTGATCAGTTGAAGGTCAGACCAAGCCATGAAATCAATCTGGATATCGATGAACTGCCGAGCTTAATCATGGCAGATCGATCAGCTTTGCAGCAGGTTTTCAATAATTTGCTGTCTAATGCGATTAAGTACGCACCAAATTCGCCTGAAATTTTCCTTCGCGGTTGGTGTGAGAACAACAAGGTATATGTATCTGTTAGGGACCAAGGTCTAGGCATTGATGCTGACGATCTTCCGAAACTATTCGAGCGCTATTTCCGCGCGCGCAGTTCGTGCGGGATAGCTGGAACAGGAATCGGTCTCAACCTCGTACAGCAAATTGTCAAACTACACGGTGGTGCAATAACTGTCCAAAGCGAAATAGACCAAGGAACGGTTTTTACCGTCGAACTCCCTAACTTTGTCAACGCTCCAACCCGTTGCAAAATTCCTGCAATAGAAATTGCTTAAAACGAAAGACAAACATGAGTAATATTACAATTCTGTGCGTAGAAGATGAGGCCGAAATTCGCGCATTGCTAGTGGAAGAACTCGAAGATGCTGGTTTCAAGACATTACAAGCCGCGAACGGCCGTGAAGGCTTGGAAACAATTCTGGCGAAGTGGCCGGATATTGTAATATGTGACGTTACTATGCCAGAGATGGACGGACACGAGCTTTTGGCTGAGATTCAGCTCAATCACCCGGAACTTTCCAATGTACCGTTCATTTTTCTGACTGCTTTGGCGGATAAGGAAAACATGATCTTGGGTCTCCAGAGCGGTGCTGCAGATTATCTTACCAAACCAATCGATTTCGATATTCTACTTGCGAAGGTAACTGGATGTATCACCCGCATTGAAAACGACAAGAAAACCGGTCGAGCTTTCTAGGGGATTTGGTTGTAAAATATTATTTTCATTGTGATGCCCGGTAATCAGCCGGGCGGTGACAGGAATTTACTGCTCATCCCATCTGCTCTTGGCGCAGTAAGATCACAGTTCCTGCAGGATCTGATGTCCAATGACCGGTCACATTGGTCAACGGTTCTAGCTCATCACGTTTTGGGCTGCCCAGAGATGCGAGTGCTGCATCAGGGTTCTCGTCAAATAGCTCTATCCAAACGTCTGTCTGACTTTGTTGCGGGACGCGGTCTATCCACAAAGTGATACTGCCAAAATTGAAGCCTGTGCTGTTGTCCAACTCACGGGCAACTGACAAACCCACCTTGTCACGATAGAAGGATACGGTGTCTTCCCATTGATGCAAGGGAACTTTGATGGCTATGTTTTTCCCAGGTTCCATTTGATATTCCTCCTTTTTTGATTACTTGTAAAATCCATCCCGCAAATTGATCCCGTGTTCCAGCCAGGCTTTCATAGCGCAAAGCATCATTGTCCAGCCTTCGCAATTGCCGAAGGATGAAGCTAAACCGTCTTCCGTTTCTGGCCAGCCAAACTCACTAATACGTACTAATGTGCGGTCGTCTTCAAGTGGGCTGAACTCCATGGTCACGGTCGTCCAGGTTGAAGCTTTCTGGTCTGCTTCCCATTGCAAGACGATTTTTTGGTTCGGTACCACCTCTTGCACCAGAACAGGAAAAGCGCCCGGAAAATCGTGGAAATCCCATGTTACTTCTGCCCCGGTTTCCAGTCTTCCTTTAGCCCCGCCGGTGGTAAAATATTGAGTAAGACGGTCCGGTTCAACGACAGCGTCGAAAACTTGCGCAACCGGTTTTGATATTCGCCCCGCCACCGTGAATTTTAGCTCCATGATAGAAAACCTCCTTGTTTAATCGCTAATATGTTATATAATTATAACATGTCAAATGAAAACAGATATGATGCTATATTCAAAGCACTTGGCCATCGCGTGCGGCGGCGAATATTAGACTTAATTAAAGGTGGTCCGAAGACGACCGGCGCTCTATGTGAAGTATTGGCGGATATCGACCGCTGCACGGTTATGCAGCACCTGTCTGTGTTGGAGAAAGCTGATCTTGTGGTCGTTGAACGGCGCGGCCGGGAGCGATGGAACCACCTTAACGCTCTGCCTATCCATGATATTCAGAAACGTTGGGTCGGACCTTATGCTGCGATCGCTTTGCTTGCAGATTTGGAGAATTTGGCCGGTGAAGACTCGCTGCCGGAAATCTCTATAGACAAGAGTGCAGGCTGAGAGGCATTAGAATAAGTTGTCAAGGCTGCGTTCTGTTGAAAGCATTTTTTCTATTGGAATAAATACATTCTCGTTGCGGTGTATTAATTCAAAACTTCAAATTGAACATATTACAAAGTGCTAACCGCTGTTGGTCATTGATCTGGTATTGATGCCACACGAGATCGTCACATTATAATGATCAGTAAAAAGCTCGCTGACTTCACATCCAAATTACTGGGCCGACATGCATTGCCTATAAACTGCCAGCTCCGAAATTGTCTATCGAAGTATTCTTTGTTCTACTCGGCTGCCTTGGCAAAATATCAACTCATTTCTAATAGAATTTTATACCTATATTAAAATCAACAGAGAAGAATACTAGTATAGAAGGTAAAAATTGCCGTTGTCTGGAATGAAAATGTAATAGGTCGAATATAGACTGTAAAATGTATTAATCGAGCTCGGCGTAAAGGTGTATCGCTGCCCTAAACGACATTTAAGATGTTTCATATTATCGTAAATAATAGTTGACGGACTTCAGTCATCATCTCTTAGAATCCTTACAGCAACGCCATCTGAATCTGTTCGTCATCAAGGATTTATGGACAGATTGCAGTTTATCGTCCAGCCATTCCGCGAATTCTCTGGCGAGACGTTTAAGGTTTGTTAGGATTTTCGTAAGCTCGGCTTTCCGCTCGGTGCTAATGCATTCGCAAATTCAATTGCTTGATGAGAGATGTCACAGGCTTAATCGGTGACAAGTATTGTAAGTGGCTTTTTACTATGTCTCCGAACAATAATTTTCAGCTGGCGAAATCGCATGGAAATGTAGAACTGTGCTTCTTACTCCCCATGACCCTTAAGGGTTAAAGACGTCGCTGAGATATAAGTGTAGATTACATCCGAAAATAATGAAAAGATTGATTGTTTCCTACCTGACTGACAGGCGTCAATATAATGAGTTCAAAAACGGGACCTGAGAAAGCTACTCAATCTGAGCGCCTTTTGCATCTACTGGACAAAGCATACGAGGCCCCGTTTCAGCCTGATAATTTCCATGAATTGATGAAGGCTGCACACAACTTTTATTTCGAAAGCTGGGATGATTTATCTGTCACTGACATTAAATCTGCAAACTTTGCAAACGATTCCACATTGGCAAGCCACCTCAATCGAATTGAGCTACTGATACGCGAACGGGAACTTGAAAACCGTTCCCACGCGACAAATCTCAATAAGCCGACTTTAATCGCTCTTCTCATAAATCCGGACACGTGGATATGCGAGGGAAACCATTTGGCGGCAGAATTCTTCGGCCAACGTTTTCCATGTGCTTTCAAAGAGTTGAAGCTGGAAAAATCCTCACTTAATCAATTGAAGAAGATGGCCCAGCGGGCATTATCTTCCGGGTTCAATAATGAAATTTGCCGGGTGAAAAGAAGCGATACAAGTGTTGCGAGCTTGGCAAAATGTGGCGTTTGGATCAATCCTGAGGAAAATGAAGCCAATCAGAAAAAGGGGTTGGCAGTATCAATTGCCCATTTTAATTGGACACCGAATGCTCTTGGTTTTTGTCAATCGATGTTTCAGCTTGCCGATTCAGAAACGAGCGTTCTTGCCGCGCTTCTAAATGGTAAAACCCAAGCTGAAATCGCCGCTGAGCGTGGCCGCAGTGTGGAGACAATCAAAGCACAAGCTAAATCAATTTTGCGAAAATCAGGATGCTCAAAAGTTTCTGATTTGATGGTTCTTGCGACGACTTATGGCTTGCTTGTTGATCCGGGGGGCGAGAGAAATTTTCAAACGAGCGATAAGCCGCTTGACTTTGCAAGACCAGACAAAATCTTCATGAGCAAAGACGGGCGAAAGATCAGTTATGGTATTCATGGCGATACTAACGGGCAGGTGGTGCTTTTCGTTCATGGACTGGTGCACGGCCCTTTTTTCCCGGCAGATATGATTGCGGCATTTAAAGAAGATGGACTGACAGTGATTGCACCATCGCGCCCGGGTTTCGGATTAAGCGATCCGCCTGAAAACTGGAAGAACTTTGACGAAATTGTAATTCAAGACGCTCTTTCGCTCTTAAACGCTAAAACTGAAGGGCCTGTTACCGTGGTTGCTCACCAAGGCGGGGTCAGTCACGCTTGCAGAATTACAAATGCGCTTGGTGATCGGGCAAAAAATATGGTGATGATCGGAGCCGGCATACCAATTGACGAGAAAAGACATCTTGAGGGAATGGGGCTGCAAACGCGTATTGCTGCCATGGGTGTAAAATATACACCACGGTTACTCGAGACGATGATCCGAATAGGCATAGCGAATGAGCTTCGAAGGGGCGTAAAGCCATATTTACATCATCTATTCTCGAATTCACCAATCGACCAAAACTTACTTGATGACCCGAATATCTATCCGATCTGCGAGGCCGGTATTCTGCACATGATTGAGCAAGGGCCAAAAGCAATGGTCAATGACGGTTCAGCGGCAATGGCCGACTGGAGCGGTGATTTATTGAGCATCACCTGTCCGGTCATTTGGGTCCACGGAACTATGGACCCAATTATGCGGCTCGATTTTGTTCTTGAATATGTCGGTCAACACAGGGGTGATCCCGTGATTGAAGTCGAAAACGGCGCAGGAAATATGCACCTTTCCCACGCCGATATTTGCTACAAAGCTATTTTAGATGCGGCCCGAAATTAACGAACGCTAATTTATGATTGCGTTCACTAGCCGCCGCGTCTCCACAAAGTAACAGGCGTTCCATCTGCCAGGTTTCCGGAGAAGTAGTTAATACCGTCACGTTTCAGTTGTGCAATTGGTGCGCCATTCTTGCCTTCAACCGCGAGCGTCGCGTTATAACCGGTAAAACTGTACCCCAGCGCAAAGCGGTTGACGGCAGCTAATTGCGGGTTTGAACACGTCAGATTTCTCATGTTGCCCCCTTTGGCGTCACGCAATTTATAGCCACTTGTTCGACCGAAGCCTTGAGCAATGACACCTGCGCCAGTACGAATTTGAATTTCGCAACCGCAATTACTTGACCCGTCTGTTGCCATCCATTTGCCGCCCAAGTCCTGCTCTGTTCGTACCACTTGGCTTGCCAAAGTTGCGCCTATGGCACCGCCGCCAATAGCCCTGTTAAGTAAATTTCGCCCAACGTTTCGCGCGATGTTTTTACCAATGGCATTCTTGGCAAAATCTGCACCCTTTGCAGGTTTTGCTGGCGGCCCGCTCGCCAATTCAATCGCACATTTTCCGGCAGCGCCGCTGCCCGATGCGGTGGTTGCAGCAGCAAAAGAACTTGGCTTCGTGCTTACATCAAACTCTTCAGATGCGGCTATCTGACTCTTTCCTGCATTGGATTCCATACCGCCGGAAGTGGATTGGCAGCCGGTCAACATCAATCCCGTAATTAACCCCGCCCCAAGTCGCTGATACATTTTCCCTAGAACCATCACCCTTAATCCCCCAGTCCATCTTGATGCTTGGTGGTGACATATGAACTGGATTTAAGGAGGCGGAACAATCACCCTCAAGGGTGACAATGCATAGAAATATAACGCTTAATTGCGCTTTTCACTGAAAACAGTAATCCGGATCCGTTTATGAAAAAGAGCAGCAACTAAATCGATGCTACTTGAGAGAAAGGCTGCGCCGTTCGGCTAAATGGCAAATGTTTCTGCAACAGCGTGTCAGCAAGATGGTCAAAAACAAATCTGATACGTTTGGAAGAGTTCAGCTCTTTGTGTGTGGTCAGCCAGTAAGGCACCGTAACAGGCTCCAACTGAGCGAGAACCATTTTCATTTCGGGAAAATAAAATGCCAGATCATCAGTCATGGGTGTTAGCCCCATACCTTGTCTGGCTAGTTCCCACCCCGCAGGGCCGTTTGTCGTTAAGACGCGCAAGTTTTCTTGCGTTACAGGCAATCCCCAGCTGTGAAGAAACGTCAGTAATTCATCAGCTTCTCCGATGCCAACAAAGGCCGCATTTTTGGTGTCGTCGACAGTATCGATTGGACCATGCCGGTCCAAATAGGATTGACTGGCATATAGTCTGCCCTTTGCCTCTCTTACCTTTCGGCTGATTAATTCCGGCTGGCTGGGCGCAACATGTCTTATGGCTATATCAGCTTCGCGCCTTTGCAGGTCTGACAGGCCGTTATATGCGACAATTGTTAATCGGATTTGGGGCGCTATTTTTTGAAGGTTCGCCACGATCTGAGGCATCACATATAGAGCCATTATATCGCTAACGGAGACACAAACATCCCCGGATGCCGATTGTGTGCGTCCGGATGCGATAAGTGATGCCTGATTGGCAGCTTCCCCCATCGCCTGGATATGCTCAAGAAAATCGCGTCCCGCCGGTGTGAGCAAGAGCTTGCGACCGATCCGTTCAAACAGAACCAAATTCAATGCTTCTTCAAGTGCAGCCACCTGACGACCCAAGGTCGGCTGGGTTAGCTTGAGTTTCTTTGCTGCCGCGGAAAACGAGCCGGTTTCTGCCGTTGTCAAAAACGCTCTTGCTTGGTTCCAGTCAAAGTTCGAAGAATGCCAGTCCATACATAAATGCATAACATATCGGCAAATTTAGGCAATTCCATTCTATTCTATGCGAATATATTACAAAAAGAAAACGCAAGGATGTATTATGAACAGCACAAAATTTTGGGATAAAGCCGCGGCAAAATATGCGAAAAGCCCAATCAGCGATATGTCTGGCTATCTAGAAACCTTGGAACGTATCCGCACAGTTTTAAAGCCGCACCACCGCGTTCTGGAAATTGGTTGTGGAACAGGATCAACCGCGCTGGAATTGGCCGAGGGTGTTGACCAATATACGGCGACTGACGTTTCTTCAAAGATGATCGCTATCGCAAAGAGTAAACAAAGCGCAGACACGCCGAAGAATTTGCGCTTTGAAACGCAAGAGGCCGGTAAATTGGCAAACGGATCGCACGATGTGGTGCTGGCATTGAATCTGTTGCATCTCTTGCCGAACTTGGAAGATGTCTTAACTCAAATCCATGATGAATTGCCTGTCGGTGGTCTTTTTATCTCGAAGACGACTTTGCTTACTGATGGGGCTTGTTATTTGCGGCCGATGATCTCGGTTATGCGCCTGTTTGGCAAAGCACCCTATGTTCGAATGCTTGGCAATGCAGAGTTAAAAGATATGCTAAAATCAACAGGTTTTGATGTGAAAGAAACTCTGAGCCAAAGTGGAATAGCACCGCGTTTATTCATTGTTTGTCAAAAAACGTAAGCAGTTCAGCTCAAGGGTCAATCTGCTTTCCGTCCCAAGCGAAGCATTTGCCGCTTTGATCGCTTTCAAGTTTATCCAACACGCCAAGCATTTTTGATACCGAGAATTCGGGTGTAAAAAGCTTATCCTCAGCTACGTTGGATTGGAAAGGTTTTGATAATTCGCTTTGTACCGTTCCAGGGTGAAGGCCAACAATAACTGCTTGTTTGTTGCGTCTTGCCGCTTCGATAGCAGCAGTCTTTATGATCATGTTCAAGGCTGCCTTCGAAGCGCGGTATGAATACCAACCGCCGAGACCATTGTCGGATATACTACCGACGCGTGCTGATAACGCTGCAAATATAGACCGCTTATCTCTATTCAATTGGGGTATGAAGTGCTTGGCAAGCAAGGCAGGCAGGATCGTGTTGACTTCGAAAATATGACGCAATTTTTCTGCCGACAAATCGCGCAAAGATTTCTCAGGCATAATAGTATCGTTATGCAGAATACCGGTGGCGACAATTACCAAATCGAGCGGTTCGTCCTTTGACGCAAGTGAGGCGCATTCTTCAATCGATTTTTCATCCGCATAATCTATAGCGTAATTGGTGATATTTCCGGCGCCATCATCATGCTTGCTTCTGGAAAATGCGTGAATTTTTAACGCTGTGTGTGATTTCGACAAGTGAACTTTGAAAGCATTTCCAAGCGCACCAGAGCTGCCGATAATTGCTATGTTTTTCATAAACATGGTTCGATAACTGTTCTTGGTGTTACAATCAAAACTTGGCTTTCAAGCGGTGTCCTACCTGTACAATTGCATCCAGCGCCGGCAACAGTTCCGCGCCAAGCGGGGTCAACTCATATTCAGTTGAGGGCGGGGATGTGCGCTTGACGTGACGCACAAGCACGCCTTTTTTCTCAAGTTCGCTCAACCTTGCTGAAAGCACCTTTGCTGAAATGGGGGGTATGTCAGCGCGCAACTCGCTGAAGCGGCGCGGGCCAGCACGGAGCGACCAAATTACGTTGGGTGCCCAAGCGCCCGAAATTACAGCCATACATTCAGTTAACATGCATGGCTCGGGCGGAGCGGGGCTTTTGTTTTTGAGCATCTTAAGAGCCATTGAAGTTACCAGGTTTCTCTAGAGTAACGCGATAATGCAGTAACCAGAAGTAATTAGGTTGCTAAGTGAAACTACAGGTGTCATCTCGCTTTCGTCAACAACATTTAAGGACCAAGCAGATGAAACTTTATTATAAACCGGGAGCATGTTCCCTTGCCAGCCACATCGTTCTTTATGAGTTGGGTGTGCCATTTGAAATTGAGAAAGTGGATACAGCAGCAGGTTTGACGCAAAGCGGCGCTGATTACTCTAAAATCAATGCAAAAGGATATGTGCCAACATTGCAGATGACAGACGACGCTTATTTGACCGAAGGCCCGGCAATTTTGCAGTTTCTCGCAGACACTAAGCCAGAAACCGGTCTAGCGCCTGCAATCGGCACATTGGAACGAGCGCGCATGCTGGAGCAACTCACATTTGTCTCTTCAGAGTTGCACAAGGCTTTCGGTCCTTTGTTTAAAGAAGACGTCACCGAGGACGAAAAAGCAAACAGCCGCAAAGCTGTGGCGCAAAAGTTCAACAGCGTAGAGAGCCTTTTTGCTGATGACCGTGAAACGGTGACAGGCAGTAATTTCACAATAGCAGATGCCTATCTATTCGTGGTTGCCAACTGGGCAAATTTCACCGGTATCGACCTACAAGGTTGGCCAAAGCTTGAAGCATATTTGGCCCGGATCAGTGAGCGCTCTTCAGTGCAAATAGCAATGCGGGCGGAGGGACTGATACAATGACACCCGCAAACTTCGCTGAAGTCAGCCGTCTTATGGAGCGCTATTTCGACGGTCTTTATCATGCGGATAGCACGTCTTTGCGCACGGTTTTCCACCCGGAACTAGCCTATATTTGTGCCACAGAGGGTGACGAGCTGTTCCTCGATTTGGAAACTTACATGGCGCGCATTGATAACCGCGAGCCGCCCGCAAAGCGCAGCGAACCGAGAAATGACCAGGTGCTGGAGATAGTTTTTGCCAGTGAACGCATGGCACGTGTGACAGCGCGCATGACGATGATGGAACGCAGCTATCTCGATTATTTGACACTCATACGCCATGGCTCGGAATGGCGCGTTGTCACCAAAGTTTTCACCTATATTTCAAAGGAGTTTTGAACGATGCCTTACGTCAATATTAAAATAACAAAAGAAGGTGGCCCGAATGGTGCCGGACCTTCAATCGTGGATAAAAACCGCTTGATTGCTGGCGTTACCGAGCTGCTTCACGATGTTCTTGGCAAAAATCCTGCCACAACATTTGTTGTTATCGATGAAGTTGAATTGGAACATTGGGGCATTGGCGGCCTGCCGGTCGAGGAATATAGAAAGTCAAAAGCGACGTGATACCAAATGCTAATTGATATTGCTGCGCGCATCCGCGCGTCAGATTAGCTCTTAATGTAGATGGTTGGCGTTGCACAACGTAGACGCCAACCCTCAGCAAACTTAAGAAAAAAAGTTTGCCGCATGCAGGTCGGACTGATCATGGTTGTTTGGACCGGGATTCCTCGATCTTCTTTCCAAGATAGGTTTTGGACCATTCTTCCAAGTCGTCGAGTATAGGTTTTAATGTTTCTCCATGGTCACTTAGTCGATATTCGACACGAGGCGGCACCTGAGCGAAAACTTCACGGACAATGATATCATAGGCTTCTAGGTCTCTAAGCTGCTTTGTCAGCATTTTTTGGGTTATGTTTGGAATAGTGCGTTGGAGTTCATTAAAGCGCATGGTTCGCTGTGAAAGGCACCACAAAATCATGCCTTTCCACTTTCCACCAATTATGCCGAGCATTGTTTCTGTGGGACAAAAAAGTTGTTCTGGTTTGAAAATCTCTGACATAATTCTCTCTTTAGTATCCTTTTGGTGTGTATATGACAAAATAGTGCGTACTTGTCAAAATGTTATGTGAAATCTATCCGTGTCCTACGACAGAAACATGGAGAACATTATGTCACAAACACACCCTGTACTTACCAAATCAGCTATTAGAAAACTGGATATCGGTAATCGCTTGGTTCTGGCGCCTATGTCGCGTGCGAGTGCCCAAGACGATGGAGTTCCGACAAAGAATATGGCGAATTATTATTCCGAATTCGCCAAAGGTGGTTATGGCCTATTGATTGCTGAAGGTGCCTTTACAGATAACAAATTTTCACAATCATATTCTAACCAGCCGGGTATGGTGACAGACGAGCATCAATCTGGTTGGCGTGAAGTGACCGAAAAAGTCAAAGCCCATGACGGACGCATTATCTTGCAGCTGATCCATGCTGGTGCGCTCTCGCAGCATGTAGATAGACCGCATGCACCTTCAGCAGTAAGACCGCAAGGAAACATGCTGCAAGGCTATGGTCACAAACAAGGTGAATATCCAATACCGGAAATCTTAAGTTTGCAGGATGTCGAGGAAATCAAAAGAGGTTTTCTACAGGCATCTTTGCGCGCTCAAGAAGCTGGCTTTGATGGTGTCGAAATCCACTGTGCAAATGGCTATTTATTGGATCAATTTTTGACTGATGATACAAACAAGAGGGACGATCAATATGGCGGCTCTCTTGAAAATCGCATTCGTCTAACGTGCGAAATAATTCGAGATGCGCGCCAGAACGCACCTGATGACTTCATTGTCGGCGTACGGTTGTCTCAAGCAAAAGCCAATAATTCCGACTATTTTTGGCCCAATGGTATCGCAGATGCTGAAATTATTTTTGGTTCTGTGGCAAATGCCGGGGCGGATTACATTCATTTGGCAAGTGAGAAAAATGGGTATGCATATCACAGTTACACCAAAGATAATCGTAATCTAACCGAGTATGCGCGCGAGTTGACCGGACTACCCGTTATTGCAAACGGAGGTATGCAAGATATAGAACTGGCCAACAGCATTATTGCAGATTCCAAGGCGGACTTTGTTTCCATCGGTAAGACCGCAATGATAAATCCAGATCTTCCGAAAAAAGTTGCCTCAAATAACGCTGTTCAAGACTTTACATTTGATATGTTCAAGTTTGGCGTATCCATCGAAGCGCAGCAAAAATGGCAGGTCGAGGCTAAGAATTAACTGCAAAGGGATTAACGCGGAGGGCAGGTCAAAAACGGACGTTCTCTCTGCGCCTCCTTCGTTGCAAGGGTGGCTTGTGTAGCCAAGCCTTCTTAAAGCGGTGGCAGGCCAACAGCTTGCCGCCCTTCATATGTCTTAAGCGAAAAATCTGTGCCTCTATAGGCGTCGGCATTCTCGGTCATCAGCCAAACAATTGCCTATGCGACCCAGTCGGCAGGTATGTGGGCTGACCAATCAAGCTGGCTGATCGGGTTGATATTCGATGCGCGGATTTGTTCCTGCATATGAGTGGCGACAGTGCCGGGGCTTAGACCTATGACGCGAATTCCCTGGTCCCGGTATTCCTTATCAGCGACCCGCGTCAAAGACAGAACGCCGGCTTTCGTCGCGCAGTAATGGCTCCATCCTTCCCATGCAGATGTTGCAGCACCAGACGATATGTTGATGGTTTTCCTCAGTGTTGGTCTTGGCATAAGCGCAGAGAGAGACGTAGATCTGCAGCATGTGGTCGAGATAATTATATCTATTTTCACGGAGTTATTAAATAAAGAAAAACTGAAATAAACTTGTGAAGTTCAACTACATAACATCGTCAAGCGACGGGAAAACTCGACCGAATTAACTGGACTATGCAAGTCAGCGGTTGTTTTGTTTCCCCTCATAATGCTCCCATGCGACCATCATATCTTGCTTGGCTTTTAAGCAATGTGCCGCAGCAAGTATGGCTGCGGCGTTGGCATCTCTGTCGCTCACTGCTGCTTCGATATGGCGATGGTCGTCAATGACAACGCTGACACGCTCTCGCGGATATCCTAAATTGTTCCAAAGCATAGGAAGCAGGCGGCTGTGGCGCAGCTCAATTTCATCAGCCTCGGAGTTCTTTGCCGCGACGCTAATAGCAGCGTGAAATTTGCGGTTACAAGTCAATAGCTCCAAGACATCAGCATTTTTCGCGGCGGCTTCGAACTCAAGCCTTGCCGCGTTGATAGCGACCAATTGCTGAGATGTTCTTTGTTCGGCTGCGCGTCGAGCTTGCATCTGTTCGACACTTACACGGATATCAAAAAGATTTTCAAGAAAAGCGCGATCAAACCGTCGGACCCGAACCCCCTTATTGGGTTCTAATTCCACTAATCCTTCGCCGCCCAGCATACGCAGGGCCTCTCGCACGGGCATGTGGCTGGTGTCATAGCGTTCCGCAAGATCGGCGATCTTTAATCGCATTCCAGAAGAAAATTGTCCGCTCAGGATATCGGAGCGAATTCGTTCCAGTGTTTCATAATATCTGAGCTTCGTCACACTTTGATCCAAAACGCCCTCCGTTGTCTGACAGCACCTGCTGCAGGTTTCCACTTTGAGGCTAAAAATTACAATATCATTTTGATCAAATATATATAATTGATCAAATATATGGATAATATGGAAAAATATTAAGAATAATATTGCATATTTGATCAAAAATGGATATTCGTTGTGACGCAGCAGTGCATTCACGGGCGTAAAAGCGTGTGGGCATTCAACAAAATCAAAGGAGGAGAACTATGAAATTTTTGAGTTCGGTTGTGTTTGCAGCCACATTTTTGGGAACGACTTTCGCTGCCCAAGCTGAATTCCCTGAGCGGAATTTTCGGTTGATTGTGCCTTATGCCGCAGGTGGGGGCACCGATACAATGGCCAGAACACTGGCGCCAGCCTTGGAGGAGGCGCTAGGCCGTACCGTGATCGTTGTAAATGCTCCCGGAGCGCAGGGGCAAATCGGCACAGCCCAAATCGCGGATGCAAAGGCCGATGGCTACACACTCGGGCTGATTTCCACCAGTGATTTTCTGCTCACAGAGGCGTTAGTGCCCAATGTCAGTTTCAACATGGATTCGTTCGAGTTTTTGTCGACATTCAATATCTCTGCCAACGCGATTGTCTTTAATCAGGAGGTGCCTTTCGATACCTATGAAGGCTTTGTCGAACACGCCCGAGAAAATCCTGGTAAACTGACTTTCGGCGTCTCTGGCGACACACATGTTTATGAACTGATCCGCCAGGAAAATCAGAATGACATTGATGTAAATTTCATTCGTTTCTCCGGTGGTGGTGAGAGTCGCAATGCCCTGTTGGGTGGCCATGTTGATGGTTTGATGATTGATAAGTCATTCGTTGGTTCGCTCAGTGATTCCGGTGCAAAGGCACTAGCGGTTGCTAGTGAGAAACGGTTCGATAGCATTCCCGACGTTCCTACATTTGAAGAGTCTGGTGTTGATTTAATCAACGCATCTCGGCGCGCTTTGGTGTTGCCGACAGGTGTACCGGAAGATCGTATTGCAGCGATCATGGAAGCGATCGACAGTTTTGCCGGTGGTGAGGCATTTAAAGTCGAGCTTGAGAAAATAAACGAGGTGCAGGATTACATGAGCGGAGGTGATGTCGTTAAGTCGCTGACCACTCAGCTTGATGCCATTAATGGCGTCGTTAAAGCAAATCCGGAAGCATTCTCGAACTAGGTGAAATAAGCCGCCAATCAAGTCAATTGATATTGGCGGCTTTTCCTATAACGCACTTTGTTCTGAAAGATGGAGGCTCGATTTCGGAGCAAAGTCAGTTTCGCCTTGCAATGCGTACAACCAATAGTGTTGCTAAACAGTGGGCTTTAATCCGGCCTTCCGCCAGCTCAAATTCACCCATTTTTGATTCAGATTTTGTTCTGGATAGGACGTATTCCTCAATGAGTTTATTACAATGACACTGATCGATATCCTCATCCAGTTATTTAGTGTTGACACACTGCTGTTGACAGCAGGCGGAACGCTTGCCGGTATTCTGCTAGGTGCGATCCCCGGCTTAAGCGGGCCGATAGGCGTTGCGATACTTTTGCCTTTAACTTTCGGCATGGAGCCGGCCAACGGGCTGTTGATGCTTGGTGGGATTTATATGGGCGCTACAGTTGGCGGGTCGATATCGGCCATCCTGCTCAATGCCCCGGGTACCGGGGAGGCTTCTTGCACCGCACTTGATGGCTTTCCACTTGCTCAACAGGGTCGTGCAAAGGATGCTCTTTACTACTCCGTATTTTCGAGTTTTCTGGGCGGTTTGGCTGGAGTATTGGCGCTATTGTTCCTTACTCCATTACTGGCGTCCATCGCGCTGAAGTTTGGTCCCCCTGAAATGTTCATGTTGGGGCTGGCGGGTTTAACAATCGTTGGCAGTTTATCAGGCAGCCAGTTGAGCAAAGGATTTTTTGCTGTTTCGTTCGGCATTCTGATCAGCCTTGTTGGCACAGATATTAACACCGGGCAGTATCGCTTTACCTTTGGAATAAATGAACTTAGGGCGGGAATCGATCTAATTCCCCTGATTGTGGGTTTCTTTGCAATTGCTGAAATGGTCACTCTTGCCCGCACCGGAAGCGGCAGTTTTGTCGACGTCCCTATGCTCAATACTTCTTTTCTTGAAGCCGCAAAAAAGGTACTTCGGCGCGGTTTCCTTGTTTTACGGACTTCTTTGCTTGGCGTAGGTATAGGAATTCTACCGGGTACCGGCGGGGCTGTAGCTGCTTTTGTTGGTTACGGAGAGGCAAAGCGTATCTCGAAGTCTCCCGAAACTTTCGGGAAGGGCAATCCGGAGGGAATAATTGCGGCCGAGTCTGCCAACAACGCCGCTGTTGGAGGTTCGCTTATCCCGCTGCTGGCTCTTGGCATTCCCGGCTCGGCAACGGCGGCCATTCTGTATGGCGCACTTACTATCCAAGGTCTGGTGCCTGGACCCAAACTATTGACGGATTATCACGACATCACGTTGACTTTCATGTCGGGTATGCTGGTCACAGTCTTTGTCTTGTTGTTTGTTGGAGTTCTCAGCGCAAAGTTGTTCGCGCCAATTCTGAAGCTCAAGGTCGCATATATAATCCCTGCAGTGATCGTCTTTTCAGCTATCGGCGTCTATTCGGTACGTAACAGCCTTCTCGATCTGGGATTGATGATGGTTTTTGGGATTATCGGAATTGTGTTCAAGAAATTTAAGATACCACCGGCGCCGGTGCTACTTGGCAGCATTTTGGGCCCTATGGTTGAGCAGAACTTCGGCAGGACACTTCGCTTTGCCGGTTTCGAGGATCAATCATTCTTCACCTACCTGTTGTCGCGGCCGATATCGGCGATTCTTCTGGCTTTTGTCGTGCTGCTGATATTCGCCAACGTCCGCTCAATTGTAAAAAGCCGCGGACAGGAGACTTCCAATGAAGGTTAACGGATACAAAGTCATCCGGTTTGCGCCGCCGCGGGATACTTTCATTCTGATTATGCTGGAGACAGATGGTGGTTTGACAGGTTGGGGAGAAATTACGGGGAGCGGAAGTGACCGTGCCGCTGCAATTTTTGCGCAAGAAGCCATGCAATCTATTTTGGGGCGTGACCCGCTTGATATTAACGCTTGTATGGCCGATCTCCTGCGCTTCAAGGTCCCACCGTTGCGGGACCACTGCGCGATGACCGCCTTCAGCGGGATCAGCCAAGCGCTATGGGATATCAATGCACAGGCCGCTGGCCAGCCTCTTTACCGTCTTTTAGGTGATGGCAGAGAAACCACGGTGCCCTTATATGCAAATCTTAATCGTGGCCTTTTTCAAAATCGCAGTCCTGAAGCATTTGCCGCAAATGCTGCCAGCGCAATTCAGGAAGGGTTCGCTTTTGCAAAGGCAACGCCATTTGATGAATTGACGCCAGCCCATATGGATATGGATGTGGTGGAGCCGGGATTAAAGCGGCTGGAGGCTACCTGTCAGGCGGTAGGCGCCGAAAAGGTGGCGATAGACTGCCATTGGCGCTTCAATTTGAAGCTTGCCGATAGATTTATGGCTTGGACCAAGCAATATCCGGCCTTTTGCTGGATTGAGGATATTCTGGATATAAACACATCGCATATGGATGTCGCAGAATTTCGGTCAAAATATTCATGGGTTGTCTGGGCAGGTGGTGAGACATTGAACAACCAGCTGGACGCTGACGCGCTTCTGGACGGTTCGGCACGACCAGATATCTTCATGCCGGATGTAAAATATCTGTGGCCAATTGATAATTTGTGCGCACATCTGAACCACGCTCGTTCCCGCGGTTGCCGACTTTCGCTGCACAATCCATCGGGACCTGTCTCAACGGCGTTCTCTGCGCATGTTTGGGTTGCTTGCTCCGGTGACGCTCCGGTTGAATTTCCATATGGCGCCGTAACCGGAAGATCAGCACTAACTGGTCCGCAAGAACCTGTTCAAGGCGGTGTCTATTATATCAGTGACAAACCTGGCATCGGTATTGCGCCGACAAGTGAGGCACTTGAAAAGTTTGGCAATGTGCTAGCTGAGGGAGATCTTTGATGAAATTGTTCCGTGCCCGTGGGGAGACTTTAGTTACGACCGCTCTCTATCTTGTTGTGGCAGCGGCATTTGGTGTCCAGTTGGGTGGGATTGAAACACGCAGCAGAATTGTGCCGTTGATTTGCGTCGCATTAATCGTACTTTGTGCGTTGACAGCCCTCGTGATCCCAAGGCGTGAGAAGCTGTCTTGGTCGATTAGCAAAATGGAGGTTTCTGCAACGTTGGCCACCATACTGTATGTTGCATTGATTTTTGTTGCGGGCTTCTATGTTGCCAGCTTTGCGTTCACGCTTTTTATGGTCTTGTATCTGTCCGGTCTATCCGCCCGCGGTGTGGCAATCGCCTTGCTATATGCAATTTTTGTCAATCTTACTGTGTATCTCACCTTCACCCAGTTTCTGGAGTACATCGTTCCACAGGGTGTTTTGTGGAGCAGCATGTAAGCTTTCAAGCGAAGAGCATCTTGACGATGCATTTTTTGAGTTCCAGTCACGTTTCCAAGTTTTCTCGGAAGTGTTCGTGAACTCGTTCCATAATGGCAAGTTATGGGGCAATGCTAATTTGAGGGTGAGGGCGCTTACGGCCCATGGCAGCCGCTTAGTCAGTATTTTCGCAGTTTTTCACAGCGGACATACGTTGCCACGAAAACCTATCGCCAAGCACGACGACGACCATGCGGACAAAACGGACTTTTGCTGCGCCTGCGCCAATGTCCACTTTTGAAAAATCATAAGCGGTGTCTTATGCCGCCTGACATCACTTACCAAAATCTAGCAACTAGGTAGTGTCGGCGCGCCGGTTGTGAGGTCCAACTCGAAGCAATCCATCTTGCCCGTGCGAGAATTGTACCGCGCTTGATAAATCTTGAATGGACGGTCCGAAGATCTATTAACCAATTTCGGTTCAATTATCTGAAGAGTTTTGACCTGGTTGGACATCTTTACGTTCATCCCGAAGATTATTCCTTCGAGAGTGTCAAAGTCATACGTGAAAGTGCGATCTTCAGGTTTATCGAGTATGCCTAAGTTGTCATGCAGTACGACGCGGCGCTCTTCTTCATGTCGCCAATCTGGATGTTTGCTGAGTAGTGGAGGCAAGAAACGATCCCAGTGCTCACCACGCCATTTTTCTGTAGCAGTTGGGTCTGTGAGATGACTTGAAAGTGGGGATACCTTTCCATCATCATCGGTGAACCAGCCATCCATAGCATCTTTTTGTGAAATTCGTCCAAGGTTCGAGAAAAATTCCAACTGAGGGTGCTCAGAAGTGTAATTCACAGATCGGAGTTCTAAGTCCTGTCCTTCTCGAAAAACTCTACTCTGTTCGCCTCGGCTCGCTTGGAAACCTCTCGCACCTCTCAACCGTAGGGTCTGTTGATCCGGATCGCCCAGCGTTCTGAAAATCAGACAGCAACCATTGTGCTCGTTTGCGTAGTAGCTCCACATTGCAACGTTGTCGTGACGCTTAGAAAAGCAAGCTACATACCAAGGCGGATAAATCAGTTTCAATAGGCATCTGAGATACTCGGAAGGGAAGTCGAATATCAGACTTTGTTTTTTATGCGAAGCAGTTTCAGAGTTGTTGAAAGCAGTATGAAGACCGATGCTTGCACTGACCATCTCTTGTACTTCGAAAACGGCTTCCAACACAGACTCACCATGATCCGCTGCCAATTTTGGAAGAAGGTTTTGCATCGCGCGAAGATTGGCAGCCATGCTTGCTTCATCGAATTCCAAGCTATTTCTGGCTTTCATAAAGCCTTGGTCAGACACGGCCTTCTGAATTATCTGTAGCCAGTGGAAATGCACGAGGCGCAAATGCTGCTTTAACTCAGTGAACGAGATATCACGCTCTGCGCCCGCCAGGAAATCCAGCAATGTAGTGTGCAGTTCGGTCTGCTCGACGGACTGGATGCATTGCTTCAGAAAGTCTCGCATTTGAGGGGTTGGAACGTTGTCTAGGGTTTGGAAAACACTGATCGCATTCGCATCTAGTGTCTCATCATCCCTATGTAGCAATGCTTGGGTGATGCGATTTTCCAAACAGATTACGTAGTTGCGAAGAAGATTTCGCCATGTAACGCGATCCCCACGCCAAACAACTCTACGCAACCCTTCCATTGGATCGTTCAAGCTTTCGGCGGGCGCGAAATAGATACTTTGATTTTCGAGTTCAGCACGCTCGCCGAGTAGTGAATTAATTGAGCGGTATCTAAATATGTTGCGGTCAAAATTAGGCTTTGATGTCATAGTTCAATTCACACACATAAAATCGCGATCTGAAGTCGCTATCGGCTCATACGAGGCGCAAGCTGTTTGAGCTGACAAAGCGCAGGCAAACAATTCAACGATATCGCTGCTGATTTGTATCTCCATACACGAATTTCATCACTGTACGATACCCGCGACATCTCTAAGCACATATTGATGCGCCTTGCAGCATCGGTAGAAAGGGGCTCAGAGCAGAAGTTTGCCGCGGTGCAACATCGGTTCGTTTTATTGAAGACGCTAACGACCTATAACGGCCCAAACCGGCCATCCACCGAGCACCTTATTGCTGCAGCGAGGCTTTCGCATTGCCGACATTTGCGGATCCTGCAGGTCGACTGCGCGAGGGAGAGTTCCTGCCAAATTGACGGGTAGCCTACGTGTCAACTAAGTGGCATCAATCGAACGATGAAATGCCCTCCGATTCGAAAGCTGGCCATTGTATCTGATGACGCCGAATTGGCGGCACGCCTCTCGTGCGTTTTCAAACGTCCGGGTTACTACCTGCCGATTCTCGACGGTCCGCGAATGGCGAGACCGGATGGTAGTAGCGAGGCCGTCCGACGGAACAATGCGATCGCCAAAGCAGGTGTAACCAAGATCGCTCTTGCTGACCTCACCGCCGAGCAACATGACGCAATGACTAATCTGCTGCCGTCCAAGAGCATTCTGACAACCACCTCGCACGACTTGAATGAGGTCCTTCGGGAAAGGCCCCCGCCGTCTGTCCTGAAATGGGGAAGAAACAACATAGGTGTTGGTCTCCTCACGGCGTTGCGGGGCAATCAGCTTCTTGAGTTCATTGATGGCGCCGAGACAAGAAACGCTGAACTGAAAGGCAGAGAACACTTGGTCGTTTGCGAGGCCGGGGAACCGCTCAGTGAGGTCATTGCCGCAAATTATGCATTCGCTCTTGATGCAGATCTTCTCATAATTTCGGAGGTAGACAAGGACGCTGCTGAAGGCCTCACCGAAGAGTTATATAGTCTGTATGACCTCCATGGCCAGAGCGCCACCGACAGTCTGGTTCAACTGGCCAAGCGTGTCCGAGAGCTATGCCCCGCTGTCGTCCCGCCTGACGGTGGGGGCATCACATTCTTCACCAGCCACATTCCATACGGCTTCGGCTTTCCCGAAGTGCCTTCTACACATCTCAAGGTTTATCCCGATCTCGGCGTTTCCGTTTTAAACGGCCTTGCTGCTGGAAATGCGGATACAACAGGTGTCCGTTTTGCTGTCCTAGTGGACCCAGGCCAAACACCGGCTCCGGAGGTCAAGGCGGTTGCACAATCGCTGGCCAAACGCAGGGTGTTTGTTCGCGGTTATCCTTGGAAGACTGCCAACGTCAGAGACATTACAAATACCGTAGAACTCTTTCCTTATGATTTCTTACTTTTCGCCACGCACTGCGGCGATACCGATGGCTATCGGTTCACGTATGAGTTTAATGACTCCTCTGGCCAAACCCGCCGCCTTGTCGTGGATACCGCGATTGGGGTCGCTCGAACAAATGACCCTGACATGCTAAATGTTATGCAGTTCCAGCGCTTCCATGAGCTTGATGGGGTCAGTTGGAGCGATCCAAAGAAATCGGAAAAGATAGAAGTCGGCACGGCAGTAAAAGACTTCGTAGAGCTAAACCAGGCGAAGGAACTCGAACCAGTTGAACGAGAGCTAATACCCCGCGTTCTCGGCTCGGCGGCGCTAAAGTTGGCCGATCACAACTACATCGCGATGCCGAGGGAGCTCGCCGACCATGGCTCGCCAGTAATCTTTAACAATGCTTGCGCGTCGTGGCATCAGCTTTCAGGTCGTTTCATGTTCGCCGGTGCCCGTGCCTACATCGGCACACTTTTTCCCGTTACTGGTACTGAAGCAGCGCAAGTCGCTGAGTTCTTTGTCGAACATGACGAGGGGATACCGTTGGCAGAGGCCCTTTGGCGCGCGCAGAACAAAACCTATGACCAATCACAAATGCGCCGACCGTATGTTATGACTGGTGTCTACCCTCAGAATCTACACGTATTCCAAGACGACGTTCCGTCCTACATCCAAAGGCGACTCGAAAGTGCGCTAGATAGCTGGAACGAACACACCTCGCAAAGCGATTTCGAGAAAAAACTGATTGCGGAAATACGGGACTATTACCGATCTGAAATTGATTGGTTCAAGCAGAAGTGGGGAAAAAATACTTCAAAAAGACAGACGAGACGTGCCAAACGAAAAAAGCGCCTCTTCCTGCGCTAAATTACGTCGCTACTAACAGAGAATACTGGCTTTAGCGTTGGACCTAGCCCTTTGGAGGAGCAAAATAAATTGAACTTTGGAACGTCTGCTTCTCTCAACTGAGGCAGGTCTTCTCGCGATTGCAGCGAATGTCTTCTTCCCGCCCATTGTGGTCACTACCGCTAGTGGATCCTGCATTGAACGTGCATGCATTGGCATCCTGTAAAAAAGCTAAACTTCCGGCTGGACTCGCTGCCTAAAGGAAGCAGTACTGAGCCTGTCATGCATGTTTGATCCCTTTTCGCCCGGTTGCGGGCTCTGCTCAGTACAAGGCCGATGATTGGCTTTGGGTACAGAGCGGAGAAGCGAAGATGAGAACAAGTTCACCCACGCTTAGTAAAGGCGATCAACTGGTTGCCATGCTGAAGAGGCCCAATGGTATGCGGGTGTCATTGATTGGCGAGAAGCTGAGTTGGCAGGCGCATACGGTGCGCGCTGCGATC
>NZ_JXMU01000022.1 GCF_001293565.1 Ahrensia marina | reverse complement strand
GGTTCCCACTTTTCCTGACATGCTCTAAAGCTAAGCCCTGCCCCAAAAAGCCTGCAATGCTTCTTCGTGCAATGCCTTGGAACCTGCGGCGATAATCGTTCCGCCCTGCTCGGCCCGCGCACCATCGACGGTTGTGACAACGCCTCCGGCCTGCTCGATGATCGGAATTAGCGCGACAATATCATACGGCTGAAGGCCCGGTTCGATGAAAATATCGGCATAACCTGATGCAACCATCACCGCGCCATAACAATCTGTGCCATAGCGCGCCAGTTTCGTACGGTCTTCAAGCCGTTTGAAACCTTCCGCCTCGGCGCCTGAATAAAGCGCCGGCGATGTTGTGAACACGGTAGCATCCTGCAAGGTAGCGCTCTGACGCGTTGCCAGTTTTTGCGGCTCGCCGCCCTTTTCGATAAGCCAGGATTGCTCGCCGTCAGCAATGTATAGCTCATCGGTGTAAGGCTGGTGCATAAATCCTTTTTTCGCGACACCGTCTTCCATCAGGCCGACAAGTGTGCCCCATACGGGCAAGCCGGAAATGAATGCGCGTGTGCCATCAATCGGGTCAATAACCCATACATGGCGCGCCTCCAGATTTTTGGCACCATATTCCTCACCCAATATGCCGTGATCGGGAAAATCAGCATCCAGAATATGCCGGATGGCCGCCTCAGCCTCGCGGTCACCGGCCGTTACGGGGTCGAAACCATCCTCATACTTGTTATCCACATTTAAGTTGGATCGAAAATATTTTAGCGTTTGCACGGATGCAGCATCTGCTAACCGCTTCAAATCATTCACATTAGCCATAGAACCAACCGGTTTTTTACATTTAAAAATTGCATAGCCGAACGATCCGAAAGGCTGCGCGGCTTGACTTTAGACCTACACCAAAGAGAATCGAGGACATAGTTAAGTGATTTGTTTCGCTTTTACGCTATTTTCCTCCCAAAAACTGGCCGCATCTTTGGGTGCGGTCCTTTTTATCCAAGCACCTCGATTTAATTAACATTTTCAGGAAGTTATTCTGCCGCAATGCTGAAGTCACCCAGTTGTGCAGCATCGATAACACTTAACTGTGCCATAAATTTCGTCAGATCATCACGTAGCGCATCAAAGCCCGGCCGCTTTTCCATCGTCATCTCGTTAACATAAAGACTGCGGTTGATTTCAATCTGTAGCGCATGCAGTCCCCGCCCAGGGCGCCCGTAATGCTCGGTGATAAAACCGCCTGCATAAGGCTTGTTGGTGGCAACCAGATATCCCATATCCCGTAAGATGTTCACAGCCGTTTCGCTCAAAATCTGGCTGGCGCTGGTGCCGAACCGGTCGCCGATGATAAAATCCGGCCGCGCGCCTTCAGCACCCAAATGAACCGACGCCGGCATGGAGTGGCAATCAATCAGAACCGCATGGCCAAAATGCCCGTATGTCCGGCTGAGTAGCGCGCGCAACTCAGCGTGGTAAGGCTTGTAAATCCGGTCAACACGCATCAGCGCTTCTTCAAGCCCGATACGCGATTTATAAATATTCAAGCCTTCACAAACGATGCGCGGTATCGTGCCAAGTCCAGCAGCCACACGCATGGAATTTCTATTTGTATAAGGCGGCAATTTATCGCTGAACATACGCGGATCCAGCTCATAGGGCTCACGATTTACATCCAGATAGGCCCGCGGAAAATGGGCTTTGAGCATTGGAATCCCGATTTGGACCGCATCAGAAAACAGCTCATCTACAAAATAATCTTCCGAACGCCGGATGGCATCCACATCAAGATTACTCATTTCAAGAAAGCGTTTTGGATAAATCCGCCCGCTATGTGGCGAGTTCATGACAAATGGTACAGCGTGAAAATCCGGTTCGCAAACCTCAAAGGCTTCAATATCAATGAAATCTGGCGAAGCGTGCATAAACCAAAATTTTCCAGCAATAATCGTATCTTGCTTATAGTTTTGACAGCCTCAATGGGCTTTGTCTAGGGTGCCGCGTTAATGGTAAATTCAAGACAACGGGCTGATCACAAGAATTTAATTGAACAAAAGCTAAATTTTGCACTACATCGGGTTCATGAAGGTTCCATCTTGAGGCACCGTTTCAGTTTAGACCATCATAGTCGGCATTTGCTCTAATGAATGGAACCAAACGCCGTGATAGTATAAACCTGATCTTTACCTTAAGAAGACTAGAGCGTGTCTGGTCTGCTTGACGGCAGGCTATAGGAGAAACGGGAATTAAAATGCACCGCATACTATTGGCAGAAGATGATAACGATATGCGCCGCTTTCTGGTCAAAGCACTTGAAAAAGCCGGTTATCAGGTCGTCGATTTCGACAATGGCGCCAGCGCCTATGAACGCTTGAGAGAAGAACCGTTTTCTTTGTTGCTGACAGATATTGTGATGCCTGAAATGGACGGCATCGAGCTTGCACGGCGTGCGACAGAACTCGATCCTGATCTTAAAGTCATGTTCATTACCGGCTTTGCCGCAGTTGCGCTCAACCCTGAAAGCGATGCGCCTAAAGACGCGAAAGTGCTTTCAAAACCGTTCCATTTGCGCGAGCTTGTTGATGAGGTCGAAAAACTGATTAAAGCGGCATAACAACAGCAGTTTTTGTCATCAAAGCTATTGACGGCAAACAGCTTTATGTGGTGTATCGCGCCACGGATGGGCGATTAGCTCAGCGGGAGAGCACTTCGTTGACATCGAAGGGGTCACTGGTTCAATCCCAGTATCGCCCACCATCCTTTTCAAGCACTTAAGACGCTAAGTTACCGGCATCCTGCAAAATCAGATCGCTTGCTTTTTCGCCGATCATGATCGCCGGTGCATTTGTATTTCCCGACACGATCTCCGGCATAATCGAGCAATCCGCCACGCGTAAATTACCGATCCCGTGAACACGCAACCGCTCGTCAACAACCGTTCCGCTTCCCGAGCCCATCTTACAAGTGCCTGTGGGGTGATAGATTGAGCTTGAATTGTTGCGCGCCCAATCAAGCGTTCCCTCATAATCATCCATTTCAAGATCGGCGCTTGGCCGAAACTCTTCTGATATTTTTGATTTCAGAGGTGCATTGCGTGCGATACGGCGGGCAACTTTCACACCTTCGACAATGGTGCGGCAGTCCGTTTCAGTTGATAAATAGTTCGGAATAATTTTCGGATATTGCCGCGTATCCGGTCCTACCAGTTTTATCTCTCCCCGGCTTTCAGGACGAAGCTGGCAAACCGATGTTGTAAAAGCCGAGAACGGATGCACGCCCTCGCCCGGACTGTCGGCAGACCAGGGCTGTACGTGAAATTGAATATCGGGCGTTTCGACATGATCGCCCGTTTTGACGAATCCAGTAGCCAGGCTCGCCGCCATCGTCATCGGGCCTGCACGAAACAGTGCATATTTAAGAGCGATGCGGGCCTGATTAACAAGACTGCGCACCTCGTCATTCAAAGTGGGTTCATTGCACTTATAAACAAGGCGGGCCTGAAGGTGGTCCTGCATATTTTTGCCAACGGCGGGCAAGTTATGCACAGGGCGCACGCCATTGTCGATAAGGTGTTCGGGATCACCAATCCCCGACAACATCAATATCTGTGCCGAACCAATTGTACCCGAAGATATAATAACTTCTTTACCGGCTGAAACAGTACATTCTTTTCCGCTTCTATCCAGATAGGAAACGCCGGTGGCGCGTCCTTCATCAACCAGTATTCGCTGCACCTGAGCGTGTGTGATAATCCGCAGATTTTTGCGTTTTTTTGCCGGATTCAGATAAGCCACCGCCGCACTGCAACGTCTGCCGTTGCGGGTTGTTAACTGGAAGTAGCCAATACCTTCCTGATCCGCGCCATTATAATCAGGGTTGAACGGATAGCCGGCCGCCTGCGCGGCTGCGACCCACGCATCACAAATCGGGCGCTGAATACGCATATTGGAAACAGACAGCGGCCCGCCTATGCCGTGGAATTCATCGGCACCGCGCTCCTGATCTTCCGCCCGCTTGAAGTAGGGAAGAACATCATCCCAAGCCCAGCCGAGATTTCCCATCTGGCGCCAGCGATCGTAGTCCTCTTTCTGTCCCCTGACATATAGCAGGCCGTTCAGCGAAGAAGAGCCGCCCAAAACCTTACCGCGCGGCCAGTCAATCGAACGGCCATTCAAACCGGGGTCCGGCTCGGTCCGGTAGCACCAGTCGACCTTCGCATTGTGCATCGTCTTGAAATACCCGACCGGTATGTGAATCCACGGATTGAGATCGCGGCCGCCCGCTTCCAGCAGGACAACCTTATTACGCGGATTTTCGCTTAAACGGTTTGCGAGAACGCACCCGGCCGAGCCTGCGCCGACAATCACAAAATCTGCATTCATTCCACAATCTCCTCACCGAATAAGAAAGGTCTATACAAATGAAATTAAATATACTAGTCTTTTTTGAGATTAAAAGTCTCATTATTTGAACTTATCTGGGAGGAGATTGAAAATGAGTGTAATTAACAAACTGAATCACGTTTCTCGGCGCGATCTGTTTAAGCTTGCGGGCCAGTTCGGTATGAGCTCTACGCTCCTTGCGGCGGGTTCTTTTGGCGGGGCAATGAGTGTCGCCAGCCTGGCAAGTGCGGCTGAATCGACTTACGAAAAGCGGTTTGCGAAAAAGGCCAAACATACTTTGAAATTCGGCGCGTCAGGCTTTAACGCCCGCAACCTGTTGATTGAACGGGCCGGCGCATTGGAATTCGCGCGTGATCTGGAAAGCCGCACAGATGGCGAAATCCGTATTGAATTTATCGGCGATAACCAGATTTGCGGCCAAACATCCTGTGTGGAAAAAGCACAGCAAGGCATCGTGGATATTTATGCGGCATCCACGCAAAACTCGGCTGGCGGGGCGCCATATCTAAATGTGCTGGATTATGCCTATATGTTCCCGTCACGGGCCTCGCAATATCACTTCCTGTACAGCCCTGAATCGGTTCGTCTTCTGCGTGATCCGCTTGAAAAACGACACGGCTTGAAATTCCTTTTCAGTCACTGCGAGTTGCGCGGCATTCAATTGGGACTTGGCTGGAAAGACAAGCCAACGGTGACAAAGGTTGAAGAACTTTTCGGCACGAAAAACCGCGTAACCGGGACACAATTGGGACGCATTGCGATGCAGGCCCTCAACCTTAATCCGGTACCGGTGGCATGGGAAGAAACACTCGACGGCCTCAAACAAGGTCTTATCGACGGCGCAGAAACCTGGGCATCTGCTGTGGCCTATGCCAATATGTCTCCTGTGGTCTCCCAATGCGTGGATTTGAAATTCTTCTGCGGCACGGAACATACATCAATGTCTGTTGCAGCGTTCGACAAGCTTGACGGTCCGCTGCAGGATGCGGTTATGGAAAGTGCTTACTGGGCACAAACCCACGTGCAAGCAGCCAATGAAGCGGCGCTTGTAAAAACCGTAGGCTTCTCTGATCCGCAATTGCCTGACACGATTTTTGCGAAAGACAATGTCAGAAACGCATTCCTGGCTGACGACCAGATCAAACTGGCTGAAGAAATGTGTTCTCCGGAATTCCAGCCACAGCTTTGGGAAGCCTGGCGCGAGCGTCTTAACAAGTGGCAAGGCGGCGCGGACACTTATCAGGAAATCTACAATGTGGCCCGTGAAATTCCAGTGGATATGCTGCCAGAAAATGTAGAACCACGGCGTTGGTGGAAATCCTAACACACTGATGTTCATATCGATTTCGGCCTCTCTTGCAGGGGCCGGAATTGTTTCTGAAACGGGTGTTTAATTACAGATCATGACCACGTCAGTGGGGCAGAAAAGGAAGCGATCGAATGTCGATTTGGGTCGAAGCAGGCGACGTGATTTCATCTTTCACAACATTGGATCCATGGGAGATGCGTCAGGCCTTTAATATGAACGGAGCGTGGCTGGTCTTTACCGTGCTCACAGCAATAGGCGCGTTTCTCACGCTCGCGCTCTACAGAGCTGTGCCGTGGATTGACCGAAATCTCGAACGTTCGATTATTGTTTATACCTACCTCTTGATCGCGATAATCATTTTCGCAGGTGTTATCCAGCGTTTCGTTTTGTATGGCCAGCCGCCATGGTCGACAACCATACCGCCAATGCTCTTCATGATTATGGCGTGGTATGGATGCAGCTATAATGTGCGCCTGCGTACACATCTTGCATTTGGCGAATTCCGGTCCACGATGCCGCGTAACCTGCAGATGGCTTGTCTGGTCCTCGACTTCATCCTGTGGTTTGGCTTCTGTGTGATTATTGTGACCACAACCGCACGGATGACGGTTAATTCAGCGGACAATTTTCAAATTGTACTGGGAACAGACAATATCAAACAATGGTGGTTTGTTGTCACAATCCCGATTGCCTTTACCCTGATGGCCGGCCGTGTGCTCGAAAACCTTTTGGAAGATGTGCGTAACTATCGAAGCGGCAAACCCTTGATCGAGCAAGCAGTCATAGGAGCGGATGTATGATGACCGACACAAGTTGGATTACCCTCATTTCACTGGCAGTCACATTCCTGTTCATGCTCGGTGTACCCGTTCTTCTGATTATCGCTTACTGGGTCATCGGCTGCAGCTTTGTGATGGGCTTGACGCTGGATAATCTGGGTTCCGAATTTCTCAATGTATTTAACAAAGGTTTTGCCTTGCTTGCGATGCCGCTATTTATCCTGACCGGCGACCTCATCAACAAGTCGGGTATTGCGCGGCGATTATCCGACTTTGCTTATGCCTGTCTTGGATGGCTGAGGGGCGGGCTGGCAATGGCTGCAATTGGTGCGTGCGGCCTTTTTGCCGCTATTTCAGGCTCCAACTCCGCAACCACTGCCACTATCGGTTCAATGCTTCATCCGGAAATGGTCAAAGGCGGCTATGACGAACGGTTCTCCGCCGCAACATCTGCGGCCGGAGGCACCGTTGGTATCATCATACCGCCTTCGATCATCTTCATCGTCTACGGCTTCCTGATGAACCTGCCTATTTCCGATCTGTTTGTCGCAGGCATTATACCCGGCGCTTTGATGGTGATTGCAATGCAATTCATCTGCTGGATTATCTGCCGTGCAAACGGTTGGGGCTATTTGATTCCGTTACAACTCAACCGCGTTCTAAAAACGGCTTTGGGCGCATGGCTTGGCTTCTTTGCCATCGGGTTGGTTCTTTGGGGTATTTACACCGGTAAATTCTCGCCGACTGAAGCCGCCGGCGTTACCGTTGGTTTCTGTATTATTGTCGGCTTGATTTGCTATCCGCTGAACAAGCTGATGAAAAAATATAGCGGACAGTCGATCGCTGACAAAAACTATTCCGAGATGCTTGTTGTTGAAGGTTTCAAGCTGACAGAGATCCCGTCAATTGTTGTCAGATCGGCCCAGATCACAGGCATTTTGGCACCACTTATTGCGGTTAGCGTTGTGATGCAGCAAATCATGTCATTGCTGGGCGCGCAGCAGGTAATCGGCGATTTCGTCACCGGCATGGGCGGTTATTATGCCGTTTTATTCACATCAATGGCTATCGTATTTATCGCCGGAATGGTTCTGGAAAGCCTGCCCGTCACGATTATTCTTGCGCCAATACTTGCTCCTATCGCCGCATCGGTGGGCGTTGACCCGGTTCACTTCGCGGTTATATTCCTCGTTGGCGCATCGATCGGGTTTATCACCCCGCCCTATGGGCTGAACCTATATGTTGCAAGCGGCGTGACAGGCGTTTCATATTTCCGTCTGCTTCGCTACATCGTGCCTTATCTCGCGGTATTGCTTGCGGTTTGGTTGTTGGTGTCGCTGACGCCGCAACTCGCGCTGGCTCTTTTGCCTAACCGCTAACGCATAAACCTCTTGGGCGAACGCTGGCAAAGAGCTTGATAAAAACAAAGCTTGCCTCTCATCAATAGAGGCAAGCATCCGCTTCCGGGTTTGCGCTCTCTCTGAAATTCATTGCTGGCGGTCTAACGCAAAAGCTGGACCAAAACTGTGATTTACCCGATGTACCAAGTCGGTTTTAATCTGTTTACTCAACCAGATTAATTGTTAATAAAAATTACAAAAACATAAAATAAATATTCCTTTCCGTTACTTTAACTCACGGTTATAAATATCAATGACGTGTTTTAGGAGCGATTGTTAGGATTTCTCGTGGAAGTTAAGGCCGAATTTTTGAATGTGACGGTGAGCCGTGGAAGTGGCGACGGCGTCTATCAGGAAGCCTTTCAGGTCCCCGCCTATGACAATCAAACCGTGTTGGATGTTGTCTCGTGGATTCAGCAAAATGTTGACCCGACATTAACCTATCGCTTTGCGTGCCGTGTGGGCATGTGCGGCAGTTGCGCGATGATGGTCAACGGTCAGCCGCGCTGGACATGCCGCACCCATGTTAAAAAAGTTTCGACCAATCAAAAGCTTAAGATTGAGCCTCTTAGAAACCTTCCGGTCATCAAGGACCTTGTTGCCGATATGGATCCGTTCTTCGGCAAATGGGTGGAAGCTGAAGGAGTGCATCACCCGACGCGCACGCGCTATGAGCCGATAGAGCAAATTGACCCACAGGACGCAGCGCGCACAACGGCGAACGAAGGCATTGAATGTATCAATTGTGCTGTATGCTATGCTGCCTGTGACACCGTGACGAACAATGCCGATTATCTGGGGCCGGCGGCACTGCAACGGGCATGGACCGTTTATAACGATGTGAAAGACGCGGATAAATCCGCAATTCTTGACGCCGTATCAGGCAAAGGCGGCTGTCACAGCTGCCACTCAATAGGAAGTTGCACGCATTACTGCCCCAATGAGTTGAACCCTATGCAGGCGATTGCCGGTCTTAAGCGTGCGACGAGCAAATCATTTTTCAAGAAAGGGCGCTGAGATGGATATTCGGCTTTACATGGCGCAGCGTTTGAGCGCCCTTGTCATGGCACCGCTGGTGCTCGGTCATATTGCCGTGATGATTTACGCTGTGCAATCCGGCATCACCACAGCGGAGATCCTCGGCAGGACGCAAGGATCCATCTTATGGTTCCTGTTTTATGGCACTTTTGTTTTAGCGGTCAGCGTTCACGCGGCCGTTGGCGTGCGCGTCATTTTAAACGAATGGCTTGGTATAAAAGGCAACACACTTAACTTGCTGTCGTGGGCAATCGGTATCGGGCTATTATTATTGGGAGGGCGGGCAGTATTGGCCGTGACATTCCTATGAAGCGCCCTGCAAGAACACATCCGCTTTGGCTCGCTTATATTCTGCACCGTTTGTCAGGATTGATTTTAGCGCTATTTTTGCCGGTTCACTTTTATGTTCTGTCACAGGCAATCACAAATCCGGCCCTACTCGACGGGTTTCTAAAATTTGCGGAAATTCCGGTCGTTAAAGTCGCCGAATATGGTTTGGTGTTCCTTCTGGCCGTGCACATGTTCGGCGGTTTGCGTTTGATGGCACTGGAGTGGCTGCCTTGGACCGCGCCGCAAAAAACATTGGCCGCTGGCGCAGTTGGTGCCGCGTTTTTCCTATCGACGATATTCTTTCTTCAGGCGGTGTAAGTCATGTTTACAGTGAAAGACATTGAACGGCACGACACGGATATCCTCATTCTGGGAACCGGCGGCGCAGGACTGTTTGCCGCGCTGCATGCACAGCAATCGGCCCCTGAAGGCACAAAGATCACCATTGCAGTCAAAGGTCTCATTGGAAAATGCGGCTGCACGCGCATGGTTCAAGGCGGTTACAATGTCGCGCTGGGCGGCGGCGACACCGTGGAACGGCATTTCATGGACACGATCAATGGCGGCAAATGGCTGCCCAATCAGGACATGGCTTGGCGCCTCTGCAAGGAAGCGGTCGTGCGCATCCGCGAACTGGAAAATGAAATCGGCTGCTTTTTTGACCGCAATAGCGACGGCACTTTGCATCAAAAAGCATTCGCGGGACAGACAGCCGACCGAACCGTTCACAAAGGCGACCTGACCGGCATCGAAATTATCAACCGTTTGATGGAGCAGGTTCTTTCGCGCCCGATTGAAAAGCTGCAGGAACACCGTGCAATCGGACTGATCCCGACAAAGGATGGAAAAGCGCTGTCCGGCGTTTTGATGATTGATATGCGCACCGGTAAGTTCCGGTTTGTACGGGCTAAAACTGTTCTCATGGCCACCGGCGGCGGCCCGACCATGTATAAATATCATACACCGTCCGGTGACAAAACGATGGACGGTCTGGCTATGGCACTGCGCGTTGGCCTGCCACTGCGCGATATGGAAATGGTACAGTTTCACCCCACAGGTCTGTTGGCCGGCGAACATACGCGTATGACCGGCACGGTGCTGGAGGAAGGATTACGCGGCGCTGGCGGCCAGTTGATTAATCACAATGGCGCGCGCTTTATGTTCGACTATGACGCCAAGGGTGAACGCGCCACGCGCGATGTTGTCAGCCGCGGTATCTATGCTGAAATGCGCAAGAACAATAATCCCGAGCAGGTCGGCGTTTTCATCTCGATGGCGCACCTTGGTCCGGACAATGTACGCAAGAAATTCAGCGGCATGGTCAAGCGCTGCGCTGACAGTGGTTTTGACCTGGCTGCGGGTAAAGTCGAAGTCGTGCCGACAGCCCATTACTTTATGGGCGGCGTAGTCGTTGATGTGGATACGCGCACTGCCCTTGAAGGGCTTTATGTGGCAGGCGAAGATGCTGGCGGCGCCCATGGCTCCAACCGCCTGGGTGGCAATGGCGTTGCCAATTCAACTGTCTATGGCGGCATTGCCGGTGACACGATGGCAAGCGATTTGCGCTCAATGCTGACATTGCGCGAACCGGATGAAGCGGTGCTTGAAAGTGAGCTGGAACGTGCCATTCACCCGCTGATAAAACAGCCCGCTCTGGTTCTTCCCTTGCGCAAGCAGTTGCAGGAAGTCATGTGGGAAGATGTTGGCGTTATGCGAACACAAACCGGCATGAAACGCGCGCTGAAAAACATTGCGGAAATCTCGCAAAATCTCATGGAGGTTGGCGTTTCAAACGACAATCTTGCGTTCAACCTCACCTGGCATGACTGGCTGAACATGCGCTCTCTTTGCGATATTTCGCAGGTGATTGCCGAGGCCGGTATTGCACGCGAAAACTCGCGCGGTGCGCATTTCCGTGAAGACTTCCCGGAACCCGGCGAGCTCATAGACAGTTACTTTACTGTGGCAAAGCAAAGCGGCAAGGACATTGAAGTCACACGCGAGCCGGTTGAATTCACAATTGTAAAACCGGGCGAAACCATCTTGCCGGACCATGAACCCGAAACTCTGGTGGCAGCACAATGATCTCAATAGAAAAAATCGAAGAGACCGCCCTCACCCTAATGGACAAGGCGGCAATTGAAATTCCGCAGGATTATCTGGACGGTTTAAAAGCGGCAGCAAGCACGGAAGACGGTGATTTATCGTCTTTTGTCCTGCAAGCCATGTTGGAAAATTATGAAGCGGCAAAAGAAGACCGGCGCGCAATGTGCGGCGATACCGGTGTGCCGCGCTGGTTTGTGAAAATGGGCAATGAAACCCAGATTGAAGGCGGGCCGATTGCACTTGAGGCAGCACTGCGTCGCGCAACGGCCAAAGCAACGAACGGGGTGCCACTGCGTCCCAATCGTGTGCATCCGCTCTGGCGCACAGACCACAATAATAATGTTGGTATTGGCGCACCTGAAATCGAATATGGTTACGAGCCGGGCGGTGAATGGATTGATCTGATCACAGTGCACAAGGGTGGACTGTTCGGCAGTGATTACCGCATGTTGTTTCCATCCGACGGCATTGAAGGCATCAAGCGCTTCTATCTTGATAGTCTGATGGCATTTGGCAAACGCGGCCTTGCGTGTCAGCCCGCCATTATCGGCATCGGGCTTGGCGGCTCGAAAGATATTTGTATGACCCTTGGCAAACGCGCGTCGGTTTTACGCACCGTAGGCAGCCGGAATTCCGATCCGAAAATCGCAGAGATGGAAGACGAGTTTAAAGAACTTGGCAACTCCATCGGCATGGGCGCGATGGGTTTCGTCGGCAAAAGCATGGTTGTCGACTGCAATATCGAGGTTGGCTATTGCCATACCGGCGGTATGCCGATGTCGGTTCACGCCTTTTGCTTGTCATCGCGCCGGGCCGTAGCGCGTATCCACAGTGATGGCACTGTGGAACACCGCACCGATCCGGATTGGTTTACCGATTACCAGCGCCGCGACACTGTCGAATGGAACCCTGTACGGGAGGCAGCAGAATGAAGCCGCGTGAAATAGATTTATCCACGACCCCGACAGATGAGGACATTGCGGCATTAAAGCTGGGCGATGTCGTTTATTTGAACGGTTTGCTCTATACGGCTCGCGAGGGCGTTTATATGCGTGCTTTGGAAAAACAGGCGAATATTCCCATGGAACTGCCTTCGCAAAGCGCTGCGAACTTCCATTGTTCACCGGCCGCAAGGGTCAATGATGACGGCACTTTCGATATGGGCGCTGTAACCGCAACAGCCTCTTTCCGTTTTGCCAAATGGCTGCCTGAATGGATGCAGAAAACTGGCGCAAAACTGATCATCGGCAAAGGCGGCATGACGTCCAAGGATTACAAAAGCTATTTTGTGCCCAATGGTGCCATTTACCTGTCAACGGTCGGCTATGGCACCGGCGCACTTCTGGGGCGCGGTATCGAAAAAGTAGAAGCGGTGCACTGGGTCGACGAACTTGGTCTCGCTCAAGCAATGTGGGTCATAAAATGCAATAGAATGGGGCCGTTTATCGTCGCCTCGGACCTTAACGGCGACTGCCTGTTTGAACGCGAGAATGAAAAAATAGCGCAGAATATCGAGCGGGTTTATGAAGGCACACGTCCCGCGACACTCAAACGTTACGGCGAAACTGACGACCGCTCCGATGAGGTTATTTAATGAAAGGCGCTGAACATCTAGTCGCTTCTCTGGCAAAAGCCGGTGTCACAAAAATATTTGCATTAAGCGGCAACCAGATCATGCCGGTTTTCGATGCCTGTATTGATGCCGACATCGAAATCATACACACACGCCATGAGGCGGCCGCTGTCTATATGGCAGAAGCCTATGCCCAAATTACGGGCACTATCGGCGTTGCGCTGGTGACCGCCGGCGCGGGACTTGCCAATGCGCTCGGGCCGATGTTTACCTGCGGTCTATCGCAAACACCCGTTCTGATATTGAGCGGTGACAGTCCGTTATCTCAAGACGGCAAAGGTTCATTTCAGGAAATGGACCAAGTCGCGATCACAAAGCCGCTGACGAAATTTTCTGCAAGGCCAACGTCTGTTCAGGAACTGATAGCGCAAACGCACACAGCCATTTTTGAAGCGACGACCGGCCAGCCCGGTGCGGTGCATCTGGCGCTTGCCGATGATCTTTTGCGCGAGAGCCTTGATGATAAGTCCGTTGGCGCGCAGCCTAATATCGAGCCGGACAATGGCGCACCAACCGAACAGCACATACAACAAGCGCAAGACCTTATTGCAAAAGCCGAACGCCCGCTCATCGTGCTCGGCCCGTCACTGAATGAAACCCGTGCGCCGGAACTTGCTTCAAAGCTGGAACAAGCCCTTGACGTGCCTGTCATCTGTATGGAAAGCCCGCGCGGTTTCAAAGACCCTTCCAAGAGCGATTTGAAAAGCGTGTTCGAGAAAGCCGATCTGATCGTCTCCCTTGGCAAATCGATCGATTTCACAACGGGATTTGGCAACGCTCCTGAAGCCCGCTGGGTCATCGTTAATTCCAGCGAAAAAGAACAACGTCAGGCGCAAAACAATCTGGATCAGAAATTGGTACTGGCCATTCCTGCGGATGCGAAATTATGCGCTCATGCGCTTTCAGCAGCCGAAAACAATGATGCTGTTGAGCGTAGCGAATGGCACGCATTTGTGCAGCAAGCAACGATGGTGAAACATCTTAATTCAACTCACACAGAGCAGCTTAATTCGCAGACACTTTGCGCAATCATCAAAGATAAGATCGCAGGTCTCGACGATACAATTTTAATTTGCGACGGCGGCGAATTCGGACAATGGGCGCAGGCAATAACCGGTGCCGAGCGGCGTATCGTCAACGGTGTCTCCGGTGCCATTGGCGGCGGTCTGTGCTATGCACTGGGCGCAAAAAAAGCAGCTCCTGATGCCACAATTTTCACTTTAATGGGCGATGGCACAGTTGGTTTTCATTTTGCTGAATTTGAGACAGCGGCACGCAATAATATCCCGTTCATTGCGATTATCGGAAACGATCAGAAATGGAATGCCGAACACCAGATACAGCTGCGCGATTATGGTTCTGATCGCCTGATCGGCTGCGATTTGAGTACTGCGCGCTATGATGAGGCGGCCGTCGCGCTTGGCTGTCACGGTGAATACGTCACCGAGCTTTCACAACTCAATGCTGCGCTCACACGCGCGGTCGCGAGCAGAAAGCCTGCCTGTATCAATGTCATGATAGAAGGCCTGCCGGCGCCGAGCGGATCAGCGCATTAGCCGTCAAACCTATTGCCTTGCCAGCGCCGCCTTCACAGCAGGGCGCGCGAGCATCAAATCACGGTGTGCCATTAATTTTGGAAATTCGGTAATATCGACACCTGTTGCTTGCATCCATTTCTGCATCAGAAAAAGATATGGGTCGCAGAAACTATATTCATCGCCAAGCGCCCAAGGGCCGGCGATATAATGCTCTTCGATAATGCGGGCACATTCGCGGATATTATCCGGCACTTTCTCAATCATGGATGTGTGGGCCTCAGGATCATCGGCCCACCGCGCACCGCGCTTTAAATGGGCAAAGGCGACATGCGCTGTTGTGGCTATATAAGCATTGAGCGCTTGCGCCTTTGCAAATGCAAACGCGGTGTCAGGCATTAAACCGGCGCTCGCGTGAGCCTGCGCGAGATATGCAATGATCGCCGTGTTCTCTGTTAGCACACCCTCAGGGGTCAACAATGCGGGTATGCGACCTTTGGGGTTAACCGCAAGATAAGCAGGCTTCGCATTGTCGCCGTCTGCAATTGAAACTTCTTCAATTTCATAGCGCGCACCGATCTCTTCCAGCAAAATTTGCACCGAGATGGCCGAACTGCCCTTTGATAGGTAAAGCGTATACATGGTGCGGCCTTTCAGGTTGAAACGAGAAATCAGGGTCTGGATTTTTCAAGCGTCAATGTTTTGAACTGCATGATCGCATCAGGCAATTCATCAATACCAAGCCCCGGTTTGGTGCCTATGGTCCACGCGCCATCCTGAATTTCGTTGGTCAGAAAAGTATCACGCAACGGGTTGGGGTTTACATCCAGTTCGAGCAACCCGTCACCACCGGTAGCCGCCAGAATATGCGCCGATGCAGCAAGCCCAATGCCTCCACCCAAAAAGTGGGGGCAATACGTAAATCCTGAAGCGACCGTACTGCGCGCAACGCGGTAGCAGCCCGTCACACCGCCCCATTTTGCCACATCAGGCTGAACATATTTAAAAGCCTTGCTGGCAAGGGCTTCAGCAAAACTGTCCTCGCCAAATATGTTTTCACCGGCAGCAATCGGTGTTTTGATTTGGCTAGCCAACGCCTGCCACTGCGAAAGTGATGTATCGGCCGTAACCGGTTCCTCGATCCAGCCCAGCCCAAAACGGTCGGCAGTTTGCATGAAAGACACAGCCTCTTCAGGCGACCACCCTTGATTGGCATCGGCAAACAGGCGTTCGTCCTGCCCGATATCTGTAGATATTTTTTCCAGCGCCGCCAGATCTTTGGACCTATCGAAACCGACTTTCACTTTGAACGCTTTAATACCGCTCGCCCGCGCTTCGTTGATTGTGTCCTTCGCGGTATAGACCGGTATGCCACTGGCATAGACGGGTACAGATTTCGGCGCATCTTTATTTAACCATTGAGCCAGAGGCACATTTTCACGCCGCGCGGCAATATCATTGAGCGCTGTATCAAGCCCCGCTATAACCTGATTAAATGGCCCCCACTCCCCGCACTGACCGGCCCGTATGCGTGTTCTGGAATCAAGCTGCTCCCAGAATTCTGATGGCGTTTGCGCGTCAATATCAAACACAACATCGGCAATGTCTTCTATCAAAAGGCGCGCGCGATGCTCTGCGCCCGCCGCTGGCCAGTTGGCGAAAATCTCGCCCCAGCCTTTAACACCGTCATCGGCTTCAAGCTGAACAAAAACCGCAGGCCGATCACGCATCACACCAAATGATGTCGCGACATATTTCTCAATCGGCACACGGAAAGCAGAGACTTTAATTTTATTAAAACGCAATTTTATTTCCTATCCAATCACAGTCCGAAGCAACAAAATTAATCCGCCCACAAAGGTTAGAATGATGAGCAACCGCCGGAACTGGTGATCCTTGAGCCGCTTGAATACCGCAATACCGATCTGCGCAAAGATCATCGTCGAGGGAAGCGCCACAAGAAAATACAGCAGGGTCTGGTTTGAGTAAGCTCCCTTCCACGCAAGCATGGCGGATGTCAGCACGAGAACAATGACATTATAGGGTTGTAAAACAGCGCGTGTTTCAGCCTTCGGCCATGTCCGCATTGAGCACCACATAGTCGGTAAAGCACCTGATAAGGATGCCATCCCGCCTAATATGCCACCGGAAAAACCAACCAGCATATCAATAACCGGTGTTCGTCTTTCAATCGTTGGCAAGGTGCTCCTCAAGGTGAAATAGCCCCCATAAACCAACAGAAAAATCGCAATTGTAAGCTTCAGCGTTTGCGCGTCGATATAGGTCAACATGGCAACGCCAAGCGGAATGCCGATGAGAGCAGGCACAAGAAACCGCATGAGGCGTACCGGATTTTCGGCAATCGCTGTGCGGACAATCCATAAGCCTTGTAGACCGCTGACAACCGCCAGCAAAACAACAACGGCAACCGCCTGTACCGGCGGCATGATATTGAGGAAAAACCCAAGCGCGAACAGTGCCGTTCCAAAACCGGCCAAACCATTGATAAAGCCGCCAGCCGCGCTGCCTAAAACCAGATAGAATAATGTAACGTCGTTCATTTTTGTTCATCCGCAGAAAAGCTTTGCGGTTGGAACACGCCAATTTTCACCGCTTCTAGTAATGCCGTATGTATTTCTTCGATAAGCCGTTTGCGCGGACTGTCTTTGTTAAAAGCTAGCCCCAGTTTGCGCACCGGTGCACCGTCAGGCAGCGGAATTCTCTTAAGCGGTAAAGTACTGAATTGTTTGACAGATTGGGTTGGAACAATGGAAATACCGAGATTGGCAAGCACCATGCTTGAAATCGCTTCAAGCCCTTCAAGCTCCATCATCTCATTCACTTTAATGTTCTTTGACTGCAACCATGTTTCAATCGTGTTGCCGACAACCGCATCCCGGCTAAAGCGGATAAAGGGCATTTCGCGCAATAATTCCAAATAATCATCAGACTTTGTTTCTTGTGCCGCAATCAGTTGTAAAGGTTCATGCGCGACATCCAAAAAACCGATACCATTGGCCAACACAGCAGGCCGTGACACAATCGCCGCGTCGATACTGCCCCGTTCAATCTGTAACAGAAGCGGAGTCGTAAGGCCCGGTTGAACATGTACCCTGATATCGGGATATGTTTTGCGTAACAATGCGATAGAAAGCGGCGCAAGGCCGGTCAGCGACGTCGGAATTGCACCCAGCAAAATCTCACCCTGCAAACCGACATCGCCCAATACCGACGGAACGATGTTATCGTAGGCTTTTACAACTTCGCGGGCTTTCGTAACAATCGCCCGGCCAACAGGCGTCAATTGCGGTGTACGTCCGCTGCGATCAAAAAGAGCAACCTGCATTTCCGCTTCAAGTGTCCGCATTTGCTGACTAACCGCCGCATGGGTCACGGCAACAGCATCCGCCGCTGCCGAGAATGTGCGATGGTCTGCAACAGCAAGCAGCGTTTTCAGCATACGAATTGACAACGGAGCCCCTCTCTTGACGTAAACAAAACTATCGAAAAAGATTAGAAAAAATTGCTTTTTCAAATTTTGTCTTAATAATAAGCTTTGGTCAAGGACGGTTTCACGACATTTCTGTGGGACCGCAATCGTATCAACTGGGAGGAAAGATATGAAAATGAAATTGCTAGGTGCATTGGGCACGATGGCGCTCGCTTTGACTGCAAGTACGGCTTATGCGGAGTATCCGGAGCGGCCAATTAACATGGTCATCCCTTACGGCGCGGGCGGCGCAACAGACATTTCCGCGCGCACGATCGCCGAGCCGCTTGGAACAGCAGTGGGCAAGCCGCTTGTTATGTCCAACGTCACCGGTGCCGGCGGCGCTACAGGTTCTGTTGTTGTGCAAAACGCTAAGCCTGACGGATACACAATGTTGTTTGCCCGTGTTGGTTCACACTCGGTCAGCCCGGCGATGAAAGATACATTGCCTTACACGCTTGACGATTTTCGCTTCGTCACCGTTTATGAAATCAATCCCGTCGCATGTGCGGTTTCCCCGTCTTCCGGCATCAACTCTATGGACGAACTGATTGCCAAGGTTAATGAAGGCGGCGTGAGCTACAGCTCTTCAGGTGTCGGTTCGCTGCTTCACCTTGCTGGCGCAATGGTGCTTAATGAATATGGTGTCGAAGACCCGCTGACAGCAGCCACCCATATTCCACAAAAAGGCGGCGGCGAGGCAGCAACAGCTGTTCTTAATGGAACTGCGACATTCATCTGTACAAACACATCAGCGCTGGCAAGTTTTGTGGCTAACGGACAGCTAAAGCCAATTCTGGTGACAACAGCAGAGCCTGTTGCCGGTTTTGATGCGCCAACATCTGCAGATGAAGGCAAGCCTGCACTGGAAAAACTGGTTGGGTGGACAGGCATTGCCGGTCCTGCTGACCTGCCCGATGATGTTGCGGCAAAATGGGGCGAATGGATGGGCCAGGCGGCTGGCGATCAAAACTTTGTTGATCAAATGACCAAGCGCGGTTCTGTGATCAATGTTATGACGCCTGAAGATGCCAATACATTCATTCAGGAACAGTACGAAAGTTTCCGTGCGCTGGTTGACGAACTCGGCATGCGCATCAAAGGTTGATAACTTCTTTGACTGATTGAAAGCCACACCGGTTAAGATAGCCGGTGTGGCCTGCCCTTGAGGAAATTCATGACCGCCAAAACGATCCATCTGCGCCTTGGGCTTCTGGCCTGCGCAATCTCATTATTTCTCATATTTTTTGCGATCCCCTATTGGGTTTCTTCGCCAAGCAATGTCGGCAAAGTTGTTCTGTCGCCCTTGTTCTGGCCCTATACAATTTCAGCACTGACCGGCCTTGTCGGCATACTCCTTTTTATCGAATGGTGGCGCACACCCCCAACCGATGAAAGAATTAACGAGCCTTCCGACGACACACGCACGGCTATGCTGCGCCTGTTAGGCATGGCCGTCATTATGGTTTTGACGATGATGCTCCTGCCCGTGCTCGGCATGGTGTGGACGTGCATGCTTTCTTTTATCTCGACAGCTTTTCTTGTCAGGACACGTCATCCTGTTACTGCAGTCATCTGCGCTGTCGTCATTCCTTTATTATTATATGTATTCTTTGCGCATGTTGCTGGTGTTGCAATTCCGCAAGGTGATTTTGTGAGACTACCATGAGCATGATAGACAGCCTTCTTGCCGGACTTTCGCTTGTCAGCAATGTCTATGCATTTCTAGCACTTTTTGGCGGTATTATCATTGGCGTTATTGGCGGTGCAATTCCCGGCATGTCTGCGACAATGGCCGTTGCGCTGACCCTGCCCTTCACATTCGCCTTGCAACCGATAACAGGCATTCTTTTGCTGCTCGGTGTCTATAAGGGCGGCATATTTGGCGGATCCATTCCCGCGATTCTGATCAAGACACCGGGCACACCAGCCTCGTCAGCAACCATACTTGACGGCTATCCGCTGGCTGAAAAAGGAGAAGCAGGCCGCGCGCTCGGCATGGCATTGTGGGCATCCTGTACAGCAGACCTGATCTCCAATCTGGCGCTTATTCTATTCGCCGGTTGGCTGGCATCTTTTGCACTAAGTTTTGGCCCGCCTGAATTTTTCGCTCTGATCCTGTTTTCTCTGACAATTATTGCCGGTGTTTCCGGTGACAGTCTGCTGCGCGGTGCTCTTTCCGCATTGATGGGACTGCTGCTTGCCACGATCGGCCTCGACCTTGTGTACGGCACCAACCGTTTCACCTTTGGCAGTCCGAACATGATGGGGGGCTTGAACTTTATTGCCGTATTGATCGGTCTGTTTGCGATACCTGAAATTATTGCGATGGTTTGGAACCCGACCGCCCATATCGGAAAGACCCGAAAGCTCGGCAAAAACTGGGTAACGTTCGAGGACTACAAAAACAGCTTTAAGTCGATTGTTAGAGGCAGTTTTATCGGTGTGTTCCTTGGTTCAATTCCAGGCATTGGTGCCGCGCCATCTGCATTTTTGAGTTATTCAGAAGCACGGCGAAAGTCACCGAATAAGAAAAATTTCGGCAAGGGAGAAATTGAAGGCGTTGCAGCGGCTGAGGCGGGTAACAATGGTGTCGCGGGCGCAACGCTCATCCCGCTTCTTGCTCTTGGTGTGCCCGGCGATGTGATTACCGCCATCATTCTTGGCGCATTCATGATCCATGGACTGCAGCCGGGGCCGATGATGTTCGTCCTCAACGTTGATATTATTTACGGCCTGTTCATCGGCCTGATTGTGAGTTCGATCTTCTTGTTCCTTGTCGGCTCTGTTGCCATTCGCGGCTTTAAATATGTCGCCGATGTACCGAAAAGAATTCTTATCCCCGGCGTTCTGGTTCTTTGTATTTTCGGCGTGTTCGCTGTGAACAACAATATCTTTGATGTTGGCGTCATGTTTGCCATGGGCTGGCTCGGCTACTTTATGATGAGAAACAGCATTCCAGCCGCACCGTTTCTTATTGCCTTTATTCTCGGCCCATTGCTGGAAGACAATTTCAGGCAGTCCATGCTCATGTCAGGCACTGACTTTACGATCCTCTTCCGCGGTCCGATTACATGGTTCTTCTGGGCGGCAACAATAATCACAATCATCGCAATTGTGCGTTCCACAATTGCCGGTCGTGTCAAAACAACTCCACAGTGATGGCGGAAAAGCGCCATTACCATTGCATGATGAACAAGCCGCTGAAATACAGTCCTGCGCCATAGGACAAATGCGCGATGATCGTATTTAATCGTGCAGTATTAGGCGACGGCGTTTTCGAGGCCGCCCATCCGAAACCAAACGCTGGCTGCATAATGAAAAATGGCGCGACCGTTGAAATCAAACCAGTGAGCAGAGGCGGCAAGACAGTAGGCTCTTCAAGCCACTGATAGCCTGTTGCAAACAGCATAACAGCCGCAAATGCGATGCCGGTCAAATAGTGGAATATCCAACCGGTCAGCCTCTCATATTTTATAGCAGGCGCTGACAGAATAGACGAATGCCAAAACACACCATCTAATTGGGAAAGGAGCCAACGGCCAACCAGTCCATAGTCGAGCGGTGATACATGCATCACTTTCTTACGTATCCACGCAACGCCATCCATAAACAGCGTCGCACCAATGCCAAGCAATACTGTACAGCCTAGTAATTCAATTCCGCTCACAACGATGTTTCCTTCTTCAGTCAACGTTGCGTAGCAACTCAAGTCAACTTGAGGTCAAGCTCGATTCCGCAATTAAGGGCCTTAGAAAGTCATAATCTATTGACGAAATGTCGCTTATACGCACTGCTCGGCATACAGAAAAAATGTTATTAAAATCAATAATTTAACCGAACAATAGCCGCCTTAAAATACTTTACGCACTGTGTGTTTCCGTTAGAAATTCAAACATTTCCAATATTCTTTGCAACGATTGTGGGCCCTTTGCATTGATTAGGCAGAACCGCGTGTCAGAGCGCATAAGTAACAAACAAGAAAGTATATATTATGAAAAAGATTCTTATTGCAGCAATCGTATCTTCCGCGGCATTTACAGGCGCAGCCTACGCTCAGGATTCGTCTTACAGCGACGGAGCAGCGCCAAATCCAATGATGTTGGATAAGCCTGTCGATGAGACACTGTTCGAAACTGAAGGTGCAAATGCTACAGACGAGCAGTTTGAAGGTACGGTTATCATCCGTAACATGTATGATGAAGAAGAACAGCGTGACGTTCGCCGTGTTTACCGTGTAATGGAAGACGGCTCTAAAGTTCTAATCGCTGAAACTACATTGGGTGGCGATTCAAAATAATCTGCCAATATACCCTATCGTAGAAAAGATCCTAATCCGCGTGAGTTAATTCTCGCGCGGATTTTGTTTATCGCATCATTGCAATGACATTTCCAATCGCTGGTATATAGGTAGAAAACATATTAGTCCGTTTTGGAAACCGATTAAGATGGAGGAAAGCAGCCAATGACGGAAGTAAATAAGCCCTGTATGATATGTGTTGCAATCACAGGATCATTGCCACGCAAACAGAACAATCCGGCTGTACCCATTTCCGTCACCGAACAGATAGAATCGACCCATGCAGCATTTGAAGCCGGTGCAAGCATAGTCCATGCGCATGTGCGCAATGATGATGAAACGCCATCGTCCGATCCTGATAAATTTGCAAAATTACAAGAAGGTCTGCTGAAACATTGTCCGGGCATGATTATTCAATTCTCGACTGGCGGCCGCTCCGGCGCAGGCAAAGAACGCGGCGCCATGCTGTCCCTGAAACCGGATATGGCATCACTGTCCGTTGGCTCGAATAATTTCCCGACAAGGATTTATGAAAATGCCCCCGATCTGGTTGACTGGCTGGCGGCTGAAATGGTCACGCATGACGTCAAACCGGAAATAGAAGCATTTGATCTGTCGCATATCCATCAGGCGGTATTAATGCATAAGGAGGGGCGGATCAATGACACGCCTTATATCCAGTTTGTCATGGGTGTTAAAAATGCAATGCCTGCGGATAAAGATGTGTTTGATTATTATGTCAAAACCGTAAAACGCCTGTCGCCCAACAGCCAATGGTGCGCTGCCGGTATCGGTCCGAACCAGCTTGTCCTTAACCAGTGGGCCGTTGCCGCCGGTGGTCACGCCCGTACAGGTCTGGAAGATAATGTGCGCTTGGACAAAGACACGCTTGCACCGTCAAATGCGGCGCTTGTCAAACGGGTAACCGATCTATGTGAGAAATATGAGCGGCCCGTGGCAACATGGCAGGAAGCACGAACGATGCTCGGCCTCAATTAAGCGTCACCGCCAAACGTCTTGAGCGCGAGAATGGAATGGGGACAATATTTCCCTTTCAGCGCTCTCGTTCACATTATATAACATCGGCACCGCACAGCATTCTGACTGCATTACTGCGTCCTCCGCCGCTACACTTATCTATTTGCAAGGCTCCCAATGGCAAACAGCATAAAACTGGAAACCGTTGCACCTGCGTTGTTTGTGTTGCTTTGGTCAACCGGCTGGATCGTTGCAAAATACGCCAATGACCATGCGGGACCGCTGACATTTTTAGCGTGGCGCTTTGCACTTGCAGCGCTGCTTTTTGCAATTATTGCCATTGTCATGTCCGCCAAATGGCCGACAACACGGGCTGGCTGGCTGCATGCCATCATCTCCGGTGTCTTTCTGCATACACTCTATCTTGGCGGTGTATGGTGGGCAATTAATCGGGGCGTACCCGCCTCGATCTCCGGTTTGCTGGCAGCATTGCAACCGCTTATGACGGCGATGATTGCATTCTGGATTGTCAAAGAGCGCCTCGCCGTCAGGCAGCGCGCCGGAATTATTGTCGGCCTTATCGGGTTGTTGATCGCAATCGGCCCGCGCTTAATGTCACTTGATGCGGGTACGTTGGTCACAGCCAGCATACCATTGATTGTCAATGTTATTGCTATGGCCAGCGTTACTTTTGGTACGATCTACCAAAAACGGTTTCTGCAAGAAGGCGATCTAATACCGGTTGCAACGCTGCAATATGTCGGCGCATTCGTCTTCATTGTACCGATAACAATCATTTTAGAGCCATCGCTTGCCTTTGACATCAACATTCATTCGGTCGGAGCAATGATCTGGTCGGTATTCGGACTTTCGCTTGGCGCCATTCTTTTGCTGCTTTACTTGATCCGCCGCGGACAGGTTAGCCGTGCGGCATCGCTGATTTACCTTGTGCCGCCTGCCGTTGGCATTGAAGCCTGGATATTGTTCGGTGAAACGCCAACATTACCGTTCATCATCGGTACACTGATTGTTGTCGCCGGTGTCTGGCTGGTGAACCACAAAAGACCGATACAAAAATCTGCTTGATTGCACATGGCCGTACTGCCAAAACGCACATCATGACCAAACGCAAAATTACTCTCGACGATATTCCCAATGCAATCGGCACGATTGTCGGCACATCCGACTGGCGTGTCATTACGCAGGAAATGATCGACAAATTCGCAGATGCCACCGACGATCATCAATGGATTCATTGCGACCCTGAGCGGGCGGAAAAAGAAACGCCTTTCGGCTCAACCATCGCGCATGGTTTTCTGACACTTTCCATGCTTTCAACGCTGACCTATGAGGCCTTGCCGGAACTGGAAGGCGCGACCATGGGCATCAATTACGGCTTTGATAAAATCCGTTTCATGGCACCGGTACGTTCGGGCGCAAAAGTGCGGGCGGTTTTTAAACTGCAAGATGCCGACATCAGACCGTCGGGCCGCGTTCTCTCCACTTATGAAGTCACGCTTGAAATCGACGGCAGCTTGAAACCGGCCTTCACCGCAACATGGCTGACACTCGCTGTTATTGAGCAAGCGGACTAAAGTTCGGTGCGGCGCAATTAACGCACCGCCAACGCACTTTGATCTCTAGCCGCAGTCCTTAAAAGCTCGAAAACATAGGGTGCGAAAGACCGCCAGCATTCAATATGAAAAGTATCAGCTTTCGCGCGATACAAAACAATTTCAGCCTTACCCAAAATTGTGCGCGAACATGCGCCTACCGGAAAAACTTCCAGAGATAAATCTTGCGGGCAACCGGCATTAATGACCTCAGCTGCCAGCGGCCCCTTTGCCTCAATCGCCGTATTGCGGTGGGACACATCCACAGCCGAACATAGGGCATTGATGTTCTTCAAATCGTCTATCGGGTTCGCTTTGGAATCATATATCAACCATTCATCCGGCCCGAGCCACATAGCCACTCTGTTTGCAGAGCGTGCAGATGTTTTAGGGGCCTGAGGCAGATCAACACCAAGCGCGTTAGACACGGCTGAAATGTCACTTTGCGCAACACGCAAACTGCAACGATAACCGCCACGTACAGAAGTGATAGATATACCGGGTGCACCGAAATTTTGATCGCCAAGCGGATGCGCCCGCTCAAGTTTCAATGGCTTAGCCATGCAAGCGCCCCCCTTCTTCGTCAACAAAGACAGCTTTGCAAACTTCAACTTCGATTACTTCATTGGCCATGGGGACATAAAGCTTTTTACCCATGAGATTAAAACCATCTTCAATTAGCGCCATCGCGATTGGCTTTTGCGCATTTCCGGACCAATAGCTCGATGACACCCATCCAATCATTTTCATCGGCATCGGTTGATTTGGATCATCAACGATCTGCGCGCCCTCTTCCAGAACGCTGCGCCCGTCAACCGATTTTAAGCCAACCAACTGCCTGCGTCCTTCTGCAACAAGATCAGGACGCTTCAAGCCACGAATGCCAACAAAGTCGGTTTTCTTTTTGCCGACAGCCCAGCCAAGTCCTGCATCATATGGCGTAACCGTACCATCGGTATCCTGACCGACAATGATATAGCCTTTTTCAGCGCGCAGAACATGCATGGCTTCAGTGCCATAAGCACAGCCGCCTGCCTCCTCGACGGCCTGATAAAGCGTATCCCAAACAGCACGGCCATAATCAGCAGGAACGTTGATTTCAAAGCCCATCTCGCCGGTAAAAGACATCCGCATCAGGCGCGTTGGCACACCGCAAATTGTCCCTTCCGCCATCGACATATGCGGCAAGGCTTCTGTTGACAGATCGATCCCCTCAACAAAAGGCGAAACAATATCGCGCGACTTTGGCCCCTGAACAGCAATGACAGCCCACTGCTCTGATGTTGAGGTCAGCCAGACTTTCATATGCGGAAACTCTGTCTGCAAATAATCTTCCATCATGTTGAGCACACGCGGTGCGCCGCCCGTTGTGGTGGTCACATGAAAACGGTCTTCAGCAATCCGCGCAACGACACCGTCATCATAGATAAAGCCGTCCTCGCGGCACATAATGCCATAGCGCAATTTACCCACACCCAGTTTCAAAAACGGGTTGGTGTAGATCAGGTTCAAAAACTCGGCTGCGTCCGGACCAACAACTTCAATCTTGCCCAGTGTCGACGCATCAAACATGCCAACATTTGTACGCGCTGTTTTGCACTCGCGGTTAACCGCCGCATGCATGTCCTCACCGGTTTTCGGATAGTACCAGGCGCGTTTCCAACTGCCGACATCTTCAAACACCGCACCGATTGCCACTTCACTGTCGTGCATCGGTGTTTTGCGTGTCGGCTCGAACAAAGTACCCTTCGAGTGAGAAACCAGCGCACCAAATGTAACCGGCGTATAAGGCGCACGGAATGTTGTCAGTCCGACTTCCGGCAAATCCTTGCCCAGCGCTTCGGCTGCAATTGCCAGCCCGTGCATATTCGACAATTTGCCTTGATCCGTCGCCATGCCATTGGTGGTAAAACGCTTCACGTGCTCGATCGAGTGGAAGCCTTCTTGGACGGCGAGACGAATATCTTTAGCTGTTACATCGTTCTGGAAATCCACAAATGCTTTGACGACTTTACCGGCTTCCGCGCCCGGTGCAGCGCCGATGAGCGTTCCTTCCCAAGCCTCTCCGCCGGTCGCATTGATCGCCGTGGCGCTCTGCTTTGCATTGTGGCGAACCGCACGTGCCGCATCTTCGCCAGCCGCAATCGCTTCATCAATTGTTGCACTTAAATTATCCGTGCCGTTACACGCACCTATGCTGACACAATCCTGCGCGTAAACACCGGGCACAAAACGGCTTTTGTCCGCATCATATGTCACCTTGCCACGTGATTGTGAGAACATATGAACAGAAGGTGTCCAGCCGCCACTCATGATGATGCTGTCAACGGCAATAACTTCATTTGCACCACCGTTTACCGGCGCGACCGACATTGACGAGACGCGCAGCTTGCCGCCGGCCGCCATAACGCCGTGGCCTGTCAAAACGCGAATACCAAGCGCACTCGCCTTAGCCAGCAATTCTTCATTCGGATTATCGCGCACATCAACGATTGCGGGGATATTAATACCGGCTTCTTTAAGATCAAAAGCCGCAGCATAAGCGCTGTCATTGGCCGTATAGACACCGACATTTTTGCCAACGCCAACACCGTAATGATTAAGATAGGTGCGTGCTGCCGAAGCCAGCAAAATACCCGGGCGGTCATTATTGGCAAACACCATATGGCGCTCAATCGAACCGGTGGCGATAATGACTTTCTTAGCGCGCACTTCCCATAGCCGCTCACGCGGTAAATCGGCTCTTGGCGCTGATAAATGCTCGGTGACACGCTCGATCAACGCAACATAGTTTTGCGCATAATAACCAAACGCCGTTGTACGCAATAAAACACGCGCATTATCCATCGCCGCCAGTTCTGCCGTAACTTTCTGCGCCCAGGAAAAACCATCCATCCCGTCAACGGTTACATCACTATCAAAATGCAAAGCCCCGCCGAATGTAGCCTGCTCGTCGCAAATGATCACACGCGCACCGTTTTTCGCCGCAGCCAAAGCGGCGCTTAAACCGGCAATGCCGCCGCCAAGGATCAGAACATCGCAATGTTCATGCTGAGATGAATAATGGTCCGGATCTTTGTGAACAGGCGCTTTTCCAAGCCCTGCCGCCTTGCGGATAAATGGTTCATAAACTTTATCCCACGCTTTGCGCGGCCACATAAATGTCTTGTAATAAAAGCCTGCTGATAATAGCGGCGATGCAATATCATTGATCTCGCCGATATCATATTTTAGCGATGGCCAGCGATTTTGGCTTGTTGCTTCCAGACCATCATACACCTCTTGAACCGTTGCCCGTATATTGGGCGTATGGCGCGCCACATCGCGCTGAATACCAAGCAATGCATTTGGCTCTTCTGATCCGGCAGATACAATACCGCGCGGACGGTGATACTTAAATGAACGCCCGACCAGATGAATATCATTGGCGATCAAAGCAGACGCGACAGTATCACCTTTAAGCGCAGGCAAAGTCTTGCCATCAAATGTAAAGCGAAGTGGATCGGCAGCGCTTAACCGTCCTTTGCCGGGAATGCGGTTTGGCTGGATTGAAACAGGTGCATTCATGACTTTGCTCCCGCTTTTGTCTGGTTATCAATTTCAGAAAGGTCAGGCTTTGGCTCACCGGCCTTATAGGTCACCAAAAACTTGTCCGAGACCGTATCGCGTGCGGCATTGAAAAAGCGTCCGCATCCGTGAATGTGCCGCCAGCGCTCATAAGTGATGCCCTTTGTATTGTCCCGATAGAAAAAGAAGTTTGCAAAGCCTTCATCGGTCAACTCGCCCATTTGCGTCGAGCGCTCGATATGGGCTTCACCGGCATGGGCAAACTCTGTTTCGGGGCGCTCTTCAGCGCAATAAGGGCAATGTATTAGAAGCATTTTTAAAACCTGACTTTTCGTCGAATTTCATTGCAAAATTATTTCAAGCAAATCTGTTGCTTAATGTGATACGGCCGCCGCTGCTGCCTCATCAATCAAACGCCCCGAAGTAAAGCGTTCCATCGTGTAACCTTCATTGAATTTATGCGGCGCAGCATTAGCGATGGTATGGGCGAACACATGCCCTGAACCCGGCGTTGCTTTAAAACCGCCCGTTCCCCAGCCGCAATTGACATACAGACCTTCCACAGGTGTCTGCGCGATAATCGGCGAGCGGTCCGGCGTAACATCAACGATACCACCCCATGAGCGCAGCATTTTCATGCGGCTGAAAATCGGGAAAATCTCGCAAATCGCATCGAGCGTGTGCTGGATCACATGCAAACCGCCGGTTTGCGAATAGGATGTATATTGGTCGGTTCCAGCACCAATCACCAATTCACCCTTATCCGATTGCGAAATATAGGCGTGCACGGTGTTCGACATCACAACACACGGGAAACAGGGTTTTACCGGCTCCGAAACCAGCGCTTGTAAAGGATAGCTTTCCAGCGGCATCTGTACATCGGCCATTTGCATGACATGTGACGTGTTACCCGCAGCAACAACGCCCACTTTTTTCGCACCGATAAAACCGCGCGATGTTTCAACGCCAGTGACTTCACCGCTGGCACCACGCCTGATTCCTTTTACTTCGCAGTTTTGAACAATATGCACACCGCGCGCAGCCGCAGCCCGTGCATAACCCCATGCCACCGCATCATGACGCGCCGTTCCGCCTTTACGCTGAAGCGCAGCACCCCTCACCGGATAACGGGCCGATTTGGAAATATCGAGCGGCGGACAATATTCTTTTGCCTGCTCCGGTGTCAGCCATTCATTGTCAACGCCGTTTAAACGGTTTGCATGAACATGACGCTTAAATACCTGCACATCATGAACATTATGCGCCATCATCATCACACCGCGCTGTGAGAACATGACATTGTAGTTCAGGTCCTGGCTAAGCCCTTCCCAGAGCTTCACCGCATGATTGTAAAGTCCGGCGGATTCATCAAACAGATAGTTCGAGCGGATAATTGTGGTGTTGCGGCCAGTATTGCCGCCGCCAAGCCAACCCTTTTCCAGAACGGCCACATTGGTGATGCCATGCTCTTTGGCAAGATAATATGCTGTTGCCAGCCCGTGCCCGCCAGCACCGATGATAATGACATCATAACTGGATTTCAGCTCCGGATTATCCCATTGCTTTTCCCAGCCCTTGTGGGCTCGCATGGCTTCCCGAGCAACAGCAAATCCAGAAAAACGGCGCATAGAGACCTACTCCAAACAAGACAAAATCCGATTCAGTAACAAAACTTGCATATGTCACAAGGGCGAACCTGTCATTTTGCGACGAAGCCCGACGTTAATGTGTACCCGTGCCTTATAAAACAGCGATTGTAGAAGCGCTATTTCTGTCCGCTAAACGCTGGACTTCTGGAGTCAAAGCTGGTATCTCAAACCCAACCGCTCGGCCTGTGGCTTTGCGAGCAGTATCGTTTATCCATTGAACATCGCACTTTTCGTGGCATTCGTTCGCAGGAAACAACGGGTTTTGCCGCATTCTGGCCGACACAGATTTGAATTTGAACCGTTAAGGAATGGGATCAACGTGCAAGTACTCGTACGCGACAACAATGTAGACCAAGCACTCCGCGTGCTAAAAAAGAAATTGCAGCGCGAAGGCGTTTTCCGCGAAATGAAATTGCGCGGTCATTATGAGAAGCCTTCTGAGAAACGTGCCCGTGAAAAAGCTGAAGCAGTACGCCGCACACGTAAGTTGGCGCGCAAACGCGCTCAGCGTGAAGGTCTTCTCGGCGGCCGTTCTGCTGCTGCACGCTAAGGCTTAATCAGCGCGATCTTTTAACATTTTATAATTTTGCGCTGCCGCGTTTTCGACGCTTTTTGTTTTCATTAGTGGTGCGTTCGCTTGAACGCGCCACTTTTCGTTTGTCGGAAACCCGATAATATATTGTAATAACAGTGGCGACCTTGAAGGGGGAAAGCATGACTTTGGTGACGAGGCTGCAAACATCATACAGCCGCAACAACCCGCGGTTAATCTTGCTTGCTGGCATGGCCGGGCTTTTAGCGGTTTCAGCCTGCACCTCCTCCACATCAATTCCTTCCGAGGTTGCGCGTATCGAAACAGCGCAAGGCAGCGCCGAAAATATCGGATCGCTTACCGCCGTTATTCGGGCTAACCCGAACGATCCTGTCGCTTACAATGTACGCGGTTCAGCCTTTGGTAAATCAGGCAACACAAGTGATGCGCTGCGTGACTTCAACAAAGCGATACAGCTAAATCCACGCTATTTTGAAGCCTATGCCAACCGCGCGCTTATTCACCGCATAGAAGGCAACTTATCCGCTGCGGCGGCTGACTATAACAGTGCAATCAGAATCAACCAGAATTACGACAAAGCTTATATTGGGCGCGGTGAACTCTACCGGCGCGCAGGCCGGACGAACGAAGCCTTCAATGATTTCCAAAAAGCTATCCAGCTCGATACGACAGATCCGCGTGCTTATCACCGCCGTGGCCTAATTTATCAAAGCCGCGGACAACATGATTTCGCTCTCGATGATTTTGCTACGGCCATCTCCTTGGCACCTAATTCGCCCGAACCATATAATGGACGTGCGATTTCCTATATCGCCCTTGGCCAGATTGACAATGCCTTTGATGCTGTGAACTTTGCTCTTAATCTGGATGACAACAATGCTGAAAGCTGGGCGAACCAGGGATTGATCTGGGAGCAAAAAGGCGAAAATGACAAAGCGCGCAAATCCTACAGACGCGCGCTACAGCTCAATGCAAATTTCGAACCGGCTCGAAATGGTCTGAACCGCGTGGGGGGATAATTAAACCAAGACCTAAATGAAGTCAGGATATAAAAAAGCCGCCGAATGAAATCGGCGGCTTATTCGCGTTCAGATAAATTCTTAGAACATGAACTTTGCAATCACGCAGGAGATAATGGCGATCAATGTTCCGCCAATAAGCCCTGCACCTGCAAAAAAACCAAATGCCATGCCGATAAGGATTGCGCAGGAAATAATCGTGAGCCATTTCGCGCCTACAAGGAACATATTGTAAGTGCGGTCATGTTCCGCATAATCCATGACGTTTTCGTTTTTTGACGTATTTGTGTCAGCCATTTTATAAGCTCCAAGGCAAAATTGTTTGACACACGCTTACCCAAAACATCCCGCCGCCGCAATGGTCACATGGTCACACGCGCAAGTGAATCTTTAAAAAATAGGGCGCTTAAGCAGCTCTGACGGCAAATCTTGCCGTCGGCCTCACACAAAATGGTACCTGCTCGCGTTCATAGTCACCAAATAACATACGCGCCTCGGAATCTTTGAAGCTAAAAACCGGATAGCGCGAAAACAAATCTTCCCGCTGCTGAACCGAACCGCCAAGCAATACGGCATCAACATTCATACCCGGTGGATTGTATGGGCCGGCCAGCAGAGTTGACCGGAAAATACGCAAATAAAAACCGCGATGCTCTTTCTTGACTGCAGACAAACAGTAATCGGCGTTAAAATATGCTGTTGCAATGATCGGCAGGCGCAACGTCAGGATCGGCAGGCCCGGAATAAGCTTCGTAAACACCGTTTCTATCGCCAGCCTGCTCGGATCGATAAAGGTCATACCCTGATCAAGCAGAGGGTTTAATACATCACCGAAAATATAGGTCGCCGGCGTATTGCGAGTTTCAGACGTGAGCAGAGAAACACGAATGGTAGAAACAAGCTCGTGTTGAAAATAGACGCCGAAAACAAAGGAATCCGGATCATAATCAAGATCCTCGATTACACGCTCGCCAAACTTTCGTTCATAGATATCGCGCGCATCAAATGCACGCTGTCGCAGACGGCCGATCGCCTCAAAATCTTCCGGTGTAACGGCCCTTCTGTACTCCAGCAGATCCAGCCCGTCGAACATATCTTTCGACAGCTGGGTCGCCGGGTCCAGCACACCTATTTTTGAAGGAACCAAACCAGTCAACGCTACAATCCTTTGTATTCGCTGAATGTAAAAAGCCGAAATCAGAAAGTAAACGCATCGTTAATTTTAACCTAGGATTAAGGTTAATGAACATTTCAAATTTATGAAAAAACAGAGCGAATTTGCTCTGGCGTTAGAGAAAATTTCGAAAGTGTTGGCAGGATAGCGGCGCTGATTTACGCGACCGCATATTCCTTGGCTTTCTTTGTCGGAAGCTGCGATAGTTTTGACAAAGTGCGAATGCCGCTTGCAGGCAATGGCGGGCCATAAACATACCCCTGTATCCGGTCAACCTTGCCTTCGCTCACAACGAGCGAAAGTTGTTTTTCCGTCTCGACACCTTCAACGGTGACATCAAGACCCAGCGTGCGACAAAGTTCTGTCACACCATGCAGTAATGCAATTGGTGTCTCACCAGTATCAATGCCAACAACAAAGGATCGGTCAATCTTGACTTTATGAAGCGGCAAGCGGTGTAAATAGCTCAACGACGACTGGCCCGTGCCAAAATCATCCAGCGCAATGCGGACGCCCAAATCCCTTATCGCCCGCAATTTGCTGATCATTTCGCGCTCATTAGAGATAACCGCGGTCTCCGTGATTTCAATTTCCAGCCTGTGCGCAGGTAGATTTGAAACCGCCAATGCATCCTTGATAACAGACACAATTTCTCCTGTTCGAAAGTCGACAGGAGAAAGGTTAACCGAAACCGACACATGATCCGGCCACTTGGCGCATTCTGTTGAAGCCTTGCGCAGCATCTGGTTGCTGATTTGGGTAACAATCCCCATCTCCTCGGCAAGCGGAATATATTCTGCCGGAGATACATTGCCATACTCGCTGTCATGCCAGCGTGAAAGTGCTTCGCAGGACACCAGACGCCCTGATTGTGCATCGACGAGCGGTTGATATAGAATAGTCAGGCTGTCGGATTGAACCGCCTTTGCAAGATGGTTTTTGATGCGCTGGCGCCGCTGGTAGTGGTCGTCCATGATTTTTTCAAATTCACGCCAGGTGCCCTTACCGTCGGCCTTGGCAGCATAAAGCGCCAGATCTGCGCGTACGATCGCATCATCTTGATTAAATTCACTCGCCTTCATCGTGACATAGCCAATGCTGCAACTCACATAAACCTGTTCGGATTTCAGGTCGTGAATTCGGCATAGATCATGATTAAGCCCGGCAACAGTGAGGTGCATGTGCTGAGGGTCTTTAATACCGCTGATAAACAGCAGAAACTCATCCCCGCCCAGACGGCAAGCCAGATGTTGATAATTGCTGCTTTTTAACGACAGCAGCGAAGCGATACTGCGCAAGAGTTCATCACCCTGCGCATGGCCGACTGCATCATTGACATGCTTAAAGTCGTCAACATCCACCACCAGCAAAGCACAATAATCGTCTTCATTTGCATTATTTGCAATTTCTGAGATCAACGTCTCGAAATACCGGCGATTGGGCAGATTCGTCAGACTGTCATATTGAGCCATACGCTCAATTTTTCTGGCTGACTGCACACGATCACTTATATCCTCAAAGGTCAGAACAGTACCGCCATCGGAACGCTCACTGACAGCCAGCTCCAGATAGCGGCCATCATCAAGCAAAACCTGCTGCCTATCGGCAACACGGCCAAGAAGGGCGTTAAAAGCAACATCCAGATTTTCAAGATTACGGTCTGCCAAAGCATCAAAACGGCGTGCAAAACGCATGAGTACAGAGAAATGACGCCCGACGATATCGAGATGATCAGGAAACTTGAAGAGCTTACGGGCCTGATCGTTGGCAATGAGTATCCGGTTGCTCTCATCAAACATCATCAGGCCATGCGCCATATTTTTGAGCGCAACATCAAAGCGCCGACCAATCTCGATTTTCTCGGCATTGCCCTCAACCGCACTGATAACGGTGCTGCGCACCGCTTTGACCATACCCAAGACAAGAACAATGTAGGGAAGACACAAAAGAGCGAGCAAAATATGTGACAGGCTGCCATCAACCAACAACCCTATAATGATCGGGCCGAAAAGTCCGAACAACATGAAACTTGCAAGCCGCATCGATCCGTACAAACGCCCGACAATGGTTGGAACAGGCGCAAACAATAGGCAATAAACAGCGCCAAGCGACGCCCCGGTTTCCGCAGTTTGAAACCCGAAATAACAAAATAATCCGACATTAATCGAACTCAGCGCACTGGGAACAACATATTTGTTCTCCCAATTGTTTGCCACCGAGACTTGCACCGAAATGGGGCACGCCTTTATTTCTTCAAAAGCGGCCTGGTACAACTGCCCTAAACGCATACGCCAAAGCGCAAAAATGACAGCACCGGAAATAAAGACACCAAAGTAATAGATATTGGTTGCCAGCAGAAAGAAGGAAATTGTTGCGGCTTGCAAAATACCGCCCATCAATAAACCTCGCGTATCGCTAAAGAGCGAGTTCACGAACTCTACATAGGCTTCATCTTCGACGCGCTGGCTTTTCGCCTGAGCTAAAATGTTTCTCATACCAACCTCAGCGGCCAAGCTATCAATGAGGTCTTAAAATAATATGTATGATATAAGATAGATGTCCCAACTCTTGCCAAGAAATACTAACCATTTGCGTAAGATCTTCTATCTTAACGCCACAGGTCGAAAATGCTTGGTTTCAGAGCAACTCATCCGCTCAAAAGAACTATCCGGCCAAGCTGTAACCGCCGTCAATCGTTATCGTTGTGCCTGTCATATATCTGGATGCATCACTGGCAAGCAAAAGACACGCCCCGTCCAAATCAGACGCATCTCCCAAACGCGCCATCGGGATTTTTGCTTTCAGCACCCGCCCCAGCCCTTTTTTGAAATATTCCTCTGTCATCGCAGACGGAAACCAGCCGGGAGATAAATTATTCACACGCACACCGGAACGCGCCCATTCACTGGCCATGGACATCGTAAGCTGGCTAAGCGCCGCTTTTGACGCCGAATAGGCTGCAAGGCCGGTCATTGATGATCCCGCCATTACCGATGTGATATTGATGATCGAACCGGAAACATTATTCTTCCGCATTTGCGCTGCGGCCTGTGTCGCAACATTTGTGGCGGCAAAAACATTAAGAGCAAAGAGTTTTTGCAAATCATCCGGTCCAGTGTCTTTAAGGCGTTGAACTTGGGAGGCGCCTGCATTGTTTACGACGACATCCACGCCGCCATAGACCTCACTCAGATGTAAAAATAGTTTGTCGACAACATCTGTATCGGTAACATCGCCGATGAAGTGTTCAAAATTCGTCGCATATATATCGGTTTTCCAATGTGGCTCCTCGCGCGAAATACCGATCACCTTGGCACCGCGTGAAAGGTATAATTGCGCCATATGCGCTCCCAGCCCTTTTGATACACCGGTAACAAGGCAAACCTTGTCTTTTATGGAAAACAGATCATCGTTCATGAACTATAGACAGCACGGCCACAAACAAGGTCAAGTTGCATTGATCATTTGCTGTGAAGAAGCGCCAGTTTTCAACACTTTCAACAACAGTTTTCAAGGTGGTCAGAAAATTTGACCACCGAATTGAATCTCAGTCTTTATGGTGGTAGCAAAATGATGCGCATTGAAATACCACAAGAACCGTATCAGACTTTGCGCGACAAAAGCCAGCCAATAGGCTCAAGGGGAGGAATATGACGGCACTTTTACGGCTCTCATCAGCAATTGATGCGGTGACAGCATTTATCGGCAGATCTGTATCATGGCTTATTTTAGTCGCGGTACTTGTAAGTGCCGGAAATGCAATCATACGAAAAGCATTTGATACCTCCTCAAACGCATGGCTGGAACTTCAATGGTATCTTTACGGTGCCGTATTCCTGTTAGCAGCAGCCTACACATTGCAGCGCAATGAGCATGTTCGCATTGACATTGCGACATCCGGCTTGACGAAAAAGACCAGAGACTGGATTGACCTTCTCGGTCACATATTATTCCTGATGCCGTTCTGTATTCTAATGGTTTATCTCGGCTGGCCATTTTTCTGGAACTCATTCCAGAACGGAGAAATCTCACTCAATGCCGGCGGCTTGACGATTTGGCCTGCAAAGCTGCTGATCCTGGCAAGCTTTATTCTTTTGTCCGCGCAAGGCATCTCGGAAATCATCAAGCGATGGGCAGTGATCAGAGGGATAATTGATGACCCGACTGTCCAGCATGAACTGCCAGCAGCAGTCGAAGCATTAGAGTCAACAGCAGACCTTTCTAATCGGGTGAATAAATCATGATCCAGATTATCGCCCACAACCTTGCACCCATCATGTTTGTTTCAGTGATGGCAATGCTCCTCATCGGTTATCCGGTCGCTTTTACGCTTGCTGCCGGTGGCTTGATCTTCTTCTTTATTGGCGTCGAACTTTCTCAATATTCCAGTGAAATCCGGCTGTTCTATCCGCTGATACAATCGCTTGCGAATCGCACATTCGACATTATGCGCAATGACACGCTGCTTGCGATTCCATTTTTCACATTCATGGGGCTTATTCTTGAGCGATCCCGTATGGCAGAGGATCTGCTGGATACGATCGGCCAATTGTTCGGCCCCTTGCGTGGCGGCTTGGCCATTGCCGTTATCATCGTTGGCGGTTTACTGGGTGCAACAACCGGCGTTGTAGCAGCCTCCGTTATCGCCATGGGCCTCATCTCCCTGCCGATTATGATGCGCTACGGCTATGACCGTTCTGTAGCGACAGGCACGATTGCAGCTTCGGGCACTTTGGCGCAGATCGTACCGCCATCGCTTGTTTTGATCGTTATGTCAGACCAGCTCGGGCGGTCGGTTGGCGACATGTATGTCGCAGCGCTTTATCCTGCTCTCATGATCATGGGGATGTACTGTCTGTACATCTTCCTGCTGACATTGATCAGCCCGAAAAAAGTGCCCGCTCTGCCGATTGAAGCACGCACATTGGGCGGCGGTGTTACCTCACTTCTTGTGATGATCGCCTTATCGGTTGGCATTCATTATGCGCTGTACAATTTTGTTTTTGCCGATTTGCGTTACGAAACCCGCTTTGTCTGGTCGGCAACAATCGCCACTTTTGTTGCGCTCAGCATTTCATTGCTGAACCGCTATTTGAAGCTTGGGATTATTTCCCGCCTCGCAGAACAGGTCATTATCGTTCTCATTCCGCCGCTGGCACTGATTTTCCTCGTGCTGGGTACAATCTTCCTTGGCATTGCAACGCCAACGGAAGGCGGTGCGATGGGCGCAACCGGTGCGCTAGTACTTGCACTGTTTAAACGCCGCCTTGGCATCAAAACACTCAAAGAAGCACTCGATTCAACGACCAAACTGACAGCGTTCGTCATGTTCATTTTGATCGGCGCACGTGTCTTCGGCCTCACCTTCTATGGTATTAACGGCCATATCTGGATTGAAGAACTGCTTTTGGCCCTGCCCGGCGGCGAAACAGGCTTCCTGTTTGTCGTAACCGTGATTGTATTTGTGCTTGGATGCTTTTTGGACTTCTTTGAAATCGCATTCATCGTGGTACCGCTGCTTGTCGGCCCGGCTGAATCGCTCGGTATCGATCTGATCTGGCTTGGCATCATTCTGGGTATCAATCTACAGACATCATTCCTGACACCGCCATTTGGTTTCGCGCTATTCTATTTGCGTTCCATTGCACCGACAAAAGATTGGGATGATGAGGTTACAGGTGAACGCATCGCCCGGATCAAGACAACGCAGATTTATAGAGGCGTTCTGCCTTATATCGTCATTCAGTTTGTCGCGATCATGATTATTATTTTCTACCCGCGTCTCGTGACCCACTACAAAGACGATGAGGTCAAATACAACATCGAAGAGTTTGAACTTCAATTGCCGGGACTAGGCGGCGGGCTGAACGAGCAACAAGATGGAGGTGGACTGCCCGGATTAGGCGGCAATGGCCTTCCAGGCTTAAGCCTGCCAGGACAAAGTGGAGGCAATAGCGGCAATAGCGGCGGCCTTGGTCTTCCGGGTGGTCTTAACCTGAATGGCAGCCCTTCGGGACTGCCGGGTCAAAACAATGATGCAAGCCCTGAAACACAGGAGCAAGGCACCACAAATAACAATGGCCAACTCGGATTGCCCGGTCAATTAAACCTGAACAATCAGCCTCTCAATCTGGGCAACGAGCCACCCCAAACAGATTGAAACCAATAAATGAATTGAGAAAACGCCGGATAGTATGTTCGGCGTTTTTGTTTTTTAGGACCGAAATTTATCGGTTAAACATTGCATCGCATCCCAAGCGTCCCCATCTGTCCAGTGCGAACAAAAACTGGGAGATACGGATGTTCGATCCTAAAAAACTTTTGAATGATCTTTTAAATTCGCCTGTTCCCGGCGGTGCTGAAGGCGGCAATAACACCGTGCGTGACAAAGCCTCTCAAGTCGGTCAACTGGCAAAGGACAACCCGCTTGTCACCGGCGCACTTGCTGCTGTTTTACTCGGCACTGGCGCAGGACGCTCCATTACGGGCTCTGCTCTCAAAGTGGGCGGTGTCGCAGCTGTAGCCGGCCTTGCCTATAAAGCCTACCAAAACTATCAGAGCGGCCAAAAAGCAGAAGAGATCGAGGCTCAAGGCGCAGAACAGGACGTGCTGACACCTCCCAAAGACAGCGACTTTGCACCCGAAACAGCACCGCAAGGTGCCGATGAGTTTACACTGTCCCTTGTCAAAGCCATGATTGCTGCAGCCCGCGCTGATGGCCATATTGATGATAATGAGCGTGCCCGCATAGCCGAGAAACTTTCCATGGGCGGTTATGACGAAGATGCGCAAAACTTCATCCGCGCTGAACTGTCCAAGCCTGTTGATATTGATACGCTTGTTTCATCGGCCAAAACAGAAGCGCAACGCGTCGAGCTTTATACCGCTTCGCGCTTGGCAATTGACCCGCAGACACGGGCAGAGCGCGGCTATCTCGACATGCTCGCCGGGCGCCTGTCTTTACCTGATCCACTCGTCGATCACATCGAAGCCACTATCAATCAGGCGACCACCTGACAGCGCAATGCGCAAGCATATGCTTAATGGAAATTTACCGTTAACCATTTGTTAGGAAAGTTGAGACATTATGGAACTAGAGATTTCACGGGCTTAAGGTCTCCTCCCAACTTGGGTCCGCGCACTCGGGCGATCTACAAGGATCGCCCGTTTTTTTATGTGGTTATATTCCTTTCCCAACTTCTAATAGCCGCCCAAGCGGGCAACACGCCGCTGCCATAATATAATGAGGGGCGTGACCACCAATTCCATTCCCAAAGCCAATTGATGCGGCAGTGTACCGAACCCTGTCAGCATTCCTTCATATAGTCTTGCGATGCCACCGACGAAAACGATGAAACCGAGGATTAAAAACCGGCTTTTATGCTTTTCGATGTTTGGAACTGAAAAAACAAACAGCAAGCCAATGGCCAATAAAAGACCGGATAAATATCCAACATGACTGATCAGATCGACCGAATAGCTGCGGGCGCCAAACAGCCAAGGCCCAACGATAATGCCGCCCAAGCCGGCCCCGATCGGCACCAGCGACGCGACCAAAACAACAAGTTGCAGAATTCGTTTTTCAAACATCCAAAAGCCTTTTCATTCCCGATAATCATACAGCCACACATTGAACCGGTGACAAGTTTTCCTTGCGCCCAACGATTTTGGGGTGGGTGGGGGATAATCGATGTTTTATGAAAGAAGAAAAATTTCGCGTCAATGTGGGTGAGACGGACCATGCAGGAAGATTTAAAGAACTGGACAGGATGCGCGGCTCCAAAACCCGACTTGCTCAAAGGCAAACATATCGTTCTTGAAGCCTACGAACCGGCGATGGCGGCTGATCTTTGGGATGCGCTTGGCGGTACAGAATTTAACCAGCTGGCTTATTACTTTCCGAACCCAAATTTCGATAATGCCGACCAGTTCGGCGCTTGGCTTAATGCCTGTCAAAGCACGTATCACACAATGGTATTCCGCAATCCGGCATCGCAAGAACTCTGTGGCATGGCTTCATATATGCGCATGGATCCGGCAAATGGCTGCGTTGAAGTCGGCGCAGTTTGCCATGCACCTGAACTTCAGCGCTCTATTGGCGCAACAGAAGCGCATTATCTGATGACCAAACATGTGTTCGATGATCTTGGCTACCGGCGCTATGAATGGAAACTGCACAATGACAACGCACCGTCGCACCGTGCGGCCCGGCGTTTTGGCTTTCAGTTTGAAGGCGTTTTTCGCAACCACATTGTCTCGAAAGGTGAAAATCGCGACACCGCGTGGTATGCGATGATCAATCACGACTGGCCAAACATCAAAGCCGCCTTTAAGACTTGGCTTGAGCCGTCGAATTTTGATAATGCAGGTCATCAAAAGGCATCGCTTCAAGAAATACGGAACGCATTGATATGACAAAACGCCTTGATGGAAAAATTGCCGTTGTAACCGCTGCCGGACAAGGTATAGGCCGTGCTATTGCGCAAATGTTTCACGATGAGGGAGCGCAGGTCTATGCCAGCGATATAGACGCTGCAAAGCTTGAAAAAGCGCCGTTTAAAGACATCCGCTCACTGGATGTTACAAATACCGGCGCAGTGCAGGACTATGCGGCACAAGTGGGTGCTATTGATATTCTTGTTAATGTCGCCGGCTATGTCCATCACGGCTCGGTGCTTGACTGCGATGAAGATGCCTGGGACCGATCATTCGACATTAATGTGAAGTCCATGCACCGCACCATTAAGGCGTTTTTGCCGGATATGATTGAACGTGCAAGCGCCAAGGGAACTTCGGGCTCAATTATAAATCTCTCCTCCGGGGCATCTTCTCTCAAAGGCGCGCCCAACCGCTATGCCTATGGCAGCACAAAGGCAGCGGTAATTGGCCTGACCAAATCGGTTGCCGTTGATTTCATTCAGCAAAATATCAGATGCAATGCCATTTGTCCGGGAACGGTTCATTCCCCGTCATGGGAAGAGCGGGTTGGAGAGCTTGGCAAATCACTTGGCAGCTATGAGGAAGCACACGCACAATTTGTCGCACGTCAACCAATGGGACGTGTGGGCACAGCTGATGAAATTGCCGCTCTGGCACTCTATCTTGCAGAAGATGCATCCGCATTTACAACCGGAACAGCCATGCCAATTGATGGGGGATGGACACTTTGACAGTGCCCGAAAAAGATAAAAATACCGGCTATGACCGCAAAACGATAATTACCGCTGCGGGAATTTTCATCGGCTTCTGCGTCGTCACTTATTTTTTGCCGAATATAATGAGTGCTGTCGGCACCAGTAATCCATATCTGACAGCCGGTGTCATTGCGGCCTTTTTGATTTTACCCTTTGTCGGGCTTTGGCTGCGAGGCCGTAGCAAATCAAAGCGCGAAGATTAAAGATAAAGTGTCAATGCGCCTGCAAGCAGCAGACTTCCCAAAACAATCAGAAGCCCTGCGCCAAACACCTCAATGCCCAAATGTAACCGCTCGTTCATGACCGGTGACTTGGATAGGGCCAAAGCTGCATTTTTTGCTGTCACCGATAAGATGGCGAGAATCGATACGGTGATCGCCGTGCCAAAAGCCATCGCAAAAACCGAGACAACGCCGCCTGCATAAAGCCCGTTAAGCAAGGCAAAACTAAAAACAATCACAGCCCCCGAGCAGGGTCTTATACCAACGGCAAAAATGGCAGCGCCAGCCGAACGCCAGTCGAGCGGACGGTCGACGGTACTCGGGCTTGGCATATGCACATGACCGCAACTCGAACAGACTTCGCCCGCACTATGATCATGATGGTGATGGTCGTGAGCGTGATTATGGCCGCCGCTCTTGTGTGCGTGACTTTCATGCTTTCGGGCGTAAAAACCTTTTAGCTTGCGCCACAAAAGCCAGACGCCAAATGCAATAATCAGAATGTAACTGCCAATTTCCAACCACTGGGAAGCATCCGTCATTGAAACCGACGTGCCGCGCAGCAATAAAAATCCTGCGCCCACCAGCACAATCGCGGAAATCGCCTGAAGCACTGATGAAGCAAGTGCCAAACCGACACCGCGCCGCAATGCCGTTTCATTGGCAACCATATAGGATGAAATCACAACCTTGCCGTGACCAGGCCCCGCCGCATGCAAAACGCCGTAAAGGAACGAAAGCCCGACCAGAAGCCAGACAGCAGAGCCATCTTGGCGCATGGTTTTCAAAGCATTTGTCATGGAGCGGTAAAACGCGCGTTGTTCAGTGCCAATCCAGGTAAAAAACGAACCGAATAGGCCGCCGCTTGGCGCAACCGGCTGCTCAGCGCCGCCAATGCCAAGCGAGGACTGCGCATAGACGCTGCTACAAGCACCAACCAACACTAAAGCCGCTATAGCAAAGCGCCATTTTACGAGCATGTAACTTCCATACGGGTCGCAAGAATTTTGCTCATATCGTTCTCGGTTGTGTCATAGAACGCTTCGGTCAGGCTCTGCTGATTTTGTTCGATTGCCTCATCAGGGTCCGGCACCACCATTGTGCGCGAGCACCCTTTCGGTGCATCAATCAAAACCATGTCGTCTTCGCTGTAAAACTCGATCGCTGTATAAAAAGTCGGATCAAAAACGCCGATTTTAGGCGCATCTTTAAGAGCCACCTCTTCAGCAGGAACGGTTGAAAATAAAATCAGCAGTTGGCCATCTTCAACAGAAATTGCCATTTCCGTCACTTTTTTAAAGCCAATATCCTGGTCATTGACTTCAATATTCTGGAAATAGTTGAAATCGGCAATGGACGAGGAAACCGTATTGGCGACAACATCAAGCTCTTCGTCGTTTAGATCACCGCTTTCATCCATATCAAACTCGATCATAACTGTTGCTGTAAACAGTTCGTCAAAACGCCAAACATGGCGCAGTTCTTCAATCGTGCCTTGCGGTGTCGATTTAAGTTCCATCCGCGCTTGAGCAAATACATGCGGGTGAGCATTTGCTGCAGCAGGCAAGCCTGCAACAAACATCGTGCCAGTCAATAATATAGCTAAATGTCTAAACATGCTTCCGGTCTGATTCCAAAATTGTTTTACGCCATTTAAAGCTGGCTCTTTTATGGCAGTAATGTTCTTAATTAAGAACGAATAGTCGCATCGTACTTTTTAAACCAGTCCGCCAGAAAATCGACAAGAGCGCGGATCTTGGCCGGCAGATGTCTACGGTGCGGAAAAACGGCATAAATGCCGCTTTCAATTCGCAGAAAATCATCCAGTACCGGAACCAGCAATCCTTGCGCGACATCCTCGCGAACAACAAATTCCGGACACATGGCAAAACCAAGTCCGTTCAATGCAGCGGTCCGTGTTGCCAATGGAGAGTTGACAAACATCGCGCTTTTCACCTGAAGCGGTTTCGTGTTGCCGTCTTCATCCTGAAAGGGCAGCACATCCCGGCGCCGTGCATTGGTATCAACCACCCACGGCAGGTTGACAGCATCTTCCGGCGACTTCGGCATTCCGTATTTTTCTATCGTTTCAGGCGAAGCATAAGCGGCTACCCTGAACGCTGAAACCCGTTTTGCAATGAGCGATGAATCATCCAGCGCCGACATGCGGATGGCTAGATCAAAACCTTCTTCAACAAGGTCGACAAAACGGTCATCGAGTTCAATATCCAGATGGACTTCCGGATTTTCTTTACAAAAATCGATCAGGCTTTGGCCCAGTGTCGTATCGGCAAATGTGCGCGGAGCGGAAAGACGGACCCGGCCGCTAAGTCCGGCGCGCGCCTCGCGCATCATATCCTGCAGTTCATCAAATTCGCGGAGTAAAGCTACAGCACGGGCGTAATAGGTGTGCCCGGCTTCGGTGAGGGAAAATTGCCGTGTCGTACGGTTGAGCAGAAGCGAGCTAACCTCGTCTTCCAGTTCCCGTACATATTTGGACAACAAGGCCTTCGATCTGCCCATTGCACGAGCTGCAGAAGAATAGCCCTCGTGATCAACAACTGCCACAAAGGTTCGCATCCGCGTTAGTGTATCCATCAACTCAACACCCTCTTTAAGTCTCGTATGTAGTTAGCCGAGATCAATATTCCAGAGACAGTATTGCAGAAAATTTGTCCGTATTGTTACGCGATGACTTTAAATCAGACACATTGCTGACAAGGCCTACCTGAATACTTTGGATGCCTGCCCGTGATCCGCGCGCAGCTTGGCCAAATCGACGCCGACAGGATTGGCATCAACAACGGTCCATTTTCCGGCAACCATAACACGGTCCGCAGTGTGTGCTCCGCATAATACAAGGGCTGCAAGCGGATCATGCGCGCCTGAAAAGCGCAGCTCGTCGAGCGTGAACATCGCTATATCAGCTTGCTTTCCAACGTCTAGCGAGCCCAGATCATGGCGCCCGATACATTGCGCCGAACCATTCGTGGCCCAACGGAAAGCATCATCGTGACTGACTGTCGCGTCATATGTCAGACGGTTGATCATCAACGCGTGACGCACACCTTCCATCAGGTTCGACGAATCGCTGGAGGCCGATCCATCGACCCCAAGACCGACTTTTACGCCCGCAGCCTCCAGTTCACGTGTGCGGCAATGGCCGGAAGCTAGAACCATATTTGAGGACGGGCAGTGTGAAACACCGGTCCCCGCCTTACCAAGGCGCTTGATTTCATCGTCGTTGAAATAAATACCGTGTGCGAGCCACGTTTTGTCGGTCAGCCAACCGGTTTCTTCCAGATAGTCAAGCGGCCGGCACCCCATTGTTTCTATGCAAAAAGCATTTTCGTCTTCAGTTTCCGCCAAATGGGTATGAAGCGCACAGCCGCATTTTTTCGCCAGCGTCGCAGTGTCAGTCATCAATTGTTTGGTTACGGAAAACGGAGAGCACGGCGCAAGCGCAACCTGCAACATCGCGCCTTCATCCGAGCAGTGATATTTGGAAATAACCCGTTCGCAATCGGCAAGAATTTCATCAGCGTCCTGAACAATATTGTCAGGCGGCAGCCCGCCATCTTTTACCGACATGTTCATCGAGCCACGGTTCAAAACCATCCGTACGCCTAAGTCACCGGCAACACCGGCCTGAATATCCATCGCATCATCAAGTCCGTCAGGGTAGACATAATGGTGATCGGAGCTGCACGTGACCCCGCTCATCATGAGTTCAACAAGCGCTGCTTGCGTTGCAAGTTCCAGCCCCTCAGGGGTCAGGCGTGTCCAAAGCGGATAGAGCGCCTGCAACCAGGGAAAAAGCTTCTTGTTTATTGCGTCGGGATGCGCGCGCGTCAGCGTCTGGTAAAAATGATGATGCGTATTGACAAGGCCCGGTATGACAACATGGCGCGACGCGTCAAAAACATCATAATCACCTTCCGGTGATTGCCCCAGTGCAATATGCGCAGTGAACTTGCCACCTTTGATAAGCAGCCCGCCCCGCGCATCAATATTGGCAGGCGCAAGTATAGCCAACGGGTTTTTAATCCATAGAGTTCTATCGCGCATTGAAATTTCCCCTCAAAACATCATTCGCGTATGACAATTCGAATTGCAACAATTGCATTTGCACATCTGCCGACTTAAAACATTTGCATGGCTAAATACTTTATCGAAACCGATGACGGCGAAGTGCCAAAATTCATACTCGCCGCTCTTCAAAATGCAGCGCGGCTTGCACGGACACATACAGCGCGCCATCTGTTGGAAACCGGTCTTTATGCCGGTCAGGAAACGATAATTGCTCTGCTTGCAGAACATGAAACGCTTAGCCCTAGCCAGATAGCAAAACATATTGGCGTGCGTCCGCCAACGATTACAAAATCCATTGGCCGGCTAATAGAACAGGGTTTTGTGACAAAATCCACAGGCTATAGCGACGGACGTCAGGTGCAAGTTGAACTGACTGAAGCTGGCCGCGACATTCTGAAAAAAGTCCGCAAAGCGGCAAAGAAAGCCGAGAAACAGGCGCTGAAAGGGTTTTCTTCCTCACAGCTAAAACAGTTCGAAAGCGCACTGACACAATTGTCCGACAATTTGATCCAACGCGACGAAAAAGCACAGAAAAAAGCCGCCAAACGCGCGCTGGAAGACAGCTAGTCTCCAATTGAAATTTTAAAGGCTTTTTAAAACACCTAAAATGCTCTAAAACGCTTTAAACTTTTAAATGGCAATCTGCCGTGGGGGACAGAGCGTGGCACAAAAAGTCAAATTATCTACGATTGGCGAAAGCTTGGGGGTTTCAACGGCAACGGTCTCTTTGGCGTTGCGCGACAGCCCCCTTGTTGCAGAGGCAACGCGCGAAAAGGTCAAAGCGCACGCTTTGGAGATGGGCTATATCTACAACCGCCGTGCGGCCAGTTTACGTACATCAAAATCGGGTATCTTAGGCGTTGTCGTGCACGACATCATGAACCCTTTTTACGGCGAAATCCTACGCGCCATCGAAATGGAACTGGACCGTTCACGCCAGACTTTCATCCTGTCCAACCATTATGACCGTGTGGAAAAGCAGCGCGACTTTCTGGAAACCTTGATGCAGCTTGGCGCAGACGGTGTGATCATGTCACCTGCCATTGATACACCAGCCAGCGATATGGAACTGCTTCAGAAAAACGGTTTGCCAACAGTTCTGATCGCGCGATCTGTGCCGGAAGCCGATTTGCCGGTTTTCCGTGGTGACGACAAATTCGGCATTAGCCTTGCAACCAACCATCTGATCTCGCTGGGTCACAAGCGTATTGCGATGGTCGGTGGCACCGACAAGACATCAACCGGCCGCGACCGTTATGAGGGCTATGTCGAGGCAATGCATAAAGCAGGTCTTGAAGTCAAAGATGAATGGCGCATCATCGGCCCGCGCACCAAGGCGGCAGGTTTTGAGGCGGCCGGACAGTTTCTCGCATTGCCCGACAAACCAACTGCGGCGGTGTGCTGGAATGATCTGGCTGCAATCGGTTTGATGAGCGGTATCGCACGCGCCGGTTTGCGTCCGGGCATTGATGTTTCGGTAACAGGCTACGACGATCTGGAAGAAGCATCGATTGCCACACCGGCTTTGACAACAGTTCACAACGGCCAGCCGGAAGTCGGACGCCTCGCCGCGCGCGCCATGCTTGACCGGATTGAAGGCAAACAATCTACACATGGCGAACTAACTTTGATAAAGCCTGAATTGCATATTCGCCAATCAACCAGCAAAGTGGTTGAACGTATCTAACGCCGGGATCCCAAATGACCGAACTAAAATCTATCAAACTGCTCGCCGGAAATGGCGGTCACGCAGTAACACGTGCACGCATCGAAGAAATGTTCGATACCGTCATTTCAAGTCCCGAAGATGTTGCCAAAATGCAAGCCGACGAACGCGCTCAAATTCGCGCGATCGCATCTTTGTTTATTCCTGTCGATGCCGCGCTGATTGATCTGCTTCCCAATCTTGAAATCATTTCATCCTTTGGCGTCGGCTATGATCATATCGATGCCCAGCATGCAGCGAAGAAAAACGTTGTTGTCACACACACACCTTCAGTGCTGGATGATGAAGTCGCAGACACAACAGTTGGTCTTCTGCTGAACACTGTGCGTGAGCTTTATCATGCAGAGCAATATTTGCGGGAAAACCGCTGGGAGAGCGAAGGCAACTATCCCCTATCCTCTCTTTCAATGCGAAACCGGACAATTGGCATTTTCGGTTTGGGGCGTATTGGCAGAACCATCGCCAAGCGGCTTTCAGGCTTCGATGTTGCCATTCATTATCATAGCCGCAATCCGGTCGACGGTGTTGACTTCACCTATTACAGTTCACTGGAAGAAATGGCCGAAGCGGTGGACACGCTCATTTCCGTTGTTCCCGGAACAGCCGCAACCCATCATGCAATTAACGCGAATATCCTGAAGTTGCTCGGTTCACGCGGTGTTCTCGTCAATGTCGGCCGCGGGCCGGTTGTGGATGAGGAAGCGCTTATTGCCGCCCTTAAAGACGGTACCATTGCAGCAGCAGGCCTTGATGTTTTTGAAGAAGAACCAAAGGTACCTCAAGCTTTGCGTGAAATGAAAAATGTCAGCCTGCTGCCCCATGTAGCATCAGCGTCACAAGACACCCGCAACGCTATGGGCGCGCTTGTCATTGATAATCTGGAAGCTTGGTTCAAGACGGGGCAAGCAAAGACCCCGACACCGGAAACCGCACATATAAAAAGCAGCAAAGCTTAAGATAGATCGGCCTAAACCTGCTGAATTAACAGCCCGTTAACCAAGAAAGCGCCATAGTCCGCCATGGGATTACAAGAGGCTAGGGCAAAGGGCTAGATAAGTATGCGGTTTTCGGCTGTTACTATTTTAAACTGCATTACAGTGACGGGTGCGGCATCCATGATGTTGGTGGGAGCCTATAATGATAAAGCTTATTCATTAGGTTCAGATGGCATCGACACCATGTCCACCGCCAGCGTGCAAGCCCATGCAACAGCCCAGCCCAAAGCACTGGCCGACCACTTTACTGTTCGAAACCATGCCGACGGACGCTCGTGCATTGTTAAACTACATCGCGCAGAAGGCTATAATGTGCACCGCATCGAGCCGAGTGAAAATTGCGCGGCGGTAACCGGCATGCTGGCCAGTGCGCGCGCATGGAGAGAAAACAATGATGGACTGGTTGCCATCACAGACCGCAGCGGCAAAAGTCTGATGAAGCTTATCCCCGGCGATGGCCTTGCATGGGAAGTCATTGAACCGCGCAATATTGCACTTTCGCTGGAAGCTTTTTGAGGAAAGCACTTAACTTTTGGACATGGCGCGCTAGAGTTAAGGTATGATACTTAATATTGAAGCCTACCTTCATTACTATTTCGAACAGCCTTCAGACCTTATTCTACAGCTCGAAGCCAGCAAGACCGGACAACAGAAAATTTTGAACGCGAATATCGCGTTCTCAAAAATCGAGAACTTTGTTCGCGTCCCTACCGAAGCTGGAATCGGTGACCGTTTACTATTGCGTACTGAAGATCATTTCAGTTGCCGGTACACATCTAGAATTGAGATAGAACGAAAACCGACAGATATCGCCAGCCTGCCGGCAACACCCATTCACCTTTTACCCGGTGAAGCTATACGCTATTTAATGCCATCGCGTTATTGCCCGTCCGATGAATTTCAAGCCTTCGTATCATCTGACTTCGGTAACCTTAATGGCGGCGCACGGATCGCCGCACTCAGCGAATGGATTCATGACCATTTTGCCTATGTTCCCGGCTCCAGCAATGCGCAAACAACTGCACTGCATACATTTGTCCAGCGCAGGGGAATTTGCCGGGATTTCGCACATTTGCTGGTTACGCTTGCACGCGCATCTGCAATTCCAGCGCGGTTCACAAGTGTTTTTGCACCTTTCGTTAATCCGCAGGACTTTCATGCCGTAGCGGAAGTCTTTCTGGATGGTGCGTGGCATTTAGTCGACCCGACAAAAATGGCGCATCAGGAAGACATCGCCATTATCGGTGTTGGCATGGACGCCGCTGAAGTCGCATTCATGACCAGTTACGGATTTGCTGAATTTCGAGAGCAATCCGTCTCGGTCAGCGTCGAAGCTTAAGCGTCTTACTTCATTTTTTGTGACGCATAATCGCGCACAGCATCACCAAATGCCTCAAACAGTCTGCGCGATGTATCATCCGTTTTCGCCCAATATTCAGGGTGCCATTGAACGCCAACTGCATAGCCTTTTGCATCAATGACAGAGACTGCCTCAACAGTTCCATCATCGGCTGACGCTTCAACCTGAAGGCGCGGCGCGATATTGTCTATAGCCTGCCGGTGCAGTGAATTGACCCGAACGTCCTCGCCTATGATTTTCTCGATGCAGCTGCCTGGCTTTGTTTTAACGCTATGGGCAAGCGCAAACCGCTTTGCCTGATCAGGCGAAGATGGCGCGCGATGGTCCAGCATGCCGTCCGCTTCCTGAATCTCTGTCGCCAAAGTGCCACCCAGAGCAACATTAAGCTCCTGAAGACCGCGGCATATCGCAAAAAGCGGCACGCCTTTTTCAATAGCAGCGCGAATCAACGGCAGTGAGGTTGCATCGCGGTCAGGATCATATGGCTCATATTTTTCATGTGCTTCGACCCCGAAATTGGACGGATGCACATTACTTTTTGAACCGGACAGCATCACACCGTCCACGCGCGCAAGCAGCGCATCAAAATCAATAGCATCGCCAAACGCAGGCACCAGCAGAGGCAGAACGCCCGAAACATTAAAAGCTGCCGTCATGTATTGATCCGGCACACAATGCCAGGAATAGTTTTCAAACTCACGAATATCAGCAACAACGGCAACAACAGGCTGCATTTCAGGCTCCTTCAAATCACGCAGATTGTCCTAAACCGATCTGCAAAAAAGCCAAGCAAAATTATATCAAATCGCCGATAGCACCGCATTCGTATTTTCACGGATTAATCATATACCAAAGTGGACAATTTTTTTTACCGCTTTGCGTATCTCTTGCTGGACACATCTTTGTAAAACTGTAAGTTGGCATTGGGGCATCGGGGAGTCTGAAAGATAGTTCCCCGAGTAACGTTTATTTTCCACGGGAGGATCTAATGGATCGACGTTCGTTTATTAAAAAGGCCGGTGCAACCGGTGCCGGTGCAGCGGCTGCATCAACTTTGGCAGCGCCTGCCATTGCACAGGAAACACCAAAAGTAACTTGGCGCTGTTCATCAGGCTTTCCAAAGTCACTGCCGACAATTTACGGTGCGGCTGAAGTATTTGCCAAAGCTGTTGCTGAAGCAACAGATGGCAATTTCGAAGTTCAAACTTTCGGTGCAGGCGAAATCGTTGGCGCGCTTGAAGGTGCAGATGCTGTTAAAAACGGCACCATCGAAATGGCGCACACAGCATCTTATTACTTCACAGGCATCGACCCGACTTACGCATTCGGCACAGGCGTTCCATTCGGCCTTAACCAGCGTATGACAAATGCCTGGATGTATGAAGGTGGCGGCTTGGACCTTCTCAATAAGTTCTATGCAAAGCAGAACATGATTTCGTTCCCTGCCGGTAACACTGGCGCTCAGATGGGCGGTTGGTTCCGTAAAGAAATCAACTCTCTTGAAGACATGCAGGGTCTGAAATTCCGTATCGGTGGTTTTGGCGGTCGCATCATCGAGAAAATCGGCGTTGTTCCACAAGGTCTACCGGGCGGCGATATTTATCCTGCTCTTGAGAAAGGCACAATTGATGCTGCTGAGTTCGTTGGACCGTTTGACGACCAGAAGCTCGGCTTTAACAAAGTGGCTCCATATTACTACTACCCGGGTTGGTGGGAAGGCGGCGTAACGCTGATGAACATGATCAACCTTGATGCATGGAATGCGTTGACACCGGCTTACCAGGGTATCGTTAAATCAGCTTCAGCACTTGCTAACAGTGTCATGATGGCGCGTTACGACACCTTGAACCCGACAGCGCTTAAAGAATTGGCTGCTGCAGGTACTCAGTTGCGTCCATTCAGCCAAGACATTCTGGAAGCTTGTTTTGATGCGGCGACAGAAACCTACGCTGAAATCAGCGCAGAAAATGCCGACTTTAAAGAAATTCATGACAGCTACATGGCTTATCGTAAAGAAGGTTATCTGTGGTTCCAGTTGTCAGAGTACAACTTCGACACATTCCTTATGCTTCAACAGCGTGCAGGCAAGCTCTAAGTTTGTACAGCAAGCTGAAATTATTAAGCCCGGGAGAAATCCCGGGCTTTTTTATATAAATATCGATCTCATAAATAGGATTGTAAATTAAATCTCGGCCGCAGCTTTCGCCAATGCCGTGATACCGTCCCAATCGCCTGCTGCCACCATATCCTTGGGCGCAACCCATGAACCGCCGACGCAGAGCACGTTCGGCAAGCTCAAATAATCATTGGCATTTTTAACCGACACACCGCCGGTCGGGCAGAATTTCACCTGACCGAACACTGACGCGCAGCTTTTCAAATAGGCCGCACCACCGGCTTGTTCGGCTGGGAAGAATTTTAAATGCGTGTAACCTGCTTCCAACGCCTTCATGATCTCTGAAGATGTGACCGAGCCCGGCAATAAAGGCACATCGTGGCCATCGGCAGCAGAGACAAGTTCCGGTGTCAGGCCGGGCGAGACAATAAATTTGGAACCGGCGGCAACAGCTTCATCGAAATTTGCGCCATTTAAAATAGTACCTGCGCCGACAATAGCGTCCGGCACTTCTGCCGCAACGCGCTTGATGCTCTCCAGTGCTGCTGCCGTGCGAAGCGTAATCTCAACAGCAGGCAAGCCGCCTGCAACCAACGCGCGCGCCAGAGGCACCGCATCATCGGCATTGTCCAGAACAATTACCGGAATAACTTTCTGGCCAGTCATTACGGGGGTCAGTGCATCAACATTCTGCGCCATCTATATATCCAAATCTCGGTTCGTTAGAAGTTGCCTTTTGGTAAGCTAGACAGGCACTCAATGTCCAGCGCTCCGCAAAAATAATTTAATCGATTTAAGATCAACGCATAAGCCGCATGATACGCATTATTATTGCCAGAATAGATAAAAAGCGCCCTAGCCGAGGCAAAACTTGCTTTAATCTGGCACGGCTTTCAGGGCCAAATATGCCGTCCACAACCAATTTTTCCTGCACTTGGAATTGTCGCAAGGCACGGTCCGTTTCAACACCGAATATCCCGTCACTTTGAACAGCATAACCGGCTGCCGTGAGCATTTGCTGAAGTGACCGGACGGCTTCCACATCATTATTGAGCGAAAATGCACGCAAATTGTTTTTAAAAGTCCCCGACCTTATCCGCTCGAATATGCCGCGCTTAAGTCTGCCATTTGAATGACGCGCATAAGCGGCAGCGATTCGCGTATTATAACTATTCTTTTTGTAAGCAGGTCCATTGTAACGGCGCGCAAAACCTGCCCAATCACAGCGCTCAATATAGACGGCCAATCCGTTCTTGCGGATAAAACGCATCATAAGCCGCATTTGACCGGCAATCGAGCCGCGCGCCTCCTGCACCATCGCTTCAACTGAACCATAACCGAGCGTTTTGAAATGTGCGCCCATCACCTGACCGATACCCCAGGATACGGATTGCAATGCGGCAGATCGGTCTATGCCCATCGCTTTATTCAACAAGACCCACCGTTCCGCTTGGGAACGGGCGTTTTTAATGCGCCCGGCTTTTGGCGACGCCAGACCGGCACGCCGTGCTTTTTCCCGTTTATCATCACTTAAAAGACGATCGAAATAGTGCCCCTCAAACCGGATGAGCGGTTCTTTCCTGCCGCCCACATATGCAAAAGCGCGGCCGCCACTTTCCACTTCTGCAATTGCAAGCAGAGCGGCCGGATCGATCCCCTCTTCCTGCGCCACCTTTTCAATCTCTTCAATTGTCTCTTTGGAAAACATCGGGTTCAATCCATCTATCAAAACCACAATTGTCCTGCAGGCCGCTTGATGGTGGATAAGTTGAGACAAAAAAACCTATTCACTCAATTTGAAACACAGGTTAAAGAGCCGTTATGAATGACACATCGCACATCGTCGTCGCCGCTCTTTATCACTTTGCACGGTTTGACCGTTTCGCAGATTTGCAAGCACCGCTAACCGAGATTTGTGAAAGCAATAATATTGTCGGCACATTGCTGCTTGCCTCTGAAGGCATTAACGGCACAATCGCAGGCACGCGCGAAGCCATCGACAATGTATTGTCTTTTATCCGTTCACAGCCTGAATTCACAGATTTGGAGCATAAAGAAAGCTTTGCAGACAAGCTGCCTTTCTACCGGCTTAAAGTTCGCCTTAAGAAAGAAATTGTTGCCATGGGCGTGCCGGAAACGGACCCGACCAAAATCGTCGGCACCTATGTGGAGCCGGAGGATTGGAACGCGCTTATCGATGATCCGGACACCATCGTCATCGACACACGCAATGATTACGAAATAAAAGTCGGCACATTCAAAAACGCCATAAATCCGGAAACAGACGCATTCCGCGAGTTTCCGGACTGGGTAAAGCGCAATGAAAACCTGCTCAAGGGCAAAAAAATTGCTATGTTTTGCACGGGCGGTATCCGCTGCGAAAAATCAACAGCCTATGTAAAGTCACTTGGCTATGACGATGTCTTCCATCTCAAAGGCGGCATTTTAAAATATCTTGAAAATGTACCGCAGGAAGAAAGCACATGGGATGGTGAGTGCTTTGTTTTTGATGAACGGGTTGCGGTGAAACACGGCCTTGAGCTTGGCGATCATAAATTGTGCCGCGCCTGCCGCCATCCGCTGTCACCGGAAGATCTGCGTTCTGATAAGTTTGTTGCCGGTATTTCCTGCCATAATTGTTATGATCAATATACTGACGAAGACCGCGCACGCTTTGCCGAACGCCAAAAGCAAAGTGAGCTTGCAGCAAAGCGCGGCAAGCGTCACATCGGCGATGATACAGTCAAAAAACTGCGTGCATCAAAAAAGCAAAACGAGGCTTAGTCCGGAACGCGGACCTTGGCGCGGCGGTCACCAAGCCGTTGCGCTAGTTTTCCACGCAAATCATCGCCAAGCTCTTTGTTGCGCAGACCAAGGGCAATATTCGCTTCAAGAAAACCAAGTTTGGAGCCGCAATCAAATGCTTCGCCTTTAAAGGGTGTGCCATAGAATTTTTGTGTTTCCATAAGCGTCAGCATCGAGTCCGTAAGCTGGATTTCACCGCCCGCACCCGCTGCCTGCGTGCCAAGCAATTTCATGATCGAGCCATCTAGAATATAACGGCCATTGATGTAATAATTGGACGGCGCTGTACCCGGCTTTGGTTTCTCCACCATGCCGTTAATTTCAAAATGCGTGCCAAACTCTTCACCCTTGGACACGATACCATATTTGTGTGCTTCGTCAGGATCGCATTCAGAAAGCGAAACAATGTTGCCGCCTGTTTCATTGTAAACATCGACCATTTGCTTCAGCGCACCGGGTTCACCGGTCATCAACATGTCCGGCAGCAGAACAGCAAACGGGTCATCGCCGACAATATCGCGCGCGCACCAGACCGCATGGCCAAGACCAAGTGGTGCCTGCTGACGCGTAAAGACTGCCTGACCGGCATCGGGAAGTTCTTTTTCCAGTTGCTCGAGTGTGGCGCCTTTATTGCGCTGCTTGAGCGTAGATTCCAGTTCGAACGCCATATCAAAGTGGTCTTCAATAACCCCTTTGTTGCGCCCGGTCACAAAAATGAGTGTTTCAATACCAGCCGCCCGCGCTTCATCAGCGGCATATTGAATGACCGGACGGTCAACAACGGTCAGCATTTCTTTAGGAACAGCTTTTGTCGCGGGTAGAAACCGCGTTCCAAGACCAGCAACAGGAAAGACGGCTTTTCGTATCGGTTTAGGCACAATTTTCTCCATCTGGAAGTAAAACCCTAAATGTACCTAGCGCGACCTCAAAAAAGTGCAACAAAAACTTGTCAATTACTCGTCAGGGACAGTTGTTCCTGACAAGCGGTCAAGAATACCGGATTTAGTAATCCGGCCGACAAGTTTGCCGTTTTCTTCCACCCCCAGCGCCTTGTTCGTCGCGGCGGCAATTTCCATCACACTTTGAATTGGTTCGTTGATCGGCACTGTCTCAGTTGGAGTGGTGCCGTTCAAAGGCTCCATGGCATCACGGGCAGTCAGAACGCCGAGCGGGTTCATATGCGCAACAAAATCAGCAACATAATCATTGACAGGGTTGGAAAAAATATCACGCGGTCTGCCGATCTGTACAATCCGCCCGCCCTCCATAATCGCAATACGGTCGCCAAGCTTGAACGCTTCATCCAAGTCGTGGCTTACAAAAATGATCGTCCGTTTTAGATTTTGCTGAAGTTCAATCAGCTCGTCCTGCAAGCGGTTGCGGATCAAAGGATCGAGCGCAGAAAATGGCTCGTCCATTAGTAGCACAGGTGCTTCGGTTGCGAATGCGCGGGCAAGGCCGACACGTTGCTGCATACCGCCGGACAGCTCGGAAACCTTTTTGTCCGCCCATTCCTTCAAGCCAACCATTGAAAGTTGTTTTTCAATCTGCTCGTCGCGCTCTTCCTTAGCCATACCGGCAAGTTCAAGGCCCAAGCCGACATTCTCGCGCACACTGCGCCAAGGCAGGAGTCCAAACTGCTGGAAAACCATCGCGACACATTCACGGCGAACGCGGCGTAAATCTTCTGGTGAAGCGTTCGTAACATTGGCGCTCCAGTCTCCATCGTGGATTGTCACGCTTCCGCGCACAACGGGGTTAAGAGCATTAACAGCACGCAACAGCGTAGACTTGCCTGATCCTGAAAGCCCCATAAGCACCAGAATTTCGCCCTGTGCGACTTCCAGCGAGCAGTTGTGCACACCCAGAACCTGACCGGTTTCGCTCTGCACTTCTGAACGGGTTTTGTTATCATCCATCAATGGAAGAGCGGACTGCGGATTGTCGCCAAATACGATCGACACATTATTAAATTCAACAGCGTTGGTCATGAGCGGTTCACCCGTAAAATTCTATCCAGCATAATAGCAACAACAACGATGGTGATGCCGCTCTCAAAGCCCAGCGCGGTGTTCACCTGGTTCAAAGCCCGCACAACCGGTACGCCCAATCCATCGGCGCCAACGAGCGCAGCAATAACAACCATCGACAATGACAGCATGATTGTCTGGTTCAAACCTGCCATGATTTGCGGCAGGGCATACGGCATTTCCACTTTCCAAAGTGTTTGCCGCGGCGTTGCGCCAAAAGCCAGCGCAGCTTCAAGCAGAGGTTTCGGCGTCGTGCTGATCCCGAGGTGGGTGAGCCTGATAGGGGCCGGAAGAACAAATATCACTGTCGCAATAAGGCCGGGCACCATGCCGATACCGAAAAACACAATTGCGGGAATAAGATAGACAAAAGTCGGCAATGTCTGCATCAAATCAAGCACAGGTCGCATCGCCGAATAGAGTTTCGGGCGGTGGGCTGCCGCAATGCCGATCGGCACGCCAAGGGCCATACACACAACACACGCCGACAGAACGAGCGTTAGGCTCTCCGTGGTTTCTTCCCAATACCCCTGATTGAGAATAAACAAAAAGCCAAGAACAACGAACAGGCAGATTTTCCAGCTACGCTGCAAATAAAAGGTAATCGCTGTAATGATGGCGATGACAACAAATGGATGCGGGGTCTGAAACACCCACAATATAGCATCAATCATATTTTCGAGTGCTATATCCAGCCCGTCAAAGAACCATTCGCCATTCTCTTGTAACCATTCGAAAATAGTTTTCGCTGTTTTACCAACGGGAATTTTGGTCTCTGTCAGCCAATCCATATGCCCACCCAATATGAAAATTATCTCTTAAAATCCCCGCGACACTAAGGTCGCGGGGTTTGTCGTATCGTTATTAAAGGCCGAGTGATGATTTAACCGCAGCCACAGCATCGCCGCCGTCTTTTGTCGTCACACCTTCAAGCCAGCCATCCAGCGTAGATGGGTTTGCTTTAAGCCATGCAGAGGCCGCGTCCGTTGCTTCTTCGCCATCATTGAGGATCGCGCCCATGATTTCGTTTTCCATTGCAAGCGAGAATTCAAGATTTTGAAGCAGTTTGCCGACATTTTTACATTCGTCAACATAACCGGCACGTGTGTTGGTGTGCACTGTCGCACCGCCCAGATTAGGACCAAAGAAGTCATCGCCGCCTTCAAGATAACCCATCTCGAAGTTAGCGTTCATCGGATGTGGTTCCCAGCCGAGAAATACAATCGGCTCGTCTTTTTTCGACGCACGCTCAACCTGTGCCAACATGCCCTGTTCAGAACTTTCGGCAACTTCGAAACCGGAAAGCTCGAACGCGCCCTGTTCAATCATGTCTTGGATAAGACGGTTGCCGTCATTGCCCGGCTCGATGCCGTAAATTTTACCTTCAAGCGCATCTTTATGCTTGGCAATGTCGGCAAATGTTTTAATGCCAAGCGCCGTACCGGCAGCATTTGTCGCAAGCGTGTATTTAGCGCCTTCGAGGTTCGTACGCACTGTATCCACAGAACCTTCTTCACGGTAGGCGGCAATGTCGCCTTCCATCGTCGGCATCCAGTTACCGAGGAACACATCAATGTCGCCCTCTTTCATAGATGCGTATGTCACAGGCACGGAAAGCACTTTGACATCTGTCTCATAACCAAGCGCATCAAGAACGACAGTTGTCGCCGCAGTCGTCGCTGTGATGTCGGTCCAACCAACATCGGAGAATGTAACAGTGTCGCATTGAGCTGAAGCAACACCGGATGACATCAGCAATACAGCCGCTGTCGTAATTAGTTTCTTCTGCATGGGTATCTCCCTTTGAAAAACTTCAAATATTTTTATTGATTGACGAGTCAGTTAAAAACATTTTTTATCCAATGGCAACGTCAAGAGGTTAAAAATGCCAAAGGTTGGAATGGAGCCTATGCGCAGAAGCGCATTGGTGGAAGCCACAATTTATGAAATCGGAAACGCGGGATCGCTGGATGTAACGGTCAGCCAGATTGCGAAAAAAGCCGGTGTTTCCAGCGCCTTAGCCCATCATTATTTCGGCAGCAAGGAACAGATTTTTCTGGCAGCCATGCGTCATATTCTAACGGTATTTGGCGCCGAGGTGCGCGGTGCAATTTTAATGGCAAAGACACCCCGTGAACGCCTTCAGGCGATCATTAAAGCCAGTTTTTCCGAACAAAATTTCCGTCCGGAGATCGTTAGCGCGTGGTTGAGCTTTTATGTTCAGGCGCAAAATTCACAAAGCGCACAGCGTCTTCTACGTGTGTATCAGAAGCGTTTAATCTCCAATTTGATCTATGATTTACGCCCCCTTGCAGGTTCTGCCTCAGTAGAATTAGCCCACTCAATAGCTGCCCTGATAGATGGCCTTTATATCCGTCAGGCGCTCCGCGACGAAAAAGCCGACGGCAGCTTTTGCGTTCGACTGGTAACAAAACATGTTGATAGTGCTCTGGAGACATTGTGACGGCAAAACCCAACATTCTTATCATTATGGTCGACCAGCTAAACGGAACGCTGTTTCCTGACGGACCGTCCGACTGGCTTCATGCGCCCAATTTAAAACGGCTTGCTGCTCAGTCCACACGCTTCAAAAACAGCTATACCGCATCGCCGCTCTGTGCGCCGGGGCGTGCAAGCTTTATGTCTGGCCAACTGCCATCGCGCACACGTGTTTATGATAATGCGGCTGAATTTGCTTCCTCTATCCCGACCTATGCGCATCATTTGCGCCGCGCCGGATACCAGACCTGCCTGTCCGGAAAAATGCACTTTGTCGGCGCAGATCAGTTGCACGGCTTTGAGGATCGTTTGACCACCGATGTTTACCCACCGGATTTCGGCTGGACGCCGGACTACCGTAAACCCGGTGAACGCATCGACTGGTGGTATCATAATATGGGGTCGGTAACCGGCGCCGGTGTCGCAGAAATTACCAATCAGATGGAATATGATGACGAGGTTGCCTATCACGCAACGCGCAAGCTTTATGATCTGTCTCGTGGTCATGATAAACGCCCTTGGTGCCTGACAGTCAGTTTTACCCATCCGCATGACCCTTATGTCGCGCGTAAGAAATATTGGGATTTATACGAGAACTGCGAACACCTCATGCCACAAATAGGGCCTATCGCCTATGACGAGCAAGATGATCATTCCAAGCGCATTCTGGATGCCAATGACCGCGATAACTTTAATATAACCGACGAGCATATCCGCCGCGCAAGACGCGCTTATTTTGCCAATATCTCCTATCTTGATGATAAGGTCGGCGAACTTTTAAGAACACTTGAAGCTACGCGTCAGGAAGCGACAATTCTTTTTGTGTCAGATCACGGCGACATGCTCGGCGAGCGCGGCTTGTGGTTCAAGATGAGCTTTTATGAAGGCTCTGCGCGTGTGCCGATTATGATATCATCGCCAACAATGCAGGCCGGTCTTGTAACAGAACCGGTGTCCAATATCGATATCTGCCCGACCCTATGCGATCTTGCAGGTATTGATATGAGCGAGGTCATGGCGTGGACGGAGGGCGAAAGTCTTGTCCCGCTCGGCCAAGGCAAAACACGGCAATCGCCAGTCGCGATGGAATATGCGGCTGAAGCTTCCTATGCGCCGCTGATTTCACTGCGCTCTGAAAACTGGAAGTTCAACCGCTGCGCTCTTGATCCCGATCAGCTTTTTGATCTTGAAGCCGATCCGCATGAGTTGAAAAATCTAGCTGCCGATCCGGCCTATAAAGACATAGTGGCTGGCTTTGACGCTCAAATGAAAAAGCGTTGGGATATTGAGCAATATGACGCGGATGTCCGTCACAGTCAGGCCGGACGCTGGGTCGTTTATGAAGCATTGCGCAATGGCTCTTATTACCCGTGGGACTATCAGCCACTGCAAAAAGCATCAGAGCGCTATATGCGCAATCATATGGATTTGAATGTGCTGGAAGAAAATCAGCGCTTCCCGAGAGGTGAATAATGAACATAAAACCAACAGCCAGCCATTTTATCAACGGTCAATATGTCGAAGATAAAAACGGTACACCGATAGAAATTATCTATCCTGCGACAGGCGAAACCATCGCAACGGTCTATTCGGCAACGCCTGCCATTATCGATCAGGCGATAGAAGCAGCGCAGCAGGCGCAAAAACAATGGGCCGCCATGAGCGGTACAGAGCGCGGGCGCGTCCTGCGTAAAGCGGCCGATATCATCCGCGCCCGCAATCATGATCTGTCTGTTCTGGAAACCTGGGACACCGGAAAACCATTACAGGAAACGCTAGTGGCCGATGCCACATCAGGTGCAGATAGCATCGAATATTTTGGCGGTCTTGCCGGAACATTGACCGGAGAACATATTCCACTGGGGGAGAGTTTTGCCTACACAGTGCGCGAACCTTTAGGTGTCTGTGTCGGTATCGGCGCATGGAACTACCCGACTCAAATCGCCTGCTGGAAATCGGCCCCTGCCCTTGCCTGCGGCAATGCCATGATTTTCAAGCCATCGGAAACAACACCGCTTTGCGCGTTGAAAATCGCGGAAATTTACATGGAAGCCGGCGCACCGGCCGGACTTTTCAACGTGGTGCAAGGACTGGGCGATGTCGGTGCAAATCTCGTCAATGATCCGCGCATTGATAAAGTATCGCTCACCGGCTCCGTACCTACAGGAAAGAAAGTCTATGCGGCAGCGGCAAGCCAGATCAAACATGTGACAATGGAGCTTGGCGGCAAATCCCCGCTCATCGTATTTGACGATGCCAATATTGAAGACGCGATCAGCGGCGCCATTTTAGGAAACTTCTATTCTTCCGGCCAGATTTGCTCAAACGGCACACGTGTGTTCGTTCATAAATCGATCAAAGACAAATTCCTTGCGCGCCTCAAAGAGCGCACGCAAACAGCCATCATTGGCGATCCAATGGATGAAGCAACAAATTTCGGCCCTATGGTTTCCAAAAACCAGATGGAAATTGCCGAGCGTTACGTCGCAAAGGGCCTCGAAGAGGGTGCAACGCTTATCTATGGCGGCAAACGCATCGAGCGCAAAGGGTTTTACTTCGAGCCAACAATCTTTGCCGATGTCAAAGACGACATGAGCATAGCGCGTGAAGAAATTTTCGGACCAGTGATGTGCGTTCTTGATTTTGAAAGCGACGAGGAGGTCATCGCCCGCGCCAATGATACAGAATTCGGTTTGGCCGCTGGAATTTTTACCAATGATCTTACCCGCGCGCACCGTGTCATCGGTGAGTTGGAAGCAGGGTCATGCTGGATTAACGCCTATAATTTGACGCCGGTTGAAATCCCGTTTGGCGGTGTCAAATCTTCCGGCGTTGGCCGCGAAAACTCAAAAGCGGCGATTGAACACTATAGCCAGCTTAAAACCATCTATGTTGAAATGGGCCACATGGAGAGCCAGTTCTAATGCAAGCTGATTATGTCATCGTCGGTGCGGGATCTGCCGGCTGCGCCCTTGCCTACCGCCTTTCAGAATCAGGCGCATCTGTGCTGGTCATCGAGCATGGCGGCACGGATATGGGACCGTTCATTCAAATGCCGGCGGCGCTTTCCTATCCGATGAACATGTCGCGCTATGATTGGGGCTTCCAGTCCGAACCGGAACCGCATTTGGGCGGCCGTCGCCTCGCAACACCGCGCGGTAAAGTCATTGGCGGATCGTCCTCAATCAACGGCATGGTCTATGTGCGCGGTCACGCAGAGGACTTCAACACTTGGTCTGACATGGGTGCAGATGGATGGTCTTATGCCAATGTGCTGCCCTATTACAAACGCATGGAGAGCTGGGACAGTGGCGGTCATGGCGGCGATGCGGACTGGCGCGGCAAATCCGGCCCGCTGCACGTTACACGCGGCCCGCGCGAGAACCCGCTTTTCCAAGCCTTTGTCGATGCTGGCAAACAGGCAGGTTACGAACTCACCGATGATTATAACGGCCGTAAACAAGAAGGTTTCGGCCCGATGGAGCAAACGGTCTATAAGGGCCGCCGCTGGTCAGGTGCCAATGCTTACCTTAAGCCTGCCATCAAGCGCTATAAATGCGAAGTGATTAACGCCTTTGCCGAGAAAATCATCATTGAGAATGGCGAGGCCAAAGGCGTTCAGGTTTCACGCGGTGGAAGCAGCGAAACCATTAAAGCGAACCGCGAAGTCATCATTGCCGCAAGTTCGATCAATTCTCCAAAACTATTGATGCTTTCCGGCATTGGCCCTGCTGAACATTTGTCAGAGCATGGCATTGATGTTGTGGCAAACCGCGCCGGTGTCGGCCAGAACCTGCAAGACCATTTGGAGCTTTATCTTCAAATGGCATCAAGCCAGCCGATAACGCTTTACAAGCACTGGAACCTTTTCTCAAAAGCACTGATTGGTGCTCAATGGCTGTTTACAAAAACCGGCCTTGGTGCCTCCAACCAGTTTGAAAGCGCTGCATTTGTACGATCAAAAGCAGGGGTAAAATATCCCGACATTCAATATCACTTTCTGCCGATGGCGATCCGCTATGACGGCAAAGCACCTGCTGAAGGCCATGGTTTCCAAGCCCATGTGGGTCCCATGCGCTCGCCAAGCCGCGGTGAAATCACGCTGCGGTCCAATGACCCGCGTGAGGCACCGAAAATCCTGTTTAATTATATGTCCCATGAAAAAGACTGGGAGGATTTTCGCACCTGTATTCGTCTGACACGGGAGATTTTCGCGCAGGATGCTTTCAAGCCTTATGTCAAACATGAAATTCAGCCGGGCGACGCTCTGCAATCCGACGATGAGCTCAACGGCTTTATCAAAGAGCATGTGGAAAGTGCTTACCATCCCTGCGGTACATGTAAAATGGGGCGTAGCGACGACCCTATGGCCGTTGTTGACCAGGATACAAAAGTCATTGGCGTTGACCGTTTGCGCGTGGCGGACAGTTCAATCTTCCCGCAAATCACAAATGGCAATCTTAACGGCCCGTCGATTATGACCGGCGAGAAAGCAGCCGATCATATTTTAGGTAAAGATTTGCTGCCTGCATCCAATGCCGAGCCGTGGATCAATCCTGATTGGGAAACCGCACAGCGCTAGACATAAAAAAGGCGGCTTCTTAGCCGCCTTTTCTTTGTGCCAATCAGATTAGCTGATTTTTTGTAAGAGCAGATCAAGCGAAGCTTTCGCATCACCATAGAACATGCGCGTATTCTCTTTAAAGAACAGCGGATTTTCGATACCGGAATAACCCGTACCCTGACCGCGCTTGGAAACAAAGACCTGCTTTGCTTTCCAGCACTCCAGCACCGGCATACCGGCAATCGGAGAATTCGGATCGTCCTGTGCGGCAGGGTTCACAATGTCATTTGAACCGATAACAATCGCCACATCTGTTTCCGGAAAATCATCATTGATCTCGTCCATTTCCAAAACAATATCATATGGCACTTTTGCTTCGGCCAGCAGAACATTCATATGTCCCGGCAAGCGTCCGGCAACAGGGTGAATCGCAAAACGGACTTCCTTGCCTTTTGCTCTCAGGCGCTTTGTAAGTTCTGAAACTGACTGCTGCGCTTGCGCAACCGCCATGCCGTAACCCGGAATAATGATGACACTGTCAGCATCATCCAAAGCCGCCGCGACGCCGTCGGCATCAATCGCCACTTGCTCACCTTCAACTTCCATTTGCGGTCCGGATGTGCCGCCAAAACCGCCCAGTATCACCGAGATGAATTTGCGGTTCATTGCCTTGCACATAATGTAAGAGAGGATAGCACCGGACGAACCGACAAGCGCGCCGACCACGATCAGCAGATCGTTACCCAGTGTAAAGCCGATCGCCGCTGCCGCCCAACCGGAATAGGAGTTGAGCATAGACACCACAACGGGCATATCCGCGCCGCCAATACCCATGATCAAATGCCAACCGATAAAGCCGGCAATCAACGTCACAAGCACCATTGTCCAGATACCGGCACCGTTGAAATACATGATACCAAGGATCAGGGAGACAACCAGACATGCAAGATTGAGCATATGGCCGCCCGGCAATTGTTTCGGCTTGCCATCAACTTTGCCGGCAAGTTTGCCAAACGCAATCACAGAACCGGTAAATGTAACCGCACCGATGAAAATGCCCAAGAACACTTCAACTTTAAGGATTGCGATCTCGACCGCATCTTTCGCTGCCAGCTTTTTACCAAAACCGGTCAAAAGGTCTTGATTGCCACCTGCGGCAATAAGGTCCAGCACCGTAGAAAGCTCGATATCGGCATTAAGGCCAATAAATACCGCAGCCAGACCAACAAAAGAGTGAAGCGCTGCCACAAGTTGCGGCATCTCCGTCATTTGAACGCGGCCAGCGACATAATAACCGGCAAACCCGCCCGCCGCGACAGCAACGAGGATGAGGAAAATATTGTAAACGCCCGGACCAAAAACCGTTGCTATAACGGCAATTGCCATGCCGACGATACCATACCAGACGGCGCGTTTCGCGCTTTCTTGATTACTCAAACCGCCAAGCGAAAGAATGAAAAGAACAGATGCCGCAATATAGGCGGCTGATGAAACACCAATAGAAAACATGTTTCAGCCCCCTTAAGATTTCTGGAACATGGCAAGCATCCGGCGTGTAACCAGAAAGCCACCAACGATATTGATTGACGCGATAAGCACCGAAATAAAGCTGAGTATCACAACGAGCCAGCTTCCCGACCCGATTTGCAATAACGCACCGATAATCACGATACCTGAAATCGCATTGGTTACCGCCATCAAGGGTGTGTGTAAGGCATGCGACACATTCCAGATAACCTGGAAGCCGACAAAACATGCCAGCGCAAATACGATGAAATGCTGCATAAAGCTTGCCGGTGCAAACATACCGATGAGCAGCATAATCGCGCCGCCCACAGCCAAAAGCGTAACCTGCTGTTTTGTTGCCTCTTTAAAGGCAGCAAGTTCATTGGCTTTCTTTTCTTCGGCTGTCAGCTCTTTGGCTTTTTCCTTTTTCGGCGCCGCAGCTATCGCGGCAACCTTTGGCGGTGGCGGCGGATAAGTAATCTCGCCCTTGTGCGTTACCGTTGCGCCGCGGATCACATCATCTTCCATATTGTGGTTGATGACACCATCTTTTTCAGGCGTCAGGTCAGCCATCATATGGCGGATATTGTTTGCATAAAGTGTTGAGGACTGCGTTGCCATACGGCTTGGAAAGTCAGTGTACCCAACAATGGTGACGCCATTGTCCGTTACAATCTTTTCGTCCATCTGCGTCAGCTTGCAGTTACCGCCTTTTTCCGCAGCAAGGTCAACAATCACCGACCCCGGCTTCATGGCCGCAACCATGTCTTCGGTCCACAGCTCAGGCGCTTCACGGTTTGGAATTAATGCCGTACAAATGACGATATCAATATCAGGGGCCATTTCGCGGAATTTTTCCAATTGCTTTTCACGGAATTCCGGCGATGAAGGCGCGGCATACCCGCCCGTTGCCGAACTATCCTGGCTCGATTCTTCAAAATCAAGGAACACAAATTCAGCGCCCATGGATTCGATTTGCTCGGCAACTTCGGGGCGCACGTCAAAGGCATAAGTTATAGCGCCAAGCGATGTCGATGTTCCAATCGCGGCAAGACCGGCAACCCCGGCACCAATGACCAGAACTTTTGCCGGCGGCACTTTACCGGCCGCAGTAACCTGACCGGTAAAGAAACGGCCAAAATTATTGCCTGCTTCAATGACAGCCCGATAACCTGCTATATTGGCCATGGATGAAAGCGCATCCATTTTCTGCGCACGTGAAATACGCGGCACCATATCAATTGCAATAAGTGTGCTTTCAGCTTTCTTAGACGCTTCCAGTAATTTGTCGGAAGCTGCCGGATTGACAAAACTGATCACGGTCTGGTTTGCGCGGAATTTCTTTACCTCTGCTGGCGAAGGTGCGCGCACTTTTGCAACAACATCTGCTTCCCGCCAAAGCGCGGCGGCTGACGCAGCAATCTTAACGCCCGCCTCCTTATAGGCAGCATCTGAGAACCCGGCTGCCGTTCCGGCGCCTTTTTCTATGAGGCATTCATAGCCGAGTTTTTGAAGGTCTAACGCTGATTGCGGCGTCATCGCGACGCGGTTTTCTCCAGCGAACGTCTCCTTGGGAGCACCAATGACGGTCATATATATTCTCTCTCATTAATACTTGGCGGAAATAAAGTCGTCCGCCGCTCTATGTTTCAAAGATTATCCATCCTTGAGTGTTCTGCATAATGGTATTGTTCCAAGTTCCAGAAAACCAGACTGATAATCAACGATAGTATTAGGAGTGCAAGCCCTCTAACCGTATGGTTTGCGGTGAATTCCACATAAAATCGTTTTAAGGTAAGCGGTAAGACTGTTTATCGGCTTTCAGCCAAGCCCTTCACCGCAGAGTGTCTCTATTTTTA
>NZ_JXMU01000021.1:2500-8950 GCF_001293565.1 Ahrensia marina | reverse complement strand
AGCACCGTAAACTCGACAGTCAATTCGTCACCGTCCTTGCCGCCGTGATAATCGGAGGCCGCATTATTCACGCGATCAACATGGCTGCCTAGAAAGGTGGCAGCGTAAAACTTTGCCGCCTTCTTCGCTTCGCCGTAACCACACCGTAAACAGTTGATGATCTCCGTCATTGTGTGTCTCCTTATCATTGGCTGTTGGCACTTGCGCTTTTAAAGCGCGGGCTAAAATTGGTTTTGTTGATCCGTAAAGATTTAAATTGTTTCAGCTATAAGAATCATGCCGCCGCCACCATTGATAAGGGGCGGTTTGCGGCGTGCCTTCGGGCGCATCTTCCCAGTTTTCCTGCCGGCCAAGAGGCGTCAAATCGAGCAAAGTCCAGACTGTACCGAGTGTCTCAACCCCGCGCCCGGTTGTGTAGTATGTGCGGTAGATATCCGTGCCATCGCGGTAAAAAACATTCAAACCGAAACCGGACGTCACGTTAAAATCGGTGTTAAAACTGTCCTGCGTCTCATACCAAGGCACCGACCAGCCCATATGTGCGCGGAACGCTTCTATCTCTTTGATCGGAGCTTTGGAGACAAAAACAAGCACTGTGTTGCGCGCCCGCAGATGCGACAGATGCGGCATCTGGTCAGCCACCATGCAACAGCCTTCACACGGGCTTGGGTCATTGGGCTTTAGCATATGGTGATAGACAATAAGCTGCGCATAATCGCCAAACAGATCAGCCAAGCCCGCAGGACCGTCAGTCCCCATGAATGCATAATCTCTATCCACCTTTATCCATGGCAACCGCCGGCGCTTTGCCGCCAATCGATCCTGAGCCTTGGTCAGCTCTTTTTCTTCTAAACGTAAATCGGCAAGCTCTCTGCGCCAAAGTTCAGGCGCCAATGTCCGACGGGTGATCCCGGAAATCGTTTTTGTTTCATCATATAAGTTATCCGTCATGGTCATCCTCCTCATCAACCCGGCGTATGTTTGGTCTGTTACTCTTCAAACAGTAAGAGTAAATAACGTTTGAGATGCTCGACGCTGCTGCGTGCAACGGCACCGTCCCCGGTCGCTTTGGCCAGAATAAATGCTCCTTGAAGAACAGCCTGTGTATGAGCGGCGAGACTTGCCGGCGTAAAATCACCGTCAACCCCTCGATCCCGCATTGCCGCCTCAATATCCGGCTCCAAGGTTGCTGCATGGCTTAAAATGCTCGCGGCACAGGCATCACGGATCTCTGGGTTCGAGCCATAGATCTCCTGCGTCATAGTGCCGACAAGGCAAGTAAACTGGGCAATATCGCCTTCAATAATATCTTTGCGAAAATCGATGTAGCCTATCAAACGCTCAACGGGATCATTGAGATTGTGGTAGGGAGCATCGGCGAAAAAAGCACCGGTCGTAGCTGACCAGTGCTGTGCCGCCGCGATACCGAGTTCATCCTTGCTCTTGAAGTGGTGGAAGAATGCCCCTTTTGTCACACCGGCCGCAACACACAGCTCATCGACAGTCGTTGCGGTATAGCCTCGCTCACGAATTAGCAATAGCGCCGCATCGAGCAGTTTGAATTTCGCATTTGGTTTCGCAATTGGTTTCGCAATTGGTTTCGCAATTGGTTTCGCAATTGGTTTCGCAATTGGTTTCGCAATTGGTTTCGCAATATTCTTTGTCATCAAATTCCTCTTTTAAAAACATACCAACTGGTTGGTACTTGTCAATGTACTAAAATGATGAGCCTATGGCAGGGTTCTATAAAACAGTTGGTCCAGATAGCGGAATAGCAAGCTGGTTAAATTTGTAGGGGTGGATTTAAACTAACTCCGACTGACGCAGCTCTTCGACATCTGGATGAACTGCATCACTAAGTGAAGGTTGTTCCGCATAATCTAAGGAGGATTTTGATCATAAAAAAAACCGCCAGCTTTTTGTGCTGACGGTTTGATTTGTTTGCAGGAGGAGGTTTTGAGCTGCTAGCCGTTGCTGCGGCAGTTGTATTTTGCTTGAGCAAAATCAACGAGAGCAGTTCAGGTTATGATCATGAATACTGAGAGCGGTTCAGCTTATGAGCCTTTATAAGAGTTTAGGCTTCGACGATGCTGTTTTTAAACTTTTGCCCCTAACGCCCTGGGCCTGTGTTTTTACGAAGGTTTTAGCGCATAAAAAAAACCGCCAGCTTTGTTGGCTGACGGTTTTGTTTTGGTTGCGGGAGCAGGATTTGAACCTGCGACCCGTTGCTGCGGCAGTCGCATTTTGCTTGAGCAAAATCAACGAGAGCAGTTCAGGTTATGAGCTTACATAAGTGGAGGTAGTATCTAGTTTTTGGCAGCCCTAAACGCGATGAGCGTGTTTTTTTGCGGAGGCTTTTGGTCATAAAAAACCGCCAGCTTTATTGGCTGACGGTTTTGTTTGGTTGCGGGAGGCGGTTTTGAGCTGCGACCCGTTGCTGCGGCAGTTTTATTTTGCTTGAGCAAAATCAACGAGAGCAGTTCAGGTTATGAGCTTACATAAGTGGAGGTAGTATCTAGTTTTTGGCAGCCCTAAACGCGATGAGCGTGTTTTTTTGCGGAGGCTTTTGGTCATAAAAAACCGCCAGCTTTGTTGGCTGACGGTTTTGTTTTGGTTGCGGGAGCAGGATTTGAACCTGCGACCCGTTGCTGCGGCAGTCGCATTTTGCTTGAGCAAAATCAACGAGAGCAGTTCAGGTTATGAGCTTACATAAGTGGAGGTAGTATCTAGTTTTTGGCAGCCCTAAACGCGATGAGCGTGTTTTTTTGCGGAGGCTTTTGGTCATAAAAAACCGCCAGCTTTGTTGGCTGACGGTTTTGTTTTGGTTGCGGGAGCAGGATTTGAACCTGCGACCTTCAGGTTATGAGCCTGACGAGCTACCGGGCTGCTCCATCCCGCGTTAAAAGCGCAGCTTTTGGCGCTGCCTCGCCAATAGTGATGTTAGTATCGTAATGAGAAGACATATTGTCATTTGCAGACCTGGCAGCGACCTACTCTCCCGTGCCTTAAGACAAAGTACCATCGGCGCTGGGGCATTTCACGGCCGTGTTCGGAATGGGAACGGGTGCAGCGACCCCGCCATAACCACCAGGTCAGCAAAGGACAATATGTAAGAAGCTGGCCTACAATTTTTGCAAAGCAAAAATGCAAGTGCGTCGCCAGATGTATTTTGCGGAACGCAAAATCATCGAGAGACAATTTTTAGTATTGTTTTGGCTTGTTTCACATCCGTGAACACAAGCAATGAGAATGATGAAGTCGATCGAGCTATTAGTAATGGTAAGCTTCACACTTTGCAGCGCTTCCACACCCATCCTATCAACGTGGTGGTCTTCCACGGCTCTCAGGGAATACTCGTTTTTAGGCTGGTTTCCCGCTTAGATGCCTTCAGCGGTTATCCATTCCACACATAGCTACCCTGCAATGCTGCTGGCGCAACAACAGGTCCACCAGTGGTGTGTCCATCCCGGTCCTCTCGTACTAGGGACAGATCCTATCAATATTCCTACACCCACGGCAGATAGGGACCGAACTGTCTCACGACGTTCTGAACCCAACTCACGTACCGCTTTAAATGGCGAACAGCCATACCCTTGGGACCTGCTCCAGCCCCAGGATGCGATGAGTCGACATCGAGGTGCCAAACAACCCCGTCGATATGGACTCTTGGGGGTCATCAGCCTGTTATCCCCGGCGTACCTTTTATCCGTTGAGCGATGGCCCTTCCACGCGGGACCACCGGATCACTATGACCGACTTTCGTCTCTGCTCGACTTGTCAGTCTCGCAGTCAGGCGGGCTTATGCCATTGCACTCGACGAACGATTTCCGACCGTTCTGAGCCCACCATCGCGCGCCTCCGTTACTCTTTAGGAGGCGACCGCCCCAGTCAAACTACCCACCACACACTGTCCCGGATCCGGATAACGGACCGCGGTTAGATATCCACGAAGATAAGGGTGGTATTTCAAGGATGACTCCACGCGAGCTGGCGCCCACGCTTCAAAGTCTACCACCTATCCTACACATGTCTTGGCGAATACCAGTGTGAAGCTATAGTAAAGGTGCACGGGGTCTTTCCGTCTAACCGCAGGAACCCCGCATCTTCACGGGGAATTCAATTTCACTGAGTCTATGTTGGAGACAGCGGGGAAGTCGTTACGCCATTCGTGCAGGTCGGAACTTACCCGACAAGGAATTTCGCTACCTTAGGACCGTTATAGTTACGGCCGCCGTTTACTGGGGCTTCAATTCGGAGCTTGCACTCCTCCTCTTAACCTTCCAGCACCGGGCAGGCGTCAGACCCTATACGTCGCCTTACGGCTTCGCAGAGCCCTGTGTTTTTGATAAACAGTCGCTACCCCCTGGTCTGTGCCACCCTCATCTACTTGCGTAAACAAGGGTCACGCTTCTTCCGAAGTTACGCGTGCAATTTGCCGAGTTCCTTCAACATAGTTCTCTCAAGCGCCTTGGTATACTCTACCAGTCCACCTGTGTCGGTTTCGGGTACGGTTTATAGTGGAGGAGCTATTTCCTGGAACAACACCGCCGCCAACTCAATCCGATAAGAGCTGACGACTTACGTCATCCGTCACTACCTCCAAGTACAGGAATATTAACCTGTTTCCCATCGACTACGCCTTTCGGCCTCGCCTTAGGGGCCGACTAACCCTGCTCAGATTAACTTTAAGCAGGAACCCTTGGACTTTCGGCGAGGGAGTCTCTCACTCCCTTTATCGTTACTCATGTCAACATTCGCACTTCTGATATCTCCAGGAGCCCTCACGGGTCTCCCTTCACAGACTTACAGAACGCTCTGCTACCACGCACACAAAGTGTGCATCCGCGATTTCGGTGTGTAGTTTTAGCCCCGTTACATTTTCGGCGCAAAGACCCTTATTTAGACCAGTGAGCTGTTACGCTTTCTTTAAATGGTGGCTGCTTCTAAGCCAACATCCTGGTTGTTTTGGGATCTTCACTTCCTTTCCCACTTAACTACAACTTGGGGACCTTAATCGACGGTCAGGGTTGTTTCCCTCTCCACGACGGACGTTAGCACCCGCCGTGTGTCTGCTGAGCAGTACTTCCAGGTATTCGGAGTTTGGTTAGGATCAGTAAGACGGTGAGTCCCCATTACCCATCCAGTGCTCTACCCCCTGGAGTATTCACTCAACGCTCTACCTAAATAGATTTCGCAGAGAACCAGCTATTTCCGAGTTTGATTGGCCTTTCACCCCTATCCACAAGTCATCCCGACACATTGCAACGTGTATGGGTTCGGTCCTTCAGTTGGTGTTACCCAACCTTCAACCTGCTCATGGATAGATCACTCGGTTTCGGGTCTAATGCAACGAACTTGGCGCCCTATTCAGACTCGCTTTCGCTACGCCTACACCTATCGGCTTAAGCTTGCTCGTTACATTAAGTCGTTGACCCATTATACAAAAGGTACGCCGTCACCCTTGCGGGCTCCGACAGTTTGTAGGCATCCGGTTTCAGGTACTCTTTCACTCCCCTTGTCGGGGTGCTTTTCACCTTTCCCTCACGGTACTTGTTCGCTATCGGTCATGCACGAGTACTTAGGCTTGGAGGGTGGTCCCCCCATGTTCGAACAGGATTTCACGTGTCCCGCCCTACTCGAGGACAAAGCTTCGCATTACGTGTACGGGGCTATCACCCACTATGGCCGAACTTTCCAGATCGTTCCACTTAACTTAACTTTGCCACTGGCCTGGTCCGCGTTCGCTCGCCGCTACTAACGGAGTCTCGGTTGATGTCCTTTCCTAAGGGTACTTAGATGTTTCAGTTCCCCTCGTTCCCTTCTTAACCCTATGTATTCAGGTTAAGATACCTTTTAGCGATACTTAGAAATCTGTACTGCCCTCAATCACGGCAAAACCGCAACATCCGGCAAAACAGAATTTCTAAGTATCTAAGGTGGGTTTCCCCATTCGGATATCTATGGATCATAGCGTATTCGCAGCTCCCCATAGCTTTTCGCAGCGTATCACGTCCTTCATCGGCTGTGCATGCCAAGGCATCCACCAAATGCCCTTCTTATACTTAATCATTCTCATTGCTAATATACACGGCTGTGTGCCAACCGCTTAAAAAAGCAATGCTTGCCAACATCTCCCGCGCTTGAGTTCAGGAAATGCCGGCGAAAAGACCAGCTTCTTGAGATAAATCCGAGGCCGCGGTTAAACAGACCATCATAATGCTGCACTTAGAGCAAGTAACAGCGACATAGCATCAAAGATGCTATCCGGATCAATCTTCTCTTTACAATATGGACATAACAGGCAGTCAATCTTGCGATTAAATGCAAACTTTTTACTTCTTCTGAATGATAATTTTAACAAACAAGCCGGACTGCGCTAGGCATTCTCGCCATTTCGCTAAAGCGAATTGGCTGCCATGCTGCAACATCCGAGCACGCCACCATTTTTTA
>NZ_JXMU01000020.1 GCF_001293565.1 Ahrensia marina | reverse complement strand
TGTCTGCTTTTCACTGAATCGCATCCACGCTTTAACCCTTTGATTTGCGCATGTCCGGGCGGAAAACCGGTTTCCACCCTTCTTGACATGCTCTAGCTAGCATGACTGTTTGCCTCCAGCGAGCCAAGCAAGGTCTGCTTTGATGTGGCCAAATGATTTTTTGCCGCCGTTTCCGCTTTTTCAACATCGCGGCTGCGCAAGGCGTCGATATAAATCAGATGCTCCTTTATCGCGCTTTCATTGCGTTTGCGCTCATCTGTTTTATTCCACTGGAAGTGGTAATGGAAAATCAGTGAGATGACCTTCTGAAACTCCTTTACGAAGCGGTTGATGACAACGCTGTTGATCGCCTCATGAAAGGTTTCATCCAGCTTCGAGAAGTCGTGATAGTCCTTATCAATCCTTTCAAGCAGTGAAAGGTGATCCTGTTCCAGCACATCGAGTTTTGACCAGATGTCGTGGTCTTCCGGCAGGGCAACGAGGTGCCGCACAGAATTGAGTTCCAGAACATTGCGGAAGTCGGAGAGTTCAATTGCATAATCTGCTGTAAAGCCATGCAGGACCCAGCCGCCGCGTGGACGCCGCACCACGATGCCGAACCGGCTCAGGGATGAGAAAAATTCCTGCAATGTGTGCGGGGCGACGGAGAAATCTTTTGCGAGCTGGGCAACATTAAGCACCGTTCCGGGCGGCACATCCATTCGTAATACCCATTCCAGAAAATGCTGTTCAAGTTCTTCAATGGTCAAAAGAGCTGCCGGCAATTCCATCTGATCGGCGGGTTTCGAGCGCCGTTTGATCAGTTTTTCACGGCCGTTAAGGGTAATGATCGACTGCTCATCCAGTGTGGCTAAAACACTGCGAATGACAGTCCGGCTGACACCAAGCTGTGACGCCAAAACGTTTTCAGACGGTAAAGTTTCTCCCACCGCCATTTTATCACAAAGCGACAACATCTGCTTGTGGGCTAAGACAAAGCGTTCATTTGTGCGGGCCATGAAACTCACTCGTTTTCGTATTCTGCAGAATCATCATAACTGTTTTTTGCGATTGTACAAAAAAATTAAAAACAATTGACGGCATCTTTTCCCACCGATACTGTTTATTATTATTAAAACCAGAAATGACTCTGGGAGGAGTGATTTTGTCTGAAGTACAGACCCGTTCAAGAATGCGGTTTTTGCCGTCCGGTTCAGCGCTGCATAAGCTTTCCGCATTAATCACATTGCTTCTGCTTATTCTGGCATTTTCCTTTACCAGCCCAGCATTTTTGTCGGTCAACAACGGTCTGACCGTTCTGCTGCAAACAGCGGTGATCGGCCTTCTGGCCATCGGCATGACCATGGTCATCATCACAGGCGGCATTGATCTAAGTGTGGGATCTGTTTTGGCGCTTTCAGGCGTTGTGACAGGTTTGCTCATTAAGGCAGGGCTCCCCGTTGTGCCAGCAATGGCGCTTGGCGTGGTGGCCGGTGGCGTCTGCGGCTTCGTAAACGGTCTGGTTATCACCAAAATGCGGATTACGCCCTTTGTGGCAACGCTTGGCATGATGATGATCGCGCGCGGTGTCGCGTTGCAATTGACCGGAGCGGCACCGATCAGCAGGCTTGGCGAGACTTTTGGCGCGCTGGGCAATGGATCGTTTTTCCGCGTGGTCGAAATGCAGGCGAACGGTTTTCCCAAGGTGATTTTCCCAGGCATTCCTTATCCGGCGGTTCTGCTTTTGGTCATGGCTGTGCTTGGCGCATATTTGTTGCAGCGCCGCCAGATTGGCAGACATATTTTTTCGGTGGGTTCCAATGAAGAGGCCGCGCGTTTGTCTGGCGTTGATGTCGTGCGCACGAAAATTTGGGCTTACACAGCTTCAGGGGCATTGGCGGGGCTTGCGGGCATGGTTTTGATGTCGCGCCTTGTAACAATCCAGCCCAATGAAGGGGTGATGTACGAGCTTGATGCGATTGCGGCATCGGTTATTGGCGGTGCCTCTTTGATGGGCGGTGTCGGCAGCATCTCCGGCAGTATGATTGGTGCCTTTATTATCGGCGTTCTGCGCAATGGCCTCAACATGGCGGGAACATCCGCATTCATTCAACAAATCATAATCGGTGTCGTCGTTATCGGGGCGGTGTTTATCGACCAGATGCGCAACCGAAACTGATCGAACGACTTAAACCAAGATCTTCATGAGGGAGGAAACTATGAAGAAAATACTGAAAACCATACTTGCAACAAGTGCGCTGGCTTTGGCTGCTTCCACAGTTTCGGCTGGAGAAATTGCCGTCATCGTCAAGACGACAAACTCCAATTTCTGGCAAAATGTGAATAAGGGCGCGACAGCGGCTATCGATGAGCAAAGCGAGCACACCATGTCGTTCAATGGTCCTGCATCCGAGTCGGCTGTGGCCGATCAGGTGTCGCTTGTCGAGAATGCGATTAACCGCGGTGTGTCGGCAATCGTTCTTGCACCGTCTGATCCTGAAGCGTTAGCGCCTGCTGTCAAACGTGCCTTTGAAGCCGGTATCCCGGTTGCTATCATCGATAGCGGTTTGGCAGAGGGTAATGAGCAATATTACCAGACATTCCTTTCAACGGACAATTGCGCGGCAGGGGAGCAGGCTGCAAAACTGATGATCGACAATGCGGGAAGCTCCGGCAAAGTCGCGGTGATGTCTTATGTCGCCGGTGTCGGCTCTGAAATCGGCCGCGTGGGCTGCTTTACCAAATATCTGGAAGAAAATTCCGACATTGAAATCGTTGGTCCGCTTTATTCGCAATCACAAATGGCCACAGCGCTTAATCAAACAACAGATACACTGGCGGCCAATGGCGATCTGATCGGTATCTTTGGCGCCAATGAACCAACCGCCATCGGCATGGGCCGTGCAATCGAGCAGGCAGGCAAGGCAGGACAGCTCACCGCGATCGGTTTTGACGGCAATACGGACCTTCAGGATATGGTCAAGAGCGGCACATTGCTTGCAACGGCTGTTCAAGGCTCGTTCCAGATGGGCGAGCTTGGCGTTAAAGCAGTGATCGATCTTCTTGCCGGAGAGACGGTGACTGACTTCATCGATACCGGTGTTGTGATGGTGACAAAAGAGAACATCGATTCTCCCGAAGCACAAAACGTACTTTACTGATGATGCAGCGGCCGGCGTAAGTGTTGCGCCGGCTGCTCACCTATGAGCGGCGAAATCAACTATGCTAAATACTGCAACAGAAAAAACTCCTTTGGTCGAGATGTCGCATATCCATAAGCGCTTTGGTGGATTGCATGCGGTTGAGGATGTGTCGGTAAGTCTTAACGCAGGCGAGGTGGTCGGCGTTTTGGGGCATAATGGCGCCGGTAAATCATGTCTCATGCGTATTTTGTCAGGCGCGATGAAGCCCAATGAAGGTAAAATCCTGATCAACGGGCAGGAAGCTGTCATTGATACGCCGCAGGACGCGCGCCTCAATGGTATTGAAACAATCTACCAGACCCTGGCGCTGGCGAACCATCTGGATGCTGCCGCCAATCTTTTTCTTGGCCGTGAACTTAAAACACGCTTTGGCAATCTGGATGATGCGCGGATGTTTTCAGAAGCTGAAAACGCGCTGCGTCAACTCAATCCGAATTTCAAAAATCTGCGCGATGCGGTGTCCAATCTATCGGGCGGACAGCGGCAGGTCATTGCGATTGCGCGCGCTATATATTTTCAGGCCAAAGTGCTGATTATGGACGAGCCGACGGCTGCGCTGGGGCCATCTGAAACGGCGATGGTTGCGGATTTGACGTTGCGGCTAAAAGCCGAAGGGATCGGCATTTTTCTCATTAGTCATGACATGCACGACGTGTTCGAGCTGTGTGACAGGGTGATGGTGATGAACAAGGGGCGTAATGTCGGTACGTTCGCAATTAAAGATGTGAACAAGGATGACGTGTTGAGCCTGATAATCAAAGGGGCGCTTCCGGATGACTGGACGCCGCGGGGGCAGGCCTAATGAGCGCAGAAATGATGCAGGTTGGAGTGGTTGTCGAGCCCGGCAAATTTGCCATTGAAAACCGGCCCGCCGTGGCAGAAGTGCCGGATGGATGGGTGCTGATCGATATTTGTGCGGTTGGCGTTTGCGGAACAGATTATCATATTCTGGAGGGCAAACATCCTTATCTGGCGTATCCGCGCGTGATCGGTCATGAACTAAGCGGGCGGATTGTAGGCGATGGCGATGGATGGAAAGCCGGTGATCTGGTTGTCGTCAATCCATATTTGTCTTGCGGTAGCTGCCGTGCGTGCAAACGCGGCAAGCCCAATTGTTGTTATAATATCGAAGTGCTTGGTGTGCACCGCGATGGCGGGCTTGCAACTCAGCTTGCGGTGCCTTCCGGCAATCTGTATCCGGCCGAAGGCTTGAGTGAAATCGAAGCCGCCATGGTCGAGTTTCTGGCCATTGGCGCTCATGCCGTGCGGCGCTCGGAAGTGGGGTCGGGTGACAAGGTTCTGGTTACCGGTGTCGGTCCTATCGGTATTGGTACGGCTCTTTTTGCAAGGCTTGAAGGGGCCGATGTCAGCTTGCTGGACTTAAGTGAAGCGCGATTAAATGCAGCGGCTCAAAAGTTCGGTTTCAAACAGGGCTTTAATTCCGTTGAGGCGGCTTTGGACGGCACAGGCGGCGAAGGCTATGATGTTGTTTTTGATGCGACAGGTCACAGCGGTGCAATAGAAGCAGGCTTTAAAACCGTGGCCCATGGCGGCTCTTATGTTTTGGTCAGCGTCGTCAAAGATAATATCACTTTCCATGATCCAGAATTTCACAAAAGAGAAATGCGTTTGATTGGCAGCCGCAACGCGCTTAAGCAGGATTTTGACTGGGTAATGGATGCGTTTAAAGATAAGCTGATTGATGCCGGTCGTCTTTGTTCCAGCATTTTATCGCTTGAGGAACTGTCGTCGCAATTCACGCGCCTTGCTGCGGATCGCGCGGACCTGATTAAAGTCATCGTTAAACTTGAGGATTGATATGAACGCCCCTGACATCTTGAAGCTTCACGATAACGACAATGTTGCGATTACGCTTATGGCGCTTAAAGCCGGTGACGGCATTGCGCGCGAGGCTGTTCCCAGATCGCACAAAATTGCTCTTGTTGATATTCCCGCCGGTGCTAGCGTTTTGCGTTACGGTCAGATTATAGGCAAGGCAACAGTGCCGATTTCGGCTGGCTCCCATGTGCACGAGCACAATATGGAAATGAGTGGCCATAATGTCGATTACGCATTTTCATCTGCCGTCACCCCTGTGCCTGCTCCTGCAAAAGAGCGCACATTTCAAGGCTATCACCGCGCCGATGGCAAGGTGGGCACACGCAATTATCTGGGCGTTTTAACATCGGTCAATTGTTCGGGGTCCGTGGCGCGGTTTATTGTGGAGGCGGCGGAAAAATCAGGCCTACTGGACGATTTTCCGAATGTCGACGGCATTGTTCCCATCGTTCATGGCAGCGGCTGCGGTATGGCGAACCATGGCGAAGGCTATGATATTTTAGTGCGTACGCTGGCCGGTTATTCCAGACATCCGAATTTTGGCGGCATTCTGCTCGTGGGGCTTGGGTGTGAAGTCCTGCAACTTGCAACGCTTGTTGGCGACCGCAAAATTACGGCTGACGGGCCAATGCGTTACATGACCATCCAGCAGATGGGGGGAACACAGCGCACAATTGAAAAAGGGCTTGAGGAACTGACCTCACTGGCCGCCTATGCCAATCAGGCAGAGCGTAAACCTGCACCCGTATCCGAACTCATGCTGGGTATGCAATGCGGCGGCTCTGACGGATATTCCGGTTTTACCGCTAATCCTGCGCTCGGCGTTGCCTCTGATTTGCTGGTCGCCCATGGCGGCACATCCATTCTTTCAGAAACATCAGAAATATATGGTGCGGAACATCTGTTAACGCGCCGTGCCGTAACGGCTGAAGTGGGGCAGGCGCTTGTCGACAAACTGACATGGTGGGAAGAATATTGTGCGCGCCACGGCTCGAAGATGGACAATAATCCCAGCCCCGGTAACAAGCGCGGCGGCCTGACAACAATTCTGGAAAAATCTTTGGGGGCTGTTTCAAAAAGCGGGCAGGCGCCGCTTGCCGGTGTGTATGATTATGCCGCACCGATCACGGAGAAAGGCTTCGTGTTCATGGACAGTCCCGGTTATGACCCTTGCTCGGTGACAGGGCAGGTGGCGTCGGGCGCGAACCTGATTGCCTTTACAACGGGGCGCGGTTCCGTCTCAGGTTACATGCCAACCCCCTGTATCAAGCTTGCTTCCAACTCTGATATGTATCAGCGCATGAGCAATGATATGGATGTGAATTGCGGTGAGATTGCCGAAGGTCACTCTCTGGCTGATAAGGGTGCCGAGATTTTTGAGATGCTCATTGACGTGGCTAGCGGGGCTAAAACCAAAAGCGAAAAGTTGGGCTTTGGCGGCGTGGAATTCGTGCCGTGGCAAATCGGTGCGGTGCTCTAGACTGCCGATATGACAATCGCGTGCTATTACTTTTTCTGTAATAGCAGCGAAGCCAAGCCCAATATTGCAGAGCCAACAATCAGAAGCAGTGAAACCGCGTTGAGCACCGGTGTGGAGCCGAGCTTGAGGCGGTCAAACATGGTGATTGTCAAAGGCGCATCAGACCCGACAAGCATGAGTGTTGTGTTGAAGTTCTCAAAACTCATCAGCACCGCAACAACCGCCGCTGCCGCCATTGCCGGAAACAGAAACGGCAATGTGATCTGCCTGATCGCACCCCAAGGCGTTGCGCCAAGGTTAAGCGCTGCTTCTTCAAGACCGGGATCAAATTTCTGTAAACGTGCGGAAATGACCAGCGTTGCAAATGTTGTGATGAATGAGAACTGACCCAAAATCACCAGAATGATACCGGGCCGCAATCCGTCGAACCAAAGTCCTGTCGCGTCTTCCAAAGTGTTGGCAACGTTGGATGTAAATACCAGAATTGAAATGCCCAAAATAATGCCGGGAATAATCAACGGCAGCAGCATCAGAATGTATAAAAATCCTTTGCCGCGGAAATCATGGCGCACAAACAAGAACGCGTTACATGTGCCAACAAAGACCGAGAGGGCCGCAACCCAGAAGGCGACAACGCCGGATGTGACCACCGAGCGCAGGATCGGCCGTTCATGGAAAACGCCGATATAGGGAGCCTGATCACCAAAGAACCAAGCCCATGTGAAGCCTTCCCATGGCAGGGAAGGAAACACGCTGTCATTAAATGCAAACACGCACACGGTGGCTAAAGGCAGTGCCAGATAGAAAAAGAACAGCGCGACATAAAGCCGGTATGACCATTTGAAGGCCGAATTTTGCGGGATCGTTGTAATCATATCAGCGGGCCATTGTCTTGCTTAGGGATTGGCCGGAAAGCTTGAGGCCGAGGAAAACAATCAGTGACGAAAGCCCCAATAGAAGGAAGCCGAAAGCGGAACCAAGCTCCCAGTTAAAGCGTGTGATGAACTGGCTGTAGATCAGACCGGTAAACCAGAGGCTGTCTTTGCCGCCCAGCAAAATAGGTGTCAAATAATTGCCTAGCGACAACATGAAGACCACGATGCAGCCCGAGACGATGCCGGGCATGGCATGGGGAATGACAATCTCGCGCAGGATTGAAAAACTGGTGCCGCCAAGGTCATAACCGGCTTCAATCAAGCTGTCATCCAGACTGTCGAGTGTGGTGACCAGCGGAACCACCATGAAGAGCATGGATGTGTAGACCAGTCCGGTCATGATGGCTGCATCATTATACAGCATCTCGACAGGGCCATTGACCAGTCCAGCATATTGCAAAACCTGCGATATCACGCCGGTCTCACGCAGCAAGATCATCCAGCCAAATGTGCGGACGAGTTCACTGACCCAGAACGGGATCAGGCACATTAAAAACAGAGTCGTTTTGGTGCGCCCGCGCGTCAGTTTGGCGATGTAATAAGCAATCGGAAAACCAATAAGCAGGGTCAATAAAGTTGCGGCAATCGACATATAGGCTGTGCGCGCAAATGTGTTCCAGTAAAGCGGTTCGTTGAAGAACACGGCGTAATTGGCAAAGCTGGTTTCATACTCGCGCACGCCGACTTTTTCGCGCAGCGAAACAAAAAACATGCCGATATGCGGCAGAATAATCAGTGTTGCCAACCACAATATCAGAGGCGAGAGCAGCAACCAGAATGTGAGTTTGGATTTGTCAGACTTCATGTCATGCGCCTTGATGCTCGAAACAGCGGGTCTGTTCCGGCTCCCATCCAAAATGCACATTATCTCCGACGACAAGATCGCGGAATTCTCCGGTTTGCGGCAGCGCTACATTCAATGGTGCGCCATTGGTCGCGTCACGCAAAATAAGCTGGCTGTTGGCGCCGTTAAACAGCACGTTTTCAACCGTGCCTTTTCCGGTGTTGCCCATTTTGGTTATATCTTTTGCGTTGCGCGATAGGCGCACAGCTTCAGGGCGCACAAACACATCCACCTTGCTGCCATTGGTCAGGCCACGGCCAAGATCAAGGCCGCTTAAGGTTTTGCCTTCCGGTGTCTTCAAATTCACAATGCCGTTTTTGGCGCTGTCGACCGTGGCATGAAAACGGTTTGCCTCGCCGACAAATCCGGCGACGAAGGCGGTTTTCGGCTCGTAATAAAGTTCCTTGGCAGTGCCGACCTGCTCAAACACGCCGTGGTTCATCACCGCAATCTGATCGCTCATCACCAAGGCCTCGGACTGGTCGTGCGTGATATAAACAAAGGTGGTGTTGAATTCAGACTGAAGCTGTTTCAACTCGATTTTCATATGCTCGCGCAGCTTTAAATCCAGCGCACCCAGCGGCTCATCCAATAAAAGAACATCAGGCTCCAGCACCATGCAGCGGGCAATTGCCACGCGCTGCTTCTGGCCGCCTGAAAGAGAACTGACAGCGCGGTCGCTCGTGCCGCCTAGTCCGACACGTTCCAGCACCGCTTCTACCTGTTTTTTGATGTCGGCTTTGTTAACGCCGCGCTGGCGCAGGCCAAAGCCCACATTGGCGCCGATGCTCATCATAGGAAACAGCGCGAGGTGCTGAAACACCATTGAGACGGGGCGTCTGTTGGGCGCGACATCCAGCATTGATCGGCCTTTGATTAACAGGTCGCCGCTTGTCGGTTCCTGGAAACCGGCGATCATACGCAGTAATGTTGTTTTACCGCATCCGGACGGGCCAAGAATAGAAAAGAAAGTGCCTTGGGGCACACTGAAACTGACGTCGCGAACGGCTTTAAACTCTTTGAAGCTTTTGGAGATAGCGCGACATTCAAGATCCGGAGTGGAAGACATATGCAAACTGGCTTTCAAAAGGAGAAGCGCGGGAGCCGCGCTTCTTTATATTATGCATTAGGTTGAGGCGCTATTACTGAGCCGCGTTGATGCGGTCCAGAGCAGCACCTTCCAAGGCTTCCAAGCCTGCCGGTACGACCGGATACCATTTCACATTATCAATGGCTTCCTGCGGAAAGCTAGCCTGATAACGCTGTTTTAGATCATCATTAACATTGGCGTCACCGCCTTGTGATGCCGTAAAGTTGCCGGCAGATTCGGTGATCATAGCCGCAATATCAGGCTTCATGACAAAGTTGATCCAGGCATAGGCAGCTTCGTCAGCGCGGCCACGTGCAGGAATGGCAAATGTGTCGATCCAGCCCAGCGCACCTGATTCCGGCGCGACATAATTGATATCCGCATTATCCGCGTTCAACTGCCAGCCGCCTGTATCCCAAGCCATAGCAGCAACAACTTCACCGGAGCGCAGGAGGTTCTTAATTTCGTCGCCGCCATCCCAATATGCTTTAACATTGGCTTTACATTCAATGAGCTTTGCTTCGACTTTATCAAGAATGTCTTTGTAAGCTGCTTCGTCGTCATAAGCGGCAAACGGGTCCATGCCCATTGCAAAGGCAAAACCGGTAAGCGTTGCGCGCTTGAGGCGGTATGAAACCTTGCCGGATACGGATTCATTACACAGGTCAGTGTAATCCTTGATGTCGGATGCTTCCGCCGAATTTACAATAAGGCCGCTTGTACCCCAGATGTGAGGGACGCCGTAGACTTCGCCTTCATAGGTTGTGTTGCCTTTGGCGGCTTCCAGCATGGAAGGAATGAACAGGGACGTATCGATTTTTGAAAGATCAAGTGGCTTGTAAATGCCGAATTCAGCCTGCGGGCCTGCAATGCGGTCCTGACTTGGCTGTGCCAGATCAAATCCGCCGCCATTTGTTGCGCGCAGCTTGGCGATCATTTCTTCATTGTTGGATTTTGTGACTTCAACCGTGTGGCCGGTTTCGGCTTCAAACTTGGCAATCACTTCGTCAGGTGCATAACCGCCCCATGTCAGCAAACGCAGTGTTTCTGCCTGTGCTGTTGTTGATAGCGCGACAATTGCGACTGTCGATAACATTATTTTTAGTTTCATCATTCTCTCCTCTTTCCGCTAAAATTAACGGGATGAACTTATGCAAACCGGCACTTTTCAGACGATCTACCTGTGATCCGATTATTCCTGCTTTACGACGGTCGCATGACACCGGACTGATAGCTTGTTGATAGTACACAGTTATATCGATCGTACAACGCTTGATCGGGAGAGATTTGATCGTGTGGTAAAATTTCCACAGGGGCGTGATTTGGCGCAGACGCTTGAAAGAAGTGTCTGCGCTTTAATTCGTGACGCGGCGCTTATTCGTTACGCTTTTCGATCTGATGCTCATCTTCAATCAGGCCGATTTTCCAATAGCCTGATATATAGGCATCTTCCTTGGGTATCTGCTTTTCATTGACAAGATAGATGCGCAGCGCGCGGATAACCGAACTTTCACCTGCGATGCAGGTTTGGATTGTTCCGTTTGGCAGCGATAAAGAGCGGATGAAATCTTCCTGCAATGGTGACGGTAGATGCGGGTCAGGCGAAACAAGCCAGTGGATTTCAATTCCGGCAGGCGCTTTGATCGGCTGCTTGTCGGCTTCGGAGAGAATTTCGAAGACCGCAATGCCTTTGGCGTCATCGGGCATTGCTTCCAATGTGGCGCAGGCCACCGGCAAAGCTGTCATGTCGGCGGCAATCAGGTAATAATCGGCGTAAAATTTCGTCAGTTTCGGCAGGCTAGGGCCTGCAAATCCGCAAAAATCGCCGGGCTTTGCGCGCGATGCCCAGCGCGCAGCCGGTCCGCTATCGCCATGGGCCACAAAATCGACATCCATTTCAAGTGGGTTTTCGCGAAACGAGCGTACTGTATAGGTGCGTATTACCGGTTTGGGACCATCTTCCAATTGTTGCGCAAAATCTTCGCGCGATTGACCTTCGTCCGGCAGGAGAATTTTACAATTCCCGCCAGCGCGGTCCGTTGCAATGCCATTAAGTTCATCACCGGCAAATGTAATCCGTATCATATTGGGCGTTATATATTGCGCGCGCTCGACTGTGAGCAGTCGTCTTGAGGGCCGGTTTTCCATGTCGCTATCGTCCTGTAAATGCGGGATCATCGGTCTGCCTGCAATGCTTTAGCTGACCGGTATCCGTCTTGGTTGTCCGGCGTAAATTGCATAGTTGACTAAATTACTCAAGTTTAAAATCAGCTTTTATCATCCGTCTCACTATAGTGAAACGGATGATTGATTGTGCGGATTAAGTTGTGATTAGCGGCGGCTTTTTTCGCGCAATTCAGGGCTATGCCAAGAAGGATTGCAGGGACTGCATTTCGTCGCTGGTCAACTGGACACCGTCGCGCATTGTCTGATCTCGCATGGCGAAACGGCGCTGTGATGGCAGTCTTGCGCCTTGTCCTAATATGGCATCAAACAAAACTTCGGCGCGCACGAACGGATTTCCCGGCCGTCCGGCCGCAAATTTTTCGGGGCTGAATGCAATAATCAGTTCGCCGTGATGCGGGGATAGTGTTGTGTTGCCAAGATTTTCCAAAGCTTCGGGGCTTGTCATGTCGCCGATCATCACGCCTGACAAAAGTTCGATCATGGTCGAGATTGCGGAGCCCTTATGCGCGCCGAAAGGCATCATGGCACCGGCGAGTGCTTTTTCTGGATCGGTGGTTGGTTCACCGTCTACATCAACGGCCCAATCTTCGGGTATTTGAGTGCCGGCACGGCGGTGCAGTTCAATTTCTCCGCGTGCGGCAATCGATGTGGCAAAATCGAACACATAAGGGTGTTTTGAAGGGCGGGGCCAGCCAAAGGCAATCGGGTTGGTGCCCAATAATGGTTCTTTGCCGCCATAGGGGGCAACGCTTGCATAGCTTGGACATATGGCCAGCGCGGCAAGTCCCATATCGGTCAGCGTCTCAATTTCGGGCCACAATGCCGAAAAATGCGTGCAGGAATTAATGACAAGGCTTGCAACGCCCAATTGACGAGCCCGCTCGGCCAGTGCGGGTGCGCCCAGCTTGAAAGCGGCCGGTGAAAAGGCACCTTTAGCGTCCACACGCAGAATTGCAGAGCCATCATCTGTCAGTTCCGGTTTTGCTTTTGGTTCAACCTTGCCTGCGGCAATCGTGCGAAGACATCCTTCGATGCGGTAAATACCATGTGACTTACAGCCGTCGCGTTCACCGGCAACAATCACATCAGCCGTGGCGCTCGCCTGCTGCCCGGACAGGCCGGCATTTTCGAAAATCTTCACAACCAGATCGCTCAGTTCGCTGATGGATAAGGTGCTCGTCTCTTGCGCCATTTTTGACCTCTTTCTACCCCTTGATTGTTTGTGTTATATGTATACATAAAGTATGCATAGATGAGAAGCGCTTTTTCTTACATCCAAAATTCAGATATTTATTAGGAATTGAAATGACTTTTACACCCCACGGAAAACACTTAATTGCTGGCGAATGGGTCAGTGGCACAGAGAGTTTTAAGTCTGAACCTGCGCATGGAAACGCGCATAGTTTCAGTGTGGGTACGGTTGATCTGGTGGCGCGCGCTGCGCAAGGCGCAGAAGAAGCCTTCTGGGAGTATGGATACTCCAGCAGAGAAACACGCGCGGCATTTCTGGACGCTATCGCCGATGAGATCGAAGCGCGCGCCGATGCCATTACGCAAATTGGCTGTGAAGAAACCGGTTTGCCCGAAGCCCGCCTTCAAGGTGAGCGCGGCCGCACAACCGGCCAGCTACGTTTATTTGCCGATCACATTCGCAAAGGTGACTATCTGGACAAGCGTGTGGACGCTGCCCAGCCGGATCGCAAACCGGCTCCAAGACCGGAAATCCGTCTGATCGAACGTCCAATTGGTCCGGTCGCCGTATTTGGCGCTTCCAATTTTCCGCTCGCATTCTCAACGGCTGGCGGTGATACGGCAGCGGCATTGGCCGCCGGCTGTCCGGTGGTGGTTAAAGGACATTCCGCGCACCCGGGAACGGGCGAAATCATCGCTGAAGCGATACATGCCGCCATTGAAAAGACCGGCATGCCAAGCGGTGTCTTCAGCCTCATTCAAGGCGGCAAACGCGATGTCGGCCAGGCGCTGGTTCAGCATCCGCTTATAAAAGCAGTCGGATTTACCGGCAGTCTGGCAGGCGGCAGAGCGCTGTTTGATCTTTGTGCAGCCAGAGATGAGCCTATCCCGTTCTTCGGCGAACTGGGCAGCGTGAACCCGATGTTTGTTCTTGGCGAAAGTGCCAAAGCGCGCGCCGAGGAAATCAGTCGCGGCTGGGCTGGTTCGCTTGTGATGGGCGCAGGGCAATTTTGCACCAATCCGGGCATTGCCGTCGTTCTTGACGGGCCGGATGCCGATCATTTTGTCGCTGCCGCTAAAGCCTCGTTAGAAGATGTTGCGCCGCAGACAATGCTGACGGACGGCATTGCCAAAGCGTACCGTGAGGGATGTGAGCGGTTTGCAAACAGCAAGGTTGCCAAGACAATTTATACGACGGACTCTGAGGGACGCACTGCATCACCCAATATTTTTGAAGTCAGCGCAGCCGACTTTCTGCAAGCGCAGGAATTGGGGGAAGAAGTGTTCGGCCCGCTCGGTCTCGTGGTGCGTGTATCATCTATTGATGAGATGGTTGAACTGGCGCGCGGCTTTGATGGCCAGCTTACCATGACACTGCATATGGATGAAGGTGATCTTGCCGATGCCCGTAAACTGACACCGGTTCTGGAGCGCAAAGCAGGGCGCCTGCTGGTCAACGGTTTCCCGACAGGTGTGGAGGTTGTTGATTCAATGGTGCATGGCGGACCGTATCCGGCTTCCACCAATTTCGGTGCAACATCTGTGGGCACGCTTTCTATCCGCCGCTTCTTGCGTCCGGTCAGTTACCAGAACTTCCCGGCAGAGCTGCTGCCTGAAGACTTGCAATAAATCAATGAAAAGACACTCCCGGCCAAAGCCGTTAACAGAACAGTTTTGGTTGGGAGTATAACATTTGTATACTTTTTGTATTTTTAATTTGATTTTCTCTTTTTCTAATGGAATAAATGTGCGGTGAGATCGGTTCAGAAGGCCGTGACACCTAATGGGAGAATTAAATATGAGAACCAAACTTTTCGTTCTGGCTTTGGCTGCCACTGCATTTTTGACCGCACCTGCTTCCGCCGATAAGCTGGATGACATTATTTCATCCGGTAAGCTGCGCTGTGCTGTTGTGCTTGACTTTCCACCGATGGGCTCGCGCGATGCGGACAATAATCCAGTCGGCTTTGACGTTGATTATTGTAATGATCTGGCCAAGGCGCTGGGCGTTGAGGCTGAAATCGTCGAAACACCATTCCCTGAGCGTATTCCGGCGCTGATGTCAGGCCGTGTTGATGTTGGTGTTGCGTCAACATCTGATACGCTTGAGCGCGCCAAAACAGTTGGCATGTCTATTCCTTACTTCGCGTTTGAAATGGCTGTGACTGCCAATGATGAGGCTGGCATCAGCTCTTTTGAAGATATGAAGGGTAAAGTGGTCGGCGCTGTTGCCGGTACTTTTGAAGGTATCGCTCTGGAAGCACAGGTCAATGAGTGGGGCGAAGGCGAATACCGTCCTTACCAGACACAGGCTGATGTTTTCCTGGCGCTGAGCCAGGGCCAGATCGATGCGACCGTATCAACATCTACAGTTGCGCAGGCCAATGTTAAGTCAGGCAAATTCTCGGGTATTTCTGTTGCCGGTAAAGCACCGTTTGATACCGACTATGTGGCTTTGTTCACGAACCGTGAAGAGTACGGTTTCCTCAACTATCTCAACCTGTTTGTAAATCAGCAGGTGCGTACCGGCCGCTATGCGGAACTGTATGAGAAATATGTTGGCGGCGACCTTCCTGAACTGACTGTACCAAACGTCTACCGTTAAATTTCAGGTCAACGAAACTTGCTGGTGTGCATCGCGCACCGGCAGATTTAAATCATGGTGACGGTTGATGTTTAACTACACTTTCCACTGGAATCAGGCATTCAGGTCTTTGCCTCAATTGCTTGAAGGGGCCCTTGTCACACTGGAAATTGCAGTGCTTTCAATGGTTATCGGACTGTTTATTGCCGTGCTGTTCACATTGTTTCGGCTATCCGGAATTCGGGTGTTGAACGCCTTTGCAGTTTCATGGATCGAAATTGCACGAAACACACCGGCACTTTTTCAAATTTATATGGCGCATTTCGGGCTGGGAAGCTTCGGTATTCATTTAAGCCCCTATGCCGCTTTGCTGGCGGGTATCGCGTTTAATAATGCGGGCTATCTGTCGGAGAATTTCCGCGGTGCGCTCAAAGCAATACCGGACACCCAAACCAGAGCAGGCCGCTCGCTCGGCATGACATGGCTCCAGTCTTTCAGACTGATCGTCATGCCGCAAATGCTGCGTGTCGCTTTTCTGCCGATGACCAATCAAATGGTCTGGGCAATCCTAATGACTTCGCTGGGTGTAACTGTCGGCATGAATACGGATCTGGCCGGTATTACCCAAGCGCTTAATGCACGCTCGTTCCGTACATTTGAGTTCTTCGCCATCGCCGCAGTGATTTATTACATCATTGCTAAAATTGTAACTCTTGGCGCCCGGCTTATTGCTTCGCGCATGTTCCGTTACTGAGGGAGGTTGCTATGTTTGACACAGCATTAACAACAAGTGACCTTTTATTCATGGCAAAAGGCGCAGGCATGACGCTTGCTGTGACCGGTATCGCGGTTGCCGCCGGTACTCTACTGGGTATTGTTTTGGGCGTTGTCCGCGTACAGCTCGGGCCGGTCTGGTCTGCGCCATTGACATTCCTGCTTGATATTTTCAGGTCGGTTCCGCTGTTGATCCAGCTCGTCTTAGGCAATGCTTTTCAAGCGATTGCCCAGTTCGGCTGGGAGCCATTTACGACATCATGCGTCATTCTTTCACTTTATACCGCTGCTTATTGCACCGAAATTGTTCGCGGTGCCATTGATGCAGTGCCGGCAACAACGCGCCGTGCCGCCCGTTCGCTTGGGCTGAACTGGTCACAGGATATGGGCTATATTGTTGCGCCGCTTGCGGCAAGGATTGCCATGCCGTCATGGATTGGCCTGACGCTTGGCGTTCTGAAAGATTCATCGCTGATATTATGGTTGGGTATGATCGAGCTGTTGCGCGCGTCGCAAATTGTGATCACCCGGCTTCAAGAGCCGCTGTTTATTTTGATGATCTGCGGTCTGATTTATTTCCTTCTAAGCTTCCCAATTGCCCGTCTTGGCGGGTATCTGGAAAAACGGTGGTCACCCAATGATTGAGATTGAAAATGTTCGCAAATCCTTTGGCCCTTTGGAGGTGCTCAAAGGCATCGACCTGACGGTAAAAAAGGGCGAGGTGCTGACCGTTATTGGCGGTTCAGGTTCTGGTAAATCGACGCTGTTGACCTGTATCAACGGCCTTGAGCCCATCGATTCCGGCCGCATTCTGGTTGATGGCACACATGTCCATGCCAAAAGCACCGACATAAACAAGCTGCGCTGCAAGATCGGTATCGTGTTCCAGCAATTCAATGCGTTTCCGCATCTGACCGTTTTGGAAAATGTTACTCTGGCGCCGCGCAAGGTAAAGAAAATGAGCCGCGCGGAAGCTGAGGAAATTGCCATCAAGCAGCTCAACCATGTTGGTCTTGGCGAAAAGCGCGATGTTTATCCAAGCCGCTTATCGGGCGGGCAGCAGCAACGTATGGCAATTGCACGCGCTCTGGCGATGTCGCCCGATTACATGCTTTTTGACGAGGTGACATCCGCGCTTGATCCGCAATTGGTGGGCGAGGTTCTCGATACGCTTAAAATGCTTGCCGATGATGGCATGACGATGATTCTGGTGACCCATGAGATGAGCTTTGCACGCGATGTGTCAGACCGTGTTGCGTTCTTCCATCAAGGGGTCATGGCTGAAATTGGTCCACCAAAGCAGATATTTGAAGATCCTCAAAACGAAGAGACGCGCAAGTTTCTGTCAAATGTTCGCTAGGGTTCTTGCCCGACCCATGATTTGGGTATTGTCTATGCGTTGCAGTGTAAAAAGATAAAGATTTGACCAATGAGCGAAACGCGGATCATTGTTGTCGGTGCCGGCGTGACTGGCTTGTCAATCGCGCTGGACCTACAGGCGAAAGGATTGCCGGTTTGTGTCATTGACCGGAAAGGGCCTGCGGCAGGTGCCTCTGCTGGCAATGCCGGTGCGTTTGCGTTCAGTGAAATTTTGCCTCTGGCCTCGCCGAAAACGATCATGCAGTCGCCCAAATGGCTTTTTGATCCGCTTGGACCGCTGAGTATTCCGACGCGATATGCGCCGCAGATTGCTCCTTGGATGTTGCGCTTTTTATGTGCAAGCCAACCAAGTCAGGTTCGCCAATCAACCAAAGCTCAGGCTGCCATGATGCGCCATGCGCAAAATACGCTTGAGCCGTTTCTGTCGCGGGCCGGTCTTGCTCACATGTTGCGCAAGGAAGGGCAATTGCAGGTTTATGAAGGGGCGAAACAGTTTCAGGCGGCCTTGCCGGGCTATGCGGCACTGGAAGCGGAAAATGTGCCGTTCAAGCATTTAAAGGGCGATGAAATTGCCGACTATCAACCCGGCCTGTCACCGCGCTTTACACACGCGACATTTACGTCGGCCTATGCGACTATTGACGATCCGAAAGACTATACGCTTGCACTGGCCGAAAAGTTCTCGGCCAATGGTGGCGAGATTTTAGTCGGTGAGGTGACCACAATTACGGCAACGGGCATTCGCACAAGTCTGGGTGATCTTGAAGGAAAGATCATTTTAGCCGCCGGTGCGTTTTCGCATCGTCTTGCGCGCACGGCAGGTGTCCGGATTCCGCTTGAAACCGAGCGTGGTTACAATACCACTTTGCCCGATTGCGACTTTGACCTGCGACAGCATCTGACATTTGGCGGTCATGGCTTTGTGATTTCGAAATTACGTTCTGGCCTGCGCGTTGGCGGCTCGGTTGAACTTGGGGGGTTGGATTTGCCGCCCAACTATGCCCGCGCCGAAGCAATGCTCAATAAGGCGAAGGCATTCCTGCCCGGTTTGAAAACCGGCGGCGGCGTACAATGGATGGGTTTCCGTCCGTCCTTACCTGATACATTGCCTGCAATTGGCGCATTGCCGGGCCATAAAAATGTCATTTGCGCTTTCGGGCATGGCCATTTGGGTCTTACACAATCAACGGCGACAGCAGCGCTTGTGGCCGATATTGTGAGCGGGCAAAATCCTGCCATTGATATAACACCTTTTTCTCCAAGCCGTTTTGCGAGTTGGCTATAATGCAGCACACATTTTCATGTATTGACGGGCATACCTGCGGTAATCCCGTGCGTCTTGTTTCAGGCGGAGGGCCGCGTCTTGAAGGCAACACCATGCTTGAAAGACGGGCGCATTTTTTGCGCGAGTTTGACTGGATACGCACCGGATTGATGTTCGAGCCGCGCGGTCACGACATGATGTCCGGTTCTATCCTTTATCCATCGACACGCCCTGATTGCGATGTTGCAGTGCTGTTTATCGAAACATCCGGCTGTCTTCCAATGTGCGGGCACGGCACTATTGGCACGGTGACGATGGGGATTGAAAACGGATTGATTAATCCGCGCGAACCGGGCCGCTTGTCGATTGATACACCGGCGGGAAAGGTCGATATTTCCTACAAGCAGGAGGGCCGGTATGTTGAAGAGGTCCGGCTTACCAATGTTCCCGGATTTCTGTATGCCGAGGGCTTGAGCGCAGAGGTGGACGGTCTTGGCGAGATCGTTGTCGATGTGGCTTATGGCGGTAATTTCTATGCGATCGTCGAAGCACAAAAGAACTTCCGCGATATGGCTGATTTTACGGCCGGTGAGTTGATCGGTTGGTCTCCGAAATTACGCGCTGCTCTTAATGCGAAGTACGAGTTTGTTCATCCCGAACATCCGGATATTAACGGGCTGTCGCATATATTGTGGACCGGCGCGCCAACCGTTGAGGGTGCTCATGCGCGCAATGCGGTTTTCTACGGTGATAAAGCCATTGACCGGTCACCATGCGGAACCGGTACATCGGCACGTATGGCACAGCTTGCCGCCAAAGGTACGCTGAAAGCGGGCGATCCTTTTTGGCATGAGTCCATTATCGGCTCGATTTTCAAAGGCCGTGTGGAAGCCGAAACGGAAGTTGCAGGAAAACCGGCAATTATTCCATCGGTTTCGGGATGGGCTAGAATGACAGGTTACAACACGATCTTCATCGATGAGCGTGATCCCTTCGCGCATGGCTTTGTGGTCAAATGACCGGTCTACAAGCACGTCGCATTGTATCCGGTACCGCCGAAGGGCCGGTCTTGGCTTCGTCAACAGGGCTGAGCTTTTGGGGCGGGGTTGATCCGGTTTCTGCCAGTGTCATCGATACCCACCATCCCTTGCATGGCAAATGCGTGGCTGGCGCTGTCTTGATGATGCCGACAAGCCGCGGTTCCTGTTCCGGTTCCGGCGTTATGCTTGATCTCGCCCTTAACGGCAAAGCGCCGGCGGCGCTGATTTTCTCCGAGGAAGAAGACATTCTGACTTTGGGCGCTCTGATTGCCGGCAAGTTGTTTGACTGCGGCTTTCCGGTGTTGCGGGTTTCTTCCGATGTGTTTGGCGAACTGGCGAAACAGTCCAGCCTGAAAATGGAAGATGATTTGATCATTGGTGACGGCGTAGAAGTTCCGATTACAAATCCTGTTGCGACAGCGCTGGAATTGACGGACGAAGACCGGTCAATACTTGACGGGCGCGATGGTCCTGCCGCCACTCTAGCGATGGAGATCATTTGCACTGTCGCGCGGCAACAAGGCGCAACACAGCTTACCGACATTAAACGGGGCCATATTGACGGTTGCATCTATGCCCATCCGGCCAATCTGATTTTTGCTGAAAAAATGGATGATCTGGGTGCCAAAGTGCGTGTTCCGACATCCATCAACGCGATTTCGGTCGACCGTATGAATTGGCATTCACAAGGCGTTCCGGCTGATTTTGGCAATGCAGCCTCGCGTCTTGCCGATGCTTATGTCCGTATGGGATGCCAGCCGACATTTACGTGCGCTCCTTATTTATTGGATGACCGTCCAGCGTTGAACGAGACAATCGCTTGGGCAGAATCCAATGCGGTTATCTATGCAAACAGCGTTTTGGGCGCACGCACGCCTAAACATCCTGATTATCTGGATTTATGCATTGCCGTGACGGGAAGGGCACCGCTTGCCGGTGTTTATCTCGACAAAGAACGTCAGGCAAAATGTGTGCTGGAAATAGAAGCGCCACAGAGCGCCAATGATGCGATCTGGCCTCTTATCGGATATTTGGCCGGTCTTAAGTCGCCTGACCGGATTCCGCTTTTGCGTGGTCTTAAAGCGCTTGAACCTGATGAAGATGATCTCAAAGCACTATGTGCGGCCTTTGGTACGACATCCGCCGCACCGATGTTGCATATTGATGGTGTGACGCCTGAGTCAGCTGAAGCAGGTTCAGACGATTTGGACATTATTCCCATCTCGAAGACGGATTTGCTGAATGCATGGCAACAGCTTAATGAGGGGCCGCAGGACGTCGATCTGATAGCGATTGGCAGCCCGCATGCTTCCTTAAAAGAATGCCGGATGCTTGCCGCAGCGCTCAAGGGTCAAAAAGTAACGGCCGCAACCATTTTGACCGCAGGGCGAAACGTGATTTCCTTGGCGCAGGCTGACGGCACTCTGGCCACACTCAAAGATGCGGGCGTACAGGTCATTCCTGACCTTTGCTGGTGTTCAATTATAGAGCCGATTTTTCCTCCGGATGCGCGCTCTGTCATGACCAATTCGGGCAAATATGCGCATTATGGCCCCGGTCTTTCCGGCCGTTCTGTTCGCTTGGGCAGCATGGAAGATTGCGCTCTTGGTGCCGTAAAAGGCTCTGCACCAATGAATGTTCCGGCTTGGTTGTCGCCGAATTAAACAACTTATTCAATCATAAATTATTGAAAAATATTCGTAATTTCTCTTAAAAAATTTATCTCAAAATAATTGTCGACAAATAAAATACAATATGTACTCTTAATTTCGTAATTTGAAACAGGGAGTTCAAAATGAAACAATTTCTACTCAAAGCGGGACTGCTGGCAGGGCTGTCCGCGCTTTCCTTTGCAGCAAGTGCACAAGAGGTAACGTGGCGCGTACCAACGTCCGTGCCTGAAGGGTCACCATTTTATGTGAATTTTCTTGAGCGGTTTGCGGATAATGTTGAAACACTGACAGACGGTGCCGTCGAAATTCAGCCTTTCGGTGCGGGGATTCTCGTTCCGGCATTGCAGGTTTATGATGGTGTGAGCGACGGCATTGTTGAAGCCGGTCATTCAACGCCATGTTTCAGCGTCAACAAGGATCCTCTGAACGCGATCTTCTGCGGTTTTCCCGGCGGTATGGGACCGGAAGCACATGCGACATGGATGTATGAGGGCGGCGGAAAAGAGAAGCTTGCCGAGATGCGTGCGGCAGAAGGCTTCAAGTCACTGGTTGTTGGCATCGGTTCATCGGAAGTTATGGCACATGCCAATAAACCGATCCGCTCCGCCGAGGATTTGAAGGGCCTTAAATATCGCACAGCGGGTCCATGGGCTGAAGTGATGCGCGATTATTTCGACGCTGTTCCTACTGTTGTGCCACCAGGCGAAATTTACACTTTGCTTGAGCGCAAAGGCGTGGATGCAATCGAATGGGCACCGCCTTCTGCAAACCTTCCCGAAGGGTTCCATGAAGTCGCACCTTACATCATTACACCTGGTGTGCACCAGCCGACATTTGTTTGGGAAGTGGTTGTCAAACAGGAAAGATGGGATGCGCTTGACGACAAGCTAAAAGCGAAAATGGAAGCAGCAGCCGAGCTGACGACTTTTCAGTCGCTTTACAACTTCTATGACAATGACATGAAAGCAATGGAAGTGTTTGCGGGCAGCAAGGCCGAAGTCATTACGCTGGACCAATCATTTATCGACGAGCTAAATGCTGCCGGTGTTGATTGGATCAAGAAAAAGGCTGAATCCGAAAAAGAGGCAGGTAAAGGCAAAATGGCCGAAATCCTTGCCGATTATCTGGCCTATGAAGACCGTTGGACTGCACAGAGCAGCTATCTCATTCGCAACGGCAACTAACAGACAGGGAGGCAATTATGAAAAGAACGTTATTTGCTACCGTAGACACCATTTCAGTTGTTCTGGGATATGTCGCACAGGCGATGGTTCTGATCCTGATTGGCTCCATGTTGTATGAAGTGGTGGCGCGCTATGTATTCGGCGCGCCAACGCTGTGGGCTTTTGACATAGCGTATATGAGTACCGGCGCGCTGTTTATTCTGGGCGCTGCGCAAGCGCTTCGCGAAGATGCCCATGTGCGCATTGACTTTCTCTCCACCAAACTCCCGCCGCGCGTGCGGCACACCATCGAAGGCATTGTTTTCCTTCTGGTGCTGACACCGATCTTTGCCATGCTGACCTATGTTGCAGGGCAAAGAACATTGCGGGCGTGGACCACTGGCGAGGTTGAACATGTCAGCCCCTGGGCACCGGTCATGTGGCCGTTTTACAGTGCGCTGGCAATCGGGCTGGCTGCTCTAACGCTGCAACTGGCGATTGAGGGAATGCGCGCCTTTACCGCATCCAAAACTGACAATTCATTCAAAATCGAGACGTGATATGCTTACTGCCGCACTGATGTTTCCGGCGCTTTTTGCGCTTATTCTTCTAGGCGTTCCGGTAGCCTTTTCACTGACTATTGTCGCCGTTGGCGCAGGCCTTATGGCTTTTGGTGATGTGGCATTCAACCAGATTTACGGATCGTTTTATTCTGCATCGACCAACTTTATCCTTTCAGCCGTTCCGATGTTTATTCTGATGGGTGCGTTGCTTGAACGCTCCGGTATCGCAGAGCGCCTGTTTATTGTTTTGAACATGTGGCTGAAAAGACTGCCGGGCGGATTGGCGCTGGCGACAATTGCAATGGGTGCGATTTTTGCCGCAGCAGCCGGTGTCGTGGGCGCTGTCGAAGTCATGATCGGCATGATGGCAATTCCGGCGATGCAACGCGCACGCTATAACAATACGATTATTGCCGGTACAATTTGTGCGGGCGGCTCTTTGGGTACCATGATCCCGCCGTCTGTTATCGCGGTTATGTATGCGTCACTGGCGCAGATGTCTGTCGGCAAACTGTTGGCCGGTATGATGCTGCCCGGCCTTTTGATGGTAGTGCTGTTTCTGGCCTATATTGCCATTCACGGCATGCTGTTTCCGGTAGAGCAGCATCCTGACGACGAGCCTGAAGCGGACATACCTTTAAGCGAAAAATTGCGGGCAACTTTCGTTACGCTTGTACCGGTGTTCCTGCTCATATTTGCGGTCCTAGGTTCGATCCTCGGCGGTATCGCCTCGCCAACCGAAGCTGCTGCTGTCGGTGCCGCAGGTGCGCTGCTACTATGTGTCATCAACCGTCGCTTTAGCCTAAATGTTTTGACCGAGTCGCTTAGCATCACCGTGCGTATTTCCGCTATGATCCTGCTGATCGTGGCCGCCGGTACAATGTTTATGGGTGTCTTTGCGGCCAATGGCGGCGCAAGCCTGATACGTGATTTTCTGGAAAGTGCCGGACTTGGCACGACCGGTATGATCGTCTTCTTCCTGCTTGTGGTTTTTGTACTGGGCTTTGTGCTTGATTGGACGGCCAATGTGCTGATCTGTGTGCCGTTGTTCACGCCATTTATCCGCAGTGCGGGTGTTGATCCGATCTGGTTTGCAACCTTGGTTTTGATCGTTATCCAGACGGGGTATCTGACACCGCCAATGGCATCATCGATCTTCTATCTAAAATCGATTGCGCCGGCCAACATGACATACGGACAGATGTGTCGTGGTGTGTTGCCATTTATTGCCTTGCAATTGTTGACACTGACTTTGATTGTTCTGTTTCCGGCACTGGCAACATGGCTGCCGGAGAGACTTGTCGGCTTCTAATATCAGCAGGAAATTACCATGCGTAGCTGTAAAACCGTTCATGTTATTTCCGCCCATGCGGAAGGCGAAGTTGGCGACGTCATTGTCGGCGGAGTATTGCCGCCGCCCGGCGACACGGTTTGGGAGCAAAGCCGCTGGATCGCTCAAGACGACACTTTGCGCAATTTCGTATTAAATGAACCGCGCGGCGGTGTTTTCAGGCATGTGAATTTGCTGGTGCCGCCACGCCATCCGGAGGCAGATGCCGCCTTTATTATCATGGAGCCGGAAGATACGCCGCCCATGTCGGGGTCAAACTCGATTTGCGTGTCGACTGTCTTGCTTGATGGCGGCTTGATTCCAATGCAGGAGCCTGAGACCAATCTGGTGCTGGAGGCACCAGGCGGGTTGGTTCATGTCCGCGCTGAATGTCGCGATGGCAAAGCCGAGCGTATTTTTGTTCAAAACCTGCCGAGCTTCGCCGGTCCGCTTGATCAAAAGCTGGAAGTGGAAGGATTGCCGACACTGACAGTGGATACAGCTTTTGGTGGCGACAGTTTTGTGATTGTCGACGCTGCCGCGATGGGGCTAAATCTAAAAGAAGATGAAGCCCATGATATTGCGCGCCTTGGCGTTAAAATTACCAATGCCGCCAATGAGGCCCTAAAATTCGAACATCCGACAATGCCCGATTGGCGGCACTTTTCCTTCTGTCTTTTTGCAGGGCAGGTAGAGCGCGGGCCGGAGGGCTTGCGTGCCGGTTCGGCTGTTGCGATACAGCCTGGAAAGGTCGACCGATCTCCAACCGGCACTGCATTGTCGGCGCGGATGGCCGTCTTGCATGCGCGCGGAGAAATGAAGGTCGGCGAAAGTCTGACGGCCGTATCCGTGCTTGGCTCAACGTTTAACGGGCGTATCGTCAAGACAACAAAAGTTGGTGATAAAACAGCCATCATTCCCGAAATTTCAGGGCGCGGTTGGATAACAGGAACCCACCAGCATATGCTGGACCCAAGTGATCCGTGGCCTGAAGGCTACCGGTTGTCTGACAGCTGGGGCGCGCGATGATGGCAACATACTCTTCCTTTTCCTCTCAACTGCTGCCATAGACATACAGTCGAAACGAAGGTGTGAATATGGATAAGAAGCTCATACGCCCGGTGCCGGAAAGAAAGCGCGGACAGGGTGTGAAATATGTCTATGAAATTCTGCGCGACAATATTTTGGATCTGGTTTTGCCGCCGGGCAGCCCAATTGATGAAATTCAGCTGGCAGAACGTCTTTCCATGTCGCGGACGCCTATTCGCGAAGCGCTTGTCAAACTGGCCAGTGAAGGGTTGGTGACAACGCTTCCGAACCGTTCGACAATGGTTTCCAATATTGATTTTCTGAACCTGCATACATTTTTCGACGCGATGACGCTGATGTATAGGGTGACGACACGTCTGGCTGCGGAAAACAGGACCGATGACGATCTTGAGATTATCCGCGACCACCAACTCAAATTCTCCGATGCCGTTCAAGCGCAGGATGCGTTGACGATGATTGCGACCAACCGTGATTTTCATGCGGCGATCGCGGAGGCAGGCAAGAACCCGTATTATACCAGCCTGTTTTGCCGTCTGCTCGATGAAGGTCGGCGCATGTTGCGCATTTATTACTCTTCGTTTGATGACCAGTTGCCGCAGCGCTACGTGACCGAGCATGACGATATCATTGCTGCCATTGAAGCGCAGGATGTCGCTGCCGCAGACAAGCTTGCAAGCCAGCATGCGGATCAGATCGTCCAGCAAATCCAGACCTTTATGGCGCGGGACCGGCGCAGGCCCATAGACCTGTAGCGTTCAATAACCAAATTTGACGGGTCAAACTTTCGCACATGGTGCGGGAGGAAACTGCTTATTTGCAAATATTCTTGTCGACAAATAAAATACAAATGGTATTATGGAGATCAAAGGTATTGATTTTATTACACTAAGCAAGGATTATCCTTGCAGATCAAGCACAAGGAAAACCAAATGAACGCTAAGATTTTCTCCGGTTGCATGCCGGCGTTGATGACGCCTTGCAAAGATGATCGTACGCCAGATTTTGATGCATTGGTGCGCAAGGGCAAAGAGCTTATTGCGGCTGGCATGTCTGCGGTTGTTTACTGCGGCTCAATGGGCGACTGGCCATTGATTTCGGATGAAGAGCGGATGGAAGGCGTTGAACGTCTGGTAAAGGCCGGTGTTCCTGTTGTTGTCGGTACGGGTGCGGTAAACACAGCCAAGGCTGTTGCCCACGCCCAACACGCGCAAAAGGTTGGCGCGCAGGGCTTGATGGCTATTCCGCGTGTTATGTCGCGTGGATCATCGCTTGTCGCACAGAAAAACCATTTCAAAGCGATCCTGAGCGCCGCGCCTGATCTGCCGGCGGTTATTTATAACAGCCCCTATTACGGCTTTGCGACGCGGGCCGATTTGTTTTTCGCGCTTCGTGAAGATCACGCGAACCTCGTAGGCTTCAAGGAGTTTGGCGGCGCTGACGACATGAGCTATGCGGCCGAAAATATCACCAGCCGCGATGATGAAGTGGTTTTGATGGTGGGTGTGGACACCTGTGTGTTCCATGGTTTTGTCAATTGCGGCGCAACCGGCGCGATCACCGGTATCGGCTGTGTGTTGCCGAAACAAGTGCTGCATCTTGCTTCATTGAGCCAGCTTGCGGCCAAGGGTGACGTTCATGCACGCCGCCTTGCATTGGAGTTGGAAAGCGCACTGGCTGTTCTTTCTTCTTTCGATGAAGGTCCGGATCTTGTTTTGTATTTCAAACATATGATGGTGCTGAAAGGTGACGCGGAATATACGCTTCACTTTAATGAAACAGACGAATTGAGCGACAGCCAGCGCGGCTATGCCGAAGCGCAATTGACGCTGTTCGAAACCTGGTATGATGCGTGGTCATCACATCTGGAAGCGGAATACCGCCAAGCTGCTTAACGCAAAATCTTCCCAAGACAGTTTATGGCGGGCCAATGGCCCGTCATAACTTTTGCTTGGAATGTTAGACGCCATCTTTAGCGCGTTGAACGATGTCCTTTTTCTTTTTTGCCGGCAGTCCTGCATAAATACCCGATTCGTAAACACCTTCACGCACGACAGCATTGGCCGCAATGACTGACCGCGATTTGATGTTTGCGCCGGCAAAAACACGCACGCCGGAAAAGATCATAATGTCATCGCCGATGACAATCGGTTTTTTGCGCATGGGGCTGTATTTCAGTTCTGTGTCAGGATCAGTGATATCGAAATCAAAACTGATCAATGATGATTGGTGCGCAATGGAAACATTATCGCCAATTTTAATGCCGCCTTTGCCGTCCAGATAGCAGGTTTCATAGATAGCGACATTTGATCCCAATTCGATCTCCTCCCAAAATGTCACCCGAACGCCGGTTTCGAAAAGAACATTTTCGCCGCAGGATTTGGCCAGACGCTTGGCCCAAAGATAGCGCAGGAAAATACCCAGCTTCCAAGGAAACAGCTCCAGAAGCGGCCAGGTGAGTTCAAATAAAATGCGCGGCAAGAGCGAAAACAGGAAACTTATCGCATTGATGAGCGGCTTTACTATCTGGAAAAGTTTACGTCCTGTCACAGCTCTACTCCTTTCAGGTGCCTGATCTTGAAGGTGCAAAACTGTCGAAAATGATCACGCATTTGCCTTCATGGTCGGCACTATGACACCGATACGTGAATCAATGGTTTTCCTGATTGTTTGGATAGTTGTGATCTAGAACAAACTAATTTCTATTGGATTGGGGCGATGGGGCGCCGGCGGCGCCCCGATAAGATTTAGATCAGCGCCATGAGCTTTTTGGCTGCATCGGCAGAAGAAGCTGGATTCTGTCCGGTCACAAGCTTGCCATCGACAACAACGAAAGAGGCCCAATCGTCGCCTTTGTCATAGTTTCCGCCATTTTTGACAAGCATGTCCTCAACGAGAAATGGAACAACATCTGTCAACCCAACGGCATCTTCCTCGGTATTTGTAAATCCTGTGACACGTTTGCCCGAGACTAACGGGGAGCCATCTGATGTCTTGGTGTTTTTGAACACTGCGGGCGCATGACACACTGCCCCGATAGGGCGGTCTGTGTTTGCGAATTGTTCAATCAGTGCCTGGCTGGTTTTGTCTTCTGCCAAATCCCATAGTGGGCCGTGTCCGCCCGGATAGAATACGGCGTCGAATTCATCGGCATTGATTTGCGCCAATTGTTCTGTGTTGGCGAGGGCATCTTGCGCTGCTGTGTCCAGCTTGAAGCGTTTTGTGTCCTCTGTTTGTGCGCTTTCATCATCGCTCTTCGGGTCAAGAGGTGGCTGGCCACCTTTGGGCGTAGCAAGTGTAATGGATGCACCTGCATCCTTGAATACGTAATAAGGGGCAGCGAACTCCTCCAACCAGAAACCGGTTTTTTCGCCGGTGTCTCCAAGTTCGTCATGCGACGTCAGAACCATCAAAATTTTCATTTGTTTCACCTTTAATATGTTCGAGTTTACGGGTTGAGTTTAATGACGCGTTTGCCAAAGGCTTCACCGCGCAGCAGGCCAATGAATGCTGAGGGCGCGTGCTCAAGCCCGTCGATCATTTCTTCGCGGTATTTGATTTTTCCGCTCTTAACCCACTCGGTCATTTGTTTTGCAAATGCCGGATAAAGGTGCCCGAAATCATCAAAAACAATGAAGCCGCGCATGGTAATCCGCTTACGCAGCAGCTGACCCATCAGATAATTCATGCGGTCCGGACCGTCTGGCAGGGATGTTGCGTTGTACTGGGATATGAGGCCGCAGAGCGGGACGCGCGCGCTGGTGTTTAGCAGAGGTAGAACTGCGTCAAAGACTTCGCCGCCGACATTTTCAAAATAGATGTCGATGCCGGACGGCACCGCAGCTTTTAAGTCTTCTGCAAAACTCAGGGACTTATAGTCGACACATGCGTCAAACCCCAAAGTGTCGATCACGTGTTGACATTTTTCAGCGCCGCCTGCGATACCGACAACACGTAGACCAAGAATTTTCGCAATTTGTCCTACCGTAGCACCCACTGGCCCGCTGGCACCGGCGACGACAAGTGTTTCGCCCTCTTTGGGCTGACCGATTTCAGTTAATCCGGCCCAAGCGGTCAGTCCGGGCATTCCCAGAACGCCAAGCGCCCATGAAGGGTTTTGAGGATTTTTACCCATATTGATGACGCCGGTGCCATCGGAAAGCGCGTAATCCTGCCAGCCGCCGAATGCAACAACCCAATCACCTTCCGAAAACCCCTCTATATTGGACTTTTCAACCTTTGAAACTGTGCCGCCAACCATCACTTCACCGATTTCAACCGGCGCTGCATATGAAGGTGCGTCACTCATGCGTCCACGCATATAGGGATCAAGGGAAAGATACTGGTTGCGCAGCAGCATCTGGTTTGACGCGGGGACAGGAATGTCCGCATTTTCCAGCTTCAGTGTGTTTTCATCAGGCTCACCCTTGGGACGGGATGCGAGGGTGAAGCGGCGGTTATGATCTTTGGATTGGGACATGTTTATTCCTTTGTTTTTAGACCGATCGTCTAGTGGTGGTCAAATTTTTTAGGTGGAGGGAACCAAGGCCAATGTGTGGGCCATGGCGGTTTCAAATGGCGCAGCGTCCTGAGACAGGTGAGCCATCAAGCTCGCACCGAGCCAGATTTGGTAAAGGCTGGTGGCTATGGTCAAATAGTCTGTCATAGCTGGACATGAACCATCAGTTTCAGCAATTTTGAGGGTCTCGGACAGCTTTGAAATGATTTTTTCAACGCCGTCGCGCAGTATCAGGCGCATGTCAGGAGAGAGGTCTGAAATTTCCGCCCCCAGTTTTACGATAAGGCACTTCTCATCGGCGTTCTGTGAACTCTGGCGACTTTGCCACGCGGTGAAATATGCGAGAATACGCTCACGGCCGGAAAGGGTTTCATTCGCCAGTGTACCGGCAAGCTCGACGCCATAATGATGAACATAATGCGTTAGCAGCGCGCAGCCATATTTCTCTTTGGATTCGAAATAGTGGTAGAATGAACCTTTGGGTACATCTGCTTCCTTGAGCAATTCGCTCAAGCCTACGGACGTGTACCCGCGCTGCGCGGCCAGCTTGCGCCCGACATCCAGAATATGTGTGCGTGTATTCGTCATTTGACGGATATGGGAACCATTAGACCGATTGTCTAGTGGGCGAGGAAATTCTTTAGGGGCGTAATTCTTTAATACGCAATGTAGGACTGAATCGATCGTTTATTGTAAGTTTAAATAATAAATTCTTAAAGTAGTGTCATTTCGGCCGATAAATTATTCAAGCCAGTTGTATATAGTCGGCTCGTTATGCTTACCTGTTCAAGTAAAGTATTGGAGGGGCTAGCCATGGATAAACAACCAAAAGAAAAAGATGCTGTCAAAGGCGTTCAGGAAAACAAAGCAAGCGGGTGCCGCATATGCGGCTGTGCGGGGTTTGTTCAGCGGCCAGGTGGAGGGCTCGTTTGTGGACGAGGCAGTTGCCTCCACTCAAAACGTGATCATGGTTCGATTGAGTGACTTCCATCTGGTATCTCTACGAAGAAATCAAGAAGAGGCTGGGGTAGCCGCAGGCATTCCCGCCGGATGTATGAAAGATGTATGAAAAGAGTCATTTAGCTTAGTGGCTTGTCGCTTGAGTTATCGTTTCGGCTTTCTCAAAAGCCAAGCAGTGTAAAGGCTTACACCAAGCGCCAGCGCGGCAAGCAAGAGCCAGATGATCCCAGATTGTTCTGAATAAACGACACCGGTTTCATCATCGAAGCAGCGGCCTAACGCATTGAAGCAGTCGCGGTGTTTGAAATATGTGACGTAGTACAAATAGCCAAAGACGAGCGCGAGCCCGAAAGAAACCAAAGAAATGAACTTTCTTATCATCCGCTTGCCTTGTTGAAATATTGGTGAAGTTTAGTGGTTTGGCGGATCGTTTCAATGGTTTGTGTTTCGCAGATCGGACTTTGAGTTTAGTCCAAGCGTAATATGATAACTTCCAGATGCCTACTTATGCAACAAAGAATGGCTGCCGCTTTTCAACGTCTCAAAGGACTATCTTTAAGCACACGTCCTTAGCCCAGTAGCCAAGCGAGCATGAGCACAGCTCCGAAGAAACACTTTTTAATTCTTTAGCGCCCATTTCTTCCAGAAACTTAAGGGGAGCGAATAAGTAACCACGCTTAGACGCCGAAATAGCAACACATTTTGATAGCTTGTATCCAAGCGCGGTTGGGTTCAATTCTCCGTGATTATCCCATATAAATTTCGTTAAGCTCAAGATATGAAGGATGCAATTTTGCTCTCCATCGCATGCCTTTTTAAGCAAACTCTGAACTTTATTAAAAGAATTGCTTCTCTCAACACTTGTTGATGTTGAGGAGGGAGGAGCTACAGTTGGTTCCGGAGTGTATTGAATTTCAATTGTTTGATCACGATTTACGTTATTTGAGTTCGGGGGCGAAAACCAAGTAGCTAGGGCGAATGTGAATGGAATAACTACAAGAATGAGAAAAGATATTCCTCCAACTGTAGGCTTAGTTAGGCTTGGCCATTCTAATTGTTCTTCTAGACTTGGCCAAATAAACACGATCCACTCTTTTGTGAGGTGGATTAACAGGAATATTCCAGCAATTTTGTACCATGTTTCCAATTCACTACCAGCACAGAGCGTTAAATATTCAATTGTAATTGATAATTTATCTTGGTTAACCCTACGTCAAGCTGCGAGTCGTACTAAAGTAGGGTATTGGACGTGCACCTCGATTTGTCTGAGTTTGAAATACATAGGGTTCTTGGTGAAGGCGATTGAAGGTATTGGGCAGTACAAAAATTGTCGGGGATTATGACCTGAAAGGCGAAAAAATCAAAAAACGCACGCAATAACGCACGCAAATTACAAATCTGAAATCGGTATGTTGGCTAAGTTATTGAAAATTTTGGTAGCGGGAGAGGGACTTGAACCCCCGACACGCGGATTATGATTCCGCTGCTCTAACCAGCTGAGCTATCCCGCCACAACAGGTAAACCTGTTAGTTGAAGCGAGGCGGATATAGGGGGAAGCCCGCTTGTCTGTCAAGCAAGCAATCCGTGTTTTTCCAACTGATTTGCCGTTTGCGCATTATTCCGGCCTTGTTTTCTACCCGTTCGCTGATTAGCACAGGCAAAAGCGAAGACAAGAAAGGGTAATCCATGCATTCCATGCCGAAAATCGCCGTGTTCGGTTGCGGATATTGGGGCAAGAATCATGTGCGCACGCTTGCCGAGCTCGGCGCGCTGGCATGTGTTGTCGATCGCGACGAAAATCTGGCCAAAGAAATTGCGGCAAAGCACGGTGTTGAAGTACGCGATGCGCAAAGCGTTTTTACCGACCCGGCAATTGATGCCATCACGATGGCATTGCCCGCGCAGCACCATGCTGAAACAGCGCGTCAGGCTTTTGCGGCGGGCAAGCATGTCTTTGCCGAAAAGCCGATAGCGCTGGACGTAGCCGATGCGCAATCAATGGTGGATGCGGCCCAAAAAGCGAACCGTGTTTTCATGTCAGGGCATATTCTATGCCACCATAATGCGTTTCGCGCGATACTGAAATTGATTAAAGACGGTGCGCTTGGCGATATAAAATATGTACAAAGCCACCGTCTGGGTTTCGGCAAATTTCACAACAAGTTTGATGCTGTCTGGGATTTGGCACCGCATGATCTTTCGCTCATCCTGTCGGTTGCGGGTGCAAGCCCCACGCATGTGGATGCGGTTCCTGTGTCGGTGACCGACGGGCAAACCGATTGCGCCCATATTCATCTGGCGTTTGACAATGACATGAAGGGCCATGTCTTTGTCTCGCGCCACAGCGCTTATGTGGAGCGCCGTTTCAGCGTGATCGGCACGAAGGCCAGCGTTGTCTGGGACGATATGGAACAGGACTGGAATAAAAAGGTTACGCTCCACAAGCATGATGTCGCGCGTGACAATGATGTCTGGCATTTTGCAAAAGAGGATGGCGAATCTATTCCTTGTCAGGCGGGCATGGCGCTTACCGATGAGTTGCAACATTTTATCGATTGCATCAGAGACAACCGCCAGCCATTGACCGACGGACGCCAAGGCCTTGAAGTTGTTAAAATATTGAACTTAGCTGTCGGTTAATCACCTGCTGTTACATTTGTCTTGAAGGTGTGATCTGAAACCTATGGATTTAAGCGCTTTTCCGCGATAGTGCGATTTGCGGGCTAATATGAAAACTTGAGCCGTTTGGCGGTTCTACCGGGGAAACTATGCAATTTATCGATCTTGCAGCACAGCGTGAGCGCCTTGGCGCTGACCTTGAAAACGCAATCTTGGATGTCGTTCGAAGCGGTGCTTACATTCTCGGGCCACAAGTGGCTGAATTTGAAAAGCGTCTGGCGGATTATGTCGGCGTCAACCATGTGATCGGCTGCGCGAGCGGCACAGACGCTTTGCTGATCCCGCTTATGGCGTGGGGCATTGGCCGCGGTGATGCTGTTTTTGTGCCGAGCTTTACGTTTGCCTCCACGGCTGAAGTTGTTGCGCTTGCGGGTGCCGAGCCTGTTTTCATTGATATCGACCCTGAAACCTATTTGATGGATACAGAATCGCTTGAAGCGGCCATTCAGATGATCGAAGCAGAAGGCCGCCTGAAGCCGAAAGCGATTATCCCTGTCGATCTTTTCGGTGCTGTTGCCGATTATGAGGCTATTGGCCAGATTGCCGCCAAACATGGTGTGCGTGTGATTTCAGATGCCGCGCAGGCGCTGGGCGCAACTTCAAAAGGCGCATATTGCGGCTCGTTCGGTGATGTGGCGGCAACAAGTTTTTATCCTGCCAAGCCGCTTGGCTGTTACGGCGATGGCGGTGCGATCATGACCAATGATGCGATCCATGCCGAGATTATGCGCTCGGTTGCCTTTCACGGTAAAGGCCAGAGCCAGTATGACAATGTGCGCGTGGGTCTGACATCGCGCTTGGATACAATTCAGGCAGCGGTTCTGCTCAAGAAACTGGATATTCTTGAAGAAGAAATGGAAGCGCGTAACCGTATTGCCGCGCGTTACCACAATGAGCTGGGCGATGTGGTTCAGGCTGCGTGCAATGTGGCGGGGCAGCGCTCTGCCTGGGCGCAATATGCGATTGAGACCGATGACCGCGACGGACTTCGCGCGCATTTGAGCGAAAAAGACATTCCGTCGGTTGTTTATTATGTCAAGCCGCTTCACATGCAGGTTGCCTATGCGAAATATCCGTGGGCGCCGCAGGGCCTGCCGGTAACAGAAGCCAAACCATCACGCATTTTATGCTTGCCGATGCACCCTTATCTTTCCGAAGAAGATCAGGATCGGGTTATTTCAGAAATCCGCAATTATGTTGGCCGCAATGGCTTAAAGGTCGTTTCAGGCTAGTCCTGCTGCACCGTCATCCCGCACTTGATGCGGGATCCAGAGCCGAAGGTTTCCTTGATATTCACGAAACTGGATCCCCGGCTCTCGGCGTGCGCCTCGTTCGAGGATGACGGGGGAAAGTTTATTCGGCAGCGACCGTTGCCGGATTTTCCATCAGTTCAGCAAGCTGAATTTCCACATGTTCCGCGCGGCGTGTTTTATCAATAAAGCCGCCGCCCAAAACCCGCGATCCGGCACCCTGGCCATCATAAAATACACATGCCTGACCCGGTGAAACACCCTGTTCGCCGTCAATCACTTCCACTGTCACCATGCCGTCTTTGTTAAACAGACGGGCAGGGCGCGGCGGCCGTGTGGAGCGTACGCGTACGAGAATATCGACACCGTCCTGAGGTATTTCACTGACAGGCATATCGCCAAGCCAATTTACATCGCGCAGTTCAAGCACGTGGGTTTCCAGCGCTTCGACAGGGCCGACAATAACGCGGCGGGTTCGCGCATCAATTTTGACCACATAAAGCGGATCGCCAACCGAGACGCCAAGGCCGCGGCGCTGGCCGATCGTATAATGCAAAATGCCTTCATGTTGACCGAGTACGCGGCCATCAATATGGACAATGTCGCCGGCAAGTGCCGCATTGGGGCGCAGCTTTGTGATCACATCGGCATATTTGCCGTTTGGCACAAAGCAGATGTCCTGACTGTCCGGTTTGTCAGCAACAATCAGACCCATATCGGCTGCATGGCGGCGCGTTTCGTCCTTCGTCATATTGCCGAGTGGAAAACGCACATAATTAACCTGCTCCTGAGTGGTCGCAAACAGAAAATAACTCTGGTCGCGATCCGCATCGACGGGACGGGTTAAAACGCGGCGATTGCCTTTTTCAACCGAGTTGATGTAGTGGCCGGTCGCCAAGCAATCCGCGCCTAGATCTTTCGCTGTTTTCAACAGATCGGCAAATTTGACGGTCTGGTTGCAGGAAATGCATGGGACCGGCGTTTCACCGGCAATATAGCTGTCAGCAAATACGTCGATGACCGCATCGCGGAAACGGCTTTCATAATCGAGCACATAATGCGGTATGCCAAGCGTTTCACAAACGCGGCGCGCGTCATCAATATCCTGCCCAGCGCAGCATGATCCGGTGCGGCGGGTTGCTTCACCGTGGTCGTAAAGTTGCAGCGTAATACCGATGACCTCGTAACCTTCTTTGTGCAAAAGGCCAGCCACAACAGATGAATCAACGCCGCCCGACATGGCAACAACCACGCGGGTATCTTCCGGCTTTTTAGCAATGTCGAGCGAGTTACGCATATCAGCTCCGTTTCAGGTGGCCGATATAGTGGTTTTTCACAACGATTGAAAGAGCGGAGCACTTTTGTTGTCTTGATGTGGTCGGCATAAGATATTACGCTTTTTACGATTACGTGAACGTAAGCTGTTCCGGGAGGCGTTATGAGCAGGCTGTCACTCATCTTTTCGCACAATTCCATTGTTCCGATGATTTGTGCGCTTCTGGCCGGAATCATAATTCTTGTCCTGAACGGATCATGGTGGGGTGTCTTTTTTGTTTTTCTCGGTATTCCGGCGCAGATGCTGAATGAATATTCATTGCATCGCTTTATTTTTCATCTGCCGCCACCTGAAAAACAGCGTTACTTCAATGTGCTTTATCAGGCCCATTACGGACATCATGACTTTCCCACCAACCGGAAATTATTTTTCGCGCCAATCTGGGTGTCGATTCCTGTTTTGATTATAAATTTTACAATCGTCTGGGCGCTGCTGTGGCTTGTCGTTCCGCAATATGCGTTGTCGCTTGCCGCCTCAATTGTACTTGTCGGCGGGGTGGGGACATTTCTTTGCTATGAGTGGTTTCATATGACGGCCCATCTGCCCGTCAATAAAAACTGGGTTGAGCGGCATGTGACAACACTGCACAACCAGCATCACTTCCGCGATTTTTCAAAATGGTTTCATGTTTCGCCGGGCGGGCAGATTATCGACAAAGCAATGGGAACTGCCATAGACCGCGAAACACTAAAAAAACAACAGCGTGTCGAATTTATCCGCACGCTCGGCATGCGGCCGGATGATGAACGCCTTATCAAGGCACGTCATCATTTCAGTTCCAAATATGGTCTTTCAGCAGAAGAGATCGAGCGCGCGGGCCAAGTATAAAGCGGTTTGACAGGATAGACCGGTCTTGGAGCGCTGATTACTCGCGTATTTTTATGAAACACATGCGCAGGAATTGATTCATACAGATTACCAACTCCTTACACTGCGGTTAGCGCTTTTTTAAAACTGTGACCGTAATGTGGATTGTGAATTGAAGGTCGTTAGTTGTGTAGAGAGTAGTATGACCGAACAGATTAGACCACGCGTAAAATATGTCATTGGCCCGGACGGTAGCCCGTTGACGATCAATGATCTTCCTCCAGCGTCGACGCGTCGTTGGGTTATCCGCCGTAAGGCAGAAGTTGTCGCTGCTGTACGTGGTGGCCTTTTAAGCCTCGATGAAGCGTGTGCCCGTTATACGCTGACTGTTGAGGAATATCTTTCCTGGCAGGCTTCCATCGAAGAAAATGGCTTGGCCGGATTGCGCACTACGCGTATTCAGCAATATCGCCATTAGAGATTTTACGCCGTAATTTCCGGCAAAATTTAGTCAGAAATTTTCAAGCGCCGCTTTCATTCAATGAAGGCGGCGTTTTTGCGTTTGTGCTCAATTCGCGCTTAACAATGGATGCAGCGATGGCACCGGCCAAAGTGGAGGCCGCGAAAAACCACAGGCCCGGCTGCGAGATTGCTGTGGCAAGCCCCGATGTTTTTGCAGCAAAAACCGTTAGTGCAACCAGCAAGACATCCAGCATTGACCATTTTGAAATGATGCCAAGCCAGTTTCCGGCGCGGTGCGCGGTTATCTGGTTTAAATTTTTGGCCGATAACATCGCGGCCAGAGCGAGAAGTTTCGCTGCGGGAAATATCAATGATACGCCGCCGACCAAAACGCCCAGCGCAAAATCACCGGCGGTAAAAAGTCCGCTTACGATAGCCACAAGGGAAGGGCGGTCGGTCAAAAAGAAAAGCCGCTCCATTTGCAGCAAGGGCAATGTTATGCCGAGCGCAAAACAAAAAGCGGCAATCGTGATCAGTAATCCGGCTAAAATTCGCATCTTTTGCAGATAGAGATGCAAATGATCTCTAGCAAGCTATAAATACGTAAAATCGCGCAGCGCGAAGATGTCTTCACGTTGCACGATTGTGTCTGTGCTAAAAGTGCGAGCGTAATGCTCAGCCAATCATGGCGTGCCGGTCGTATTTGCTTTCCGGTTCCGGCTCGGCGCTGCCGCGCGCTTCACGCACTTCAAGCTTTTCAGCTTTTTGAAGTTCTGCTTCGGCTTCCAGTAAAAGTTCTTCGGCGCTTTCTTTCTGTGCCTTTAGATCTTTTATTGAGTTGAATAGATTGTCGCGGCGCACACGCGCTGCTTTTGCAAATGTCGGGTAAGCGAAGTTATCAATGTCAGTAACGCCGCTTTTCTTTTCTTCGTTTTGAATCTGATGGTCGAGTTCGCCTGCCATGCGCTCGAATTCGTTGATCATTGTTTCCAGCTGCATCACTTGGCGATGCTTTTCAGTTACCTGAAATTGCTTGAGACGGATCATATTGTCTCTTGGTTTCATTACTCATTACTCCAAAACCGCTTCGGGCTCATGGTTGGCCCGTACACAAACACCAGACCTAAAACTTAATAAAAGGTACCAATCTGCAAAACACACTGATTTGGTAACTTTTCGTTTACGTCCTGCGTTAATGATACTTCTCAACCTTTAAGGGGGAGTAAACCGATTGGACGACTTTCACTTATTTGTCGAAATTAAGAGGATTATTGAGTCATTTGATTCATTTAGGCGGGTTTCTTTACAAAAAGATTCAAAATATTTGCCTAAATTATAGTAAATAAATCAATAACTTCATTGATTCACTTAATAAAGTTTGAAGGCTTGCCTAACCGGAATATAATTTGTTAACCATTCGGTGGCAGGGTGATTTGCGAGAGACGTAGGTGCCACGGTTTTGGCCCGAACGTATGCTGGACAAGGGGAATACAATGCGTGTTTTGCTGATTGAGGATGATAGTGCGATTGCCCAGAGCATCGAACTGATGCTCAAGTCGGAAAGCTTTAATGTTTATACGACGGATTTAGGTGAAGAAGGTGTCGATCTGGGCAAGCTCTATGATTACGACATTATTCTACTTGATTTGAATTTGCCGGATATGTCCGGTTATGAAGTGCTTCGCACTTTGCGTTTGTCGAAAGTTAAAACGCCTATCCTTATTCTATCCGGTATGGCCGGCATTGAGGACAAGGTACGCGGCCTCGGCTTCGGTGCTGATGACTATATGACAAAACCTTTCCATAAAGACGAATTGGTAGCGCGCATCCATGCGATCGTCCGTCGCTCCAAGGGTCATGCACAGTCCGTTATTACAACCGGCGATCTGGTTGTTAATCTGGACGCAAAAACTGTTGAGGTTGGCGGCCAGCGCGTACATCTCACAGGTAAAGAATACCAGATGCTTGAGCTACTTTCACTGCGCAAAGGCACAACGCTCACCAAGGAAATGTTCCTCAACCATCTCTATGGCGGTATGGATGAGCCGGAACTGAAAATTATCGACGTATTTATCTGTAAGCTTCGCAAGAAACTTGATTCTGCATCCGGCGGTATCAATTTCATCGAAACTGTCTGGGGCCGCGGCTATGTATTGCGTGACCCGGAAGCGAACGAACTTCAAGAAATCGCTTAAGCTTTCAAGCAAATTTCTATCTATTAAACCCGCCCGGTATATGCCGAGCGGGTTTTTTCATGTCGTGAAGTCTAATATTAAGCTGCCGCTTTGCGGATCGTGCGGAACTGGCCGAGCAGTTGGTGGCGATCAAATGGCTTTAGCAGGAACTCGTCCGCACCGGCGCGTTTCGCGCGCATCATGCCGGCAAGATCGACCTGCGTCATGCAGCAAATGATCTTGGCTTCGTTTTTGCTGTCCATTTTGCGCAACTGACGAATGAGATCGTCGCATTGACCATCATTGATACCGGCATCGACGATAATATAGTCCGGCATTTGGGCCGCTGCCATAGAAATGGCTTCAGCACTGTTTTTGGCTTCTACAACAGCCATATCTTCGCTGGTGAGAATGCGCTTTGCCACTTTGCGAATGACGCTTGATGCGTCCAAAATCATACAAACTTCCATCATCTTACCTTTTACTCAGTCTATCCCCGCAATATGCCTAGCAAAGAGAGCTGAAAAAAAAGAAAAGCAGACCGATAAAATTTTATCGATCTGCCAAAATGCGATGAAATAGGGCTCTAAAAGGCTATTTTACCGAATAAACGACCTTGTCATCATCCATATAGGTGCTGATTTCCATGCCCGCTTCTTTTGCCAGCAGGATGGTGTAATAGTACTGTACGGAGTGGGCATCGATCGGATCCTCGCCCATGCGGCCATCCAGATAGTCCTGAAATTTTTGCGGAATGCGCTTCATCCGCCCCATGGCTGTGATCGTAAAGCTGCAATCCTCGCCATCCACCTGAAGGTCAAAATCCAAACTGCCGCCGCGCGGAATCGAGCCGATACCAATGAGCAAGGTGTTAAGTATCAGTTTTACCTTGCTTTTGGCGAGATAGGCGCGCGGGCCGGTCCATGTAAATTCAGGCTTTTCGTTTTTAATGTAGTTTTCTGCAACGGCTTTTGCGTCGCCCGTGTCAATCTGCACACCGGCGGAGCCGGCAGCGCCAAAGGCGATGCGTGCGAATTGCAATCGTGCCGATGCATTGACGGCACTTTGACGAATAAGATCCATCGCATCTTCGTCAGCACCACCGTCATCGAGCAATTCAAGCCCGTTATTGATTGCACCAACAGGTGAAATCACATCGTGGCAAACACGGCTGCAGAGGAGGGAAGCGAGGTCGGAGGCAGAAAGTTCAACGAGGGCCATAGGGAGTCCATCTTTCAAATCAACAAAGTAGATAGGTCGAGAACCTACCGGTACGGTCTTTACAGGGCAATACCGCCCTGTGCTTGGTTTTTCAAACCTTGGTCTTGGTTAATTAAAAAGGTGCAATTTTTCCTTAATAAACTGGAAACTTCATCGGTGTAATTTGAATAATATGATTGATGGCGGCTTAAGCGCCATTTCCCTATTTTTCCCCGCTTTGCGTTTTTTGTGCGGGTTTGTTGAGAGTAAGGACAATAAACATGCGAATAACATCCCATTTAACGTCCCAAATTCGTCTGATCACGGCTCTGACGGCTTTTGTTGCGATGGTCATTGTTGCAATGGCACCATCCAAGGCTTCTGCCCAGGCGCGTCCTGATACCTATGCTCTTGGCGAAATGATTGATGCCGGACACCGCTTTTTCGGCAGTACGTCCAGTGCGGTTGCCCAGACCATTGAGCAGGCATTTGCCCGCTACGGCATGCCGAACGGCTATGTTCTTGGACAGGAAGGCAGCGGCGCATTTGTCGGCGGTCTGACATATGGCGAAGGTACGCTGCATACCAAGAATGTGGGCGACCACAATGTGTTCTGGCAGGGTCCGTCGATCGGTTTTGACTATGGTGGTGATGGCGGACGCACGATGATGCTGGTCTATAATCTGGACAGTGTTCAATCATTGCACGGCCGTTATGGCGGTGTGCAAGGCTCCGCCTATCTGATCGCGGGTGTTGGTATGCACGTCTTGAAACGCAACAATATTCTGCTTGTGCCGGTTCGCACAGGTGTTGGCGCGCGCCTTGGCGTATCCGTTGGCTATCTGAAGCTGACACCAATGCCGACATGGAACCCGTTCTAAGGCTCTGCAAATTGCCGGTAACCAGTTTTAAGGGTCGCGTTTGCGGCCCTTTTTAATGCGGTGTAATATGGAATAATATGTGCATATATGGCACATGAGACGCCTGTGATGAGGTTTTTGCGTTGATAGAGTCTGGTCTGTTCTTTCTTTTAGGGTTTTTGGTTGCCGGCTTCATCGCGTTGATTATCGCGCCGGCGATTTGGCGTCGTGCCGTGTTTCTAACCCGCAAACGTATTGAAAGCGCAATACCATTATCAGCCAATGAGTTGCAGGCGGAAAAAGACAAGCTACGTGCCGAGCACGCAATCTCGCAGCGAAAAGTAGAACTCGCACTTTCCAAACAACGGGAAAAATACGCGCAGCAGGCCGGTATTGTTGAAGAGAAAAGCGGGCAGATAAAAGAGTTTAAGGCGGAAATCTCGCAAAAAGATGCAAAATTGGCAGAGTTGAGCGACGAAATTGCTAGCCTGCGGTCAAATCTGGCTGAGCGGGAAAATGAACTCAATGATACCCAATTCGGTCTGACGACAACACAGGCTGAATTGTCTGCGCGCTCGGGTGAGGTAGAAAGCCTTTTGCGGATGAACAATGAAGCAGAAAAACGCATTGCCATGCTTGATGAAAGCAACAAGCAGATGGAACTGCACGAAGCCAAACTGACAGCGACCATTGCCGATCTGCGTGACAAGCGCCAGGAAGACAAGGCACTTGTGCGCGAAACGCGGACCGAAGACCGTGCCAAGGCAGAGCTTTTGAAAAACGAACGATCACGCGCCAAAGAGCTTGAGCGCAAATATGAGCGCCTTGTTGCCAAGAATTCCGATCTTGAAGCCAAGCTTGCCAGAAGAGAGCGCGAGATGGACCGTCTGCGCGAGAAGAAAAAAGACGAGGCGGCGGATGTCAACGAGTTTGAAGCGCGCCTTGCAGACAGCGAGGCCGAACGTGCCGAACTTGAGCGGGAACTGGCAGACTACACGTTGCGGTTCAACCGTTTGTCCAAGCTTGCGGGCGATAAAGACCCGGAAGCGGCTTTTGAAGCGCTTCAGGTCAAGGCAGCGCAGATGGAGCTTGAGCTGAAATCCAACGGTCTAAAAAGCTCTGCGCCACAGGGCCAGGGGCTGAACACGAAGCCGCAACCGGCCTCCAAGGGTGATGACATGCTGCGCGAGCAGCTTAGCCAGCTTGCCGCTGAAGTCGTTCACATGACAGCGATTGTCGAAGGCAAGGATTCGCGCATCAATCAATTGCTGGATACCGAAACGCCCAGCGGGAATGACGACGTCATCAGCCTTGCCGACAGGATCAAGGCGCTGAAAAAAGGTGCCAAAGCCGCAGAATAATTTTTGCTGGCTTAGGAGGGACTTGCGCGCTCCAGCATCGCGTCAATCATGTCGCCACTGGCGGCATCATTGAGGCCGGAAAAATCGCCTTCATTGCACATCAGGCTTGTTGCGTTAACGATATGATGATGTGTTACCCGCGCCAGCGCCGAGCCAACGGAAATACGCCGTACACCTATTTTGGCGAAATCCTGTACTTTGTATTTCCTGAACGGGCCGGCCGCGAGCGCGTTGACGGGTGTTTTCAAGCTTGACACAATTTTAGCCAGATCCTCCATCGAAGGCGGCAGGGGTGCATATAGCAAATCCGCTCCGGCTTTCTCAAATGCCTGTAAGCGCTTGATTGCTTCATCGGTGTCATAAGTGCCGTTCATGATGCCGTCGGCGCGTGCACAAAACACAAATGGACGGCCAAGTGCCCGTGCGGCGGTTACGCCTGCCGCTATGCGGTCTGTGGCTTCCTCAATAGAATAGGTCTGAATTTCGTTATCGAGATATGTGTCCTCAATTGAGCAGCCGGATAATCCGGCTTCACCGGCCAGCCTGACCGTTTCTGCAACATCTTCCGGTGTGTGGCCAAAACCGTTTTCAAAGTCACCGGAAACCGGCAGGTTCGTGTTGCGAACCAGTTCTTGCGCATGCGATAGGGCCTGATCGCGCGTGATGCGCCCCATATCCGGCACACCCAAAGTGAAGGCAAGGCCAGCACTGGTTGTTGCAAGTGCTTTTGCGCCATTGACGGCCATTAGTTTTGCCGATCCGATATCCCAAGGGTTTGGAATGACAAAACAACCGCTCTGGTGAAGGTTTTGAAAATCTGTGTGTCGCTGTGCAAGAGATGTCATTATTTAATCCTGATCGCTTGTGATGGCGGCAATCAATTCTTCTTCGGTTAGATTGTAGGCTTTGCCAAAGCCGCCATTGAGGCTTGCCTTTTGCGGCGCGAGTTTAAAGAATGAAAAATCAGGGAAATCGACATATAGCTTGGCCTTTGGATGGCGGGCCAAATGGCTGGCGCGTATCGCATTAAATTCCGCAGAATCGCGGTTCACCTGCGCGGCAATCACATCAAGTGACATCCGCGGATGGGCAAGCGGGTCGCCTTTGCCGGTCTCACCAATAAGCAGTGCGCAGTGCGGATCTTCACGCATGCAGGCGGTGTGCGGTGCCAAATCGGAAACAAGGGTGATCAACTGGCCGTCATCGCTGGTTGAAATCTGTATACGGCTGATATGAGGAAAACGGCCGTTCTTTTCAAAAGCGGCAAGCGCGCCGTGTTTTGCCGCCATGATAATTTTGGCAACAAGGTTGAGCGCGTCCATATCCGTATCTCGGATAATTTTGGTTTCTGATGTTTCCGGCATAAATTGCTCCGCTTTGACCTGTTGATGAACATGGCTTGCAGGTGACAGTGCCAACCCAGTTGCATATTCTCACGCGACCAGGATGACATTATGGACCGGCAATGGCCAAGCTCTATTTCAATTATGCAACGATGAATGCAGGTAAAAGTACAATGCTTTTGCAGGCATCTTATAATTATCGTGAACGCGGTATGAAGACCATGCTGTTTACTGCGGCTTTGGATAACCGCGCCGGAGAGCGGGTTATCGCCTCGCGTGTGGGCCTTGAAGAGATGGCCGAGACGTTTGAGGCGGGGGACGATCTTTATGCGCGAATCGAAGCGCGTCTATCGGGTGGCCGTATTCATTGTATTTTTGTTGATGAGGCGCAGTTTCTTTCCCATGATCAGGTTTGGCAGTTGGGCCGTGTTGTCGACCGTCTTAATGTGCCGGTTATGGCCTACGGTTTGCGGGTGGATTTTCAGGGCAATTTGTTTCCCGGTTCGCAAACCCTTTTGGCGATTGCCGATGAACTGCGCGAAGTGCGCACCATCTGCCGGTGCGGGCGCAAGGCGACAATGGTGGTGCGTCTTGATGGCGAGGGAAAGGTCACGCGCGACGGTGATCAGGTGAAAATCGGCGGCAATGACACTTATGTTTCGCTGTGCCGCGCTCACTGGGAAGAAGAAATGGGCCGAGTGCGCGCGGAAGATATGATCGGCTTTGCAAAAACATAAGCAATAGCTTTATTGACGTATTTGTTACAACGTCTTCTAATTGAAACGCTGAACCATTATGTAGGGTCAGCAATGATGCATTGGTGAGGGAAGTTTCATGGCAGTCACGTATAATTTTGATGCGGAAATTCAGCGCACAAAAGATGTCGTTCAGGATATGCAGGGCAAAATCAAGCAATCAGGCGATGTTCTCGACAAAATTGCCGAAACAGACGCCAAAATTGGCGATGCCGAGTTTGATATTGAAAATGCCCGCATTCAGGACGTGCTCAAGCAGCAAAAAGTCATGGAAGGCAATATGGCCGACCTTATCATCGGGCTTGAAGATGCAACCAATGTGTTTGGCTCTGAATTTGAATCGATGAAATCTTATACGGGCTGGGAGAAGTTTGTCGGGCTTTTCTCCAAACAGCGTATGCAGCGTATGCGTTCCGAGCGCGTGCGAAATATGTCGCTTGCCGGTAACCTTCAGGAACTGCTGAATAAATCAGACACGATTGTCGGTATTTTAAAAGACCAGAAGAATATTCTGGACGAGCGTTATGCCAATTCTGAGGCGTCACTGCGCACTGTCATTGAGCGCCGCAAAACCACAATGACCAATCTTGAAGCAACACAGGCGCGCATTGAGGAATTAAACCCGATGTTGCTTGATCTTGAAAACAAGATTGCCGCGACGACCAATCAGAAAGACCGCACCCAACTGGAAGGGGAGCGCTCAAAGCTGGCAACCGAATATAATGAAGCGCAATCCAAAGAGCAGGAATTGCTTGCTGAAAGCCAGACATTGGAGCGCTACACCTCAATGTTCCAGACATTTGTGGACTCGCTGAACAATCAGATTGCAGCGCAGAACACGCTCATAAACAAGCTGACGATCGATACAGAGCAGCGCATCGTGCTTTATAAATCTCTGGAAGATTCGCTTAAAACCGCAGCCCAGCAAGATGTGGCGCATAAGATCAACACGCTTGGTTCGCAGGTTGATACAGCCGCCGAAACCACAATGGCGGGGATCGGTGCCGCGGCCCAGAAACATATTGGCGATCTCTTGGAAATGCACGAAGGCAATATGGTGGCAACCGCCGACATTCAGCGCCGCAAAAAGCTTGCCGATGACGCATTTGCACGCCGGTTTGAAGAGGTTATGCGCAAGCATGATGCCGGACAATATGTAAAAAGCTAAGGCGGTACTGATCGGAACGCCTGTCAATGAGCACGACAAAAAACAAGAAAGCCGATAGCGCAGACACCAGTGCGGTGTCGCGCTATTTTCATTCAATCGAAGCCGCTCTGGCAGGGTTGGATGTTTATCTACGTGATTCAAAGTCACCGCTTTACAAGCATGGTCTTGTTGCTCAAACGGTGACGCAATATTTGGCGCGGCTGAATAATTCCTTTAGCAGTTGGCAAAACCGGATCGATTATGAGCCGAGTTTCCGGATCTCGCGTTCGGACAGCGGATTTCCTGTTTTCCAAAATGTGCTTGAACTGGAAAAGGACCGTCAAACGGCTGAAAAGCGTTTGGCTGCAATTCCTGAACCGGATGTCTTACGCGAGGAAATGGCCGACTTTATTTTGCGCCAGAAAGCCTTTCCACGTGAACTGCAAAAAACAATGGCTGAGCGTCTTTACCTTGAAACGGTGCGCGAAGGCGAGGTTTTTTCACCCTTCGTGCTGCCGGAAACAACCAAGGTTTCCGCCAATCCCAAAACCGGACGGCCTTATTATCTGACGCACTGGGGTGTGTTTGACGGGGTGTCGAATTTACCGATGATTTATTCGGTGATGGTGGAGGATTCTTCACCCGACATGATGAAAACGCTGGTTGGCAAAGACGGGCGGCTGCGCGATGATGTGGACGTTCCTTTACCGGTCGGCGGTCTATTAAATCCGGAACTTGCGCGCAAATTTGACCAGTTTGCCGAGGCCAATTCGGCCTATTCTCTGTCACCGACAACCATTGCGACCAATATGGATCAGGAGTTTTTCACGCTCCACCCCAAGCAATTGCGCCGCATCGTTTTAGGCCCGTTTTTCTCGGCGGGAATTACCGAAAACAATGCGACTATTAACCGGATACTGGACCGTGTGGCCAATCCGCAAAATGCGTGGCTGCTTACCTGGACCATTCAGGATGTTTATTCCAAACATGAAAATGAAGGTAAAAAAGGTTTTTGGTCGTCAACGCCTGCGCGTCAGGAATATCATATTGAAACCAATGATTTAGATGCGGCGCGCATGGGCGTTTCAGCTTATGAAAATCATGCGCTCGTGCCGCACGAAGCCTATCAGGCACTTTATGCTGCTGGTGAAATCGACAAGGTTTTCGCCGGATATAAAACACATATCATCTCAGGCGGGCAGGTGATTTCAGACGTTTGAGGGAGTTGAAATATGGACGTTGGTCTGACGCGCATTGACGAGCAGGATATTATAAAACACCGCTCTGTCGCCCAATCCTTTGTGACGCGCTTTATTGTGCTTGAACAATCATCCGGTAAATCCGGAACCGAGCTTGCCGGTACGCGCCGACGTATGGTTTCAACAGTGTCGACGGCGGGCCTTCGCAAAACGCGTGAAGTCGAATTGATGAAAACCATCCAGAGTGTGCGCTCTGATGATGTCATGTTATCGCCCAAGCAGCATGCGCTGGCGTTTCGTGCGCGGCGCGGGATCGCTTTGGCGCTGGCTGTCTCGGATGTGTTTGCGCGCCAGACCGAACTTGAGGCGCTGACTTCCCGCAATGCCACTGCGCCGCTGGACGGCGAAACGGCTGAGAATTTCAAGCAACTTATGGCCGCTTCAGCCTATATCGCGGCCTTCACACTGGCTGCCTATCTGGGGCAAATGCTGGAGACCGATACGGAACCGGGCGAAGATTTAAACGAACCTGATTTTGTGTTCGACACACCGCAGGATTCCGTCAAATCGGTGATTGCGGGATTATCTGCTGCGATTGAAGGGGCACCCGATGATACCAGCCTGCTACAGCGGGCCAAAGCCTATGCGCGTGTCACGCTTGAGGGCCTTATTCAGCGCAAGGGCCGTTTTGCGGGACTGGGCGCTTTTGAAGATAATCATATTCATGTCGAACAGGATGATTTTACGATCAACGGTTTTGACGTTGCGCCGGGGGCAAAGCGAAAGCCGCTGACGATGCAGTTCAAAAAGCCGAACGAAATCATCGGCAACCATATTGCGAAATATCAGGCGATGAAGCTGGCGAAAATGCTCGTCGCCTATGATTTTGACCGGCAGCTTAACCCGTTTGTCGAGCTGGGCGGATTTCTGTTTACGTTTATCGGTGACGGTGCGCCAGGAACCGGTAAAACAATCCTGATTCAGATGGTGGCAGGACTGGTCAATGACTATTGTCAGGTGGCCGGCTATCCGTTCCATTATGAGAATTTCGGTGTGGACCAGATTTCGTCATATCAGGGTAAATCCGGCCAGAACTGCAAAGAGTTCATCAACAATGTAATTTCGCCAAAGGCGATCGGTTTTGGAACCATTGACGATATCGACCAGGTGGCGGCGAAGCGCTCGGATGATCGTGCCTCTGCCGGACAGCAGGAAGTGACAGCGGTTTTGATGGAAAGCTTTGCAGGCGCATCGACCGTTGTGCGCGGCAATTGCTCGTTCGGCATGTTCTCCAACTATCCGGAAAATGTGGATGATGCGCTGCGCCAGAGAGCCGGCGCGCGCTGGCTCGTTGACGGGCCGCAAACGCAGGACGACTATATTGATATCTTCGCACTGCTTGCGGGCAAAAACCATAATATCCCGCTGGGTGATCATGAACTGTTTAAGGCGCAGGCCATCAAAGAGGCGGTCAGCACGGCCTATGCAGGCAGCGCCAAGCCGTCAGAGCAGGGGCTGCTCAATATTTATGACCGGTTCATTGATACCCATGGCAAACCGAAAACCATGGCCGATGTCGGCACCTATCTTCATATGATTAAAGAGGTGGAGCCGCGCTTTACGGGCCGCGCCATCAAGAATGTCACCGACGCAATTAAAATGCGGGCGATGGATATTGATCTGCCGGACGAATGGTTCGAGGCGCCGGAAACTTTTATGCACAAGGATTATGATGCCAAGCGCGATATGATTGCCGAGCTGCGTCAGCCGTTCACCATGGATATGGTGATGCAGGAGATCAACCGCTATGCGGATTCTGAATTCCGGTACACGGATAAGAGCGATAATGCCGCCGTGGAGGAAATCATCCGCCGCGAACGCCAGCGCGAAAAAGCAATCGGCGAAATTGAAGGGATGAAGAGCAGAGGGGCTTGGTGATGATATCGGACGTCGCAGTCGTACTCTTGATGCTCGGATACGGTGTGCTGCATTGCGCAGCGTGTATAGTCTGGTTGGTGGTCCGGCTTGTTAACCCCGGTGCACCAAAGACTGGTCCACTCAAACAAGGTGTCGCTCAACCACTGGCATGGTTTGTGGTTGGCCTGATACCATTTGCACTTGGCTATGCCGGCTTAGTAGAATTTGGAACGGGAATGGGGCTTTGATGAGAGTCTGTTTGTTGGGTGCGCATTAGTATGAAACGTCTTTACGAAAATGAACTCATCTATGGCCGGTTGCTCACCATCGACCAGCCACATTTGATCGAGCGTTATAACAAGGCGCTTAAAGCGTTTGGTATCAAGCCGACTGAACTGACAGCATTTAATATTGATAAGACCGGCTTTTCGCCGCAGGTGGCCGAAGAGCTGGGCGATTATGATTATCTTGACCCCAACGGCATCAACCGGCGCTTTATTATTCTGACCCCGTCGCAGGTATCCCTGCCGGTAGTGCATACACGTTTTTCCAACACCGATGCGCTGATGTATGAATTTTACAGCGACAATATGCGGGTCATCAATGCACTGACGATTAAAGACGTGATCTATGGCGAGATCGAAGACAATGTCTCTGTCGTAAACGACATAGAAGATCTTTTGTCGATCCAGCAGGTGGAATTTCGGGTTCTGTCGGCAGATGATGTAATTGGCAAAGCCAATGAATTGCGCGGTCTGGCTGACCGGCTGAAACATACGCCGGACGCATGGCGCGACGATGATATGCTGAACCGCATGGTCGAACTTTCAAAAAAAGTCGGCGACATACGCGAAAACCAGATGGTGCCGGAACATGTAGTGTTTCGCCACAACGCCTATTGGACCAGCCATTTCGAAGGTGCCTATGTATTCGTTGACGAGCGCATGACCACAGTTATCAGCGATCCGGATGCGCCGGGCTTCAGGCGGTCGCGGCCTTGGCAGGTCAGCTATCTGCCAATCGGTGACTATGATAAGGTCTTTCGTTTTCTGGTTTCTTCAAAGCGTATTGAACTGCCGCGCGCATCATGGATGGAGGAAACCGGATTTCTTGAACATCGCGCCGAGATGATTATCCGTGAGATCATTCATAAGGCGGAACCCGATGTGGATCTAAACAAGGCAGATGCGGTCTGGCTGCAAACATGGCTGCACCGGAATGCAAGCCTTGTGAACAAGGACGGGCGCTATCCGTTTCTCAACCAGATCAAACGCGAAATCGCGAAAAACGGCCGCGTCGATATTAACGAGATACCGGAAGAATACCGCTTCATGTTGGTACGCGCCAAGCCGGACCATCCCGACGCATGGTTGACCAACCGCCTCATTTGCGAATTCAACCGCGTTGATTTTGTCTCGCGTTATATCTTCAATAAGCAGGCGTTTTATGATGATTATGAAGAATATGACGCTCAATATCGTAATCATGTTGTCGAAACGCTTAAAGCCACCTATCTGAAAGATAAGGCAGCGCTGCGCGCGCGTCTTTATGGGCTTGATTGACCGGTAGCCGGAGGGAAGAATGTTAGATCCGATAGTCGCTTTTTTTACGCGTGTGTTTGAATTGATCGGACGGGCGATCGGCATTTTTATCAGTTGGCTCATCTGGCCCTTTGTTGCTTTCCGCAATTGGCTTCGCGGCAAAGGCTGGTTCATCAAGATACCGGTTTTTGCAGTACTGCTGCTGATCGTCCTCAGCTATATGTATCTGTTCTATATCACGCAGTTCTGGTCCACCGGCGACGAGGACTATGTTGCCGCATATAAATTTGAAGAGGTGACAACCGGCGTGGGTGAACAGCTTGCCGATAATAGCTGTCAGCAATCCGCCGTTGTCACCGTTGCCGCAGATTTGATCGATTTTAATGTCAATCAGACCGTGTGGACGCCATCCAACCCGCTTTACAAAGCCGGCTTTATGTTCTTCTGGGATTGGAAGGACACGCCTTTCTTTGACAATAAAGCCGCCTTTCAGCTTGGTGTGAATCAGGTTTTACGCCGCACATCTATCGAGCTGGTCGACCGTCTTGGCCGTGTGCGTGGTACATCGTCTATCAATACGAATTTGCAAAAGGCGCGCGAATCCATCAACTACCGCGAAGATGCGTGGTTTTTGACTTTCTCACCGCCATTCCTGCAACCTTCGACACAAGCGCGCTTGCGTGACGGCCGTCAGAACCTGCTTGATTTCAATGAAGAATTGAAAGTCTGCCGCGCCGACTTTGATGCGCGCGCCGACAATCTGTTGCAGTTTTTTGACCGCATTACCGGCGATATCGGGGCAACCTCTGAGATATTGCAGCGACGCATGGAAGCGGCCAATTTCACCGGTTTTGACGCGCGTGCTGATGACCGCTTTTGGTTCACCTATGGCCAGCTTTACGGTTATTACGGCATCCTGTCGGCGGCGCGGGCAGATTTTCATGAAGTTGCTGTTCAAAGGCAGCTTGGCTCTGTTTGGGACCGTATTGACGAACAGTTCCGCGATGCGCTGACAACCAAACCGCCATTCATTGCCAATAGCAGTAATTCAAGCATGGTGAAGTCGCATCTGGACAGCATCGGATTTGATTTGCTGCGGGTGCGGGCAAATCTTGTTGAGATGCGCGATATTCTGGACCGCTAAAGGATTTAAAGCGGTCAACGGTAAGCCTTAGGTTTGGAGCAGCGCTCTTCGGCATTGCTCTAACCGGGTCGCATAAACATGATGGCGCTCAGAAGGGCTGCGCCTGATTTGCGCTGCACAATATTCACGCTGGTCGCTTTTAGGCTGTTTCACGCCTCTTTCCAGATTGCAGGTTTGGAAAAATATATGCGTCAATGAGCCCATCACGCAAAGCGCGTTCACGGCTTAGCTGCTGTGTCAGTTTCGATGGGAGGCCACACATTGTCCGAATATAAAACCGATATTCAAATCGCACGCGAAGCCAATAAAAAGTCCATTCAGGAAATCGGGGCTAAGCTCGATATACCGTCTGAACATCTGCTTCCCTATGGCCATGACAAGGCTAAAATATCCGCTGAATTTATCAATTCTGTGCAGGGGAACGAGAAGGGAAAGCTGATCCTTGTGACAGCGATCAACCCGACACCGGCAGGTGAAGGAAAAACGACAACGACAGTTGGTTTGGGTGACGGTCTTAACCGGATCGGCAAAAAAGCGGCGATCTGTATCCGCGAAGCTTCGCTCGGTCCGAATTTCGGCATGAAGGGCGGTGCAGCCGGTGGCGGCTATGCGCAGGTTGTGCCTATGGAAGACATGAACCTTCATTTTACCGGTGATTTTCATGCCATTACATCGGCGCACAATTTGCTCTCCGCGATGATCGACAACCATATTTACTGGGGCAATGAACTGGATATCGATATCCGGCGTATCGCGTGGAAACGTGTTGTCGATATGAATGACCGCGCCTTGCGGCAAATTACGGCGTCACTTGGCGGCGTTGCCAACGGTTTTCCGCGTGAAGCCGGATTTGATATTACTGTCGCCTCTGAAGTGATGGCCATTTTGTGCCTGGCAAAGGATATCAAGGACCTTGAAACGCGGCTTGGCGATATGATCGTGGCGTATCGGCGTGATAAAACACCGGTCTTTTGCCGCGATTTGAAAGCTGACGGCGCGATGGCTGTTTTGCTCAAAGATGCTATCCAACCAAACCTGGTACAAACGCTTGAGAACAATCCGGCTTTTGTGCATGGCGGTCCGTTTGCGAATATTGCACATGGATGTAATTCGGTTGTTGCAACCACCACAGCATTGAAAGTTGCTGATTATGTGGTGACAGAGGCAGGCTTTGGCGCCGATCTGGGCGCTGAAAAATTCATGAATATTAAATGCCGTAAAGCTGGACTTGCACCGGACGCAGTTGTTCTGGTTGCAACGGTGCGTGCCATGAAGATGAATGGCGGCGTGGCAAAAGCGGATCTTGGCGAAGAGAATGTGGATGCGGTTAATAATGGCTGCGCAAATCTGGGCCGCCATATATCCAATCTGAAATCCTTCGGTGTGCCCGTTGTCGTTGCCATCAACCATTTTGTCACCGATACGGAAGCCGAAGTGCAGGCGGTGAAAGACTATGTTGCAAAGCAGGGCTCTGAAGCGGTCTTGTGTAAACATTGGGCGCATGGTTCGGCAGGGGTCGAAGATCTGGCTCATAAAGTCGTGCAAATGGCCGATAGCGGTATGGCCAATTTCGCACCGCTTTATCCGGATGAAATGTCCCTGTTTGAAAAGATCGAGACAATTGCCAAGCGCATCTATCATGCCGATGAGGTGTTGGCCGACAAAACAGTGCGCGAGCAGCTTAGAAGCTGGGAAGCGCAAGGTTATGGCCATTTGCCGGTGTGCATGGCCAAGACACAATATTCTTTCTCGACGGACCCGAATTTGCGCGGCGCGCCAACAGGCCATTCTGTTCCCATTCGCGAGGTCAGGCTTTCTGCGGGGGCAGGGTTTATTGTCGTTGTGTGCGGCCAGATAATGACGATGCCGGGTCTGCCGCGTTCGCCTTCTGCCGAAGTCATCCGTTTTAATCATGATGGCGTTATCGAGGGACTGTTTTAAGTCAGAGGTCGAAGACCACCGGCTCAAAATGGTTCATGTCCTCGAATGTGCAAAAATCACTGGTGCCGAGCTCTATGTCCGGCACCTTTGCAAGAAACTCGTCGCTTAGTGCTTTAATTGCCTGCGCGTGAATTCTGGCCTGTTCAGGAGCCATAAATTTGATCAGATAGGCCATTGTTATATGGAATGTATAATCGTCATGATCAGGATGACGATATCCAAAACAATCAGCTAGTTGATCGCGAAAATCGCGCAATGCAATTTCATCTTCGCTTGTTTTGCCTGCAACTGTCAGGCCCAACGGGGTGAGTGCAATGGGTTTGATTTCGAAACGACTCGATTTTGGAAAAGTTTTCAGTTTTTCGACCATATGTGCGGTCACAGAGTCAATTGTTGCATCCATAGGCAGGAATGGAGGCCAAAAGCCTTCCTTTCGCCGAAACTCGATTACGCCTTGGAAAACCGTCATATGATAGCTTGAAACTGGCGTAAACGCGAAGTGTTCTGCGCCCGGCAATGCTTTCATCTTTTGTGCGAGCGCTGCCAGTTCGGTTTGTATCTTCGATCCTTCCGGCACATGGGCGACAATTGTATTGCCCGGTTCAGGTAGGAATTGTCCTTCCGCGTTAAATCGCGTGCCCAAACGCGCAGGAGCCGCGCCTTGTCCTTTGCCAGTCAATTGGTTGATGAAATCCTGCTCGGTGTATTGGGTCATGTAAAGCTCCTTGGGCGAGGAGCTGCTATCGTGAATTTTTGAAAGTTATATGACGCTTAATATGATTTATACACTAAAAAGTTGTATAGATATAGAAATACACCTTTACAATGAATATGGTTGTATTATTGACTGTAGCAACCAGCGGTTATCTTTGATTGTTGAGTTTGGCCGGACACCCTGCTTAATCCGAGCCATAAACGTCAGTTTCATACTGACGAGAAGAGGTTGAACCATTCCGCCCGGTTCAACCTCTTTTTATTCAGAGAAGAGTTCCGCCGGCTTTGCAATTTTTGATTGCACTGCGGCATTTCCGTGCTAAACATTTGCCATGACCAAAACAATGAACATCGCAGCAAACTGGTGGCGCACGCTTTCATAGGCGGGCTTTTTCATGTTTTGACGCATATGCACCGCCTTAGACATAGGGCGGTTTTTTTGTGTCCGCGCATTGTTGAAGGCATAATTCTAGCGGCTCGTTCGAGCAAACAGGCAGATTTGAAATGACGAATGAAGGCCAACGCCAGCAACCGGACCACTTTAGCACACGTGGCGGTGTTGCCATTGAACGTGCGCGCAGCACCGTAGAATATGCCACAGCAATAGACAGTTATTTGGATGCGCTTGATGATCGTCTGGGCGCTGTATTGTCCTCAAATTACGAATATCCGGGCCGCTACACGCGTTGGGATATTGCGATTGTCGATCCGCCGGTTATGATCAGCGCGCGCAAGCGCGATATGCAAATCAAGGCGCTGAATGCGCGCGGGAAGATTATTGTCGCGATGATCAAAAAAGCGCTTGTCGATGAAGCGCATATTGCAAAAATGTCAGATACGGATGAGGGATTGGCAATTATTATTGCCGAGCCGACACGGGTTGTGTCTGAAGAAGAACGCTCGCGCGCGCCTTCGGTGTTTTCCGTTGTGCGTAAAATCGTCAGCCACTTTTATTCACCGCAAGATGACAATCTGGGGTTCTTCGGATCATTTGGCTATGACATCGCTTTTCAGTTCGACCCGATTGAGGAAAAGCTCGAGCGGGCTGAAAACCAGCGCGATCTCGTATTGTTTTTGCCGGACCGTATTCTGGTCGTCGACAATCATTCGGCGGCGGCCTGGGTCGATGAATATGAGTTCAGTGAAGACGGTGCCTCAACGATAGGTTTGCCACGCAAAAAGACATTCGATGCGTTTGAGCCGACGGATGTTGTCCCGCCAAAAGGGGATCACAAGCCGGGTGAATATGCCGATCTTGTGCGCAGCGCCAAAGATAGCTTTTCACGCGGCGATTTGTTCGAAGTCGTGCCGGGTCAGATGTTTTACGAACAGGTTAAAAGCAAGCCGTCTGCAATTGCCCGCCGTCTGAAAGCGACCAACCCTGCGCCTTATTCGTTCTACATGAACTTGGGCAACAATGAATTTTTGATCGGCGCCTCACCGGAAATGTTTGTGCGTGTGACTGGTAAACGCATTGAGACATGTCCTATTTCTGGCACAATCGAACGGGGCGCTGATGCGATTTCTGATTCAGAACAGATCTTGAAACTGCTCAATTCCAAAAAAGATGAATCCGAACTCACCATGTGTTCGGACGTTGATCGCAACGACAAAAGCCGTGTTTGTGAACCGGGTACGGTACGGGTTATCGGCCGCCGCCAGATTGAAATGTATTCGCGTCTCATTCACACCGTTGACCATGTGGAAGGACGTTTGCGTGATGATATGGATGCTTTTGACGGCTTTTTGTCCCATGCATGGGCTGTGACAGTTACCGGTGCGCCAAAGCTTTGGGCTATGCGGTTTATCGAAAATCACGAGAAAAGCCCGCGCGCATGGTATGGCGGCGCGATTGGCATGGTCAAATTCAATGGCGATATGAATACGGGCCTTACGCTTCGCACGATTCAAATACGCGATGGCATTGCATCGGTACGCGCGGGCGCGACGCTTTTGTTTGACTCAGATCCTGAGGCGGAAGAGGCAGAAACCGAATTAAAAGCATCCGCATTGCTTGCCGCCATTCGCGACAGTGCGAAAGGCAACGCACCGACCAGCGAAATCAGTGTTGCGCGTGTGGGCGAGGGCAAACGTATTTTGCTCGTCGATCATGAAGATTCATTTGTGCACACGCTGGCCAATTATTTCCGGCAAACCGGGGCCGATGTGCGCACTGTGCGTTCGCCTGTAGCGGCTGAAATATTTGATGATTACAGGCCTGATCTTGTTGTGTTGTCGCCGGGGCCGGGCAAGCCTTCCGATTTTGATTGCAAGGCGACGATAAAGCAGGCCAGAGCGCGCGACTTACCGGTTTTTGGCGTGTGCCTTGGTTTGCAAGCGCTTACCGAAGCTTATGGCGGCTCATTGCGCCAGCTTGGCTATCCGATGCACGGCAAGCCATCGCGCATCAGAGTGCAAGAGGCGGGGCGGATTTTTTCAGGCCTACCAAAGGAAATCACTGTTGGCCGTTATCATTCGATCTTTGCTGATCCGGCCCGTTTGCCTGAAGTGTTTACAGTGACAGCGGAAACGGAAGACGGCGTGGTCATGGGGATAGAGCATCGCCATGAACCTGTTGCCGCCGTGCAGTTTCATCCCGAAAGCATTATGAGCCTTGGTCACAATGCCGGTATGCGGATGATCGAGAATGTTGTTGCGCATCTGATAAAGTGATTAGGCGCGTTCATCCTTGGACGAGCCGATTACGATGTAGGATGTGATAGCGTTAACCTGAGGCTGGGTTCCCAGAATATCGGTGTGGAAGATTTTATAGGCGACCAAATCTTCCACCTCGACGCGCAGTAGATATTCTTTCTCGCCTGCAATGTTGTGACATTCGCGCACTTGCGGCGCACGCGCGATGGCCTTTTCAAATGCTTCCTGTGAACTTTTTGAATGGTCGCTTAAACCGACGGTAATATAGGCAACAAAGTTGCCGCCGGTTTTGGTTCTATCTATGCGCGCGCGGTATCCGGCAATAATACCGGAGCGCTCCAATTCCTGAACACGGCGCAGACACGCTGAGGGTGACAGGCCAACACGGCTTGAAAGTTCAAGATTGCTTAGTCGCCCGTCAGCTTCAAGTTCTTGCAATATCTTGCTGGATATGTTGTCGATCTTGATCATTTCTTGCAAATTATATCTCTGAGCACATTAAAAAGCAATTTCAAAGCGCCGCTTATGATGCAGGATTGTGCCTATGACCTATGATCTTTTTCTCGCTTTGGTTGGCTTTGCCTTTGTTAGTTCGATAACGCCTGGCCCCAATAATCTGATGCTCATGGCATCCGGTGCAAATTTCGGCTTTGCGCGCACTGTACCGCATATGCTGGGTATCGGGCTCGGGTTTACGCTGATGGTGTTTCTGGTCGGGATTGGCTTGGCGCAAGTTTTTGACAATGTGCCGGTGCTGCATACTGTTTTGAAAGTCGTCAGCGTTTTTTATATGTTCTGGCTGGCTTGGAAGATTGCCAATTCCGCACCGCCGAAGAAAAGCGAGGCGGAAGGCACGCCGATTACATTTTTGCAGGCGGCGGCATTTCAATGGGTAAATCCGAAAGCATGGGCCATGGCACTGACAGCCGTGACGGTCTATTCGCCGTCACGTGATGCGGAAGGGGCGCTTTGGGTCGCGTTGATATTCGGTGCGACCAATTTGCCATCGGTAAGCAGTTGGACCGTGCTTGGCCAGCAAATGCGCCGCCTGCTGACAAACCCCAAACGGTTGACCGCTTTTAACTGGTCCATGGCGGCATTACTGATCGCCTCGCTTTATCCGGTGCTGGGCATGTAAATTGCTGAAAGCTGCAAAATGCCGAACGAAATCTAATTTGCTTCTTGCGCTTCCGGCTTATTTTGTTAGGTTTATTTTATGAGCATGACAATTTTGACATTGCTGGCCGCTTTATCGCTATCTGCTATTGCAGCTGCGAACGCTGCCGCGCGTCGTCGTAAAGCGCTCCTGCTACTTAGAAGCGATCGCTCGGCCCGTTCATAAGGGGCGCCGGGTGGTCGTATCCTCGGCGATCAAAAGCCTGCCCCTTCATCCATCACCATCATTGAATAATTAGCTGGCAAGCGCTAAGCCCGCGCGTAAGAAATGCGCAAAGCTGCTTGCACGACGAGGATATTATGACGAACACTTCTTCCACCCAAGGCATGAAAAGCATGGCGGCGATTGCTTCCAAGTACCGGCCTTACCCGACCATGGATATGAGCGACCGTACCTGGCCGTCTAAGACAATAGACAAGGCACCGATCTGGTGTTCGGTTGATTTGCGTGACGGTAATCAGGCGCTGATCGAACCGATGGGTCATGAACGTAAAACGCGGATGTTCGCGCTACTTTTAAAGATGGGCTTTAAGGAAATCGAGATCGGTTTTCCTTCGGCATCACAGACCGATTTTGACTTTGCACGCTGGTGTGTGGAGGAGGGCAATGTGCCTGATGATGTATCGCTTCAGGTTCTTGTTCAGTGCCGCGAAGAACTGATCACGCGCACATTTGAATCGCTTAAAGGCGCAAAGAGCCCGATCGTTCATTTCTATAATTCGACTTCTGAGTTGCAGCGCCGCGTTGTGTTCAACAAGGATGTGGCGGGCATTAAGCAGATTGCCACCGACGCTGCCAAAATGGTTTCCGATATGGCAGCTAAAGCAGGCGGTGGCTACCGGTTTGAATATTCGCCAGAAAGTTTCACCGGTACTGAAATGGAAGTGGCGCTGGAAATCTGTAATGCGGTGACTGAAATCATTCAGCCAACACCCGACAACAAGCTTATTCTCAACTTGCCGGCGACCGTTGAAATGTCGACACCTAATGTTCACGCCGACCAAATGGAGTGGATTGGACGCCATCTCGATAACCGGGAAAATATCATTTTATCATTACACCCGCACAATGACCGCGGCACGGGCATTGCAGCAACAGAATTGGGCTTGTTGGCTGGTGCCGACCGTGTGGAAGGCACCTTGTTCGGTAATGGCGAGCGTACCGGCAATGTCGACCTTGTGACATTGGCGCTGAATATGTTGACGCAGGGCGTTGATCCTGAACTTGATATTTCTGACATCAACCATATTCGCGATGTGTATGAGCATTGTAACCAGTTGGCGATTCCTGAACGCCATCCCTATGTCGGTGAACTTGTTTACACCGCTTTTTCCGGCTCGCACCAGGATGCGATCAATAAAGGTATGAAGGCGATTAAAGAAACGGATGGCAAGCTTTGGGAAGTGCCATATTTGCCGATTGATCCGCAGGATGTCGGCCGGTCCTATGAGGCGATTATCCGTATTAATTCGCAATCAGGCAAAGGCGGCATTGCCTATATTCTCCAGCAGGATTTTGGTTTGAACCTGCCGCGCAACTTGCAAATCGAGTTCCGCCAAGTGGTGCAGGATATTACCGATAAGGAAGGCGTCGAGCTTTCCGCGCAGCGCATCTATGATGTGTTCATGGCGACATATGTGAAGCTTGTAGCGCCTCGTTTGCGCTTTGAAAGCCATTCAACACAGGCAGACAGCAGCGATAATGAGACGCGTATCGTGCGCGCCAATATTGTTGATGGCAATCAGGCCAAGACGATTGAGGGCAAAGGGACCGGACCGATTGACGGTTTTGTCGATGCGCTTTCAAGAGAGTTCGGCATGAATATATCCGTTAGCGATTATTCGGAACATTCCATGCAACATGGCTCAAATGCTGCTGCAATCACCTATATGCAGCTTGATATTGATGGCGAAACCGTCTTTGGCGCGGGCATTAACAAAAATATTGTTGCATCCTCGCTTGAGGCTATTTTGTCTGCTGTAAACCGCGTTCTTGCACGTAAGGGTTGATTGAAACGCGAAGTTAAACAGAAGAACGGGCATGAGACTCAGTAAACGGGTTTCATGTCCGTTTTTGCATTTGCGCAGGCCGAAACCGGCATTTTGAGGACTAATTGGCAGCAATGTTGGGTGTATCGGCGCTCAAATGATCATTTCCCTTGCAAGAACCTCAAACCCGCCCCAAATTATGGTTAATAATTAGTTTAGCGTATTTGGAGCCAAAAATGGCCTTTGATCGACCTGACCGCGTGAAAAACGCACCCAAAAGCACTCTTGTCGATGCAGTGCGTGATATAAAAATCGCTTCTGCGGAACGCGGCGATATCGTTGTCGACATGAAGGAGGCGGATCGCGCACGCCTCGAGCTTTTGGCGCAAGAGCTTAAACCTGTCTTTGACGAAGTGCCGCTGAGTGATGAGCGCTTTGATTTTGCGATTTCTTCGGGACTGCAACCGCGTTTGTGGATTGATGCCACCGCGCATGTGATGATGGGTAAAGACAGGCGGCAATACCGTTTTGTCCGTGATAGCCGCCTTGGGCGTCTGACGCTTGCGGAAGGCACCGAGATCGAACCGATAGTGCAGGCCGTTACCAAATATATTGCCGAGCGCATTTATGAGCGTGAACTGGCATTTGCGGGCGATGATATTTCCTATCGCGAACAGGCCGGTGATGACGAGGCACCGCAGACAGATAAAGCTGAAGCGGATGAAAGCACTGCAATCCCTGCCGGTGATGTGCGGCAAGAGAAGGGCAGTGACGTCGAAGAAGTGCCAATGGCTGCCAAGGACCGCGCGAGCAAAACATCCGCCAGTCGCATTGGCTGGTTTTTGATTGCCTTGTTCGTTATTGGCGGAACGTTTCTTCTGGCTTACCGCGATGCGATATTCGGCACAATAAGCTAAAATTTAGCCGTAAAGCGTGCGGCTGTCCGTAACATCAAATGTTGCAGAAGTTGCAGAATTGACGCTGTGCGAGGTCAACGTGCAGTGCCAATGGTCAGGTGCGCCGGAAATGACAAAGCGGTTGTAGGTGGCGGCCGGTTTGCGGCCACCGCCGCTTTGGCTGGCAGACGGAACACCGATTACCGGCACTTTGGCACCTTCCGGGCCTTCAATCATATGGCGTTGTGGCAAATGGGTGTGGCCGTGCAATACGAGTTCCGCGCCATATTCACGTATAACATCTTGAAACAGCCCTATGCCGTATAGCCGCTTCTGCGGCGGGGTCGCGTTACGCACGGGCGGATGGTGGATCAATACGACACGAAACAATCCCGCTTTGCGTGTTTGTTCCAGAAGATTGATGAGCTTGACTGACTGGCGTTTACCAAAACGACCCGCAGCGACAAAAGCCGGCGTTGCCACGGCACTGGAAACACCAATGATCGCCACGTTCTCGCGTACACGCAAAAACGGGAACGTTTCGCCTTTAACGTAGTTCTTCTGATCGTCATTGGTCATATAGGGCCACCAAGCCTTGATGGCCTTGGCAAGGGTACCGGCGATATAGGCATCATGATTGCCGGGAACAACGGTAGTTTCGACAGGGTCAAAATTGTCCCGCAGCCATTCAGCCGCTGCTACCACCTCCGCGTCCAGACCGATATTGATCAGATCGCCGGTAATGGCCAGATGGTCCGCATTATCGCGGGCAAGCTCCCCAACCAGACTGTTAAGAGCGGCGGTACCCAAATTGCTGGCGCGGTTACGCCGCCAATTGATGTAACCAGTGATGCGTTTACTGGCTAATTCGCGCAGCTTGGTTTTCGGTAAAGGTCCAAGATGAACATCGGAAATGTGTGCAAGAGTAAAGCCCATTCACTATTAGCTAGCGCCTAATGGGCAAGCCGTAAACGCTTTGCGCAAAATTTAATTTTGTTTCCATGCGCATTTATGCATAAAGGCGTCATGTCCATTAAAACGCAATTGTATCATATTTGGTTTTTGTTATCGCGGCCAATGACGCTCGGTGTACGCGCCGTTGTGATTGACGATCAAAACCGTGTGTTACTGGTGCGTCATACCTATGTGAATGGATGGCACTTTCCGGGCGGCGGTGTTGACAGTGGTGAAACCTGCCAGGATGCGGTGCTGCGCGAGCTTGAAGAAGAAACCGGTTTATCGGCACGTGAAGCGGGAAGATTGTTTGGCCTTTATCTAAACCGCAAAGTGACGAAGCGTGACCATGTGGCGGTTTATATTTTTTCCAATTTTTCCGGCAATTTGAAGAAACAAGCCGGCGAAATCGCCGAGCTTGGATGGTTTGCGCCCAATGATCTGCCAGCGGAAACGACCCAAGGCGTGCGTGACCGTCTGGCAGAAATTACAAAAGGCGCGGCAATTTCCAAATATTGGTAGTTAGAGCCTGTCTCGGTCGTGTGCTTCTGAAAAATCAACGTCAGGGCCAACCGGAATGATGCGCGTCGGATTGACCGTTTCATGGCTGGCGTAATAATGCGCTTTGATGTGATGCATGTTCACGGTCTCGGCAACATTTTTATGCTGGTAAAGCTCTTTGGTGTAGTTCCAGATATTCGGGTAATCGACAATCCGGCGGATGTTACATTTGAAATGGCCGAAATAAACCGGATCAAAACGCACCAGCGTGGTGAACAGGCGCCAGTCAGCTTCCGTAATCTTGTCGTCCATCAAATAACGGTTTGTGCTGAGCCGTTCTTCCAGCATGTCCAGAGTTTCAAACAGCGGATATACTGCCTCTTCATAGGCATCCTGCGTTGTGGCAAAACCGGAGCGATAGACGCCATTATTGAGTGTGTTGTAAACGCGCTCATTGATCTCATCGATGCCGCTGCGCAATTCTTCCGGATAATAATCGCTGTCATCGCCGGTAATCTCATTAAAGGCCGTATTGAACATGCGAATGATTTCCGATGATTCATTGGAAACAATCGTATTGTTTTTATTGTCCCACAAAACCGGCACAGTAACGCGTGTTGTCACATCCGGTTGTGCTTTCAAATAAATTTCGCGCAGAAATTCAGACCCGAAAAGATCGTCGCCTTTTGCTGCGTCATCGGTCTTGAACGTCCAGCCATCAGAACCCATGAAATGATGCACCACCGATACTGAAATAAGGTCTTCGAGCTTTTTAAGCTTTCTGAAAATTAAAGTGCGGTGCGCCCAAGGGCAGGCGAGAGATACATAAAGATGGTAGCGGTCTGCTTCTGCTTTAAAGCCGCCTTCGCCGGATGGACCGGCCGAACCATCTGCCGTTACCCAGTTGCGAAAGCTGGCTGCTTTGCGCTCAAAACGTCCGCCGCTGGATTTTGTATCATACCATTTATCGTGCCATTCGCCGTCGATTAACAAGCCCATCGTGGCCTCCTTATTGTTTGCTTTATTGTATATCTAGAGCGAACAGTCGCATCAATCATGGGGAAATATGTGAACAGTGCGTAACTTCTAAAAAGCGGCTTGGTAAAAAAGTATCTTTACGATCGGGTGAACTGGTGCTACCGGAAGATCATGATTTTAAAAGCTGAACATACATCGTCGCTCCGACGACGATAGGAAAAAATCTCTGTGCCTGTTTGAGGGCATTTTTCCTGTGCGCTTTTAATTTTTGGATTTCCCATGAAACAACAATCCTCTGCCTCGTTGGCAAACCACGCCTCAGCTCCGTCATTCGAAATTTCGATTGAAACGGAAGACCACGGTCAGGCTATCGAACATTTGCATCAAACTGTGTTTGGACCGGGCCGATTTACACGCGCCGCATTTCGTGTGCGTGAGCAGGGCGGGCATGATGCGGCATTGTCATTTGTGGCAACGCGACCGGATGGTGAAATGATCGCCAGTGTGCGTCTGACGTGGATTACAACATCGGTCAGCCGCTCCAAGGGATTGCTGCTTGGTCCGCTTTGCGTGATGCCAAATTTGCAAAAACAGGGCATTGGCAAGGCGCTTGTTGCCAAATGTATAGAGGCGGCAAAGCAGGCCAATGCCGCCTATGTGATGCTTGTGGGTGATCAGCCTTATTACGGCCCGCTCGGATTTGATGTTGTGGCCAAACGCAATGTTCTCATGCCCGGTCCGGTGGACCTTAACCGGTTGCTGGTTTGCCCGCTTGGCGGCTTTGACCCGTCGCAGATGGCCGGTCTTGTATCACACAGCGACATTTTGCCGGACTGATTATTTGCCCTCGCGGTACCACATCGCGCTGAAGGCAAGCAGGAGCAGTGCGAGGCCGAGGAAGCCTGCAAATACGCCTTGGCGGTTGATGCCGCGCAGTTCTGTTTCCTGCGTCATTTTAAAACCGATCCAGTCGCGGCCGGCGGTTTCAACATTGCTGCGGATCGGCAAAATATTGGGTACGCTGATATCGCCATTATCATTTAGCAAACGGCGTGTATCGCCGCGTGCTTCATTCAAATAAGGCTCCAAAATGCCCGTTGTTGAAATCATATCGCGAAATTCGGGCGCATCAATCGGACCGATGTGAGACAGCGTTGATTGCGTGGCATCGGATATTTCGAACAGTCCGATCTGGCCGGTTTCATAGCTGCCTTCAAACAACCCTTCATCAGTCTTTTGTAATTCCAGAATTATTTCCTGCCCATCAGGCGCGATGATGGTTACCGGATCTGCGGCATCGGCCATTGTCTGGCGGGTGACTTTCAGCGTCTGGCCATCCGGCTCTGCCCTTAAAGCCTCGGCCTCAAGGTCCGGCTCTTTCATTAACCAGTGCGCCAGCCGGCGATATAAGTTGACATGGGGGCCGCCGCCTTCAAAGCCGCGCGCCCATAGCCAACCGTGATCGGAAAGCATCAGCCCGACTCGGCCTTCCTCATATTCATCCAAAACCAGAAGCGGTTTTTGGTTGGCGGCCTGCATGATGGTTGTGCCTTCAACATCCTGCACGTCAACGGTGCGGAACCAGCGTCCCCAATTGGGCGGTTCGCTTGCGCCGCCCGGCAGATCGCGTGTGACCGGATGCCGTTTGCCGTCATCGCTAATGCGCGGATAATAACCGGCCATTTGCACCTGACCTGTCGGCACAGCAGGCAGTGCGCTGAACAAAGGCGTGCGTGCGACAGATGAATCGCCTGCATATTCACCGCCGGCGGCAATCAGCAACGCGCCGCCATTGCGCACATATTCTGCAATATAGTCATAATAGAGCACCGGCAGCACATTGCGGTTTTGATAGCGGTCAAACACGATCAGATCAAAATCCTCAATGCGCTCGACGAACAGTTCGCGGGTCGGAAACGCGATCAGCGATAATTCATTGATCGGTGTGCCGTCCTGTTTTTCCGGCGGTCGCAAAATTGTAAAATGAACAAGATCAACCGATGCGTCCGATTTCAGCAAATTACGCCATGTGCGTTCACCCGAATGGGGTTCTCCCGACACCAGCAATACGCGCAGGTTTTCGCGAATACCTTCAATGCGTACCACGGCGCGATTGTTGTTGCCGGTTAGCTCACCATCAATTTCATCTGTTGCAAACTCGATGATATTCTTGCCGGAGCGGTCGAGTTCGATCTCGGCTTCAAAAGTCTCGTTGGCGAGCGCCTGTTCCACAGCCAGTAATTCGCCATTGCGATAAATCGAAACTTCGACGCTTTCGTTTCCGGCAGGGACATCGCCTTGATGTTCGACGCGGTAGCTGACCTGAACCGGATCGCCCACGATTGCAAAACGCGGTGCCTCCACCAATTGCATTTTGCGGTCATATTCGTCCGGTCTGCCGGTAATCAATGCGTGAACCGGTGCATCAAACCCCAGGGCTTCATTGATGTTCGGGACATCGTGGACCTGACCGTCGGTCACAAATACAGCGCCGCCAATGCGTGAGGGCGGCACGTCGCGAAAGACAGAGCGCAGCGCTTCAAAAAGCCTTGTCTGTGTTTGCGCATCCGCATTTTCAGCGCGGGCTGTTTCAATGACCCTGACATCAAACTGGTCGTAGCGCTCGAAATTGGCGGTGAGGCGTTCGACCGTTTGTTCGGTGGTGTCGGTGCGTCCATCCAGCCGCTGGCTTTGGCTTTGATCGACAATGATCGCAACGCTGGTTGGCAATGCTGTGCGGTCTTCCTGACTTATGACCGGATTGGCAAGCGCGACAGCAAGGGCCAGAAATGCCAATGCGCGTAACACGCCGCCGCGTGTACGCAACACTAAAATGATGCCGGACAATAAGACGGCAAACGCCAGCGCGAACCAGATGACGGGCCAAGGCAGAAAGGGATCAAAAGCAATGGAATAATTGGTCATTTATTGCCCCAATCTTTCAAGCAGAGCAGGGATGTGAACCTGATCGGCTTTGTAGTTTCCGGTCAGCATATACATCATGATGTTCACGCCGGTGCGGAACGCATAAATACGCTGGAGCGGGTTGCCTGATGCAATGGGCAGCAATGGCTTTCCTGCTTCATCGAGTGCCCATGCGCCCGCCAGATCATTGCCGGTAATCAGCACCGGTGACACACCGTCACCGCGCCGGACTGGCCGGTCTATACCTTCTTCATCTGTGCTGGCCTGAACCCAAAGCGGTGATCCGTCATAAATGCCGGGGAAAGTGTCCAGAATATAAAATGATTTCGTCAGGACGTGATCAGCCGGGACCGGCTCCAAAGGCGGCACGTTGAGGTTGCGCATGATGTCGCGCAAGCGTTGGTTTTCCGGGCTTTGCCCAGCATTAAACGAACCGCCGATCTGATCGCGGGTATCAAATAGAATTGTGCCGCCACTTTGCATGTAGGCATCAAGGCGGGCGATCGCCGTGTCGCTCGGCATGTCTGCATTGGCATCAATCGGGAAATAGATAAGCGGATAGATGGCCAGCGCGTCGGTTTCGATATCAAGCCCGACCGGATCACTCGGCTCAAATGCTGTGCGCGATTCCAGATAGCGGCTAATGCCGGAAATGCCTGCTTTTGTGATTTTGTCCGTGTCTTGACGGCCTGTCAGAACATAGCCAATGCGTGTTGCATCGAGATTTTCGATCAGTAATTCATCGCCGGGCTTGGCATCCTGCGCAACAGCGGGGTCTGGAATGAGGCCGCTAACAGTGATGGCGATAAGCACAGCTGCGCTTGCACTGGCCGTTTTGTACGAGCGTTTGAAACGTCCATTAATCCAAAGCATGGCCAATGTGTCGATGATAAGCAATAGGAATGCCAGTGCGAATAGCCAGCCGCTTAAATCGGTCTGCTCAGCAACGGCATAGGGCAGTGTTTCTACTGTGGCTTCTGTTTGGGGCATGACAAACGGTGTTAAGGCTGCGCCGGAACTTAAAATGTTAAGTGCGGAAAAAGCGTCTTGCGTGCCGTAAAGTCCGGCAGGGTTTTCATAGTTCGTTACCGCCGAGTTGCCTGTATCGCGCGGTTTAACAAAGGCGGGCGGGCTGATCAGTTCGCCGTCGCTACGCACGATACGTAAAGGTGCTAGGGTTTCGCTTGCTGTTGATTGCGCGGCGATTTCGCTGGCACCGGTATTGGCGGAAATATCGGCAATCCTACGCAACATATCGACGAACGAGCCGCTGATGGGTAAATTTGACCATGTAGCTTCGGCCGTTACATGGAACAGGACAATGGTTCCTTGTCCGCGCCGTTCGCCGGTGACAAGCGGTGTGCCATCCTGAAGGCTTGCCCATGTTTTTTCCGCAAGCTGCGCATCGGGATTGGCGAGCAATTGCCGGTTAACCGTCACGTCACGCGGCGCATCCAGCTCGGCAAAGGGACCGGTTGCAGAGAAAGGCGCAACGACTTGTGGCTCTGTCCATGTCAACGCGCCGCCAAGATCACGCTCGCCGCTGCGCAGCGAGACCGGCAAAAACGGATCAACCTCAGCCGAGGCGGCGAGACGGGGACCGGCAAAGCGCACCAATGTGCCGCCAGCCTCAATCCAGTTTTCAACTTGGTCTTCGACGACATTCGGCAAAACGCCGATATCGGCCATAACGATGACGGCCGGGCCTTGTTCTAAAATTTCAGGGACATCGACACTTAAATCATTGGTGCGCGGGCGCACAATATCCGCATAGGGCTGGATGGCACGTTCGATGTAATAAAGCGGCGACAGGAGCGGCTGGGCTTCATCACCGGCAAGACCGCTGAACAGCGCAAAACGGCGTCTGCGGTTGTTTTCGTCAAGCAAATAGGTCGCCGCCGCATTTGCCTGATTTTCAACGCGCAATGTCGCCATGTCATTGCGCAATTCAAACGGCACTTCAAAAGCGGCAACGGCTTCATTGGCACCATCTTCGAAATAGGCTGTTGCGGTGCCGAGCAGTCGGCCTTTTTCATCAATGGCATTGACATTGATCTCGTCAGCAAGCTGCGAATTTTGCGAACGGATGACCGTTGCTTCAAGCGCATCCGTGCGGTTCTGTGCGTCGCTGACTGCGGCAAGCTGTGTAATTTCGCCATTAAACAGCAGCGTTTTGGCGACTGCATTGCTGTTGAAATCAAGTGCGCTGTCCTGTTCGCCCTGAGCAAGTCCATCGCTCAGGATTGCAAGTGTTGCATTTTCGCTGCCTGATGCGGCTTCGGAAAGACGGTTCAATGCCTGCGCACGGTTTGGTTCGGCGGCAACCGGCTCAAGCGTTGCAAATGATGCAGCGGCTGTTGCCGCATCAACCAGCGTAATGGTTGCATTGGGCGGTGATACGCTTGGACTGATCGCAACGGGCACACCGCGTTCACCGGCTGATTGAATAAGCGCGGCGCCTGTGCGTTGGCGTGCAGACCAATCGCTGGCTGATGCCCATGAGTTGTCGACCATAATTAAAAGAGGGCCGTCCTCAAGCGCGATTTCAGTTTGCGGATTGAGCAAAGGACGTGCCAGCGCAAAAATCACCAGAGCCGCCAGCAGCAGGCGCAGTAAGGTCAGCCACCAAGGACTTTTCGACGGTGTTTCCTCGCGTTTGACCAGTTTTTGCAAAATGCGCAATGGCGGGAAAACTTCGCTTTCAGGTTTTGGCGGGGTCAAGCGCAACAGCCACCAGATAACGGGTAATGCAATGAGACCGAAGAGAACGGCAGGTACAGCAAAAGCGAGAGGCAAGCCGAACATCAGGATGCTCCTGCCATTTTGCCGGTTGCCGCCGGATTTCCTGTCATAAATCCATGAAGGCGCACGAGTGTTTCCGAAGCCAGATGATCCGTGCGGCTGATCGTATAGCTGCCACCATGGGCACGGCATCGCGCTTTTAATGCGTGTCTGCGCGCCTGATAAAGATTGCGATAATCATCGCGCCAGTCTTCGGCGCGGCCAGCGGTCAATTTTGTGCCGGTTTCAGGGTCGATGAATTCTGTGCGTCCGCCATAGGGAAAGTCTTCTTCTGCCGGATCAACGATCTCGATGAGATGCATACGCGCACCCTGACTTGCCAGATCGTCGATCATCGCCAGTGTTTCATCTGTATCGCCCAAAAAATCGCTGACCAAAACAACATCGCTGAAACGTTGAACCTGCAAAAAAGACGGTGTGTCGGGCATCGCGGTCGTCTGGGTTGCAAAGGCGGTCGCAAGACGCTCCGCACCTTTGCGGTTGGCCGACGGTTTCAACAGACCCGGATAGCCGACACGTTCACCGGCGCGGGCAAAGAGCTCGGCCAAGGCGAAAGTGACAACAAGCGCGCGGGATTCTTTTGATACAGGGGCAGCGGAAGATTTAAATAGCATGGAGGTTGACTGATCGACCCAGAGCCAGATCGTGTGGGCTGCTTCCCACTCCTGATCGCGCACATAGGTCTGGTCATCGCGGGCCGATCTGCGCCAGTCGATGCGCGCCATCGTCTCGCCTTGCGTGTAGGGGCGGTACTGCCAGAAGGTTTCGCCAATACCGCGTTTTTTCCGGCCATGCCAACCGGCCATGACCGTATTCACAATACGCAAGGCGTCAACAAGCAATTCCGGCACCAGCGCCGCGCGCTGACGTGCGCGGATGAGCGCATCTTTGTTGCCTGTTGGCTTTGTGGATTGGCCGATAGATGCCATCAGTTTGGCCGCTCCTAATCCAGCTTTGCCACAAGGTCTTTAATGATACCCTGAACGCTCATACCTTCAGCGCGTGCGGCAAAAGTCAGTGCCATGCGGTGTTGAAGCACCGGCTCGGCAAGGGCGCGCACATCATCAAGGGAAGGTGCAAAGCGGCCGTCATAGAGCGCACGGGCGCGGGCGCACAGCATCAGGGACTGGCTGGCACGTGGGCCCGGACCCCATGAAATATGCTTGTCTGTTGTTTCATTGCCGTGGCCGGGTCGCGAGGAACGCACCAGTTTCAAAATCGCATCAACCACACTTTCAGGAACAGGCATACGGCGCACCAAAAGTTGGATAGCCTGCAGTTTTTCGGTGCTGAGCACGGGGCTTGCCTCCTGTGCAATGGTGCCCGTTGTCTGCAATAGAATCTGCCGCTCTGCTTCAAGCTCCGGATAATCAATGTCGATCTGCATGAGGAACCGGTCGAGCTGGGCTTCAGGCAACGGGTAGGTGCCTTCCTGTTCCAGCGGGTTCTGTGTTGCAAGAACATGGAATGGCGCTGGCAGATCATACCGTGTACCGGCAACGGTTACATGATATTCCTGCATCGCCTGCAATAGTGCTGACTGGGTGCGCGGACTAGCGCGGTTGATTTCATCAGCCATGAGAAGCTGGGTAAAAATTGGTCCTTTGATAAAGCGGAAGCTGCGCTTGCCGTTTTCGCTGTCTTCGAGCACTTCAGAGCCCAAAATATCGGCAGGCATTAAGTCCGGCGTAAACTGTACGCGGCCTGCGCTAAGGCCAAGAACGGTGCCCAAAGTTTCTACCAGTTTGGTTTTGGCTAGACCCGGAACACCGACGAGTAAGGCATGACCGCCCGATAAAATAGCGGTAATGGCGCTTTCGACGACCTGTTCCTGTCCGAAAATGACCTTGGCGATTTCCTCTTTTGTCTTGGCAATATCGCTCAACGCGGCTTCAGCCTCGGCGACGATTTTTGCTTCATCGACCGTTTCACCGGTTGTGTGTACGCTCATTTGCCTTATCTCCTTAAGTGGGCCACGTCTAAACAACGTAAATCAGTTCACAAAGCTGACAAGGCGTTTCCGACTGACTATTTCGTGAACGCAGATAATGTTCAATGACGCTACACGATTCTGCGATCTTTAAGGAGTATGCATGACAGAAAAAGGCAATGCCAAGGCAGAAACGAAACAGATGAGCTTAAATAGCCTGCAGGATATGCTGGCGCGTGCGCCCGGCGCTGGCAAAGGTCTGCCGCCCGTTGATAAGTGGGATCCGCCGTTTTGCGGCGATCTGGATATGGAAATTCGTGCCGATGGCTCCTGGTATTACATGGGAACACCGATCGGGCGACCCGAACTTGTGCGGTTGTTTGCTTCGGTTTTGCGTAAAGATGACGACGGGAAGACATATCTGGTCACACCTGTGGAAAAAATCGGTATTCGTGTTGTTGATGCGCCGTTTCTGGCCGTCGAAATGAACGTGTCAGGCGAGGGCGATACGCAAAAACTGACGTTTCGCACTCTGACCGACGATATTGTCGAAGCGGGCAAAGACAATCCGATGCGGTTTGAAATTGCAGACGAGAACTATGGGCTGAAACCCTACATTCATATGCGTGGCCGGCTGGAAGCGCTTGTTGCGCGCCCTGTCATGTATGAACTGGTCGAAATCGGTGAACATATCGACGTTGACGGTGTATCCATGTTCTGCGTCCGCTCCAATGGAGAGATCTTTGCGATCATGCCGTCTGACGAACTGGAGCGTGCCAGTCAGTGACGGATTTTTCGATTGAAAATTTCCGCGCCCGTGCCGCACGGCAGGATCGCGATTGGCATTTGAGCGAGACCGGAGATTTCCATTTCAACCCTGATCTGGAAACGCTCATCCGGGAAAACGCTGTGCGTGAAGCTGCGGTGCTGATCGGTGTGTTCGATGCGCAGGGCGGGCCGCGTCTGTTGCTGACCGAGCGCACAACAACGCTTCGTTCGCATTCGGGCCAAATTGCATTGCCCGGAGGCCGCGCTGATGAAGGCGACCGGAGCTTTGAAGAAACCGCCATGCGCGAATGTGAGGAAGAAACCGGTATAGGCGTTGATAATCTGGAAATTGTCGGACGCTTGCCCGCTTATCTTTCAGGTTCCGGTTATCGGATTCATCCAATTATGGCGGTGATTTCCGGTGACTATCAGCTCAAACCCAACCCCGATGAGGTTGCCGCGATATTTCATGTGCCACTTTCGTTTTTGATGGATGAACAGAATCATGTGAAAGCGGACCGCGACTGGCAGGGCAGGCGGCGTTATTTTTATGAAATGCCCTATGAAAACCGCTATATTTGGGGCGTGACGGCCGGTATTCTGCGCGTCATGTATGAAAGGCTTTATATTGACTAATTCAGGCAAAATTACCGCCGCTTGGCTGAAGGACAAGGCGCTTGTTCAACTGTTTGATGCGCTGGAAAAAGACGGCGGCGAGCCGCGCGTTGTTGGCGGTGCTGTTCGCAATGCCTTGATGGGATATGGCGATAGCGATATCGATATTGCCACGACCACGCCGCCAGAAGAGACATTGGCGCTGCTTGAAGCTGCCGATATAAAAGCCATTCCAACGGGCATTGAACACGGCACAGTGACTGCTGTCATTGACGGCAAAACCTATGAAATTACGAGCTTACGCAAGGATGTTAAAACCGATGGCCGCCATGCGGTTGTTGCTTTTGGCACCAGTTTTGAAGACGATGCCAAGCGGCGTGATTTTACAATCAACGCGATTTATGCCGACCGCAATGGCCATATTTACGATTATGTTGGCGGGCTTGGCGATATTGAAACAGAAACATTGCAGTTTATCGGCGATGCCGCCACGCGCATTGAAGAAGATTATTTGCGCATTTTGCGCTTCTTCCGTTTCTTTGCCTATTACGGCAAACACAGGCCGGATGCACAGGGCCTTAAAGCCTGCGCCCGTTTGAAAGACGGCTTGGACGGACTTTCGGCAGAACGTATCTGGAGCGAGATGCGCAAGCTCTTTGCCGCGCCCGACCCATCACGTGCTCTGCTCTGGATGCGGCAGGTCGGTGTTTTGACCAAGCTGCTACCGGAAAGCGAGAAATGGGGTATTGATGCAATCCCGCCATTAATGGAGGCGGAGCGCAAGCATGAAATAGCGCCCGATGCGATGGTACGTCTGATGAGCATCATCCCGCCGCGGGTCGACACGGTCAATGATATTGCTTCGCGATGGAAGCTTTCCAATGCCGAGCGGGACAGATTGCGGGCTTGGGCAAGCCTGCCTCAGCAATTGCCAAAAGATGACCGCTCCCTGCGCGGCCTTGCTTATCGTCATTCCAAAATGGCGGTTTTGGACGCCTTGCATGCTCAAACCGGATTGCGCCGCGATGACGAATTGGCAAATGCGGCTAAAACGCTTGATGCGTGGGATGTTCCGGAACTGCCTGTCAAAGGGGCTGATCTGATAGAGCGCGGATTTGAAAAAGGGCCGCTTCTTGGCGCGAAACTCAAAGAGCTTGAGAATGAGTGGATCGATAGCGATTTCAGTTTGAAGCGGGATGATTTGCTCGCGAAAATTTAGTCGGCAATAAATTCCACTTTGTCGCCAAGGCTTACAGCGCCTTCTTCAATAACAGTGGCGATGATGCCGCCATGACCGCGCACGGCGTTGTAACCACCGGCGCCAAATTCCTCTTCCATGCGGCTGCAGGGCGCACACAATCCCTTGCCTTGCAGTATCGCGGTGCCAAGCCTGAATGTGCGGTCTTTAAGGCCAAGCAAATTGATGCCGGAGACAACAATATTACGGCGAAGAAGGGCAGGGTCGATTTCCTCGCGCCCGACCAGCGCGGCAATGACAGGCAAATGTTCTGCCTGAATGAGCGTGACGGCGCGTTTGCCGGGTTTTGTCCGGTGATCGCCAACCAAGCCGAAATTTTTGATTTCGGCCTTTTGCAGGATTTCCATCGGTTGGCGGCGAATAGGCCGCACGCCGATCCATTCAATCGTGCCTGCACGCGGAAATTGCGCAAGTAGTTCGGCCATCGAATATTTTCCGGCAATACTCATAACGCTTTACGGCCACTTAACCGCAGGCGGCATGGAGGATAAAATACTGTTTACATTGCCGCCGGTTTTAAGCCCGAAAATAGTGCCGCGGTCGTAAAGCAGGTTAAACTCGACATAGCGTCCACGGCGAACAAGCTGTTCCTCGCGGTCCTCTTCGCTCCATGGCGTGTTGAAATTTTTGCGAACCAAATGCGGATAAACCACCGCAAAGGTGCGGCCAATGTCCTTTATCATCGCAAAATCGGCATCCCAGCCGCCATCTTCATCGCTTGAGTGACGCCAGTCGCAGAAGATGCCGCCTATGCCGCGTGGTTCATCGCGGTGCGGCAGATAAAAATATTCGTCACACCAGTTTTTAAAGAACGGATAGTCCGCGACTTTGTGTTTGTTGCAGGCCAGCTCGAAAGATTTGTGAAAGGCGATGGAATCAGGGTCTTCCTGTGTGCGCCGGCGGTCAAGGACCGGCGTTAAGTCAGCGCCGCCGCCAAACCACCATGAAGATGTGACGACCATACGTGTGTTCATGTGAACGGCTGGTACATTGGGATTTTGCGGATGTGCAATCAGCGAGATGCCGGAAGCCCAGAATTTCGGATCTTCTTCCGCGCCGGGAATTTGCTTGCGGAATTCGGGTGAAAATTCGCCATAGACGGATGAAGTGTGAACGCCGACCTTTTCAAATACGCGGCCGTTCATCATCGACATGACACCGCCGCCGCCTTTGCCTTCATCGCGAAGCCACGGCTCTTTTTTAAAACGGCCCGGCGCATATTCTGAAAACGGGCCGGTCAGTTCATCTTCAAGCTTCTCATAATCGGCGCATATTTTATCGCGCAGCGTTTGAAACCAGCTTTCCGCAATTGCTTTTTTTTGCTCAATGTCGTCCGGCAAGCCCGCCGGTAATGTTGGCCGTTCAACCATATAACCCATCCCCTGATATTCTTCTTATTTGCTAACCCTAGCGGCCTGATTTGCCAAGTCTCGTAGCTGGTGCGCGTCCGCGGCCAATTGCAGCTATATAAGAATTATCTGGTCAAACAGCATATTAGTCGATAGCATTTTCCTGCAAGAATCGCGTTTTGAGTTGTGACTAGGGGGATATGATGGCACCGCCCAAGATACCCAGGGAACGATTTTCGGCTAATCTGGCCAAAAGTCGCGCGCGAACGGAGAAGTCTACCTTCGTGCGTCAGACCTATCGTCAGCCTCGCGCTGATGCCCGCAAAACAGCCAAAAAGTGGTTCGCAGAATACCCCAAGGCAGCCTATTGGACACAAGTCGAAAGTTGGCGTCTGCTGGAGGGGGATGTTGTCGAGTTCACCATGCGGCGGTTGCCTACCGCTGATTAAAAACAGAGATTAATAATGAAAATTACCTGCCGTCGCGTCGAAAGCGATGCTGATATGGCTGCGTCGATGACTATTCGCGAGAGCGTATTCATTGGCGAGCAGAATGTTCCTGAGCATTTGGAACGGGACGGGCTTGATGGTGAGTGTCTGCACTATCTGGCGACGATAAACGGCAAGCCTGTTGCCACGGCACGTGTGATGCTGACGGGTAGCAAGTTCAAGTTTCAGCGTGTCGCAGTTATGAAATCTGCACGCGGCACAGGTATCGGTGCGCAGCTAATGCGCTTCATGATGGATGATCTGGCCAAGCGCGACGATGCGGGCGATAAAGTATTCTTTTTATCGAGCCAGGTCAGCGCGATAGGCTTTTATGCACTGCTCGGATTTGAAGTGTGTTCGGATGAATATATGGATGCCGGAATTGCCCACCGCGACATGAAGCGTTCTATTTAGCGGCCCTTCTATCATCGATAACCCAGCGCGGCCCGACCCCTGAATTGGCGGCCCAATCGTCCTTGTTATAAAGTTTGCACTTCTCCAGAGACAGGCAGCCGCAGCCGATACAGCCGTCAAGCCTGTCGCGCAGACGTTCGATCATCGCAATGCGCTGGTTTAAGACGTCACGAAAACTGCGGCTGATTTTCTCCCAGTCCTTTTTATTGGGTGCGCGGTCATCGGGCAGTTTTTCAAGTTCGCTTCTGATTTCGCTCAGCGTAAAACCCAAGCGCTGCGCGACGGAGATAAATGACACTTTGCGGATTTCAGAACGCATGAAACGCCGGTTTCCGCCTGCGCTGCGGACTGCCTGTATCAAACCCTCATCCTCATAAAAGCGCACGGCTGATACTTTTAAATCTGTACGCCGTGCCACTTCTCCGATGGATAATGTCACGAATTTTCTTTTTTTGACGCTCACGAAAAAA
>NZ_JXMU01000002.1 GCF_001293565.1 Ahrensia marina | reverse complement strand
TTGCCGCCGTTTGCCGTAGAGAGAAATCCTGACATCTTTTCCTCCTACAACCTCTAATCATAAAGGTCAGAAATTAAACGCTAATTTAACGCCAAATATTCAAGTAGATATTTATCTTCATACCAAATACATACGATAATTCATTCAATTCTACGCATAGCTTACGCCTCAACTGAGCTATTGCAAGCACAAGACGTCATATTACTTGAAAATATTAAAGCGCCCTTCGCTAAGTGCTTATCATGCCAAGCAAAATAGCCAATACTTCAATACCAGTAATTTCGCCTTATTTCATTCTATAAAGAGCCAAAGCGCCGGTTTTGCTTAATGTTCGATTAATTGAATATTCTACTTACCTGAAATCCATTTATTTTAAAGGACAGAGCACGCGCAGCTTAAATAACCAACGAGGCTAAATAAATGACATCAAAAATTCGTCTGATCGGCATTTCTGCCATCATAATCGCTGTTCTATTTTGGCTTGCTGAGAAAGTGTTTTACGGTGGCATTGATGCCGATGGTGTGCTTCAGGAAAGCTTCTTTCTACCGCTGAGTTTTCTGGTGGGAGCAATAGGTATATTATTACTGGTTGTATCGCTTTTCACGTCCGCCAAAAAGCATTCCTAACCAACTGCGCCGATAAGTTGGAAAGTATACGGGCGACATAAACGGCCCGTATGTTTATTGAAAACGCGTAGTGTTAACTGGCTTCAGTCAAACAGGTTTTGATTGAGCTTGCCATGTTGCGAATGAGCGTAAAGTAAAGCTCAGATCCATCTTCAAGGTCAGCACCCAAAGGATCAAGAACACCTGACTTAGCTTCAGTGCCCTCGGTCACTGTCGCAACAAGCTTAGGCTCAAACTGCGGCTCGGCAAATACACATGCGGCACCCAGTTCTTCTACACGGGCACGAATTTCTGTAATACGTTCCGCGCCGGGCATTACTTCAGGGGAGATGGTAATTGATCCGGAAGCAGCTAATCCGAAGCGCTTCTCGAAGTAATGATAGGCATCATGGAAAACGACAAAGCCTTTCTCTTTTACGGGTTCCAGTTCTGCTGACACTTCGGAAATTAAAACATCAAGCTTGCCAGCGATCTCTTCTGCATTGGCTTCATAGGCATCAGCATTTTCCGGATCGGCTTTCACAAGCGCTTCCTCGATCTCATGGACAATCGCTTTTGCGTTTTCCGGATCAAGCCAGATATGAGCATCAAACTCTCCATGGTTATGACCTTCATGCGCATGTTCGTCATGCCCTTCTTCATGACCAGCATGCTCGTCAAGTTTGTCATGATCGTGCTCACCATGGTCGTTATGCTCTTCATGATCATGGCTATGATCGTGCTCTGCGGTTTCATCATGTTTATGATCTTTGTCGTGATCATGATCATCGTGCGCTTCATCGGAATGATCATCATGGCCATCTTCTTCACCATGACTATGCGCCTCGAAAGCACCGCCTTCACGGAAACCTAGCTTGACGAGCCCATGAGAGTCGATCAATTCGACAGACGTGGCATTTGCACCGACAGTTTCCAGAGGTTTTTCCAGGAAGGCTTCCAAATCGTGCCCGACCCAGAACACCACATCCGCAGCTTCCAGCATTTTAGCCTGAGAAGGTTTCAGTGCGAATGTATGCGGTGAACCGGCACCTTCGACAATAAGACCCGGCTCTCCAACACCTTCCATAACGGCAGCGACAAGTGAATGGACGGGCTTAATAGAAGCAACGACATTTACTTCCGCATTGGCAAAAACGGTGGTACTGGCCAATAATGTGGAAGCAAGGAAAAGTGCCTTGGGGCGGATCATGATAAACTCCAGAATAATGCGAATAGGTGATGTTATCTCATTACAAGATTGCGTTACCTTATAACGTGTGCGATAACCCGATGCAACCACTACAGCCAACTGAATAAGACGTTTAACGAACCATGCTTCAGAAATCCGAAACACTCGCCACGCTGACCAATGCGGGGGTATTTCGAGCCGACCGCTGGCTTGTGAGGGACGTGAATTTTTCCATTTCGCCTTCTGAAATTGTAACCTTGATTGGCCCGAACGGCTCGGGAAAATCCACCACGGCTAAAATGGCACTGGGCATTATCAAGCCGGATGCCGGCGATGTTAAACGCCGCGACGGTCTTAAAGTCGCATATGTGCCTCAAAAACTCGCCATTGACTGGACTTTACCGCTGACCGTTCGGCGTTTCATGCGGTTAACCGAACATGTGAGCGCAAGTGACGCGAAAAACGCGATGATCTCAACTGGCATTGAACATCTGGAAAATGCGGAAGTACGCACATTGTCCGGCGGCGAATTTCAACGTGTGATGTTGGCCCGCGCCGTTGCAAGGAAACCGGACCTTCTTGTGCTTGATGAACCTGTTCAGGGCGTCGATTTTACAGGAGAGATCGCACTTTACGATTTGATAAAACGCATAAGGGACGAGCTGAGATGCGGCATTTTGCTGATTTCGCACGACCTTCATGTCGTTATGGCAGCAACTGACCGTGTGATCTGTTTAAACGGCCATGTGTGCTGCTCCGGCCCACCGAAAACGGTGGCTTCCAGCCCAGAATATAAAGCATTATTCGGCGGCAGGGCAGCGCCGACACTCGCTGTGTACGAACATCATCATGACCACACCCATCTTCCTGATGGCCGCGTGAAACATTCCGATGGCACAATTACAGACAGTTGTCACAAAGATGAAAGCAGCTCTGATGTTTGACGATTTTTTTTCACGGGCAATTATTGCAGGTATTGGCGTTGCACTTGTCGCCGGACCGTTGGGCTGTTTTATCGTTTGGCGCAGGTTGGCCTATTTTGGCGACACGCTCTCGCACGCGGCTTTGTTAGGTGTTGCTCTTGCATTTCTATTCGAGATTAACATCACTCTTGCTGTATTCGGGATATCTGTTTGCGTTTCAGTCGCATTACTATTGCTACAGAAAAAAGGGACTCTTTCATCGGATGCTCTTTTAGGGTTGCTAGCGCACTCTTCTCTTGCACTCGGGCTGGTCGCTCTGGCATTTATGACTTGGATCCGCATTGATTTAATGGGCTTTCTTTTCGGCGACATTCTTGCTGTTTCAAAGCTGGACATTGCGTTTATTTGGATAGGCGGTGCAGTCGTTTTGGCGCTGCTGGTTATTATTTGGCGGCCTCTATTTGCTGCAACAGTCAACACGGAACTGGCTGAAGCTGAAGGCATGAATCCGGGGCGCTCAAATCTTGCTTTCATGCTGCTCATGTCTGCTGTAATTGCAATATCTATGAAAATAGTTGGCGTGCTTTTGATTACTGCAATGCTCATCATACCGGCTGCCACAGCACGCCGGTTTTCTTCCGGTCCTGAGCAGATGGCGGTTTTGTCTGCAATTGTTGGCTGTGTTGCCGTTATCAGCGGTCTTTTCGGTTCATTGGAATGGGATACGCCGGCAGGTCCGAGTATTGTCGTTGCCGCATTGGCTTTATTTATTATATCGCTTTTACCAGCCTTTGGCCCAAAACCGGTGCGAGCTGGCGATAGCGTGCAGCAAAAGCATAATGAGAAACAGGGGCCATTGCCATGAGTGCCCATAGCCACACACATTCAGATTTGACGAAAAATCAATCACTGGTCATGGACGCCCTTTCGAGTTCCGAGGGCCCACTCAGTGCCTACACAATACTGGATCAATTGCGCGACAATGGCATGCGCGCACCGCTACAAGTCTATCGCGCCTTGGACAAGCTGGTAGAATATGGCCTTGTCCACCGCTTGGAGAGTCTCAATGCATTTGTTGCATGTCGGCACCCGAATTGTGATTCAAACAAGACAATCATTTTTATGATCTGCGAAGCTTGCGACAAGGTCAATGAAATCACGGATGCTGCACTTGCAAAGAATATCAACAAAATTGCCGCTTCAGAAAAATTTGCTTTAAACAAAAGTACTGTCGAATTACGCGGGTTGTGCCCTGCATGCCAGACAGATTGAACCTAATGCCTATATCTGATCGAATTCCTGTTTTCTTTTTAAGCGGTTTTTTAGGGGCTGGAAAATCAACACTGCTCAATGAGCTTCTCGTAGATCCGTCATTTAGCGATACAGCGGTCATCATTAACGAGTTTGGAGATGTTGCCATTGACCACCTACTTGTCCGGCAAGGCAAGACAACGATCAGTCAGGTTTCAACACGGTGTATGTGCTGCACCGGCACCACTGATTTAAGAACCACGCTGTTCGATATGTACAGCGCAGCACAAAGCGGACTGACACCAAGGTTCTCGCGTGTGATCGTCGAAATGAGCGGTTTGGGAGACCCTGCCCCTCTGATCAATGCATTGATGGTCAAGAAAACCGACAATCTTTCCCTGTCAGATTCAACAGTAAATCAGGCATTTCAGCTATCCGGATTTGTTACGTTATACGATATCATTAATGGTGAAATATCAATTGAGCGACACTTTGAGGCGCTTAAGCAAGTTGCCTTCGCAGATCGCATTATTCTGACCAAAACAGATTTGGCAAAGGATCCTGCAACGCTCTCAGACATTGCTGTCCTTCCTCAAACGCTTAAGGCAATTAATCCGAGCGCAGCAATTGTCGATCGTCAAAAGACCAAGATCTCTGAACTATTTTCGCCGCGTACTTACTCAGTGAGCGATCGTAGAGAAGATGTTGAAGGCTGGCTTGCGCTTGAAGATGTTCTGGCTACGCAAGCAATGCAGGAAAACGCAAATTCGCATAGCAAAGATAGTACCCATTCGAGGCACGCATCAGGCATCCGCACTTTCAGCATTATTCATGATGAACCGATACCCGAGAAACGTTTCACAGAATTCATGTCCACTCTACAAACCGCAGCCGGCCCGAAACTCCTTCGCATGAAAGGCATTATCGGCGTGACCGAAGACACCGAACATCCGCGGCTCGTGCATGCTGTCCAACACTGTATTTCCGATCCTGTTCGACTGGCTGCCTGGCCGGATCACGACCGGCGAACACGCTTTGTATTTATCACCAATGAGATCGACCCGAAGCCGGTGCATGACTTGTTTTCAGCAATCATTGGTGGAGCCGCAGCATCACGCAAGAGAGAGCAGATTAATCTTTGCCAGGCGTGCAAACAATGTATTTTGCGGCTCCTTTTCCTTTTCAAAAGCAAACGTCGGGAAGAGTTATGATGTCACATAGTAATGCCATAAGCGAAACAAAAAACGACAATTTGTTCATTAGTGCGTTCAATGAGCGGGGAAAGAATGAGCAAGATTAATAATCCCCTTGCGCCTAAAACGAACCGTCTATTGGCCAAATCGACGGAGATTAAAGCTTGGGTTCGTCAATTACTTGAACTACCGCCCGACACGCCATTAACCGTTGCTGAATTGGCTTGCCGCGATGAAGGCTGTCCGGACATCGAAACTGTCATAGGAATTATGAGAACAGGTGAACCTATCCAGACAATTAGAGTCCATATGACGATGTCCGAGGTAACATTTGACCATCTTGCCGAGGCCGTCAGTATCAGTTCGAGCAAAAGTGCTTCGTCAAGCGGTCACTTCTCGCGCAACTCTTAGATTTTCGCGTGTCCAATCGATTTCCCGCTGATAGATTTCACCGGGTGTCCCTTCATAGGGCAGCCAATGCTCTACAATCAGGCTCATATCCTTGGGCTGCGCCTTTAGTGCGTTCAACGTAAAATCGATATCTGTTCTGCCCTGACCGAGCGGACGCCCGGAGATGGTAAATCCGGCACCGTAAAAATCCGGGATAATGTCGTAATCCTTCAAGTGAAGATTGATTGTGAAAGGCGCAAGAAGCTTGATTGTTTCTTCCGGCCATTCTTTTGCACAAATTGAGTTTGCAACATCGAGACAGACACCCAGATGATCGTCATTGACGGCTTCAAGCAATGTCACCATCTGCTGTGACGGATAGTTAAAGTGGTTTTCGATCGCGATCTTGCACCCAATCTCACGCGCGATTACGAGCAGTGGCTTAAAGGCAGCGGCCAGATCTTCAATCGATGTAGCTGCATCCTCACCATCCAGAGCTATACGCAAAATCGGGGCATCAATGCGTTTGGCAATATCAAGATAGACACGCACCTGACTTGCATTAAAAGACTGGGTGCCTAATTCCAGAACGACATTGTTCTGGCGCGCTTTTTTGGCCAGCGCATCTATTTCTTCACATGACAATTTATCCAAAGGCAAATTGTCCGCGTATTGTACAACAGCGCAACCTTCTGCAATGGCAAAATCCAAAATCTCCATTGCCGTCATTGGTTTTTCGGGCACACGATCCTTGTGCCCGATTGACCAACGGAAACAATAAGTTCCTAGTCCTATCTTCATAATAGAGCCTTGATCAGGTCGCGATAAGTGCTCTGAGGACGACCGCCTTTGATAAGCTGTTGGAGCTTGTCCTTGCCAATTTTATCGAGAAGAGAATCCAAGTCTTCCATAATCTCAAATGTCGAAGCAATAGCCTCAGCATTATCACCGGAACGGGTGAAGACATCATAGGCGACCCAACCGTCATAACCGATTTCACGCATATAATGCAGCGTCTCGAGCGTCTCCCAAAGATGAACCGATGCCGGCAGCATATCCCAGTCAGCGCCGCGATCATTGTCATTAAAATGGATATAGAAAAGACGGCCCGCTTCGTTGGCAACGGCAATTTCAGAGCCCGGGCTTTCACCCGCAATCAACGCATGCCCGACATCCATCGTCACACCAAGATTTTTCGCGCCGACGCGGTCACAGAAGTGCAAGGTGCGCCCCATTGACGGAAGAATAATGTGGTTCTTGGATTCATACGCCTTATACTCGATACAAACTTTAATATCGTCGCGGTGGGCTGTGGCTTTTGCAAAACACTCAATCATCCAGCGCCATTGTTTGATATGGTCTACTTGGAACGCATAGTCCCAACCGTCGATCAGAGGACAGACGGTCACCATTTCAGCGCCCAGCTCTGCTGCCAGATCCATCGCTGTCATTACATATTGCGTCGCTTCTTCGCGAATCGCGGCATCAGGATTTGTGAACGAGCCATCGCGAAATTTATCTTCGGTTTTAACATTCACATTGACGGCTGAGACAGCCAGACCGCTTTCTTTCAACACTTTTACGCCGGAGCCATCATGCCCCAAATCTTGCGGGTACACTGGCTCAACGCCATGCGTGCGCGGAATGGATTTGGCGATAGACAAACGCTCTTCAAAGCTACGATCCACCTGATATTGGTGGAAACGGTCACGATAGCCGCCAATTGTACCGAGAAGTATAGAGTTTTTATAAGACATAATAATCCTTTAGATGTCAGAAACTATAAAATTGTTTTGGAACGAGCAGGACAATTTCCGGGAACAGAGTGACTAGGGTGAGAACCACCAACTGCACCAAAAGAAACGGAAAAATAGCCTTGCAGATCTGAGTGATCGATATGTTTGCGATGCCGCTTGCGATGTATAGCGACAGACCTACCGGCGGCGTGACTGTACCGATCATCAGGTTCACGGTCATCATCACACCAAAGAATACCGGGTCGATGCCAAATGATTTTATTACTGGCAGCAATACCGGTGTGAAAACGATAATGGCCGAGCCACCGTCCAGAAAGCAGCCTGCGATCAAAAGCAAAATGTTGATAACCAGCAGCAATATCAGAACATTGGTAATATGGTCTGAAAACCACTCGGACAGCAAAAGCGGAAGTTGTTCAATCGTCAGCACATAACCGACCAGATTGGCCACGCCAACGATGACCATAACGACAGCCGTGTTAAGTCCGGCCGAGTAAAACAGTTCAGGCAATTGACTGAACTTCAATTCGCGGTACCCAAAAAGTCCAACCAGCAACGCATAGACAGTTGCCACAACAGCAGCTTCTGTCGCTGTAAATACACCGCCCAAAATTCCGCCAACAATAATAAGCGGCATAACAAGCGCGCCCGCGGCTGATTTAAAAGATTGCCACAATCCGGCATAGGTGAACGGCTCAGCCTCAATTTCCCAATTGCTGCGTTTTGCTTTCAGATAGATCAGCACCATCAAGCCGACTGTCATCATAAGGCCGGGAATAATTCCCCCCATGAAGAGCGCACCAATCGACACACCTGAGACCACACCATAGAGAACCAATGGAATGGATGGCGGGATAATCGGGCCAATCACACCCGCTGCAGCGACGACAGATGCGGAGAAAGAAGCATCGTAACCACGCCGTTTCATCATCGGGATCATTGTCGATCCAATTGCAGTCGTGTCTGCAACCGCAGAACCGGATATGCCGGCAAATATCGTTGATGCAATCACAGCAACATGACCAAGCCCGCCGGAAATCCATCCCACCAGATAGGAGGAGAAATTAACGAGACGCCGTGAGATACCGCCATGCTCCATCAAAGCTCCAGCGGCCATGAAGAAGGGAATAGCCAGCATTGGAAAGCTGTCCAGTCCCGCATAAACGCGCTGCATGACCAATTGCGGAGATAACAGATCTATCGATGCAAGAACGACCATAGCCGCAGCGGCAAGGCTGAAAATAATCGGTGTTCCAAGCAACAAGAGAACAAAGAAAACGCCAAATAAAACAATCAAGGAACTCATGTTTCATCACCTATAAAGATTTGGCGGCCGTGTTTAATCATGACGACGAAAAGCCAAATAGCCATCAGCGTTACGGAAATGAAAATGACTGTGAAAATGACCCCCATCGGAAACTGCAAACCGGGCGTGCGCTGATCCCACTCTCTGATCAAAGTCGCGTATCCGCCACGCACCAAATAATAGCTGCAGACCAGCGCAACAAAAGAAGCAAAGGCCGCCGCAAAATGGCGCAAACGCCCCTGAAACATTTCGGTAAAAATTGTCACGGTAAGATGTTGTTCGCGGCGCGCTAATATAGCGGCGCCTAAAAAGACGATACAAATGAAGAGCAGTCTTGCGACTTCCTCAGACCATCCAAGTGAAAAAGAAAATAAATAGCGCGACGTGATTTGCAGGAAAACAACCAGCACCATTCCCGCCATTCCCAGAATGATGCACCATTTCATGCATGAGATGATCGCTTCTTCGACACGCATAAGCGTGCCGAAGAAACCGTTCTTATTTGGAGAAGACATTTTTACTTAACCGTCATCACGTACGGAATCGATGAGTTCGATCCAGCGTTTTGCACCGTCACCAAACTCTTTAATGGCGTCTTCGCGCAATGGCGCCACTTTGGCTGCAAATGCATCACGATCCGGACGTGTTACCTGCATGCCCTCTTTTTCCAACTCGGAAAGCAAGGAGGCATCATCCGAAGCGACTTTTTCGCGCTGCACAACAGCAGCATCCAAAACCGCCTGGCGTATAATATCCTGATATTCCGGCTTCACCTGATCCCAAAGCTGCTCGGAATAAAGAACCATATGCGTCAGGTGCAGGTGACCTGTTAGTGCCAAATGGTCGTTCACTTCTGAAAACTTGGCGTTGTAAATGTTCGATAGTGGATTTTCCTGTCCATCGACAACGCCCTGTTCCATCGCCGTATAAAGCTCGTTGAAGGCCATTGGCGTTGCATTGGCACCCATCATTTCCAGCGTACGCAAGTGGTAAGTCGACTTTGGCGTTCTGATCTTCAGCCCCTGAAGATCATCCGGACCGTTGATGGCGGCTTTCGAGTTCGTCAGATGGCGCATGCCGGCTTCGAAATAGCCGAGCAATTCAACGCCATGTTCGCCTACTTTGTCAGCCACTTCCAGCCCGAGCTCGCCGCCAAACGCACGGAACGAATGCTCACGGTCTTTAAACAGATAACCGATTTCAAGCGCGCCCATTTCAGGAACCCAAGAGCCGAAAAAGCCGGTTGTCACCCATGTCATTTCCAATGTGCCGGAGCGTAGCTGCTCGACCATTTCACGCTGGTTTCCAAGCTGGCTGTCCGTGAACACGCGCACTTCAATGTCGCCGTTGGAGCGCTCTTCAACAAGGCGCTTGATTTCGCGGGCACCAACATTTTCCGGATGATCACCCGACACCACGGTGCCGATTTTCATCACCATTTCTGCGGCAAGTGACTGCCCTGTCATTGCAGTTGCCGCGAGCAACGCCACGCTCAATACTTTGAGTTTCATTTCAACTTCCTCCCATTAGATTGTGAATTTTCGGATATGAATTATTGCTTCATATCCCGGCGCTCATTTTGAGCGTCGTATTCGCAAGACCACTTGTGTGACGCTCAATAATGGTGAGCATTTCTTCTGTGGTCCTATCCCAGTGCTGGCGATACAATTTCTCCAGCTCCTGTGAATCCCGTTTCAGCAAAGCCTCATACATCTGCCGGTGCTCTACCGTGGACTGCATCGGTAGTTCGCGAATATGCAGCGCAAAATACCGTGCGCGATCTGTCAGGCCGCGCTGCGCGTGGTACATGTCCGCAAGCCGTTTGTTTCCGCACATATCAACAACTGCAAAGTGGCAGCGTGTATCGGCCAACACCCAGGCATCGCGATCTTCAGCCTCCATTGCGCGCTCCATCTCTTCGACAGAATCTTTGATCTTTGCCAACACCTCATCGCGATCATCACTTTTGGCGATCAGTAACGCGGCCTCCAATTCCAAAGCCTTGGTAACCTGATGAATATCGCGCACATCCTCCAGGCGCAGAGGCATGACCCGCATGCCTTTTCGCGGCACGATTTGCACAAGCTGCTCAAGCTGCAAGCGCAAAATCGCCTCGCGGACGGGTGTCCGGCTCAGATCAAACTTTTCGCATAGCTCACGATCTGACCACAGCGACTCCGCGACCAGAACGTTCGTCAGCACTGCGCGCCGCAGAACGTAATAAGCCTTATCGGCAAGTGACTTGTTTTCTATAATATCTGTTTTCATATTTTATGTAATATATTACAAAAAATATCATGTAAAGCCCCAGCGGAGAACACCACTCAGCTTTCCGTTAAGCCATTATAATATCAATAGAACTTGTATTCGGTTACTTCTCTATAAGTCTCGTTTGGCAGAAGTTTTGCGCTGGGGAAACCTTCATTATTTGGCGCATCAGGCCAATTTTGCGCCTCTAAACAAAGGCCGGAATACGGATAGTAAGAGCGGCCGTCGAGCCCCCCGCCGAGATTTGGAATTTTATAGCCATTGTAAAAATGCAATCCGGTTTGTGTGGTCCACACTTCCATCACCGGACTATCAGGCGCGGATAAGCGCGCCGCAAAATGCGGCACCTGCCGGCTCTTACGCGCCAACGCATAAGTATGGTTATACGAATGCGGGGAAGATTGTTCAGCGCTTTTGACCTGACGTTCCTGCAGGAAATCAAAGGGCGTATCTGCTACGGGATAAATTTCTCCGGTAGGCAATACCGACCCATCATGCGGCAAGTAGTGGTTAGCGGCAATTTCAAGTTTATGATCATGGATGTCGCCCTGTCCTTTAAGATTAAAGTACGGGTGATGACACATATTCAAAAATGTCGGCTTGTCTGTTTTCGCCTCAAAAACAAGCCGCAAAATATTGTCCCTGACGATTTCATAAACACACCGCACATCCAGATTACCCGGATACCCGCCTGCTCCATCAGGACTGTGCAATAAAAATTCGACCGATGAGTGTGTCTGAGAAACGAGCGTCCAGTTCTGTGAGGAAAAACCTACATTGCCGCCATGGGAATGGTGCGGCGGGCTGTTAATTTCCAGCTCCAGATTTTGACCGTCGATTTGAGCTCGGCCATATGCAATCCGATTTGCATAGCGGCCAACAACAGCACCTGCAAAAACATAAGAGTTCGCCGCGTAATCTTCCGGGTTACTCCAACCGAGGATAAGTGACTTCTCGGCACCTTTAATTCGCAAATCAACCAGTGTCGCGCCGAAAGGCATCACTGTGGCTTGAAGATACGCGCTTTTGAGCGAAATTAAGCCGAAGGCATCCATAGAATTTTCTCTGTTAAAGTCGGGCCGCATTCATTGAAAACACGATTTAGCCAAACTTTAAAAGTCTGTTTATAGAACGATAGAGCTCATGTCACATTGAACCATGTATTCATACCGGCCGCCGCATGCTCCAGCATATGACAATGAAATAGCCATTTACCTTTATTGTCGGCCACAAAAGCAATCTTGGTTTTCTGCTCGGGTCCAATTAAAAATGTGTCCCGCCACATCTCTCCTTCATCGACAGTCGCGCCTGACCTGCTTAGAATTTTAAAGTGGTGACCATGTATATGCATTGCATGTACCCAACCAGTATTATTGATCGTCTCAATGATAACGGTCTCACCTTGATTGACATCGAAAAAGGGCGATTCAGCGAGATTTGCGACACCGTTGAATGCCCAAACCTGCCGCGATGTGCGAAATGCTTCACCCTTCAGCTTCTCACCCTGATAAACTATTTCGACAAACCCGCCCATCGCACCGCCAGTCATATCGAGGGTAAAGGTCTTGGCATTTTCCAAATCTGGTTCAGGTAGGTCATTTGCTACTAGCTTGACTGGATCGGATTCATTACCGCTTTCGATACCCACTTCAAAATTAATCATCGGAAAAGGTTCATCGCCTGAAATCTCATCAAGAGTAAAATCATTCTTGGGGGTGACGATCAAATCTACACGTTGGGCCGGTCCAATCATCAAAGGCGCGTAATTCAACGTTACAGCATCTTTCAAAGACTGCCCATCATAGCCAATCACTCTTGCATTAATGCGGGCGGGATCAATTTCGAAAATTCGCGCATTGGCAGCATTAATTAAACGTAACCGGTAAACGTCGTTGCGTTTCAATTTTAGGGTTGGCACTGGCTGTCCGTTTACGGTCAGCCAGTTACCCAATCTACCAGCATGAGACCAGTCCATTAAAGATCCGAGACTTGCGAGATCGACTGCTCCTTCTCCCGCAAGGCGCCAGTCATCAATCATTAGAGTTAGGTCATGCTGATCATCAAACAGCGGTTCAATTTCATCGACTATAAGAGGTCCATAAAGCCCGCGCGCGACTTGGTTCCAACTCTTGTTGTGGGCATGATACCAGTAGGTGCCTGCATCTGGCGCGACAAAATCATAAATAAAGCTGTCCCCTGGTAGAACAGGCTCCTGTGTTAAACCCGAAACACCATCCATTGCATTATCGATACGAATTCCATGCCAATGGACAGAAGTTGGCTCTTCAAGATTGTTTACAAATTTTATACGAACGCGTTCACCTTTTTTGACACGAATTTCCGGCCCGGGCGTTGATCCATTGTAGGACCATAAGTCAGATTCCACCCCCTCATTGCTATAGAGCTTTTGCCTTGAAGGACCGGCAACCAGTTCAAAGACGCCATCGCTTGTTTGCGACAATGCAAACTTCGGCAGTTGAATTGACGCTGCAACACCAGCTATTCCCTTCAAAATATTACGTCTGGATACCATGATACCTTGCCCTATACCGGAACTGTGAATGACGTGGTTAGAACTGCCGTAGCCATAAAAACCAAAAGAAATGCCATGACCTCAAACCGCAAAGATTTGCGGAAGCGGGCGGCGGCTCCGGGAGCCCCTCTTGCCAGCTCCGGAACAAATTTCAGTTTGTTCAATGCTGCAAACAGCAATACAATCGAGACACCACCGATCTTAGCCAACATGACGATGCCGTAATTAGTGTCGAAGAGCTTAAACGGGTTTTCTAATAGCAACCATAAAAAGGTTGCGCCGGCGATAATTAGCATCGGGACAATCACGCTTGCTTGCTTTCCAAACTTGTCGGCCACTTCAGCGGCTTGAGCGAAACTCCGTTTTGGGTGAGCCAAAAGATAAAGTGCAGGCAACGCTCCCAGCCAATAGCTTACAGCCAAAAGATGGAACATTATCAGCCCGCCAAGAAGCAGCTGCGGATCGCGCGTTGCGTGGCCGGTTAACGCAAAAGAACCTGTCACCATGATAGCGCCGAACAGCGTTGCCGGCACACGTAGCGGTCTTGATAAAGCTGCTATTAGAAGCAGAGAAAGGCCGCCAAGTCTCAGATAGGTTGATTGCCCTAGAGGCCCTTCCAAGCTGATTGAAATAATTTCCGGATCCAGCATGCCAACAATACCGTCATCCATCATGCGGCCCGCCTGTACGAGCACACGGATAACAGTAACCAACATCGCTACAATGATTGCAATCAGTGCCAGCGGCTTTAAGGCACTTGACACCTCATCCCCAGCGCGGGGCAGCGCCATGCGAAATAGGAACATACCTACAGATAACAAGCTGGCGACATATAGAAATAATTTGGTTACGCTAGCAGCAATGCCCCAAGGCGTAAGCAAGGTTGCTTGTAAAACACTCCAGAATGACACGACGTCTTGCAAGGTTTTTAGCCTGACACTTCAAATGAGAAATCACCTTTGATGACATGGCCATCAGTTCCTAGGGCACGCCATTCAATTTTATACTCTCCAGCGCCCATGAACTCAGGAGTAAATTCAATTTTTTTTATGGCTTTACGTGTCGGCAAATCCAAACGTGTTTCGCGCGAGGTTCCATCAAGCGAATGAGTCATCACGACTTTTAAAATACGCGCCGGACTTTTGAAGTTCATTTGTAATCGTCCTGGCACCGTCTCTAACTGCGCTTTATCTATCGGAATGGTGGTTTCCATAGGAGAATGGGCCCATGACGATGATGTCGCGAGTAAAATTGCGGAACTAATCAATGTGGTCAAAAGAGTTTTCATATCTATTATCCCAGTTAACTATCAGCGTTCATAACAAAAAATGTTTGTGCCCTGCCTATTATGCATACAAAATGCCGCCAATAAATGATGCTGAAAAACAGTTGGTACAATCGGCGCTGACCAACGTCCCCGACAGCAAAACGTAAACAGTTAACTCCAAGGTGGAGCTTCCACCTGCTGGAAGGTCAAGGAAAATCCCTTTAATTTTGGAACATTCTTGCGCTGAAAGGCAGTTTATAGAGCAATCCAAACGGAAAAAGGCGTTAATCCAGCCCGAGTTGGCAATTTTCCAGTGAAGCCAAAGGTTGAGAGAACCCCAACAGGCAGAACCTACACCCGCGCGAGTTTGTTCCTAAGGAGGCATGGGCGAATTCAGCGGTAGTAAAGTGATTGCCCATTATGGAATATTTGAACCTTATCCGGGTTGGCGGTTACACGGATTTTATTGCCGCGCAAACCGGTGTGGATTCCCGGAAGTTTCCCAATCACGCTTTCACCATTGCTGGACTTTTCAAAGTACAGCAGCGTGACCTCACCCAACGCTTCCTGAATTTTAACGGTGCCTTCATAAATGAAATCATCGCTTGTTTCGATCATGTCTTCCGGCCGAACGCCGACATTAACCTGCAACCCCTTGTCTTCAGGTTTCGTCGGTATCGAAGAGACTGCTGTACCGCCACTGGCAAGTTTTACAGTCGTTTGCATACCGGTTTTGATAATTTCACCCTGCAATAGGTTCATTGCGGGCGAACCGATAAATTGAGCAACGAACTCATTTTCCGGCCGCTCATACAGCTCAAGCGGTGTGCCCACCTGAGCAATTCCTTTATTCGCCAAAACCACTATTCGCGATGCCAATGTCATGGCTTCCACCTGATCATGTGTCACATAGATCATAGTGCTTTCGGGCATTGCTTCTTTTAATTGGGCAATCTCAATACGGGTCGCCACACGCAATGCAGCGTCCAAGTTCGATAATGGCTCATCGAACAAATAAACCTGCGGATCGCGAACAATAGACCGGCCGATTGCCACACGCTGCCGTTGTCCACCGGAAAGCGCCTTGGGCAAACGGTCCAGATATTCTTCCAATTGCAGAGTTTTGGCTGTGCGGCTGATTACCTCATCGATTTCAGTTTGTGATTTCTTGGCAAGCTTTAAGGCAAAGGCCATATTTTCACGCACAGTCATATGAGGGTAAAGCGCATAGGACTGAAACACCATTGCAATGCCGCGTTGCGCAGGCGGGATATCGTTGACCACCCTGTCGCCAATTTCCAACGTGCCTTCCGTAATTGTTTCCAAACCTGCAATCATCCGGAGCAAAGTTGACTTTCCGCAGCCGGAAGGGCCGACGAAAACAATCAGTTCGCCTTGCTTAATGTCCAAATTAATATCTTTAAGAACAGCAACAGTTCCGCCGTAGGTCTTACCCACATCTTTCAATCTAACATTTGCCATGGAATAGCCTCTTGGTTTTAACTGTTACTGTTTTAGCCGCAGGCAAACCTGCCAAGGTGCCAGCTCTACGCGACCATCTTTAGAAGCTTGAGCACTTCCCAAATCCTCGCCAATCGGCAGCCAATCCCCGGTAGGCAGAGTAAATTCTGCTGGCGAATTGCTGACGTTGAACGCGCACAAAATGGTCTCGTCATTCAGGTGCCGGAAAAAAGACAAAACATCATTTTCAACCGTCAGGCCGCTGTGCTGCCCGCTTTCCAACGCCGGATAGGCGTGACGGAACTTAATTGCCTTCCGGTAATGGTGTAGGATCGCATGAGGATCAGCTTCCTGTGCGGCGACCGATTTGGCCAGTTGTTCAGGTGCAACCGGAAGCCAAGGCTTTGTTTCTGAAAAACCGCCATTCCTATTGTCCGTTGTCCAAACCATTGGCGTACGGCAACCGTCACGGCCCTGATATTCCGGCCAAAATTCGATGCCGTAGGGATCCTGCAAATCTTCGAACTCGACACGTGCTTCGTCAAGACCAAGTTCTTCACCCTGATATATGCAAACCGAACCGCGCAAACACATGATCAGCGTTGCAAACATGCGCTGTGCAAAAGGCTGTAAATTCCATCTCGAAGCATGACGTTGAACATCATGGTTTGAAAATGCCCAACACGGCCATCCATCGCTGGCAACTTCATCTACCTTTTGCAGTACATTGACAATCCGCTCTGCTGTCGGCTTGTCCTGCGCGAGAAATTCAAATGCGTAGCACATGTGCATTAGCTCATCGCCGCTGGTGTACTGGCCAAGTATCTCCAAGCCATATTGGGCATCGCCAACCTCTCCAACAGCCGCGGCGCCATAAGGCTCCATGACGGCCCGCAAGCGACGCAGGAAGGCGAGATTTTCCGGACGGTTCTTATCGTATAAATGTTCCTGGTGATTGTACGGATTAACGGATGGTGCGATGGACGCATTGCGCCGCTCGACCGGCAAAGCAGGATTGCTTCTCAACTCCGCATCGTGAAAATAGAAATTGATGGTATCGAGCCGGAAACCGTCAACACCGCGTTTTAACCAGAAGGTTGCCACATCCAGCAAAGCGTCCTGAACTTCACTATTATGAAAATTCAAATCCGGTTGCGACGTCAGGAAATTATGCAGGTAATATTGTTCGCGCCGACCATCCCACTGCCATGCGGAACCACCAAAAATGGACAGCCAGTTATTGGGAGGCGTACCGTCCGGCTTAGGATCAGCCCACACATACCAATCCGACTTGGAGTTGGTTTTATCGCGGCGGCTTTGCGCAAACCAAGCATGTTTGTCACTGGTGTGGCTCAACACCAAGTCAATCATCACACGAATACCTGAACGGTGGGCAGCATCCACAACAGCGTCAAAATCCGCGAGCGTGCCGAACATCGGATCGACATCGCAGTAATCACTGACATCGTAGCCAAAGTCTTTCATCGGCGAACGGAAAAAAGGCGATATCCAGATTGCATCTACGCCCAGTGACGCAATGTAGGGCATACGCTTTGTAATACCCGCCAAATCGCCGATTCCATCGCCATTGCTGTCTTGGTAACTGCGCGGATAGATCTGGTAAATTGTGGCACCCCGCCACCAATCACGATCTATTGCATTATCTAGTTTTTGCGCTGTAGCTATAATCATTTTTCAATTTTCTATTTTACGGAACCGGCCAGCAGACCGCGCACCAAGTATTTTTGCATCATAAAGAAGACCAATAGCGGCACTGCAATCGATACGAATGCTGCTGTTGCCAATATTTCCCAATTACCGCCGCGGGTTCCCAGCAGTTCGACAATCTGGTTCGTCATAACTGTTGTTTCTCCTGTCGCGTCAATCAGGAAAACCTTCGCGACCAACAGATCATTCCAGGTCCACAAGAATTGGAAAATTGCAAATGATGCTAATGCTGGAAATGACAGGGGAAGGATTATCTTGGTGAAAATCTGAAAATCCGTCGCGCCATCAACACGGGCGTTTTCAATAATATCTTTCGGTAGGCCGACCATATAATTTCTCAAAAGATATATGGCGAGCGGTAATCCGAAACCGGTATGGGCAAGCCATACACCCAAATAGCCCTTCCCGATTCCGATGCCTAAGTGCAGCCTAAGCAGAGGAATGAGCGCCAATTGCAGCGGCACGACGAGTAATCCAACGACCATCGCAATCAATATCGCACGGCCCGGAAAATCCATCCATGCCAGCGCATAGGCGGCGAAAGCTGCAATGACGATCGGGATAATTGTCGCCGGAATGGTTACGGTCAACGTGTTGAAGAATGCGTTGGCCATACTGTCGGTGCTGTCATCACTGAACAATACTCTTTGATAATTGCTTAATGTAAACTCGGCTGGCGTTGTTGCTGTTACAAAAACGCGCTGCCCGCGCCCTGAGAGTTCTTCAGGGCTCGTCCAGCGATAGTCACCATTTTCCTGCACCGTGATGATTTCACCATCATTCATTTCCGCTGTTTCGCCTGCCTTATAGGCGTCGATAGCGCGGGATGAGGTTCCCCAGACACTGATAGTGGCTTCAGTATCTTCTTCGAAGAGATTGCCTTCGATCACGTAGAGATCGCCGACCAATGCCTGCGCGCCCTCGTCATCTGGATCAGCGGCGCGCAATGTCATGTTTTGCTGTGTCGGAAACAATGCCCGCCACCAGCCGGATTCAGAAATTTGATCTGCTGTCCGGAAAGAAGACACAAGCAGGCCCACAGTCGGAAACAACCATAGCAAAACCAGCGCGATGACAGAGATTTGTACAACCCAGCCCAAGCCGGACTTTTTACCAGCGATATTATCCATCACTTCATTTCCTTGCGCGCGTTGTAAACGTTCCAGATCAGAATTGGGCTGACCAAAAGCATAATCACCATCGCCGATGCGGAGCCGACACCCCAGTCATTGGCTCTGAACAATTTATCAAACATGTAGTTGGCCAAAACCTGCGTTTCCCATTGGCCGTTGGTCATCGCAAACACCACGTCAAAGACTTTCAAAACGACCAGAGTGATCGTGGTCCAAACCACGACTATGGTTCCGGAAATCTGTGGGATTTTAATTTTGAAGAAAACCTGAAACGGGTTTGCACCATCGACGATTGACGCCTCGACTGTCTCCTCCGGGATACCGCGCAGGGCTGCCGACAGAATAACCATCGCAAAACCTGTTTGTATCCAGATGAGTACGACCATCAATAGAAATGAATTCCAGCCGGGAATTGTAAGCCAGTTTTGCGGAACGCCATATTCATGCACAGCGGTAAACGCTCCTGCAGCGAGCGATAAAAAGGAATAGCCAATAAATGCCAGAAAAATTACGGCAATGCTTCGCAATACCGCACCGCCTTTTTCACGGATTGCTGAAAACACACCATATGCTGCGTAAATGGAAATCGCAGCACCACACAGCATTAGCAATGCCGGCAATAGACGAAGGATTAACCAGGAGCCGATTCCACCCTCAAACTGTAACCATACAGCATTGAGAACACCGATCTGCGCCTGATCAACCGGACGCGTGTCGTAAATCAATTTGAAAATGACCGCAGCACCGACGAAAGAGATCGCCATCGGCATGAAGATGAGCGACTTGGCGACAGATCCCCATTTAATACGGTCTGTCAGTTGAGCCGCCAGAAGGCCGAAGGCAGTCGAAGCAGCCGGAACGATGATCAGCCACAACATATTATTGCGCATGGCTTCCCAAAACTTGGGCTCATTCATCATCTGCTGGTAATTCGCCAGACCGATAAATGCGCCACCCTGATTTCTGTCTGTGAGTGAATACCACAGCGTCGCCACAACGGGATAAGCAAGGTAGAGCCCTAATGCGAGCATAGCAGGTAAAATGAAAAGCCACGGGCGGATCATATTTGCCCGATTGATATTTTGTCCGGCTTTTTCGCCTTTTGCCGGATATAAAACCTTATCGAGGAACTGGTTGGACAAATAGTAATAAAGCAGGCATCCCCCAACGCCCAAAAATATTGTGAGTATTCCTTTATACGCAGCTTCCATTTATCCCTCCCAGAAAACGCCCGCACCTGAACTTTACGTTCAGACGGCAACAACAGCCCGGCGAGCCGGGCTGCATAATATTGAGATTTTACTTAAGCGCGTCCCAGCTCTTCTGTATGTCGGATGCGACAGCTGAGGCGTCTTTACCGCCTGCATAGTCCACCATACCCGTCCAGAATGAACCGGCTCCGACACCGCCCGGCATAAGGTCGGAAGCATCAAAACGGAACGTTGTTGCACCCAGAAGAATTTCATTCATCTTGGCAGCAGCGTCCGTTGAGAATTTTGACAGATCAACACCTTTGTGCGGTGTTAGGAACCCGCCTAGCCCCATGAAAATTTCATGTGCAGGAACGGTCTGCAAATATTCTATCAGGTCATGCGCAGCCTGATTTTCTTTTGTGATTGTCCAAACTGTGCCAGCGCCAAGAACCGGCGAGCCGAGGTCTTTCCCTTCATAGGCCGGAAAGTAGAAGAAGTCCGCATCGGCTCCGATTTCCGTTCCTTCAGGAAAGAATGCCGGAATAAATGAAGCCTGCCGGTGCATATAGCATTGCGGCGGAGACGAGAACAAACCCTTCGGGCTATCGCGGAAATCGGTTGAAGCAACTGCGCCGCTGCCGCCGGCAACATAATCATCATTACGCGCAAACTCGCCGAATTCTTCGATAGCGCCGACTACCGCCGGATCGTCAAATTTAATTTCGTTTGAAACCCATTTGTCGTAGACATCCGGCGCTTGAGTGCGAAGCATTAAATCCTCGACCCAGTCGGTCGCAGGCCAGCCGGTCGCTCCACCAGAGCCTAAACCGATACACCAAGGCGTTTCCCCGTCTTCCGCGATCTGCTTCGTCAGAGCCTTCAGGTCTTCCATTGTTTCAGGAACTTCGTAGCCAGCATCTTCGAAGTTTTCAGGGCTGTACCAGACCAATGATTTCACATCGACTTTGTAAAAGAACCCGAAAAGATCGTCTTCGCCTTCTTTGTTTTTGAACGTGCCGAGATCAACCCAAGACTGACCGGCGGCATAATTTTCTTTTATCCAGTCTCCCACGCCATCTTTCAAAGGCGTTAAAAAGCCGCGCTCAGCCATGCCGGCGGCCAAGCCTGGCTGTGGAAACACCGCAATATTCGGCGCCGAACCTGCTTCCGCGTCAATGACGATCTGTTGTTCGAAGCTATCCGAACCAACATAACGAACGTCATGACCCGACTTTTCCGCAAAGTCGGCCAACACTGTTTCGATGTTTTTCTGGTCCGGCCCAAGCCATGGACCAAACACTGTAAGCTGCTCAGCTTTTGCTGCCGCTGCAACGGTCAGCGACGCAACCCCTGCCAGCATAACCCGTTTAAATACCGTTTCCATAATTTCTCCTCCCAGATTAGTCACTGCCAATCGCCGATAGACTAGAACTATCATTTTTCAAAGCGCTTTGGATTTTCTCATACTAACAGCCTATGCGGCCATACTGTCAAGGGGCTACCTAAAAACCATAAAATTTTGATTTCAATTACAAACGCACCGGCGTCGAAACTGACATTAAACTTGGAAAATCACGTTTTTCAGTTGTAATTTTAAAGCGCTTTGAATAAAAATTGATTATGAATTTGAAAGAGCTCTCCGAACTTTTGGGCCTAAGCCAGACCACTGTCAGCCGCGCACTAAACGGCTTTCCTGAGGTTTCAGAACGTACGCGTGAGCGTGTGCAGCGCGTTGCCAAGCAAAACAATTATGCGCCCAACAAATCCGCTCGCGGCTTGGCGATGGGTCAGACTTTTACAATCGGCCACGTTATTTCGACATCCAATCAAAATGAGATGCTCAACCCGGTTTTTGCTGACTTTGTTGCAGGCGTAGGAGAAGTTTATTCTGCCAACGGCTACAAGATGAGTATGTCTATTGTCCCGCCTCATGAGGATGAATACCAAGTTTACAGAGACATGAAGGCTCAAAGCGTGGTTGACGCCGTTGTTCTTCAAAGCCCAACGGTTAACGATGGCCGCATTTCATTTCTTAATGATTTAGGGCTGCCGTTCATCGTTCATGGCAGAGCGACCGACTGTGATATTCCCTATGCCTGGCTGGACATCAACAACCGGTCTGCTTTTCAACGCGCAACCGACTTTTTGTATGATCTTGGTCACACACGCATTGCCCTACTCAACGGGCTTGAGCACATGGATTTTGCACACAGACGCAGAGACGGATATGAAACCTCTCTACGGTCTCACAACATCGCTATTGATCCTGCCATAATGTCCACGAATGAAATGACCGAGCACTATGGCTACAATAGAACAATAGAGCTGCTGAAATCAGAGAATCCGCCGACAGCCTTGCTGATCTCGTCTATCGTTACGGCCTATGGCGCCCTGCGCGCCATACAGGAAACAGGCAAAACGATTGGCCACGATATTTCAATTGTCACTCATGATGACCGCCTCTCCTACTTCCGTGACAATGACTCAGTGCCGCTATTTACAGCAACACAATCATCGGTACGGGAAGCCGGCAGGCAGCTTGCAACAATGCTCATCGACATAATTGCAAGCCCAAGCGTAAAACCGCCTGAAAAACTTCTTGAAGCAGAATTGACACTTGGCCGCTCTACAGGACGTGCACCCGCCTAAGGCTGTTACGTATTATGGAATCTAATTGCCGGATCTAGCCGACCTTTTGAATGACAGGATCGGCAATGCCGGACCAAGCAAAAAGCCAGGTCGAGCCCTGCCTGATATTTTGAATAATATTGGGCCTGAACGCGGCCAAACACTGACCTTCTGGATGACGTACAGACGGGTAGAGAACGCCATTACTGCCTATGCTTAGTAATTGTCCTGCCAAGGATTGGCTTGCAGGATATGCAATCTGCGGATCAGCTTGGAAAATCGCGTCTTCTTGAAGTCCACGCAGATCATACATAGCAGTCGTAATCCGGCGACAAGCTCACGGTATGTGGTCTTGTTATCAAATACGCCGACAGCTTCCAATTCGCGGCTTAGATGCCAGCACACCTCTTTTTGAGCAGTCTCAACGGCATTATCTCCCCACCCTGCGTACCATGCGCCTCTACCGGGACCGTTAAAGCGATTGCCTGTCGAACGCGTATAGCAAAAAGCAGCGTTGACATAAGTCCATCCATGCCCGCTGTCCTCCGTCAATAATTCAGAAGCTGAAACGGCTGCAGGTAATGGCATGACGCTGCCATGCCGGGCAGATGTCATGCCCTCCAACTCTTCCAAAAAAGCCAACTCGTCCGAATTATCGGCCAATGGCCGCATCGCCGGCTCATCGATGTAAGCCGTCGAGATCAGCCGGATTGTGGCAGGCGCTGTAAATTGTGTGACCGGAATCTGATTTGGATCAATCACATCCCGCCCCGAAGTGCATCGATGTGCTGGCGTACCCGCATCATGGACGGAATACCGCCCGCAATCATAAGTTCAATCGGTGTACGCCCCATGAAATCCGGTCCATTATTGGGCATTTTGGGCCAACCATAGGTCAATGGCCCGTTAAACAGCAGGCGTAATCCCTTATAGAGGCCAATAAGCAAGCTCGCACGGGTAACCTTATCCTGATCCAGTTTTCCGGCGTAAGTGCCAGCTTTCATGCGGCTCCATGTGGCTGTCGGCACATCGAACAATGCCGCAGCTTCCGCATTGGTCAATGACCAACTATCGGCCGTTCTAACCACAGCTTTGATTAAAGCTGCTATCTTGGACTTATCCTGTAGGGGTACCAGCTTCGGTTGCTCAGCTATGTGAGCGACTGCAAACGACATAACTCACCTCATATGACTATTAATACCTTATCATATGATAAGGTATTTAATGCAATTTTTCAAGCCTATGGTGCTTTATGTGGCCATGTAAGAAGGTATCAGCATCTCGTTTCAGGAATACGCGCAATACTTCACCGGCAAGTACAGGCTAAACATCTGATTTCAAACGCGGCTTCGACGCAAATCAATATTCGAAAAATTAAAAGGCTTTGGTTGTGACGAGTAAAACAATCAAAATCAAAAGCGCAAAGCCAGCCGAAAGGAAAATCCATCCGCTTGAGTTTTGTGTCGGGACAGTGCTGCCATCATAGCGCCGTAGCCTGCCTGATATCGTGCCGTGCAAACCTGATAGCCCGACAACAAATACAATTTTCACCCAAAGCCATGCATCGCTAAACCAACCGCCCTGTACCGCAAGCAGGATACCCATTACCCAAACCAACAGCATTGCTGGTGTCGTAACAAGCCGGTCATATCTTTTTATAAGATTCGACATACCCATATTGGGGCGCATCAAGAACAATGTGGCTGCAACCATGCCAGCGATTAAAACCACCACCGCGATAATATGGGCGGCTTTTGTAATTTCATAAAGCATTCGCTGACCTTTCAGAGCGCCGGTTACGGAGCCATCTTTCGTTGATTATACCACCAAAGGGGAGAAATGCACCGATGATAAGGCGGGCAGCCTCACCGCGATCTAAAGTTCCTTCCGACAATGAGCGAATGACAAACCAGATAAAAAGCATGAACATCATGCCATGAATTGGCCCCATAATTGATGTCGCCGCCGGAATCTGCGCACCATATTTGAGAGGCATGGCAACGAAAACAAGTACCAGCAATGTCAACGCTTCGGCAAAGGCAGCGTACCGTAGTCCTTTGTTCATGTACTTACCCCTTAAAGCCAGAACCTTATAAGAAATAAGAGCCTATCGAAGATGCCAAATCGACGCATTCTATTCGGCCGAACTTTACAAAAATTTGCCTCGATTTGATAATTACAACCTAGTTCCGCTTGGTCTTGGGTCTAAGTGCGTGCTGCCCTGCAAATACACTTATCAAAACAATCACCATGCCCAATCCCTGCACCGGCGTAAGCGTTTCATTTAACACCAACCAGCCAAGCAGTGATGCGCTGATAGGGCTTAGAAAACCTAAAATGGAAACAGCTGAGGGCTGTAGTTTCCTGATACCGCGCAGCCAAATAAAATAGGTTAGCCCTGCGCCAATCAAGCCAAGATATCCAAGTCCCAGAACATTCGTGTGCGTGATCGTTGACCATTGTGTTGGAGCCCAAACCACGAAGGGCAGCAAGAGCAACCCACCAGCAGTCAACTGCCATGCCGTGAAAGTCAGAGCAGAAACTGGCGGTTGCCACTTACGACTAAGTACTGTGCCCAATGCCATAGAGGCCGACCCCAACAAACCAGCAATAATACCGAGCGCATCAAGCTTAGACTCTGGGGATATGATGAGCAGAGTAATGCCCAGGCAGCCTGTGGCAACGGCAATCAATGATAAAGCGCGGATAGGCGAGCCAAGTAATGCTCGGGCGGCAAAAATGACGATTAGAGGTTGTACAGCACCCATGATCGCAGCCACGCCTCCGGGAAGACGATAAGCGGCAAAAAACAAAAGTGACCAGAAGATCGAGAAGTTCAAAGCGCCGAGCAACAGCATTTTGGGGATCCAGCTTCCCTTCGGAAGCTGTCTGACCAAACACAAAAGGAAAAGTCCTGCGGGCAGTGCACGCAGTAAGGAGATTGTAAGCGGATCCAGATTCGCAAGAAACTGTGTCGTGACAATATAACTGCTTCCCCAGATCAGTGGTGCAAAAGCGGTCAAAGCAAGATCGAAAGTACGTGTCATGGCAAACCTATAATTTATCTTGACGTAGAGATATATAAATAAATCTTGACGTCAAGATAAATTATAGATTTTATATGACGATGTTCGATATCAAAGAAATTAGAGCCCAGTGGGCAAAGCAGCGACCTGACTTAAATACAGAGCCGATGGAACTGATTGGGCAGTTGATCAGAGTATCAACTCATCTGTCAGGTGAAATGGCAGCGACATTTTCACGTCACGGTATTAATGCTGCAAGCTTTGATGTGCTTGCGACGCTTTTACGGTCAGGACCGCCGCATAGTCTATCGCCCAATCAACTACTCGAAACGATGATGGTTTCATCCGGCACAATGACGAACCGGATCGATCAGTTGGTAAAAGAAAAGCTTGTAGAGCGTATCCAAAACCCGCAGGATAAGCGCAGTGTGCTGATCAGCTTAACAGAAAAAGGTCGGCGGCTTATCGATGACGCCGTGACAGATCATGTCAACACACAGGCGCGGCTTGTTGCTCCTTTTTCGGACAAGGAGTTTGCAGATTTGAACAATCTACTCAGATCTTACCTGCTCAAGATCGGTAACAATGGCGAGGCAGACTAAATTTAAAGCCAACTCAAACAGTTACAGTTACCTTGTTAAGCCCTTCAGGCGCATCTGCGTTTTCACCTAGCTTTCTCGATAGCGCTTCGACAAATCTGTAAAATGCAATGATCTGAACAACCGGCATCAAAAGACTATGATCTGTCGTTGGCGATATCAGCGATCTATCTGTATTGGCCTGCGTAGTGATTGCAAATACGTCAGCCCCTTTTTCACGCATCGAGTGTGCAGCAGTCAGCACAGATTCTTGTGCGTAATCGCTGGGCTGAAACACAAAAGCAGCAAAGTTTTTCTCTGCCAGAACAACAGGGCCATGCAGCACTTCAGCCGCTGAGAATACTTCGGCATGAATACGGCACGTTTCTTTCAATTTGAGCGCAGCTTCGGCTGATACCGCAAGTCCCGGCCCGCGGCCAATCGCAAAAACAGAAGACGCACGCGCCAGCGCAAAATCAGCCATAGACCAATCACATTCAAGGGCCTTTGCCGCAGTGCCCGGAAAATTGCGCAGTTCTTTTTCCAGTTCGTTGTCGTTGGTATATCCTGCAACGAAACCGAGAATTGCAAATAAGGAACTCACGAACGACTTTGTCGCTGCCACAGCTATTTCGGCACCTGCAAGCATCGGCAAAACAATATCTGCCTGTTGCCCGACAGGGCTATCCGTCTCGTTCAGTATTGCTATTGTTCGCGCGCCGCCCCTGCTGGCAGCGGCTTGCAAGGCCGCAAGGTCCGTGCTGCCACCTGATTGAGAAATGGTAAGACAGACAAAGTCATCCAATTTCAAACGGGCATTATAAACCGATGCGACTGAAGGCCCCATTGAAGTGACAGGCAGACCGGTATGCGTTTCAATAATATATTTGAAAAACGTAGCCGCGTTATCTGACGTTCCTCTCGCGCATGTTACAAATCCGCGTGGATTGGAAGCAGCAACCTGCCTGCCCGTCTCCAAATAAAGATCGAGGCCTTCTTCAATTTGCCCATGTAACACTTCCGGTATTGAAAAGATTTCTTTGGACATTTGCGTCTCAAGAACCGCATGATTCATATCAGGCGACTCCAGTGATCATGGACACGATTTCATTTTTATCAGTGTTCTTAGTTTCACGCACACCAATCTGTTTGCCGCGCCGCAGAACGCATATTCTGTCTGATAATTTAAAGACCTGATCCAAGCTGTGACTGATTATCAGGATCGCGAGGTTCTTTTCCTTCAGTTTGGCGATTTGGTCTTCCACTCTCGCCGTTTCCGCAACGCCCAACGCAGCCGTCGGCTCATCCAATAGGACTAGCTTGCTTGCCCAGTGTGTAGCCCGAGCAATGGCAATACCTTGTCTTTGTCCGCCACTCAATTCACTGATGGTAGAAGCTGCAGAGGGAATACGAACATCCAGTTCATCAACCAGTTGCTGCGATTCCTCCCGCATACGCTGCTTGTCCAAGAGGCCAAATGGCGGCTTTGTCAGTTCGCGCCCAAGAAACATATTCATAAATACTGGTTGCTGGTCAGCCAGCGCAAGATCCTGATAAACAACCTCGATACCCTTCGCGCGTGCTGTGCTGGCATCTCTAAATGAAATTGCTTCTCCATCCAGTTCAATATCACCGGATGTCGGCGTGTAAACGCCGGAGATAATCTTAATTAATGTTGACTTGCCAGCGCCATTATCGCCAACAAGAGCAACGATTTCCCCTGCTTTCAAATCCAGTGAAAAATCCTGAATGGCGATTACGCCGCCAAAGGCCTTGTGAATATTTCTAAGTGATAGAAGATTTTTTTGTTCGCTCATCACAATTGCCTTTCCGGCCAATCAATGACCTGACCGAAGATATTTTCAATGGTAGTAACCACAGGCTTGCCAGACGCGACACCCGAGACGCCAACAACATTGGCGCGAGTTACAAATGCCTGGCCTCGGAAACCAAATATAACCGTATCGCCTGCATTCGGCTTTACAGGTCCGGCAGCATCAATCATGCCGTAGTAATCGATGGCAGAATAATCCGGTATTTCAACTGAGGATAAAGCACTTTTCGAACTTGTCGGCTCTGAGGACACAAGTGCCTTCACATCATATTTTGGAAAGACAGGATCAATATAAAGACCGCCGCCAAAACAGAACGCATTATCGCCATGGTGATGGGAAACCTCGCTCAAATAAAGAACTGCAGGCCCTTCAGGCAAATCCTCAACCGCATGTAATGGCGTTGTGCCGTGAAGCGCATTGCCTGGTTCGCATTGTGTTGCACCGGCATTGGCCAGCGCCTCCAGCATGACGGCAGAGTTCGTGCCCGGTGCATTGACTTCAATATCCGACCGGCCTGCTGCTGCCAGCGCCTCTGATGCGCGCGCCAGAGTATCAAGATTAGGTGTTGCTTTTACCTTGCGTGTTTCCAGATCGAACAGAAGCGCTGGAAATGTTGTCACACCGGCAAATTTAGCACCGTTTAGTGCGTCTATCTGATCGGCTACTTCACAAATATCTGATGCTGAAAATCCGCCCTCATGACCACGATAAAAAGTGTCATTTTCCATTTGAATGCGGGCAAGTAAATTTTGAACACGACCGGCTTTGTGGGCAGCCTGTGCAGCTTCCTTAGCTTTTTCATGGCTGAATACAGTCCAATAGTCCGGCTGCAATTGCGCGGCTGCAAAATCCGCATCCCCGCGCGGCACTTGAACCAAATGTCCTAAATGACCTGTTTTCAATCCGGCGCGATGGCAGCTAATTGCACAGTCCATATCCACAGCGACAGAACGGTTGATGCCTCCGCGCATAATCGCAGCGCAAAAGCCAGAGTGGCGCGCGACCTGCTTGGTCATGGCAAAAGTTTTCAAGCCCAGCTTTGACGCTTTCTCAGAGAAAACTCTTGCATTTTTCTCCACCATATCCAGATCAAGAACATAGGAGTTCGGCGGAATAAAACCTTGCTGATGCAATGCCATGGCGGCCTCAATAAACCGGGGATTTCTGCGCATCAAAACATCTAAAAACATTGTACTCTCCTTTTAGCGTTTGCTGTCGCGCAGCGACACGGCAACGGCGAGCAGGATAATCAGTCCGCGTACGATCATCTGATCCGAAACACGCAAATTCATCAGAATGAGTCCATTATTGAGCATCCCCATCAACAAGGAGCCAAGCAACGCACCTATGATAGAGCCTTTGCCGCCATTCAGCGCTGTACCGCCCACGATAACAGCCGCAATAACGGTCATCAGATCACTTTCGCCCAATGTGTATTTGGCAGCCTGCAAACGTCCGGCGTAAAGCAAGCCGGCCATACCAGCGGTAAAGCCGCTGATCATCAAAACATAAAGGCGAATACGCGCAACTTTAATACCGGTTACCAATGCAGCTCTGGGGTTGTCACCCGTTGCCAGGACATGGGCGCCAAATCGTGTCTGACGGTAAACAAGGTGTCCGACCCCAACGCCAATAGCCGTCCAGATGACAAGAGAAGGCAGCGAAAAGAGTTTGCCTGATCCAAATATTCCAGTGAATGTCTCGTTCATAACCGGAACAGAGCGCAGATCGGTCATTGAGCGGGCAATACCGGCAAAAAGCCCCATCGTTGCCAGCGTCACCAGAAATGACGGAAGCTTTAAATAGGCAACCAAAACGCCATTCAATGCACCGATAGCAACACCTACGCCAAGCCCGGCTGCAACGCCAACAATGAGCGGATAGTCTTGCAGAACAACAGCTACAGTCAGTGCGGAAACAGCAACGATGGAGCCAAAGCTCAAATCTATCTCGCCGGCCGATAGAGCAAACACCAAGCCGATCGCCATAATCGTTGCAGGTGCTGTTTGCAGCAATATATTGGTCAGATTACGCTGAGTTAAAAAGCCATCGTCGTACAGTGTGACTGCGAAGAACAAAAAGATCGCAATAAAGCCAATATAGACGACCATTTGTTGGAAATCGAAACTGGGCAGGCGCGAGCGTAAGGACATCATTTCAAACTTTCGCTGTGTGAGTAAAGTGCGCGGACCTGTTGATACAGGCCCACGGATTAAGGCGTTTACCGTAGACTTTCAGGCGCTTCCACGCGCAAGGACTGCATCCAACCTTCGCTCACATTGTCCGCGGTAACTGTGACGGCCGGTGCCACGATAAATGGCGGCACGTCTTGATCCAGCAGATCAAGCATTGCGGCAGCGGCCATTGTGCGGCCCAGTTCGTAAGCTTCGTCCGCCACGATCGCCGCAACATTTCCGCCGCGCACCATATCGAGTGCAACAGGTTCTGAAAGGTCGAGCGTTACGATTTTTGTTGTCTTATTTCCGTTCGCGCGTAGAGCCGCGAGCACACCTTCAGCCGGCCCCGCCCAAGTTACATAAATGCCACCCAGATCAGGATTACGAAGAAGCATCGCGTTCGCGATTTCCTCAGCACGTGCAGGATCGCTGATACCCTGCTCTGCAACAATTGAAATATTGGGATAATCATTTTCAATGGTTGTCTTGAACGCATTGTCGCGCTGGTTCGTCACGTAATAATCAGCATCGTGATAAATCCAGCCAACAGTGCCTTTTTCTTCCATTGATGCTGCAAGCGCATCAGCGGCCTGTTTGCCCATTTGAAAGAGATCATCTGTGGCAACAGTTGTATAATCTGTGCCATGTTCGTAATTGGCAGGCAGGTTAGATAAAAATACCAGCTTCACGCCTTCGTCTTTTGCTTCTTTGAAAGCCGCAGCTGACGTTACAGGGTCAAGGGGCAATGACAAAATGATGCTCGGCTTCTTGGTGAGCGCTGTTTCAATATCGCTGCGTTGCTTTGCAGCATCAAATCCGGCACTTGTTGTTGCAACAACCTCAACGCCGAAGCGTTCAAATTCTGCGGTTGCGCCTGCCGTGACAGCATTCACAAAATCAGATTGATCGTGCCAAAGCAGCGCTGCCGTGTAATTACCATTCTTCAAAGTTTCAGCACTGCTGTCTGAAACGACAATTTCAGATGACGGTGTTGCTGCTTCACCTTTCGGCCCAATGGTTTGGGCTTGGGCAATCATCGGCGTCAGCATGACTGCCGCACCACACAAGATCGTTTTAACAAGATGTTTCATTCGTTTCCTCCTTTAGATTTTTGTTCCGCAATAGCGCGCAATAAACAGCGCAAAAGCGCGTATCGCTGCCAAATATTCATCAACATTGACCCGCTCTTCGAACGTGTGCGCGACGCTGATATCTCCCGGTGCGCAATAGATCGCCGGGCACCCGATCTCGTTCACGAAGAAAGGGGTTTCTGACCAATAGGGTGCGCCGCCAATAACGCCGCGATCTCCGCAAATTTCTTTGATACAATCAGCAAGATTGAGTGCTGCAGGATGGTCCGGTGAAATCTCAACCGGAGACCCACCATGGCTATGATCCCGTCCGGCAGGATATGAAATCGAAACTGCGATACCCTCTTCAGCCTCAACTGAATGAACCGCTGCTTCAAAAGCCGCCACGGCTTCATCCAGCTGTTCGCCCGGCCGCAGCTTTCTGATGAGAGATATATTGCATTCACCGGGCACAGCGATATAGCCACCGCCGTTTATTCCGGTTACCAAAATATCTGACGTACCGAGAAATGCGTGACTGTCGCCTTGGGTCAATTCCTCGCCATGCTTCCAGATAGCTGAGAGAATTTTATGCGTCGCTTTCAGCGCATCAACACCTTCATGGGGCGTTCCGAAATATGCAGATTTTCCGGTAATTTTAACGTCTGCGATAAAGAAGCCAATTTGCGCGGTATAAACATCAAGCTTTGTCGGCTCGACATAAATAACAAAATCCGGCTTTGCGATTTCGCCGCTTTTGATACGGGTAACTAAGTCCTTAGCGCCAGCACTGACGCCCGTTCCTTCTTCGCCGCTTTCCTCATCTCCGATAAAGGCAAATGATACATTGCCTTCAAGCTCTATGCCGGCGGTATCCAGAAGACGCTTTGCGCCCAATGCAGCGCATATACCGGCTTTCAGGTCGCAGGCTCCACGCCCCCAAATCTCACCGTCGATTATCGGGGCCGCGAACGGATCCTCGCGTTCGGTTCCTTTCCAGTTTTCCGCCCAACCGCGCACATGCACCGTGTCGGTGTGTCCGACAAACATGATATTGGGCCCGTCAGCATTGCCTGACCCAGTGCTCCATACATTTGGCCGCTCTGGCAAAAACTCTCCGGTACATGGAGCGAGTTTCATATCGGCCATAGTCTCAGACAGGAAGTTTACGAAATTATGCTCGTCACCGGTAACACTCTGCCTGCCGATTGCCGCGCGAAGCATTGCAATATCCGCCTCCTTATCCTGCGCATCCAGCAGCTTCTTTTTCAAATCGCTGCTCACACCGCATACTCCTGATATGTTTTTAAAGCCGGCGGCGGAATTATGATTTCAGCACCGGCAAGCCCGCCGGAAAACAAAGAAATATGTAGCCTCGACAGGGCGATCGAAGCGCCGCCCGCAAGCGCCGCATGGTTGCCGAGTACAGATGCTTCAACAGGTATCAGGCGCGGGAAACACCGGTTAATTTCCGCTTCAATCATCTCAATCAATTCAGATCGCGAACCGATGGAGCCACCAATTATGACACAGGCCGGATCAACAACCGCAGCAATTGATGCGACTGCACGCGCAATATAGCTTGCGGCACTTCGCAACACATCAGTGGCGACCGTGTCGCCCTTTAAACTTGCTTCAAAAATTTCAGGAACTGTCTTTGTGCTACCGCTCAGCTTTGCATATTCATCAAGGATGGCGCGCGTAGCGGTTACCCGTTCAAGCGCGCCTACCTGTTTGCTTTCAGCTTCATAGGGATCAGCACCAAACGGGATATATCCGATTTCGCCAGCTGCGCCGGTTGCGCCCCTAACGAGTTGTCCTCCAATAACCAAACCGGCGCCGATGCCGGTACCGATAGACAGAAATACCAGATCGTCTCTTTCGCCTTGGCGTGTCATCCAATGCTCACCAAGTGCGGCAAGGTTCACATCATTTTCAACAAGAACCTCAATGCCCAAGCGCTCCTGCAAGCTGCCGATAAAATCAATTTTATCAATACCTTGAATATTAGGAGCAAATTTAATGTTGCCAGTTTTGGCATCCAGAACACCCGGCACGCCGACGACGGCGACCCGTACCTTTTCACTCGCGATATTATTCATGCGCGCAGTGTTCACTATTATCGTCGCAATCTGGTCAACAACAGCCTGACCGCCCTCCTGCGTCGTCGGCTCGGTGCTTTCGACAACGACTGCACCGGCAAGATTGCACAATGCAACGCGCACTTTGGTACCGCCCAGATCGATACTGGCAACCAAGGCAGCATCAGGAACGATTTCATATACAACTGCACGGCGACCAACACTGCCTTCTGTACGGCCAACGGTTTGAACCCAACCGTCCTGTTCCAGTGATCCGACAATCTCGGAAACAGTCTGTTTGGAGTAGCCCGTCATCTTGGCAACGCTCGCACGGGAGATCGGCCCATAGGTCGTTATCGCCTGCACAATCGAACTCATCGTCAATCGCCGAGATAGGTTTGTTGAGTCTGACACAACTTGCTCCAATTAGTTCGTCTAGTTACCGAACTAATAGAAATTTCAAACATGAGTCAACAGGTTTTAACTTCCTCAGATGCGTGAAAATGTGGATTTGACCCCGATATTAGGGGCTAAGCGACAGCGGAACCTGTTGTTATCTCAGTTCCGGTTATAGCTGCCAAAGCTGCCTAAATCGCTCTAATATAATATTATTTTCTCACAATAGAGCAAAGTAAAGCGAAAAAAATTTTGGCTAGCATTCAAGAGCCCGTGAATTGCCGAAAATTGCGAAATCAATATCACAAGTGATGGCTAAGCATGGCCATAAGCTTTCTTAAGCAGCCATCACCAAACGTAGCGCATCATAAATGGCCGCGTGCGTATTACGCGCCGAAACGGCATCTCCAATACGAAACAACTGGAATTTACCTGATGGATTTCGGACAATTTTCTGCGCCCTACCCTCAATAAAAGCAGCCTGATCTAACGCACCCTCATTTGATGACAGGGGCTTTAGATCAAAGTACAGATCATCCATCGGCAAAGTGCCATAATTTACAACGATCTGATCATAGGTTTTCTTAATTGTGCGATCCGAATAATCTGTACCGATAACAGCCTCAAGCCTGTTCCCCGCAGCATGAATCGCCTTTAGGCGCTGGGTAACGGTAAAGGTGACATTTTCTGATTGCAGCGTACGCATATAGGGCGTCAGGTTCATTGCCATTACTTCGGGTGCGAAGGTGCGGTCAGGCGTCATAATTTCGACTGTAGCGCCTGCCTTCATCGCAATTTCCGCTGCCTGCAGACCAGCGTGGTCGCCCGCTTCATCATAGATCAATACGGACTGGGCAGGCTTTACATCACCTGAAATTATATCCCATGAAGAAACGGCATGGTTTAAATCTTCATAGGTTTCATAAAGCTGGATATTGGCCATGCCGCCGGTTGCGATGATCACTAGATCCGGAAATTCTTCGAGCACGTCGCTGCTTTCAGCAAATACATTATAGCGGAACTTAACGCCCAAGTCTTCGCATCGTGCGACCCGCCAATCTATGATCTGCATCATTTCAGCGCGGCGCGGACTTTGCGCAGTCAGTCGTATTTGTCCGCCGGCACTATCAGCAGCTTCAATAATAACGACCTCATGACCGCGCTGCGCGGCGACCAGCGCCGCTTCCATACCCGCCGGCCCTGCGCCCACAACAACCACTTTGCGGCGTGTCGGCGCTTTTTCAATTGTGTGCGGCATCGTTAATTCACGGCCGGTTGCAGGATTGTGCAAGCACAGGGCTTCGCCGCCCTGATATATTCGGTCAAGACAATAGTTGACCCCGACGCATGGGCGAATTGCATGTTCCTCGCCAGACATTATCTTGCGGACGATATGGGGATCAGCCATATGCGCGCGCGTCATGCCGACCATATCCAGAAGCCCTTCGGAAATCGCATGACGCGCTGTTGCGACATCCTGAATTTTTGCAGCATGAAATGTCGGCATGCCGGTTTGGCGGCGCACTTCACCGGCAAAATCAAGGTGCGGTGCGCTCTTCATCCCTTGAATAGGTATGACATCTGTCATTGCCGGATCGGTGTGAATACGGCCCCGGATGACATTTAGGAAATCAACCATGCCCGTATCGCGCAGCATCTTTGAAATCTTGATGCCTTCGTCAGGCGTAATACCGCCTGCTTGCGTCTCGTCAGCGGTATAGCGAACACCGACAATAAACTCCTCGCCAACACGTTTGCGGATGGCAGCTAGGACATCGGTGGTAAAACGCAAACGGTTTTCCAACGTATCAGCGCCATAAGGCCCATCAAGCGAATTGCTGAGCGGTGACCAGAACTGGTCCATCAAATGACCATAGGCTTGCAGTTCTATGCCATCCATGCCGCCTGCCTGCATGCGCTCTGCAGCAGTCGCATAATCTTCAATCAAACGCTCAATATCCCAGTCTTCCAGTTTCTTGGGAAATGCGCGGTGGGCGGGCTCGCGATGGTAACCGGGTGAAACAGACGGAAGCCAGTCACCCTTGTTCCAATTGGTACGGCGACCCAAATGCGTAAGCTGAATCATGACGGCGCAGTCATGGTTGTGACAAGCATCCGTCAGTTCGTTAATCCACGGAACCACCTCGTCTTTATATGCCAGAATATTATTGAACACGGGCGGGCTATCGCGGGACACCGCTGCAGAACCGGCCGTCATCGTCAGCGCTACACCGCCTTTCGCACGCTCTTCATGGTAAACACGGTAGCGCTCTTTAGGCATGCCATCTTCAGGGTATGCCGGTTCATGACTGGTCGTCATAACTCTGTTTTTGAGCGTTAGATGTTTGAGTTTGTAAGGCTGCAGTAAGGGGTCATTTCGCATTTGAACAATCCTTCTAACGATCAAGAGCAATATCAGTGAGCGGACGGCTGACACATGGCAGGATAAAGCCTCTGTCTATCTCGCGCTGGCGTATGCCGCCTTCATTCTGCATGTTCACCTCGCCGGAATGCTTAAAGGTTTTGCATGTGCCGCACTCACCTTTTGAGCATGACGAAGGCATTGCGACACCTGCATCCTTCGCCGCTCGCAAAATGTTCACACCCTCGGGGCAATCGAAAGAAACGCCCGACTTAACAAATGTGATGCGCCGAAGTGGCGCATCTTCGGATACTTCTTCAGCCTCCAGCCCTGAGGCGAAATCGAAACTTTCCTGAAAATAGTTCTCAAGCGCCACACCAGCAGACTGTGATGTTTCCCACACCATATCCATAAAGGATGTCGGGCCACAACACAGCACCGTGCGGTCTGCCAAGTCAGGCACCATACGCAAAAGAACATCACCGGTGAGCCTGAATTTATCCGCCCCTTGGCTAGGCAAAACACTGTAGACCAGTTTTGGTATCCGGCGCTGCAATATTGGAAGTTCGTCAACGGCAATCGCGTCTTCTACTGTTCTTGCGACATGAATGAAGATCGCATCGAGTTCAATTCCGCGATCCGCTGCCGTCCGCAATATGGAGAGCATCGGCGTTACACCGCTACCTGCAGCAATCAGCGCATAGCGCGCTTCAACATCATCAACAGGGCAGAATTGGCCCGATGGTCCAAAGGCCTCAATAGTTTTGCCAACCGTCAACTGATCATGCATCAGCGATGAGCCTAGCCCGTCCTGCTGACGCTTGATTGTTACCTCAATTGCCCCGTCACGCGCAGCGGAAGACGCAATCGTATAGCAACGCTCGAACGCCAATGCGTCACCATCTTCAATTCGAAACGTCATGTATTGACCGGGTGTATGGGCAATACGTGCGCCATCAACAGGAGCAAGCAGGAATGTACGGACATCGCTTGTTTCATCCCACACGGCTTTACATGCAAGGCTTCCCCACCGGTCGCTTAGCCAAGTTCTTTTGCGCTGCGGTGCCCACGGGTTTGCGGTAATCATGCGCCATATCCGTTTGCGGTCATGCGCTCTACATACCAGGAAGCAAATTCATCAAGTGCCCGCTCTGTATATCGGGAGTAAGGCCCAGGACGATATCCTTGTGACGATACGCCTTGATGGGCGATGGCGACCAGATGTGCATCTTCCTTGTTGGTTGCGTTCCAGACCGCCGTCAGGGTTTCAAGGTCGTAATCTTCTCCTTCGACAGCATCCTTGTGCACCAGCCATTTTGTTCTGACCAAGGTCTTGTCGGCACTTATCGGCATAGCCGTAAAAATAACAGCATGATCATTCATCACATGGTTCCAGGAATTGATGCCCCATAGATGAAGGTCACCTGCGCCGGGCATTGTCATTTGCCCCAGCGGTATCGTACTTGCCGCACGAGTGCTCATTGTATGAGACTCACCAAGGCCGGCAATAATCAGGCGCTGTGTTCTGAAATTAGTCGGAAAACCGACCGTGTGCTCGATGGGCGCATGATCCAAGCCTGCACCTTCCCACACAAGCGCTTTTTCCGCATAGGCATTTGCTAAAGTTTCTGCCTCAGCGCGTTCAGAAGGGCTCAAACCCTCCGGATCAAATCCAAAGTCAGCAGAATGGAAGGAAAGGCTCAATTCGGGGTGATTGGATGCACAATGATAGCATTCGCGGTTATTTTCCATCGTAAGCTTCCAATTGCCATCTTCGATCGTTTCCGTTTCATGGGCAATTTTTGCATTTTGCAGATCATACGGTTTTAAACGCTCGCCAACGATGTTGATGAGGTCTGATATGTCCTCGGGCGGATCATCACTCAGACAGGCATATAAAATGCCGCCAACCGATTGCAGTGCCACCGGCTTTAAATGATGAAGATCGCGCTCGAAATCCAAACCCATATGCGGCGCAAGCGCCAATGCTCCATCAAGGTCATAGGTCCATTGGTGGTATGGGCAGACAAGTTTGCCCACAACAGACCGCCCCGGCGGCACAAGGCGCGCACCACGGTGCGAACAAACATTATGGAATGCGCGGATATTCATCTCGTCATCGCGTAGGATCAAAATTGATGATGTACCAATATCGACCGCGATAACATCACCGGGTTCTTCAACATCGCAATCAACGCCGACAGCAATCCAATGTCTGGAGAAAATTGCATCGCAGTCGGCCTGATACGCTGCCTCGCTCGTATAGAGTTGCGCCGGCAATGTATGTCCAGCCTTACGGGAACGAAGCAGTTCCGACACAAGAGCAGTATCCCCGCTGTCGAGTTTAGCGTGCAACATAAAGCGCCTCCCATGCGATTACATTTGCTGACTGTAACTTGACACTTACGACTTTCAACTGCACAAAATTCACCGCTATACATTACATTAAATTATGTATTATTTTTAAATTCGGATTGAAACAGAGCTCCAATGCATGAAATTCGACGAAAAATACCCAATTTAGGCGCTCTTATTACATTTGAAGCCGCAATGAGACTGATGAGTTTTACTGCCGCCTCTCAAGAGCTTGGCGTGACGCAAGCAGCCGTGAGCCGGCGGATAAAAGAACTTGAGTCTGAATTGGGTACAACGCTGTTTATCCGCGCCAATCGCAGCGTAAAGTCCACACCTGCCGGTCAGATATTGATGGGCGCCGTAGACGCCTCATTTTCCAAGATTAATGACGCCGTAAAATCTATCAAGGAGCTTGAAGAAACAGATATCGTCACGATCGGCGTATCGTTTGCTTTCGCGCATTTCAGACTGCTGCCCTCATTGTCGACCTTCCATAATCTGCACCCCAACATCAATATTCGTGTTGTTTCACAAGACAGTTGGACAAGCGATCTGGACGAAGATTTGGATCTGGTTTTGCGTTACAGTGAAGGTACGATGAAAGGTCGCACAATAATTGGCGCTTTGCCTGATGATGTGTTTCCCGTTTGCTCTCCGGACTTTGCCAGGCAACTCGGTATTTCAAGCACGGATGATATCGACATGCGGCAACTGGCACAATTGCCACTGATTGAAGGGGAAAAAAACGCTCCAAGCTGGCTAAACTGGTCGCAATGGTTTGCCCGGATGGGCGAGCCATCTTTGAAAATCCGGCCGAGGCTGGAGTTCAGCAACTATTCTGATGCAGCCTATGCAGCGATGAATAATGATGGCGTCGCGCTTGGCTGGAAAAGCCTTCTACAACGCCCCTTAACCGACGGAAGACTGATTGCTTTGGGGAAAGCTCGGCTACAACCAGACGGTCAGCATCAGCTTGCCATCAAAGATGACAAGGTGGGAAAAGAGCCATTCGCTACGTTCGCCAATTGGTTGACCAGTGCCATGGCCACTTAATGCGATGTTTTTGAAAGCTGACCAAATCATCTCAACCGGCTAGTTCTTTGCAGTTACGTAGCATTATGTTGTGCGGAGTTTCGCACTTTTATGTAAAGCCAGATAGAATACATCATCAACACAAATGCGATAATCAACTCTCTCATTTCGCTCAGTTCAAAACTCAAATGGAGCAGATGCCCGTAATACAATCCAACCGGCTGTTGAACGACCAATAGAAGCAACAAAAGCATAGAGGCATAGCGGTGAATACCGCGCGTGTGCGGTATTATAAAAGCGGACAAGAATACGGCCACCATGAGATATAATTGAAATGGCAATATAGCCCAATTTTCAAACATCAATGTCACAACAGGAAGAGCCGCAATCCCAAACGATACAGGGGGCACATAAAACTGAATTTGATCGGCAAGCCCGGAATGCTGCGTGACCAATATCAAAGGTAAAATTGCAAAAGCAAAAAAGGCCAGCGAATAATATACGAATTCAAAGCGATTGGTATAGAAGTTATGGAAATTGGTTTCGTCTTGTAAATTACCTTCAAACTCTTCAGGCGTCGCCCATTTAAAAATATGCTGCCCCCATGAAATTTCCTCCATCAGCAACAAAAATATGGCGCAGGTAATCAGACCGAGTATGTGCCTGAAGCGAAGGAATAATATGCTTCCCGTGTTACCAACAGAACCACGGAAAAATGTAAGGGTAAACAAAACCAAAGCGCATAGAATAAAGCCCTCTTGAGCAAGAGCAATATGGCCCAGCTCTCTAACATGTATGGCTATATATTCACGGTCAAAAACCACCAGATACATACTTAGGCCAACTATGAATAGGCCGCCCGCAAGTAAAACTGCCGACAGTACATCGAACTCCAGAGCGGTGCTTCTGGATTTGAAAACGGCCTTCGCTAATAGCCAAGCAAGAAACCCTGACAAAGCCAGTGATGTTAATAAAAGCGGCGTTTCGACAGCCTGCCAATCGGATGGTGTCCACGTAATGGGATACTTCTCCAGAAAACGCCTATTAAGCTGGGTCCATAAAATCGCTGTACAAATTCCCAACAGACTTATGATGCTAATATTGACGTATTTTTTCATTCAGACACTTGGATATACAAAACGACCTTTCTAACCTTGACGCTTTAAGAACTTCTAAATTTTGAAGGCAAAGTCCTCGTTTAGACAAACGACACTTATATCCAGTTGGGCATGAAGCTGCTTCTCAAACCGTATCAACCGGACCTTTTTTCAAAAAATGCAGCAATGCCTTCGCGTGCTTCTTCGCTTTCCCAGCGGTCTGCCAAAGCTTCAATTGTCTGCTCAATTGTTTCAGGCGTAATTTCACCTGAAAGCGTTTGACACAAAGCCTTTGCACTGGCGACTGCCCCCGGCTTGGTTTGCAAAATTGCAGCCAGTTCCGCCTCAACATCCTGATCCAGATCGCTTGAAATTTTTGAAGCTAAACCCGATCGCAATGCAAAATCCGTATCGAAGCTTTTGGCTGTAAAGAATACCTGCCGTGCATACCCCGAACCCATACGGTCAACCACAAACGGTCCAATGGTTGCCGGTATCAAGCCCAACTTCGTTTCTGTAAGACCAAATTTGGCACCTTCCACAACAAGAACGATGTCACAGACAGACATCAAACCGACACCGCCGCCAAAGGCATTGCTATGGACTTTGCCAATCAATGGTTTTGGCAAGACGTTCAGCGCAGACAGCATGTCAGCGAGTTTGCGCGCTCCGGCAATTTTACCTGCGCGATCTTTCTTTGCCTGATCCTGCATCCAGCCTAAGTCACCGCCCGCACAAAATGTTTTGCCGTTTGCAGACAAGACGACAGCCCGCACGCGCTCATCTACTGCCAGAAGACTTGCAGCAGTATGCAACTCATCAATCATGGTCGCATTCATCGCATTATGCTTATCCGGACGATCAAGAACGAGGTTTGCAATGCCGCGCGCATCCAGCGTTACCGCCAGCGTTTCAAAAGCAGCAAGCGTGTTATCTGTCATGGTGTTCCCCCAGCGTTGATATCAGCGTTTCGGCTTGTGCCAAAACGTCAAAATCCAAACCTGTATAATAGTTTTCGCTATCAAGCATTTGCGCCAGTTTTACTGTCGATACATTGCCTTTTGCGCCCGGCGCATAGGGGCATCCGCCAAGACCGCCAATGGCGCTGTCGAAGGTTCGCAAACCTTCGGCCAGACTTGCCTTTACATTATCAAGCGCATTACCGTTAGTGTCGTGATAGTGACCGGCCAGCTGTTCAGCCGGCACATATTCTTTCACTGCTTTGAGCATCGCGTTTATCTTTGCCGGTGTACCGGACCCGATTGTATCTCCAAGTGAGATTTCATAGCATCCTAAATCCAGCAGTTTTGCAGCAACTTTAGCGACCGCTTCAGGGTCGATCTCACCCTCGTAAGGGCAACCCACAACGCATGAGACATACCCCCTGACAGGTATATTGTCGGCGCGTGCGCGTTCAATGACCGGTACAAAGCGCTCAATGCTTTCAGCGATACTGCAATTGATATTTTTCTGGCTGAACGTTTCAGAAGCCGCTGCAAATATTGCAACTTCATCTGCCTTGGCAGCATGAGCCTTTTCATAGCCGATAATGTTCGGCGTCAACGCGGCGTAAATTACGCTTTTTGCGCGCGTAATACCGTTTAGCACCTCAGCGGCATCGGCCATTTGCGGCACCCATTTTGCAGGCACAAAAGACGTTGCCTCAATATGGCTAAAACCGGCATTTGAAAGAAGGTCAATTAATGCGACTTTGGTTTGCGTCGGCACGATTGTCTTTTCATTTTGCAAACCATCGCGCGGCCCGACTTCGTAAATGCGAACCTTGTCCATCATTCATCCTCTTCAAGCTGCAGCAGGATAGACCCGCTTTCAACCGCCTGGCCGACCTTGCATGAAATGGCAGAGACAATTCCATCGCGCGGTGCTTCAAGTGCCATTTCCATTTTCATGGCTTCGATGACGATGACCCGTTCGCCTGCCTTTACTTTGGAATTTTCACTCACATTCACCAAGCGAACCACACCTGTCATCGGCGCGATTACAGCAGAGGCGCTTAGTTTATCATCTCCGCGTCCCGACAAAGGATCGGGGCGCGTGAATTCAAATGTGTTTCCATTAAAATGGACGGAGACCAGCGTTTCATTGCCCCGATGAAATGTAATGACACGCATAGAACGCTTATGTTTTTCCATCAAAAAAGAAAAACCGCCTTGCGTAGGCGTAACATTATCCAATGCAATACATGGCGTACCGTCCGGCATTGTTAAGCGAACAGCACCCGCGTTAGATATGATAATTTTCCGGTCAAGCACTTCATCCGAATAGCGCAAAGAAACAGCGTGTGAAGCTTCTCCCCATAGCCGCCAGCCATCTTTTTGCGGATTGACCTTCAAAGCCGCGAGCGCAGCAATAGCAACCACTTCATCAGTTAAAGAAGCAGGAACAGTCAACTGGTCTATCTCATCAGCAATAAGACCTGTATTGACCTCTCCTTTTTTAAAGCCCTCATGGGTCGCTAATGCCTGAAGGAAAGAAAGATTGGTTACAGTGCCCGCTACATGTGTTTCGCCAAGTGCCGCATTCAGGCGTGATAACGCTTCAGTACGATTAGGCGCATGTGTGATGACTTTGGCAATCATCGGATCATAATAGGGTGTGATATCGTCACCTGAACGAACACCGCTATCGTTGCGGGCCATATCTGAAAATGCCAGATGCGCAATGTGACCTGTTGCAGGCAAGAAGCCCGCCGGAACATCTTCGGCATATAAACGCGCTTCAAATGCGTGACCGGTAATCGACAAGTCTTCCTGTTTGAACGGCAAAGTTTCGCCTGAAGCCACCAACAATTGAGCAGCCACCAAATCCTGCCCGGTAATCGCCTCTGTTACGGGATGCTCTACCTGAAGACGGGTGTTCATTTCCATAAACCAGAAGCCATCGGCACGAAGATCGCCCGAACCATCAACGATAAATTCAATTGTACCAGCACCGACATAATCGATTGCTTGTGCAGCTTTGACGGCTGCGCTGGTCATTGCATCGCGCACTTCTTCGTTCATGCCCGGCGCAGGCGCTTCTTCAATAACTTTTTGGTGCCGACGCTGTAATGAACAGTCACGTTCGAACAGATGCACGACATTGCCGTGACTGTCGCCAAATACCTGAACTTCAATATGGCGCGGTGAAGTGATAAATTTTTCGACGAGAACCGCGGCGTCTCCAAATGCGCTTTTTCCTTCCCGCGCAGCGCTTTCCAGTGCCGAAGCAAAATCCGCCGGTTTTTCAACCAAGCGCATTCCTTTGCCGCCACCGCCGGCACGTGCCTTGATTAAAACCGGATAGCCAATTTCATCTGCTTGTTCTTTGAGAAATGCGGCATCCTGATTTTCACCATGATAGCCCGGCACCACCGGAACGCCCGCCTTAACCATTAAAGCTTTTGCCGCATCTTTCAGCCCCATTGCGCGAATGGCTTTCGCGCTTGGACCGATAAATGTCAGCCCAGCGGCTTCAACAGCTTCTACAAAATCTGGGTTTTCGGACAAAAAGCCGTAGCCGGGATGGATTGCCTGCGCGCCGGTTTTGAGCGCTGCCGCAATAATAACATCGCCTTTCAGATAGCTTTCACCAACCGGTGCAGGACCAATATGCACCGCCTCGTCCGCCATAGCCACATGGCGCGAAGCAGCATCCGCATCGGAGTAAACAGCGACCGTTTTAATGCCCATCTGCGATGCGGTTTGCATAACACGGCAAGCAATTTCACCACGGTTGGCAATAAGGATTTTAGAAAACATCTTACATTCTAAACAAGCCGAAGCTTGTCTCCTCTACCGGTGAATTCAGACACGCTTTCAAACTTAGCGCGACGACATCACGGGTCTTTCGCGGGTCAATAATACCGTCATCCCAAAGGCGGGCAGACGCATAAAAGGGATGAGACTGCTCTTCGAACTGATCAAGTATCGGCTGCTTGAATGCTACCTCTTCCTGACTGCTCCACTTTTCACCGCGCGCTTCCTTGCCCGCCCGAGTGACGGTCGCCAGCACACCTGCCGCCTGCGCACCGCCCATAACCGAGATGCGTGCGTTCGGCCACATCCAGACAAAGCGCGGCCCGAACGCCCGTCCGCACATACCGTAATTGCCTGCGCCGTAGGAGCCACCGATAATAACGGTTATCTTCGGGACATTTGCCGTTGAGACCGCGTTGACGAGCTTTGCACCGTCTTTGGCGATACCGCCTGCCTCTACTTTTGAGCCAACCATAAAGCCGGTAATATTCTGGAGGAACAGAAGCGGTATTTTGCGTTGGCAGCAGAGCTCAATAAAGTGTGCGCCCTTCAAAGAGCTTTCAGAAAATAGGGCACCATTATTAGCGATAATGCCTACCGGAACGCCCTCAATATGTGCAAAGCCGGTTACCAGCGTGGTGCCATAGCGGGCTTTGAACTCATCAAATTCGGAGCCATCAACAATACGCGCAATGATGTCGCGCACATCATAGGGTTGTTTAGCGTCCGCAGGGATAAGACCCATTATGTCTTCTGCCGGAAAATCAGGCGCTTTAGCTTTTGAGATGTTCACATTCGTTGCCGGTGCTTTGCTTAATGTGCGCACGATCTGACGAGCCAGCGCCAACGCATGGGCATCATCTTCGGCAAGATAGTCTGCAACACCTGAAAGGCGTGTGTGCGTATCCGCACCACCGAGCGTTTCAGCGTCAACCTCCTCACCTGTTGCCTCTTTAACCAACGGCGGGCCTGCAAGAAAAATCATGGCCTGTTCTTTGACCATTATTGTCTCGTCACACATCGCTGGAACATAGGCACCACCAGCAGTACAATTACCCATCACCACGGCAATTTGTGCGATACCTTTGGCGCTCATACGCGCTTGATTGTAAAAAATACGTCCGAAATGATCACGGTCCGGAAACACTTCATCCTGATTGGGCAGATTGGCGCCGCCGCTATCCACCAGATACAGACATGGAAGGCGATTTTCTTCAGCTATCTCCTGTGCGCGCAGATGTTTCTTGACCGTTAATGGGTAATATGTGCCACCCTTAACCGTCGCATCATTGCAGACGATCATGCAGTCGCGGCCTTCTACTTTGCCGATACCGGCAATGGCGCCCGCAGACGGAATATCATCGGTGTAAACATCTTTGGCTGCAAACAAACCGATTTCTAAAAAAGGCGATCCCGGATCCAACAAACCCTGAATACGGTCACGCGGCAAAAGCTTGCCGCGCTTCACATGCCGCTCTTTAGCGCGCGCAGGACCACCTTCGATGATGCGCGCAGCTTCTTTGGCCACAAGATCAAACTGCGCCTGCATGGCGGCTGCATTGTCCTCGCTGGGCATTGCTTTGGATGAAAGAATGGCCATGATTACGCCGTTTCTGCAAAGAGTTCGCGGCCAATCAACATGCGGCGAATTTCGCTTGTGCCTGCGCCGATTTCATACAGTTTTGCATCACGCAATAACCGGCCGGTCGCATATTCATTGATATAACCGTTGCCGCCCAGACACTGGATTGCTTCAAGGGCGACCTGTGTTGCTTTTTCAGCAGCGTAAAGAATACATCCCGCTGAATCCTTGCGGCTGGTTTCGCCGCGGTCGCAACCTTGTGCCACCGCATAAACATAGGCGCGGCAGGCATTCATTGTCGTGTACATATCAGCAAGCTTGCCTTGCATGAGCTGGAAAGTACCGATGGGTTTTCCGAACTGCTCACGTTCGTGAACATAAGGCATAACAATATCCAGCGCAGCGGCCATAATGCCAACCGGTCCGGCAGCAAGCACAACGCGCTCATAGTCAAGTCCGGACATCAAAACATTAACGCCCTTGCCTTCCTCTCCGAGAATATTTTCGAACGGTACCTCGCAATCATCAAACACCAGTTCGCAGGTGTTGGAACCGCGCATTCCAAGTTTGTCGAGCTTCTGGGCAGTTGAAAATCCGACCATGTCTTTCTCGATCAGGAAAGCTGTTATGCCTTTTGGCCCCGCATCGGGATCGGTTTTTGCATACACAACGAGCGTTGAGGCATCGGGACCATTGGTGATCCACATTTTATTGCCGTTGAGAATGAACTTATCATTCCGCTTTTCAGCACGTAATTTCATTGAAACAACATCAGAACCCGCGCCCGGTTCGGACATGGCCAGTGAGCCGACATGTTCGCCTGAAATCAGCTTTGGCAAATATTTCTTCTTCTGCTCATCTGTACCCCAGCGGTTAATCTGGTTGATGCAGAGATTGGAATGTGCGCCATAACTCAGGCCAACTGAAGCTGATGCTCGGCTGATCTCTTCAATGGCGACCGCATGTGCAAGATAGCCCATATCAGAGCCGCCATATTCTTCCGGCACGGTGATGCCATGAAGGCCAAGCGCCCCCAATTTTTCCCACAAGTCAGATGGAAACTCATTGGAAGCATCTATTTGCGCCGCGCGCGGTGCTATCTCGTCCTGCGCGAAACGCCGGACCATATCGCGCAGCGTACCAATGTCTTCACCCAAGCCGAAATCCATTGTCTGGTTAAACATCATCTTCTCCCGTTATTCTTTTGGTGCGGCAGTCAAACCAACCGACCCCATGACCATGCCAATATAAAGTTCTTCGATTTTTTGTTGTGACAACCGTCCGTCAGAGCGGTACCAAGTGTTAACGCCCGTCAACATCGCCAGTATTGCCATTGCCGCGACATGCGGATCAGATACGCTAAAAGTACCATCCTCCGTGCCATGCCGTAAAATTGTTTTGGCAACACTTTCATAAGTGTGGCGCTTGCGCTCGATTATACGAAATCCCTGATCCTCCAGCGACCGAAGCTCCATATAGGACAGAAACACTTCATCAGGCCTGCTAATATGGTAGCGGATATGGAACCTTACAAAACGCTCAAGCGCTGCCGCTGCATCCTCGTCGCACACTTCATCGTCCCAAGCCTTTAACAACGCATCCATATGCGCGTTTAATATAGCGACCAGAATTTCCTGCTTGTTGGGGTAATGCTGATAAATCGCGCTTGCCTGCACACCAACCGCGGCAGCGATCTGGCGCATGGACACGGCCGCATACCCAAAACGTGCAAAAAGCTTACAGCCTTCAGTGAGTATAGCCTCTGCCGTAACGCTTCCAACCGAGCCGACCTTACGCGCCATAGTAAAACCTACAATTAAATGAACGTTCGTTAAATTAATTCGTAATTGTACATGTGTCAAGCAATTGCAGCGCTGGCCAATAGCACGCTTGCTGTGTGTTAGCGCATATCCACGATGAATTTGCCATCGTCGGCAATTGTTCCGCGGTCAACTAAAGTTACTTTGGTTTTCACATGGCAAATCTCGCGGAACAAATTCGAGATTGTCTCGATTGCATCCGCTTCAGCTGTCTCTGTGAGGCGGTTTTCCAGTTCGCAGAACAACATGATGTCATCTTTTTCATTATCACGATCAATGACCAATCTCACCCGCTGCAGGCCCTCAACCGACTGGCACAGATAATTCAATTGGGTCGGGCGAACAAACATGCCCCTCACTTTTGAGGTCTGGTCTGCTCTTCCCAGCCATCCGGCCAGAACCGGCCCTGTTCTTGCGCCAATTGCGTCGCTTCGATCTTCTGGCTGCACGAATGCGGAAAGATCGCCTGTACCAAAACGAATAAGGGGATAATCCTCACGCAATGTCGTTACAACGACTTCTCCAACCGCACCGAATGGCATCGCTTCGCCTGTTTCAGGGTCAACGATCTCCACAATCACATCTTCATCGACAATCAGCTGACCGCTGGTATCGACTTCATAGCCGATCAGACCAAGTTCTGCTGTTGCATAACATTGGCGCACACTGACGTTTGATTTATCGAAAAACTCCCGCAAACCCGGTGTTAGCGCGCCCCCGCTAACGATAGCCTTTCTAATCGGCACCGGACCGCGATCAGCCGCCTGGCAGGCTTCAAGCAGTGTTTTCAAAAAGTCCGGCGTGCCGGCATATGCAACAGCGCCATATTGAAAGATCGCAGTAATTTGCTGCTCTAGCTGCGCGTTACCGGCCGGTATCACAGAGCAGCCGATTGAACGGGCCCCGGAATCGAAAATCCACGCTCCGGGAGTTAGGTGATAAGAGAACGTGTTGTGCACAATGTCACCGGCCTTAAAGCCAGCTGCTATCATTGCACGTGACGCGCGCCAAAATTCGGGCTTCATAAAGCCCGGCTCATGTATTGGACCAGGGGAAACAAATAGATAATCAGCAACAGTACCATTGGCGACAATCCCGCCAAAAGGAGCATCGTCACGCTGGATCGTAATCAAATCTTCTTTTCTTAAAATAGGGAGGTTCTGCAAATCAGACCAGCCTGTCAGAGAAGCTTCTTCGCCATATGCGCGGGCATAATAATTATTATCAGCCAGCTTGGCTAATTTTGCTATAAGCGCACTAAATTGCGCAGCACGCCTTTCCTCTTGAGGGCGATACTCGCGCGGGTCATGTGTCTCCACATCCATGGGCACTACTTTTCTGAACGTTTCCATGATTTCCCCTTAAAGCCAACGCTTGCGGCGTTTGAACGACTTGATATTTTTGAAGCTTTTGCGCTCGCCGCTACCACCGAGATAAAATTCTTTGATGTCTTCGTTTTCGCGCAATTCCGCTGCAGTGCCATCAAGCACGATCTTACCGTTTTCCATGATGTAACCATGCGAAGCGCAACTAAGCGCCATTGCCGCATTTTGCTCGACAAGCAATATCGTGACACCGAAGTCCCGGTTCAGCTTTTTAATGATGCCAAAAACTTCCTTGACCAGAAGCGGCGACAAACCCATCGACGGTTCGTCCATTAAAATGAGTTTCGGGCGAGCCATCATCGCGCGGCCAATCGCCAACATTTGCTGCTCGCCGCCGGAAAGATATCCGGCCAAACCGGTACGCTCTTTCAAGCGCGGAAAGTAAGAATAAACAAGATCGATATCATCGGCGATATTGGCGCGGTCCGTGCGCGTAAATGCGCCCAACTTCAGATTTTCCAGCACAGTCATATCCTGAATAATGCGCCGCCCTTCCATGACTTGAGAAATGCCGGAGCGTACAGTCGTGTCAGGTTCCTGATTGCTTATAATCTGGCCGTCAAACTTGATATCACCGCGTGTAATTTTGCCGTCTTCCGACTTTAGCAAACCACTAATTGCCTTTAGCGTGGTCGATTTTCCGGCACCATTAGCGCCAAGCAAGGCGGTGATTGAGCCGCGCTGAACTTCCAAGCTCAATCCACGAAGCACGAGCACATATTCGTTATAGACAACCTCAATGTTGTCGACTGCCAATAAGGTATCATTTTCCATGGCGACTGCTTTCTTCGGCTCAGTGGCGACCTGTAGCATTTCACTTGCTCCGGGTTGTAAGAGAGTGCTGCGGCCGGAATATCCGGCCGCAGATCGATGTTTTAGTAACCAATCCAATCGTCACGGCGTGGAAGCTCAACCGTGGAAATTTTCTCGATTTGCACCTCGCCGTCGACCAGCGAACCTTTGTTCACAGAGACGGTCGTCGTGCCGCGGTGATCTTTTTCAGTCCATGTTGACGGCTCACATACGCCTTCCAATCCGGCTGGAACCCAGTCAGTTTTTGCGTACATGCCATCACGGATGTTTTCGCCGGTAAGGCCGCCATTTGCCTTGGCCCACTCCATTGCCTCTTTCATATAGAAAGCGCTGCAAACGCCGCGAATGTAGTGGTGTGTCGGCTTCTGCGACTTGTCGGACGAGCCTTCCTCATAGATCTTTCTAACCAAATCCATTCCCGGTGCATCCGCTTCCCAGAATGGAGAGGCTGTCGGAAAGATATAATCCACAGCGCCTGAAGCCTCGATGGTCAGGTAATCGCCGCCCCAGATATTGGCCATGTAAGTAACGTCCGCACCGACAGTTTTACATGACTTCAACAATGAGACGACGGAGCCGCCCAAATTGGCTACGAAAGCATAGTTGGCGCCTGAGTCCTTAATGGTCAGACATTGTGCTTTAAAATCACCCGGTGCCATCGGGACGACGATTGGGTTAAGCACTTCAAGACCAAGCTCTGCCGCATATTCTGCACATGCTTCCTTGGGCGCATTTGGATAAGGATGGTTGTCGCCCAAGTGAACAAACTTGGCCTTTTCCAGTCCTTTTTCGTCAGCGTCAGCCTTGGCCCACTGCACCATCGCACGGCACGCATCCGAATAGCTTGGGCCATAGAAGAAGTTATAAGGCGCAGGCTTTTTTGTCTTCGGATTGATGCCGGTCGGATCTGTTAGATGCCCGGAATAAGATGCAGACCATGTTGGAATTTTGTCTTTCGCGACAAATGAAATCAATGCCTCGGTATCGCCGGTCCCCCAACCTTGCAAACCGACCATTTTCCCGTCTGATGTCCAACGCTTATATGTCGCAATCGCTTGCGGCACCTTGTAAGCATAGTCGATCTGATCAAGCTCAATAGTAGTTCCGTCAATACCGCCATTTTTGTTGATATATTCAACCGCGTCTTTGATGCCTGGTCCATAGAATTTACTTACGAACGCTGTCGGTCCGGTGTAATCAACCAGATTGCCCACGAAGATGCTGTCGGGACCGCTCTGCGCGTTAGCAGTAATACCACCCAACATTGTTACTGATGCAAGACCAGCCATAATAATTGAAAACTTTTTCAAGATATCCTCCCATTGTGCATTTAGGTGGCGACAATTCTCCCAAGTCGCCGCCGGTGAAATCCGTTTTAATAAGAGAACGGATATAGCTTTATCGATTTACGAGTTTGGCCGACGCGATGTGCGATCCCCTCCGGCTCGAAAATCAAGAATAAAATGATGACGGTACCCACCGTAATCTGCTCGATATAGGCTTTGCCATTTTCAATAAGCCCAAAGACAGTCGGCGCAATGGTGATTAAAAATCCGCTGATAAGCTGAACAAGCTGAGGCAGAAGCTCGATAAACATGGCACCCAGAAAAGCACCGGGAACCGAGCCCAATCCGCCGATAATAATCATCGCCAAAAAGTTGATTGAAAGCGATATCGAGAAAGTCTCAACCGACACAAATTCAATGTAGTGCGCGTATAGAGCGCCCGCGACACCGGCAAAAAATGACGAGATACCGAAGGCAAGAATACGGTATTTGGTCAGATTGATGCCCATGATCTCAGCCGACAAATAATGATCACGCACGGCAACAAGTGCACGCCCGTCACGCGAGCGCTTTAGATTAGCCACCGCGATCATGGAGATGACAGCCCAAGCGAGCACAACGTAGAAATATTTCTCATCGGTATCGAGGGGAATGCCAAAGAATTCCGGCTTTGACGCATCAACACCATAGCCATTGGTGAACCAAGTCGCGCGCGCAAAGAAGTCAACCAGAATGAACTGTGAAGCCAGAGTTGCGATCGCCAGATACAGCCCCTTGATGCGTGCTGCAGGCAAGCCGAATATCATGCCCACAATTGCGGTCATGACACCTGCAACCGGAATGGCGATTAACACCGGCACGCCATAATTATTGGCGAGATAGGCCGATGAAAATGCACCAAAGCCGTAAAACGCCGCGTGACCCAAACTGATCTGGCCGGTCATGCCCACAAGGACATTCAGACCCAGTGCAGAGATGCCAGAAATACCGACAAGAATAAGCAAATTGACGACATAGCTGCTGGCGAGAACCGGTGCCAAAATCAACACAAGAAGGGCGGCAGCGGCAGTCCAACCGATCATCTTGGTTTGGAATAAATACTGGTCGGTTTTATATGTTGTCCGAAAATCACCGCACGGGCGAAGTGCTGTCGATGCCATGATCAGATCCTCTCAATGTCGCGGGTGCCAAACAGACCGTAAGGCTTGATAACCAGAATGATGATTAGGACGTAGAACGGCGCAATCGTGTAGAGATTGCCCCATTGCAGATATTGGCCATCAACAAACTCGGCCAGATTTTCCAACAGCCCGATAATGACACCGCCTACAATCGCACCGACAATAGAATCGAGCCCGCCCACAATGACAGCGGGGAACACCTTGATGCCGATGACAGCAAGCGACGAGGATACACCGCTGACAATGCCGATGATAATACCGGCAATGCCGGACACCACCGCTGAAATAGCCCAGCTCATTGCAAATACCTGCCCGACCGACACACCAAGGCTTTGAGCAGCCTGCTGGTCATAAGCCGTTGCACGCATCGCAAGTCCATATTTTGAATATTGGAAAAATGCGTAGAACAGCGCCATCACGAAGACGGAAAGAACCAAGCTCATGATATAGGCCGTTTCAACCTGCAAGCCGAATAAAGATACGTTCTCGACCGGGAATATCTGCGGAAAGCTGGCGCTTGAATTACCAAAAGTCCAGTTCAGGATCGATTGCATGATAATCGAAAGAGCGATAGTCACCATAATGATTGAGATGATCGGCTCGCCGATCAATGGGCGCAAAATTACTGTTTGTATAAGGATGCCAAAAATCGTCATGAAAACGAGTGTGAACGGAAAGGCGATGTAAAATGGCAGTCCGGCCTTAACGACCATCGCCAGACATACCCAAGCGCCTAAAACCAGAAATTCACCTTGTGCGAAATTCACGACCTGTGTGGACTTGTAGATCAACACAAAACACATCGCGACAACGCCATAAAGCATGCCAACGATCAATCCGTTAGCCAGCAATTGTGTGAGCAGAAACCAGTTCATGTCATTCTCCTATTCCGCTGCCACGGGCAAGACAGGCACATCCTGACCAGGCAAGTCGCGAACGGCTATTTTGGTCTGGATGCGCTGCTGGGAGCCATCTTGGAAGGTGATCATTGTGTCGATATCGACATAGCCTTTGTCCGAGTAAATCGTGTCGATAATGTCGGCGTATTTTTCAGCAACCACAGAACGGCGCACCTTACGTGTGCGTGTCAATTCGCCATCATCGGCATCAAGCTCTTTGTAGAGCAAGACAAACTTTTTAATCTGCTGCGCTTCAGGAAGTGTCTTATTGATTTCGTTGATTTCGTTTTCGATCAACTCATACACTTCAGGCCGTGATGAAAGGTCCGTGTAGGTGGTGAAAGATATACGCCGTTTTTCCGCCCATTTGGCCAGAATAGAGTAGCGGATACAAACGATCGCAGCCAGATGATCGCGCCCTGCGCCAAGAATGACCGCTTCGCCGATATAAGGGCAGAACTTCAATTTATTTTCGATAAATTGCGGAGAGAACCGCAAGCCGCTGTTCATTTCGGCCAAGTCGACAATGCGGTCGATTACGACAAGATGACCGTTGCCATTGAAATAACCGGCGTCCCCTGTTTGCATCCAACCATCGACCATGTCTTTCTTGGATGCTTCTTCATTTTTATAATATCCCAGAAACATATTGTTGTGGCGGGTGACAATCTCACCAATGCCTTCAGCATCGGGGTCTTTGATCTCAACTTTAATATCATCGGTGAACGGGACGCCGACGGTATCGAAATCAACATCGCCCTGCCTGTGAATGGTATAAGCACCCAGAAGCTCAGTCTGGCCATAAAGCTGGCGCAAAGGCACACCCATCGCAAGGAAGAATTTGAATGTATCAGGGCCAAGCGCGGCACCGCCCGTTGCAGCCGAAGTTACGCGGCTTAATCCAAGTCGGTCTTTCAACGCATTAAACAAACCAATTTTGGCCAGTGTGGAGTTTTTACCCGCTTCGAACTTACTGATGCCGCGTTTTGAAAAGTAATCATAAAGCACGCGATTGACCCAGGATGAATCCATCATGCGCGCGCGCACGGTTGCCACAATGTCTTCCCATACACGTGGAGCAAACAGCACAAAGGTTGGACCAATTTCACGCAGGTCCGACATCGATGTTTCCGACGATTCAACGAAGTTAACCTTCATGCGTGAAATGAGCGACATTCCCACAGCGTAAATCTGCTCCATGATCCAAGGCATAGGCAGTGTGGATACATATTCGTCCATGTGGCTTTTCGGATCGACGCTCAAATAGTCATGGCAGTGATCAATTACGCTGCGTGCGGACAGCATTGCCAGCTTAGGATTGGATGTCGTGCCCGATGTTGCGCATAAAATTGCAACATCATCACCATTCGTCTGCGCGACCATTTCATCGTAACGGCCTGAAGCTTCTGCGTGGAGTTGATCACCAAGCTCGCGCAGTTCTTCCAAAGGCAGCAGGCGCGGATCATCATATTTGCGCATCCCACGCGGATCTTCATAGATGATTTTTTCAATTGACGGGCACTCGCCCGCAAGGTTCAAAAACTTGTCGACCTGCTCTTCATCTTCAGCAAAGATAAAACGTGCGCCGGCATAATTGACGAGATAGGCAAGCTCCTTCTCCATCAGATCACGGTAAAGACCCAAAGTATAAGCGCCGCATGCATGCGCAGCGATTTCGCCGGCAACCCAGTCGGGACGGTTGTCGCCGATCAAGCCGACAACATCGCCTTTCTTGATGCCCAGCTTTGTAAGCCCCAGAGCAATACGCCGTACATTGGTATTGTATTCGCCCCAACTCTGGCTCACCCAAATGCCAAAAGTCTTTTCGCGCAAAGCTGTTTCAGAAGGAAAATGCTTTGCATTGTCTGCAAGTAATTTTGGAAGTGTATCAAGACCGTTTCTTTTGGTAGCGACTGCGTTCATCATGCCACCTCTTTTTGTGTATCGGCTTCGATGTCGTCATCAAATTCAGCGCCAAGATAAGCCTTTTGAACGTGATCATTGGCCATCACCTCATCCGGCAAGCCATCACAGACTTTCGCGCCAAAATCGAGCACCATAACCCGGTCAGAAATATCCATGACAACGCCCATGTCATGCTCGATCATGATCACAGTCATGCCGAGTTCCTGATTGAGGTCTACAACAAAGCGCGCCATATCCTCTTTTTCTTCCATATTCATGCCAGCCATTGGCTCATCAAGAAGAACAAGTTTCGGGCCCAAAGCGATTGCCCGGGCAAGCTCTACGCGCTTACGCAATCCATAAGAAAGCGTGCCTGCCTGCGCGTTGCGAATATGCTGGATTTCAAGGAAATCAATAATATCCTCAACATGGCGCCGATGTTCCAACTCTTCTTTTTGCGCGCCAAACCAATAGGCCATACCGGTAAGAAAATTGTTTTTCAGAAGGTGGTGACGACCGACCATAATATTATCGAGAACTGTCATATGGTCGAAAAGAGCAAGGTTTTGAAATGTGCGGCCGATGCCGATTTCAGGCCGTTCGCTCGTTTTGCGACCGAGCAGTTCTTCACCCGCAAATTTGATTGACCCTTCATCAGGCGTGTAACGTCCTGATATGCAATTGAGCATTGATGTTTTGCCGGCCCCGTTAGGGCCAATTATGGAAAACAGCTCAGCTTCATCGACTGAAAAGCTGACATTTTGAAGCGCTTTAATACCGCCAAATGACAAAGAAATATTGTCAACCTGCAAGAGCATATGACCAAGTCCTCCCAAACTTAAACCTGTAATACGCAGTTAACATTGCATAAGAATTTCACGAATATTACGAAATGTTGCAGCCCGAAAACTGCTCTGTAAATCGAGCATTTTCCATGTAAGTGTGACATCATACGCAGGTCGCCTCAAAGGAGTTTCGCACACGTGCACGCTGATAATTCTAAACAAGCACGGAATTTAACTGCTGAAAATCTTGTCGTTCAGCAGGGTATACAGCTTATTCAGCAAGCCCTCTCTATCTTTGACCGCGACATGAAATTGCTGGTTTATAATCAACGATTTATAGAAATGTTTGACTTGCCGGAAGGAATGATTTTTCCCGGTCTTTCATTTGCAGACCTAACTTTATTTTTGGCGCGGCGCGGTGAATTTGGACCGGGCGACCCTGTTGAACTGGCGCGTGACCGTGTGGAACGCGCAAGCCGTTTTGAGGCTCACTACTTCGAGCGTTCGCGTCCGAACAATCGCAGAATTTCTGTTGAAGGCCACCCGTTGGACGATGGTGGCTGGGTTACAATCTATTCCGATATTACCGAAGCTTGGCGAAACGAGCAGGTATTGCGGGCACGAAGTGACGAACTGTCCGATAAACTGCTCCGCCGCACAGGCCAGCTTTCCGAGACAAACCGCAAATTGGAAGCAACCAACAGAGCGCTCTTAAAAGCAAAATCGGAGCTTGAAGATTCAGAGAACCGAATACGGGCGATTACGCGCGCTGTACCGGCACATATCGCTTATATCGACACTAATTTTACCTATCAGTTTTCCAATAACCGTTTCTCCAGCGTTATGGGTATTGATCGTCATGACCTTGTTGGCAAAACAATTTCGCAAGTGTTTCCAAAGCGGATTGCCAATCTCATCATCCCGCAACTCAAAGCATCCTTTGCGGGCAAAACGGTAACGTTCAGCTATGAAGTCGAGAATGTAAGAGGCGAGATACAATCTGTACGCACAACATTCTCACCGGATTTTGGAAAGTCCGGAGAGGCACAAGGTGCTTTTGTACAGTCGCTTAATGTTTCGGCCGAGATGGCCGCCACCGAGATTCAGTTGCGCGCCAAGCGACTGGAAACGACAAACCAACTGACCAGCGGTCTGGCTCATGACTTTTCGAACATTCTGACTGTTATTCTGGGCAATCTTGAGCGCTTGGGCAAAGATTTGGATGCGCCACTTAAAGAGCTCTTACACTCGACAGAACAGGCCGCCCGGCGCGGGACGCGTATCATCGACAATCTGATGTCTTATGTGTTCAGCCAAAAACTAGAGCCAAAACCCACAAATATTTCGAGATTGCTTCGCAATCTTATCCGTCTATTTGCGTCTTCTTTGTCCAGTTCAATTTCCATTGAGCTTGATATTGAAGCAGAAGACATTGTCCTGCAGCTTGATGAAGGTGCCTTTCAAGACGCGCTCCTCAATTTGTTATTTAACGCGCGCGATGCCATTGAAACGCACGATGGCGAAGGCACTATCACAGTTGCGGCGCAATTGATGGTCTCACCAGAATTACAATCCGGCATTCTGATTTCTGTTACAGATACCGGACATGGCTTTTCAGAAGATGCCATTACAAAAGGCACAGAGCCATTTTTCACGACCAAACCTCAAGGCAAAGGAACAGGTTTGGGGCTTTCGATGGTTCATGGTTTTCTTGAGCAATCAGGCGGATGGCTGCAACTCAAAAATGCGAAAAATGGCGGCGGTCAAGTCGAACTGTATATTCCGATGGAGCGCAACGACGAAAAGGTGACGGCCCATGATCAAATTCCGTTTGATGCTGAAGGCCAGCTAATTCTTATTGTTGACGATGACCCTGAAATGCGGACACTTATACGCAATTATCTTGGCGATTTGGGATTGCCCTGTCTGGAGGCAGATGGTGCAGAGGAGGCATTGACGCTCGTCAAACAAGTTGGTGAAATTACCGGTGTGGTCAGCGACATTATCATGCCGGGAAATTTAACAGGTGTCGACTTGGCCGCTCAATGGAGGCAATATCATCCAACACTGGCAATCCTGTTGATAACCGGTTTGCCGCGCCAACATAAATTGGTTCAGTCTACGCGTGAAAATCACGAGGTTTTACGCAAACCGTTTGATAAAGATGTATTCAAGAAGACACTCATAAAAGTTCTCACAAGCTAGCTGATGGTTGAAAAATGACAAATCCCGCCGAAGGTAAGATTGCAATCATCGAGGACGATAAAGATATTGCCGCGAACATTCAGGTTGCATTGAATGACTATGGATTTGATTGCAAAATCTTTGCAAGCGCCTCTGAGTTTTATGACGGCATTGATGGCATGAAGCCGGACCTATGTTTGGTCGACCTTGGCCTGCCCGATCAAAACGGACTGGATGTCATCAAAAAACTCAATGACAACGCCGATGTTGCCAGTATCATTATTTCTGGAAGGCGCGCTTTAACCGATAAAATCGTCGGTCTGGAAATGGGCGCAGACGACTATATTTCCAAACCCTTTGAGACCGCAGAACTGGTTGCACGTGTTCGCACGGTGATGCGCCGCATCAATAAAGCCCGCCGTACGAACGACCAAGCGCTCCAGCCATCTAAGGCAAAATTTGATAATTGGACCCTTGATATGATCAATTACACGCTGGCGCATCAGGATGGAACCAGCACACAATTGAGCATGGCAGAGATGGACATTATGAAAATGTTTCTCGAAGGGGCCAACCGCCTATTTTCCCGCGCACAAATTTTAGATAATTTAAAACTCGATCCTGACCAGAATTTTGACAGGTCGATTGATGTGCGTATCTCACGTTTACGCTCGAAATTATGCGAAAGCACGCAGTCACCCAAGTTTATCAAGACTGTATATGGCGGCGGCTATATGTTTGTTGCCAATGTTGAATGGGTAAACTGACTTTAGCTGGCGTTTCTGCCCGGCACCTTAATGATGGTTTTGCCATCTTTTTTGACGACAACCGGCTCAACGGGCTGAACACTGCCGCGCGCCAAACCGCTAATAGCTTCACTCACTGAGTTATATTCAAGCAAATCTTTCAGCGTCCAATACGTCGGTGGCACCAGCAGGTACTCGCCCCGCGCGCTCTTTGCCAAAGCCTCGTTTGGCGTGAACCAACCTGCCTGAACAGCCTCATAATTGTCTGGCGCAGGAACCTGATATTTCGGAAATTCGGCAAGAAAGAAATAGGTATCGAAACGCTTTGGCATAGCTTTTGGCGTAACCCAGCGCGAGATTAAATGCAGTGCTTCAAAATCAAAAACCAGACCGCTACCAGCGGCAAATTGACCGATATTTGCAGCGTGCGCGACAAGCTGTTTGCGCCACGTAGAAAGAGCCGTAATATCCTGCTCTAACAAGTGCTGCCCACCTCTTTTGGCAAGTAACACACCGACCTCTTCAAAAGTCTCGCGTATCGCCGCTGTTTTGAAGTGACCAAGCGGGTCATCTGGCAAAACTTCCATATCGCCTGGTGAAACTTTGCCACCGGGAAAGACCAAGGCATTAGGTTGGAAATCCATCGTGGCGGCACGAACAGTCATATAGGTTTCCAACCCACCAGCACCGTCACGCAGCAATATAATTGTTGCCGCATCAATGGGCGTTGCGATCTGCTCTTTGAATGCCATCGCCCTAACGTTCGATCGCGATCGACATTCCCTCGCCGCCACCGATACAAATCGATGCGATGCCGCGCTTTAAATCACGCTCTTCAAGTGCATTTAAAAGTGTAACGATAATACGCGCTCCTGACGCACCGATGGGATGTCCCAAAGCACAGGCTCCTCCGTTCACATTCATGTTTTGATGTTCTATCGAAAAGTGCTGCATGAAGACCATCGGCACAACAGCAAAGGCCTCGTTAACCTCCCACAGGTCCACGTCCTGAACAGACCACCCGATTTTTTTCAAAAGCGCTTCAGTTGCGCCGACGGGTGCTGTTGTAAACCATTCCGGTTCACGTGCATGGGAAGCATAACCGACGATACGAGCCCGTGTGGCCAGTCCTTGCGATTTTGCTTCCTCGGTACTTGCCAGAACGAGCGCTGCCGCACCATCAGAGATAGACGAGGCGTTCGCGGCGGTCACCGTTCCATCTTTTGCAAAGGCAGGTTTTAGTTGCCGTATTTTTTCCGGACGGGCTTTTTGCGGCTGTTCATCGTCGACGCATTCGATCTCGCCGCTACGTGACTTAATAACCACTTTTGCAATTTCATTGGTGAATTTACCGGTGCTTTGGGCTTCCTGCGCCCGGCTTAAAGATGCCAGCGCATAATCGTCCTGCGCTTCACGTGTCAACTGATATTTGGAAGCGCACATTTCGGCAAACTTGCCCATTAGCGCGCCTTTCTCATAGGCATCTTCGAGCCCGTCAAAAAACATGTGATCGATAAGCTGGCTATGACCAAGACGGACACCGCTGCGGCTGTTCAGCGACAGGTAAGGCGCTCTTGTCATGCTTTCCATACCGCCTGCGACCACAGTCTTTGCAGAACCGGAAGCAATCTGGTCGCATGCCGTTGTGACAGATTTCATGCCAGAGCCGCAAACTTTGCTGATTGCCGTACATGGTATATTAATCGGCACATTCGCAGCCAGACTTGCTTGCCGCGCCGGAGCCTGACCAACCCCCGCAGGAAGCACGATCCCCATCAGCACTTCATCAATGTTTTGCGGTGACAGCGTGCTTTCTTTGAGCGCTGCGGCAATGGCAACACCGCCAAGATCGGGAGCGCTTACACTGCCAAGGGCACCCTGAAAACCGCCCATCGGCGTGCGCTTTGCACCCGTAATAACAACACCGGTCATCGTGATCTCCTAACGCCCTTTAAAGGCAGCTTTGCGCTTTTCGGTAAAGGCTGCCATGCCTTCAGCCTGATCTTCTGTTGCAAACAATGAATGGAAGACACGACGCTCAAACAGAATGCCTTCTTGCAATGATGTTTCCAGCGCGCGTTCCACACTTTCGCGAGCAAGCAATGTGGATGCCTTGCCAAAACCGGCAATGGTTTCGGCAATTTTCAGTGTTTCAGGGACAAGCGCATCATCAGGAAAAATACGGGCAACAAGATTGGCTTCCAGCGCTTCGGCAGCATTCATCATCTTGCCTGTTAAAATCATATCCATAGATTTTACTTTACCGACAAGCTTGGTCAAACGCTGCGAGCCTCCCATACCGGGAATGACGCCGAGTTTGATTTCCGGCTGTCCGAATTTTGCGCTTTCACTGCAATAGATAATATCGCACATCATCGCCAATTCGCAGCCACCACCGAGCGCGAAACCGGAAACTGCGGCGATTTTCGGTGTACGTAGCTTTGCAAAAGCATCCCAACCTGAAAAGAAATCCTCATGGAACACATCCATATAGTCTTTGTCCGACATCTCTTTGATATCTGCGCCGGCTGCGAATGCTTTTTGCGATCCAGTGATAACAAAACACCCCACATTCGGGTCTCTGTCATAAGGCTTTAGCTCGGTTGCAAGCTCGTTCATCACCTGACTGTTGAGCGCATTCAGTGCTTCAGGGCGATTTAAAGTGACAAGAACGACACGGCCATCCTGTTTAATTTTTATGAGTTCAGCCATTGGAATCTCCCCGCGCTGCAGATTTGAAGAATTCAAGTGCGGCAGAAAAGTCCTTGCCCGTCCCGTCATTATCGACAAATTTCTGATAAAAGCCGGCGGCCCGCTCTCCCATTGGCGTGTCAGCATCTACCAGTTCGGCCGCAGATTGCGACAGCAACAAATCCTTGAGCATTAATTCGGCTGCAAAGCCCGGCTTATAATCATTGTCGGCGGGACTTTGAGGACCAACACCGGGTGCAGGACAATAGGTGTTCACAGACCAGCAGGAACCTGAAGAGGTCGAGACCACATCAAATAATTTTTGAGGGTCAAGCGACAGTTTTTCACCCAGCGCGAATGCCTCGCATACACCGATCATCGAAATACCGAGGATCATATTATTACAAATTTTTGCCGCCTGTCCGGCTCCGCCCTCACCGCAATGAACGATTTTCCCGCCCATTATCTCAAGCAGAGCTTTTGCTTTATCAAAAGCGTCCTGACTGCCACCGGCCATAAAGGTCAAGCTACCGGCCTGAGCGCCGCCCACACCGCCGGATACGGGCGCATCAACACTGAGGATTTCTTTCGACGCACAAGCCGCATGGACAGCGCGTGCGCTTTCAATATCAATGGTTGAACAATCAATCAGCACAGTTGAAGACACCATATGTTCAAGGGCTTTCTCGCACACCTCTTTAACAATACGTCCATTGGGCAGCATCGTAATAACGCAATCCATGTCAACTACTGCATCAATAATGGTCTCAACCTGCTTTACGCCCTCAGCGGTAGCGCCTGCAGCATCAAGACCAAAAACGTCATGCCCCGCCTTGGCGAGGTTAGCCGCCATCGGAGCGCCCATATTACCAAGACCAATAAAACCAACGCGCATAATCACTCCCTCCCTTATAGCTTTAAACTGCCACCTTCGGGCGTTCGAAGCATTGAATGTATCTGTGTTAATGTAACATCGTTGATCGATGCGTGGCGCCATTGCGGATTGCGGTCCTTGTCAATAACTGCCGCACGAACGCCTTCCAGAAAGTCACCGCATTTCATTGCGCGCGAGACAAAGCAGAACTCGCGTTTCAACGCCTCTTCAATGCCCGGCTCATCGCGCGCCTGGCGAATAAGCTCGAAAGTCACCTGACAGGACAGCGGCGAACCACGTTCAATTTTCTCACGCGCATCAGCAGCCCAATCGGCTTGGGATTGTGCCAGATCGCTCATCACATCTTCTAGGCGACCGCGCGAAAACACTTTGCTGATATCGGATTGAATTGACGACAATTCTGACTTTGAGGATTTCTTGAAATACCGTTCAATGTCGGCAAATTCACCGCTTTCACAAAGTGTCTTTTTGATCTCGGCAAGAGTATCACTTGGTGCGAACCAATCTGCAAATCCACAGTAAATCGCGTCTGCGCCATTCATACGATAGCCTGTCAGTCCAAGATATTCGCCAAGATAACCCGGTGCGTGCGTAAGCAGCGATGTGGTTCCGACATCAGGAACCAAACCAATCCCACATTCCGGCAATGCAATCTTTGTTTTTTCTGTAACAATGCGATGCGAACAGTGCGCCGATATGCCAACGCCCCCGCCCATAACAATACCGTTCATAAAGGCGATTATCGGCTTTGGATAACGACTCATAAGAGCATTAAGGCGATACTCGTCGCGCCAATACTTCTGACCGCTGTAATAGTCCTGATTCATGCCCTGATTGTAGAGCTCGACAATATCACCGCCCGCGCAAAATGCTGTTTCATTTTCAGCATCAATCATCACGCATTTTATGGTGTCGTCCTCGAACCAGTCTTTCAGCGCTGCCTCTATCTTTAGCACCATATCATGCGACAGGGCATTAAGTGATTTGGGGCGCGTTAGCGTTATGTGACCAACCGGCCCTTTTTTACGAATAGATAAATCAGGCACTATTTATTCTCTGCTATTAAGGCACGGGCCGTAATCATCGACATGATTTCATTGGTTCCTTCAAGGATTTTGTGCACACGAAGGTCACGCACAATTTTCTCGATGCCGTAGTCTTCCAGATATCCGTAGCCGCCATGAATTTGCAGAGCATCATTGGCGACATCAAAGGCAGTGTCCGTTACAAAGCGTTTCGCCATGGCGCAAAACTTGGTGGAATCATGCGTTTTTTTATCCAGCTTTGACGCTGCCTTGAGCAACAAAGCTCGCGCAGCCTGCATCCGCATTTCCATATCCGCCAAGCGAAACTGCAATGACTGAAACTGGTCAATGGTTTTGCCGAAAGCCTTGCGCTCACCGGCATAGGCGACAGACTTATCAAGTGCTGTTTGCGCGCCGCCCAGAGCCGCCGCCGCGATGTTCAAGCGCCCGCCGTCAAGGCCGGACATCGCATAGCTGAAACCAGCCCCTTCATCACCAAGCAAATTGGTTGCCGGAACGTAGCAATCGTCAAATTGCACCTGCGTTGTCGGCTGGGCTTTCCACCCCATTTTTTTCTCAAACGCGCCGAAACTTAGGCCAGTAGTTCCGGCTTCCACCAATAATGTTGAAATGCCTTTTGGGCCCTCACCGCCTGTGCGGCACATAACGATGTAAAGATCGGAATAATTGCCGCCCGAAATGAACGCCTTGGTACCGTTCAAAACATATTGATCATCTTTGAGCTCTGCTTTGGTTCGAAGCGCAGCAGCATCGGAACCCGAACCAGGCTCGGTCAGGCAATAAGATGCAACCTTCTCAAATGAGCACAATTGCGGCAGCCACTTCGCCTTCACTTCATCCGAACCATACTGGTCGATCATCCAGGCGCACATATTGTGGATCGAAATAAATGCCGCAACTGATGGGCAAGCCATAGAAAGTGCCTCAAACACCAATACGGCGTCCGTGCGCGTCAAGCCGGAGCCGCCATGTTCCTCAGACACATAAATGCCCGCCAAACCCAGTTCACCAACCTGTTTCAACAGCGAGCGGGGAATTGTGCCTTCCTGCTCCCATTGAGAGGCAAATGGCGCAATATGCTCCTCGCCAAAGGCTTTCGCCATGTCGAAAATTGCTTGTTGTTCTTCTGTGAACTCAAAATCCATGCCACCACTCCAGCATTGTTATCCGTTCAATTCATCGTCGGTATTGAGAATTCCGCCCCGTCCTTGATACCAGAAGGCCAACGCGATGTTACTGTTTTTGTTCGGGTGTAGAATTTGAATGCGTCAGCACCATGTTGGTTCAGATCACCAAAACCTGACCGTTTCCAGCCACCAAATGTATAATAGGCCAGCGGAACAGGAATAGGAACATTAACGCCCACCATGCCGATATTGATGCGGGACGCAAAATCACGCGCGGCATCACCGTCGCGTGTATAGATTGAAACGCCATTGCCGTATTCGTGGCTCATGGCCAAATCCAACCCTTCTTCATAGGTTTTCGCACGAAAAACCGAAAGGACTGGGCCGAATATTTCCTCTCTGTAGATCGACATATCTTTGGTGACATTGTCAAAAAGACAAGCGCCCATAAAGAAGCCGTTTTCATAGCCCTGCATCGAAAACTCACGGCCATCCACAATAAGGTCTGCTCCAGCTTCCACACCCGCATCGACATAATTTTTAACGCGCTGCAGCGCTTCCTTAGTAACAAGCGGGCCAAAATCAGCATCGTCGCCGGATGAATAGGGTGCAATTTTCAATGCTTCCACACGTGGGGTCAGCTTGTCGATCAATCGGTTTGCAGTTTCTTCACCCACGGGCACAGCAACAGAAATTGCCATGCAGCGTTCGCCCGCAGCACCGTAACCCGCGCCGATAAGCGCATCAGCAACCTGATCCAGATCAGCATCCGGCATGATAATCATATGGTTCTTGGCGCCGCCAAAGCATTGAACGCGCTTTCCGTTCGCACAGCCACGTGTGTAGATATATTCTGCAATCGGTGTCGACCCGACAAAGCCAACCGCTTCAATGTCCTGATGGTCTAAGATACCATCAACGGTTTCCTTATCGCCGTTCACGACATTGAGAATACCTTTGGGCAAGCCTGCCTCGATCATCAGTTCAGCCAACATGATTGGCACAGAAGGATCGCGCTCGGATGGTTTGAGAATAAATGAATTGCCGGAAGCGATTGCAGGACAGAACTTCCACATCGGTATCATGGCAGGGAAGTTAAACGGCGTAATACCCGCTACCACACCCAATGCTTGAGGCATGGAATACATATCAATGCCGGGGCCAGCGCCTTCGGAAAACTCACCCTTCATCATGTGAGGTGTCCCAATGCAAAACTCGGCAACCTCAAGACCGCGGATCACATCACCTTTGGCATCGGGCAGCGTTTTGCCGTGCTCTCGCGACAAGGCCTCAGCGAGCTTATCCATATCCCTATGTAACAATTGCACGAAATTCATAAACACGCGTGCGCGTTTTTGAGGATTGGTAGCGGCCCATTGTGGCTGCGCTGCTTTGGCAATCGCAACAGCCTTATCGAGTTCAGATTGGCTGGCAAGAGCAACTTCAGCCTGAACTTCCCCAGTCGCAGGATTGTAAACATCTGCCGTGCGGCCCGATGTTCCTGCAACTTGCTGTCCGTCAATAAAGTGCCCGATTTGCTTTGTCATACAAGTCTCCAACCATAAAGCATCATTGATTGGGGAAATGCGCGAGGGACTAAAATGCCGTTTGTATCGACAGTCTAACCGGATAATCCGTTATTGAATGTGCTCGCACGTCCTCCCAAACGTCAATACGGATTAGTAAAGAACTATTTCCAAAGAATTTCATGAATGTTGCGAAATATTACAAGCCGCCAGAACGCAGGAAGCGATGAGCAATTAAGCGCTGGTATAACGGTCCCTCAGAATGTTTTTCTGTACTTTACCCATCGTGTTTCTTGGGAGTTCTTCAATGATTTCATAGCGCTTGGGCTGTTTAAATCGCGCCAGAGATTTTCGCATATTTTCTTCGATAGCAGATAAGTCCAGCTGCCTGCCCTTTTGTGGCACTAAAACAGCAAGCACGCTCTCGCCAAAATCGGCATGCGGAACGCCGATAACAGCACTTTCCAGGACGTAATCCTGATCATCAAGGATGAGTTCAATTTCTTTGGGATAGATATTATATCCACCTGATATAATCAGATCCTTATTGCGACCAACGATGCTTACATAACCATCTTCATCTACGTGTCCCAGATCACCGGTGATGAAGAAGCCATTGTCGCGAAGCTCTTCTTTGGTCTTCTCCGGCATTTGCCAGTAGCCCTTAAAAACATTCGGGCCGCGAACTTCAATGACGCCGATTTCACCGGTTGGTAATTCCTCGCCACTTTCGGGATGACACACTTTCAATTCAACATTGGGAAGCGGAAAACCAACAGTGCCTGCACGGCGCTCACCCTCATAAGGATTGGACGTATTCATATTTGTTTCAGTCATTCCGTAACGTTCTAAAATACGGTAGCCTGTCCTGGCTTCAAACTGAATATGCGTATCAGCTAAAAGCGGCGCAGAGCCGGATACGAAAAGACGCATATGTGAAACACGATCTTTGGTAAAACGCTCGTCATCAAGCAGCCGTGTATAGAATGTCGGCACCCCCATCATCGATGTGGAACGGGGCAGATTTTCAATGATTTGATCAATATCGAACTTGGGCAGAAAGATCATCGACCCGCCTGCCGCGAGCGTCACATTACAGGCTACAAACAAACCATGTGTATGAAAGATCGGGAGCGCATGAAGCAGCACATCTTTTGATGTGAACTGCCAATAATCAACCAGTGTCAGCGCATTTGACAAGAGATTGTCTTGCGTAAGCATCGCACCTTTAGAGCGCCCTGTTGTGCCCGATGTATAAAGGAATGCAGCCAGATCATCGCCGTTTCGCTCAACAGTCTCGAAATTATCCGGCTGGCTTTGCGCGATCTCAGTAAAACTCCCACCGCCTTCACCGCCCATCGTTTCCAAGCCTGCGCTATGTCTGTCGGTAACGGGCTTGAGAGCGTCATATTTGTCAGGCGAGCAGAGCACTAATTTTGCGCCGGCGTTGTCGACAAAATAGTCGATTTCATCTGCTGTATATCCAGTGTTAAGCGGCAAGAACACAACACCGGATTGAACACACGCCGCATAAACGGCCAATGCTTCAGGCGATTTATCAACTTGCAATGCAAGTCTGTCGCCAGCCTGTAGACCAAGATGTCGAATTGTATTGGCAAAACGCGCTGCCATTTTCAAAAAAGCATCATGCGAGAACACCGCTCCGCAAGAGAGCATCAAAAACGTCGTATCTTTACCCGCATGTTTACCAAAGAGCTTGTCAAAGAGAGGATTGGTCATGGATAGCGCTTCTCCTTTTCAAGCTATCTGCACCCCGATCAAGAGATGCAGATTATTCGGGTTGTACACTTAAACCTATTTTTTTCCATACCCGCCACCCGAAGGTGTTTGAATAATGACCGCTTCCCCTGCTTCACAACGTATCTGCGTGCGGCCCGGCAACTCCTCAACAGTGCCATCGGTCAACCGCTTGGCATTGCGGCCGGTTTTGCCATCTTTACCGCCGGCTAATCCGCTTGGCGCAACAATACGCCGCCCGCATAAGAATGATACATCCATTGGCTCCAAGAAGCGTACTGTCCGGTTAAGCCCGTCCCCGCCGGTCCATTCGCCAGCACCGCCGGAGCCGCGCCTGATCTGAAATTTTTCTAGCGCCACAGGATAACGCAGTTCGAGAACTTCAGGATCGGTTAAACGGGTATTCGTCATATGCGTATGCACCGCATGGGCACCGTTAAACCCTGGTCCGGCACCGGAACCACCACAAATGGTCTCATAATATTGGTATATATCATCGCCAAAATTAAAGTTGTTCATCGTGCCCTGAGCACCGGCAGTTGCACCAAGTGCTGCAAACAGACAGTCGGTGACGGCTTGGGACACCTCGACATTGCCCGCAACCACGGCCGCCGGATATTCCGGCGTCAGCATGGACTGCTTTGGCAAAACGATATTTAGCGGACGCATACAGCCCTCATTCATGGGAATGTCATCATCCACCATGCAGCGGAAAGCATATAAAACAGCGGCGCGCGTCACCGGCTCCGGTGCGTTATAATTGTCAGATTGCTGCTCACTTGTACCGGTGAAATCCAGCGTTGCCGAACGCTCGTCTTTGTCGACAGTTAGTTTGACAGCAATTTTGCAGCCCTGATCAAAAAAGACCTCGGCTTGGCCGTCCGACAAAGTCGAGATAACGCGGCGAACGCACTCTTCAGCATAATCACGCACATGGCTCATATATGCTTTGACAACATCAAGGCCAAAGTTTTCGACCATTGATTTAAGCTCTGTTACGCCTTTTTCATTGGCCGCGATCTGGGCCTTCAAGTCAGCGATGTTTTGATCAGTGTTGCGGCACGGGTATTTTCCGCCAATAAGCTTGTCACGGATGTCGCGATCTAAAAACACGCCAGATTTGACCAGCATCAGATTGTCGAGAACAACGCCTTCTTCCTCAATTGACGTGGCAAGCGGCGTCATGGATCCCGGAGCAATACCGCCAACATCTGCGTGGTGACCGCGTGAGGCAACAAAGAATAACGGCGCTTCACTGTCGTCACCAAAGACAGGCGTGACAACGGTAATATCCGGAAGATGTGTGCCACCATTATAAGGCGCATTGGTCACAAATACGTCACCCTTGGACATCTTTGGATGGGCGGCAATAACGCTGGCAACCGACCTGTCCATTGACCCCAAATGCACAGGTGTGTGCGGTGCGTTCGCGATTAAAGAGCCGTCGCGGTCAAAAACAGCACAGGAGAAATCCAGTCTTTCCTTGATGTTTGTTGAGCGCGCCGTTTTCTGCAAACGCACACCCATTTGCTCGGCGATTGACATGAAAAGATTGTTAAAGACTTCAAGCATGATGGGGTCAGCTTTTGTGCTCAAACTTTCTTCTTTATGTACACTCGCATCTTGCTCCATGATGATGTGACTGAAGCTGTTTAACCGTGCGCACCAACCCGGCTCGACAATGATCGTGCCAATATCCTCGACAATAATAGCGGGCCCGACAATTTTGTGCCCCGGCTTTAACAATGCCCGTTTGTACACATTTGCCTTTTGCCATTTTCCGCCGGAATAAAATTCCGTTGTTTCAATATAATCAGGTGCTGCATCAGTGGCTTTTTCTTGTTTTTCAAGATTGCCTGCACCGCCGCCGCTGGCCTCTATTTCAACGAGCTCGACGACCAATTCCGCATCCGGCATGATAAAGCCGAATTGCTCTTTATGAATGTTTTCGAACTGTTTGCGCATCGCTTCAACAGTAGCAAATTTCACTTCTAGCGAGGAATCCGTACCTTTATATTTTAGATGAACGCTGATTGTAACGTCGGCATCAGCCTCTTGAATCCTTTGTTCGAAAAGCTCTTGCTTCGTGCTTTTCTCAAGCGCCTCTATGGTCTCTTCCAGATCACTCAGCATGGCGTTATCAAGCGTTTCTTCAACGCTATGCTGCCGACTGGCTTTAATATTTGCCAATCCCATACCATAAGCTGACAGAATGCCGGAAAACGGATGTATAACGACAGTTTTCATGCCGAGGACACTTGCTACCGCGCAGGCATGTTGTCCGCCTGCACCACCAAAACAGGTCAAAGCATAACGCGTGATATCATAGCCGCGCTGCACCGAAATCTTCTTTACGGCATTGGCCATATTTTCAACGGCGATCTTCAAGAAACCTTCCGCGACTTCTTCAGAAGATGCTACGTTAGCTGCTTTCGCAATTTCTTCAAACTTCACTTTGACCGCTTCACGGTCCAATTGCTGTGTTTGATCCGGCCCAAACACAGACGGGAAATATTGGGGCTGGAGTTTGCCAAGCATAACGTTGGCATCTGTCACCGCCAGAGGCCCGCCGCGCCGGTAACTTGCCGGACCGGGATTTGCTCCTGCCGATTCAGGGCCGACGCGAAAACGCGCACCATCATATGTAAGCAGTGAGCCGCCACCGGCAGCGACTGTGTGGATTTTCATCATCGGTGCACGCATCCGCACGCCGGCGACTTCGGTCTCAAAGTCTTTCTCCAGTTCTCCGGCATAATGCGCAACATCTGTGGATGTACCGCCCATGTCGAAGCCGATAATTTTCTCAAAGCCCGCAAGCTTGCTGGTCTGGATTGCACCAACAATGCCGCCAGCCGGGCCGGACAAAATCGCGTCACGTCCCTGAAACAAATGCGCCGCCGTCAGCCCGCCAGAGGACATCATAAACATCAGCTGCAAATCTGAATTTTCTGTATCGAGTTCGCTTGCCACCTGCTCTACATAACGGCGCAAAATCGGAGAAAGATAAGCATCTACAACTGCCGTATCTCCCCTTCCCACAAACTTGATCAACGGGGAAACCTCATGGCTGGGAGAAACTTGTGTAAACCCGATTTCTCTCGCGATCTGCGCTGCGCGCCTCTCATGATCCGGGAAGCGGTAGCCGTGCATGAAAACAATCGCGACCGAGCGAATACCGGCGTCAAATGCCTCTTTTAAAACTGTACGTGCTTCGGCTTCATCAAAGCTCTCTTCTTCCACACCATCGTTCAGATATCGGCCTGAGACTTCGGCAACCTGCTCATATAAAAGCTCAGGCTTTTTAATTTCACGATCAAAAAGCCTCGGTCTTGCCTGATATCCGATCTCCAGCGCATCCGCGAACCCTTTATTCGTCAGCAAAAGTACACGATCACCTTTACGCTCAAGCAAAGCATTGGTTGCAACCGTGGTTCCCATTTTAACCGTAGCGATATTATCCGATGGAATACGCTCGACTTTTGAAACGCCCATCAAGTCGCGAATACCCTGGATTGCAGCATCAGGATAAGCTTCCGGATTTTCGGAAAGTAATTTGTGCGCTTTCAACGTACCGTCAGGTGCGCGGGCAACGATGTCTGTAAAGGTGCCGCCACGATCAATCCAGAAATCCCATTTTTGCACTGCACTACCCTTTCCCGAATGGTCGTTATAAGTTTTTTGTTGATTTATGACCAAAACGCTGACAATTTGTCAACGTTGCATTTTTCTAAGCAGTCGTATTTAGTGAATTCGTAACGATTTGAACGCGCGTTGCGCGCTATCAATAACTACAGGGAGAATAAATAATGAAACATTTCCGCAATACGGTGTTCGCCACCGCAATCATTGCGTCCGCAGGGTTTGGTCAGGCTAACGCTGCTGATTGGGACATGCCGGTTCCATACTCAGACAAGACATTTCACACAGTAAATATCGTTGAGTTTGCGTCTGACGTAAAAGAAGCAACTGGCGGTGAGCTAAACATTACCGTCCACTCTGCTGGTTCGTTGATCAAGCACGAAGAAATTAAAAATGCTGTCCGCTCTCAGCAGGTGCCGATTGGCGAATTCTTCCTGTCGCGCCTGTCCAATGAAAATGCGGCCTATGGCATGGACTCCGAACCGTTTTTGGCAACAAGCTATGAGGACGCTGCTAAATTGTGGGCGGCACAAAAGCCTGTTGTTACCGAACTGTTGGCAAAGCAAAATCTGGTTCCACTTTTCTCTGTACCATGGCCGCCACAAGGGCTTTACACAAAAGGCGAGGTCAAAACGACTGCTGATTTGAGCGGCCTGAAATTCCGCGCTTATAATGCCGCCCTTGAAAAATTTGCGCAGCTTGCAGGTGCGGCACCAACGCAGGTTGAAGCACCGGACATTCCGCAAGCCTTTTCAACGGGCCAAGTTGAAGCGATGATCACATCTCCATCAACAGGTGCAAACACAAAAGCATGGGACTATGTCTCTCACTACACACCTATCAATGCATGGGTTCCAAAGAACATCGTTGTTGTGAACAAGGCTGCGTTTGATGGCTTGAGTGAAGACGTTCAAAAAGCCGTTATGGACGCTGCATCTGCTGCTGAAGCACGCGGTTTGGAAATGAGCAAGGCAGAAACCGAAGCGAAAACTGCTGAACTCAAAGAAAACGGCATGGTTGTTGTCGAGCCAAGTGCGGAACTGATTGAAGGATTGAAAGAAATAGGCGCACAAATGCAAGCTGAATGGGAAGCCAATGCTTCCGATGAGGCAAAAGCTATTGCCGAAGAATATAATAAGTAACGATCTAGCGGCGCCTTATGATTTTTAAGGCGCCGTTTCTTTTAAACGGAGGTCATATGCGACAGTTTCTGGATAAGCTCTACATAGTGAGCGGCGCTATCGCTGCGGCTCTTATTGCAGCTATTTGTCTGCTCGTTACCGCACAAGTAATCATGAATATTATCACCAAAATAGGTGGTTCCAGTGTTGCGATGACCATTCCTTCCTATGCGGATTTTGCAGGTTATTTTCTGGCCGCATCCGCATTTCTTGCACTTGCCTATACTTTGACGCGCGGCGGGCATATCCGTGTTACGCTTGCGCTCAACTATATGGCTGATGGAAAAGCCCGCTTTGCTGCAGAAGTGTTTTCTCTTGGTTTGTGCGCAGCTTGCTCGGTCTTCATGACATATTATGTCATTCACCTTGTCATTGAATCATACAGCTTCGGCGACAAATCCGCCGGCATAATCGCTGTGCCGATCTGGATTCCCCAAACAAGCGTCATGCTCGGCATGATTATCTTATCTATAGCGCTCATTGATTTGTTGGTCCGCACATTGATGAAGGGCGCTCCCGTTCTTGAAAACAAAGAAGAAATGTAAGGCAGCCAGATGTCAGAAATACTTATCGTCTTTTTTCTTCTTGTTGCCCTCATTGCCATGCTGGCAAGCGGTGTTTGGGTGGCCTTCGCGCTGACCATTACCGGTGTGATTTCAATGCTGGCGCTATCCTCAGCGCCGATCGGTCCGATTTTAGCCACAACAGTCTGGGGGCACAGTCATTCTTGGGCACTGGCAGCTTTGCCGATGTTTATTTTGATGGGCGAAATTCTGCTTCGCTCACGACTTTCAGATGATATGTTTACCGGACTGGCGCCTTGGCTTGGCCGCCTGCCCGGCCGCCTTCTACACGTCAATGTTTTTGGCTGCGCCATCTTTGCTGCGGTCTCTGGTTCATCGGCGGCAACAGCGGCGACAATAGGCAAAATGTCCATTCCGGAACTAACCAAGCGCGGCTATCCGGAAAGTCTAATTCTCGGCACACTCGCCGGTTCAGCGACCCTTGGCCTGCTTATCCCACCGTCAATTATTCTGATCGTTTATGGTGTTGCAACAGAGCAGTCCATTGCCCGCTTGTTTATCGCCGGTGTGCTACCCGGCCTAATGCTCGTGTCGATGTTTGCGGGATATGTCATGTTTATCGCGCTAACAAAACCCGACTTTTTTCCTGCCGTGTCCGAAAAATTCAGCTTTCTGGAAAAGATCAAAGCTTCGATGAGCCTGCTGCCCGTTCTTGCGCTGATCGCAGGTGTGATTGGCTCGATTTATGCAGGCATTGCCTCTCCAACCGATGCTGCGGCTGTCGGCGTTGTATTATCGGTGGTTCTTGCATGGTGGAACAAATCTCTGTCGATCAAGATGCTCAAAGACAGTTTAATGGGCGCGACCATCACCTCATGCATGATTGCTTTTATTCTAGCCGGCGCTGCTTTTCTTTCAGTGGCTATGGGCTTTACCGGCATACCGCGTAATTTAGCGGCGTGGATCGGTTCATTTGAACTGCCGCCTTATGCGCTGCTTGCTGCTTTGACGGTCTTCTTCATTATCCTCGGCTGCTTTCTAGACGGGATATCAGTTGTGGTGCTGACCACATCTATCATTATGCCAATGGTGGAAAGCGTAGGCATAGATCCACTTTGGTTCGGCATTTATCTGGTGATCGTTGTCGAGATGTCCCAGATTACGCCGCCGGTCGGCTTCAACCTGTTTGTTATTCAAGGCCTGACGGGCATAAACATCTTACGCATCGCAAAAGCTGCTCTGCCGTTTTTCTCGCTACTGCTGGTCGCAGTTGTTCTGATTACAATGTTTCCGGAAATAGTAACGGCCCTACCCGACCTGATGAATAATTAAAGCGAGCTGGCCGCCCGTGAGGCCTGATCATATAGGCCTGACAAGGTTCTTAATGCTGAAGCAATGTCACTTAATTCATCATTGCTTCGGTCCATATGTTTAAGGCTATCGAGCAGACATTGTTCGCGTACTTCCCGATAGCGTTCACAATATTCAAAGCCGATTTTCGTTGTGCTGTAGAACATTTCTTTGCCGCGTTTTTCACCTGCAATCAGGCCTGCCTTTTGCAATTTTTTAATTGCATAGTTCACAACATGGGAATCTTCCATGTTCAGCAAGAAGGTGATGTCTGACAGTTTTTTATGTTTCTCGCGGTGATTGATGTTGTGCAGAACCAATATTTCAAGCGAGCTTAAATCCGGCTGTCCGGCTGCTGCCATGCACTTATTCATCCAGCGGCTAAATCCGTTGTAAGCAATAATAAGTCCATATTCGAATTCGGACAATTGCCATCCTTCGGTGCCGGCCAAGTGCCGGGATGATACAATTTTGCGTTTTTTGGGGGTTAGTTCAGCCACATCAAAACCTTTAAACAATCTCTACAGACAGATTTTTTGTGGTGTTTTAACAATAATTTGTCAACGTTATGAAGCACATCATTTCAATAGATGCGCCAAATTTTTAACTTGAGCGAGATGCGCACCCAATATTCCAGGCCGGTATCACGCTCAAATCTGATTGATTTTATAACACTGATTATTCGCTGACTACAGCGTCAAACCCTTCAAAGTTTGGGTGTCCGGCATACATGCCTTTGTTGGTGCCTGCATTTTTATGCGCGTTGCGAAACTGCTCCGACTTTGTCCAGTTCACAAAATGCTCATGGCTCTCCCAAACAGTGTGAGAAGCATATAATGTTTGCTTGGTCTCTTCGTTGCGCGCACCTTTGAGCAAATGAAATGTTTGAAAGCCCGCCATTTCTTTCAAAGAAGAATCGCGGTTGCGCCATATGTTTTCAAAATCTTCCTCATGGCCATCATTAATGATGAAGCGATTCATTGCGATATACATGTGATGTCTCCGTATTTAGTTTTTATTCGTTCTGACTGGCTTGGGCGAAACGCTCAATGTGTGTTCGAGTTTGGTTTGGCGTATCGCACTGCCGGACTTTTCATATTTACATTCAAGTAAATCCAGAATGATTGGTAACGGGCCTTCATTGGCGCCATATTGCGCGGCCAAACTATGCAGCTCAGGCCCACCAAAAAGTGCTCGTTCCTCAGGCATTTCGCTACCTCCTAAATTCAAGCGGTATTACAAATTGACGTTGCGCACCGGCCGGCGGCTTGGCGAATGGTGAAGCGCGTTTGATATGAGCAACTGCAGCGCGGTCAACCTTTGCATTACCTGAACTTCTTGCAATGGAAATTCCAGTCGCGGCACCAGACGAACTTACGCTGAAACGAACCCTTGCTATGCCTCTACCGCCTGCATTTCTTTGCCGGGTACGCGAAATCTTGGATCTTATCTTACCGGGATAATTTGATGCGGCCGCATTCCCGGCCTTAGTGGATCGATTTGACTGTTTCTTTCCAACGTTGGCACTTTTATTATTTTTCTGACCAGATGCGTTGCCTGCTCTTGCATTGGCTTTCGCTTTGGATTTTGAATTACCAGACGAGGTTTTCTTCTTTTTCGTCGTCTTTACCGTCTTTTTGCGCTGAGCTTGGGCTTTCTTTTTCTCAAGCTTAGCCTTTTCCAAACGATCTTTATCGATCTGGCGAAATGGACGTGTCGTGGGAACCGGAATGACAGGCTCATCAGGCTGCGCCTCTATGGTCTGCATCGGTTCGGTTGGCGCGAGCATCGCCACATCAGCAGGTGGAGCAGGCGCGACAGGCACAGGCACAGTAACAGGCTCTGAAGGGACGGTTTCGGCAACAGGTACCGACGGCACAGGTGTTGGCACCGCTTCAGGCTCAGCGGCAACATCCGTTTTGGCATCATTTTCTTCAACTGTTTCCGGCTCAACAGGTTCGACGGTTTCCGCCTCTATCGGTGATAGTTCATCACCTGCTTTAACAAGGTCCTGAAAATTACTGCCAAGCGCGGCTGCAACCGCTTCCTCACCACCGCTGACCTGAACATCTTCGTTGAACTGCGGTGCAATGGCCATTGCAACAACATGCAATGTCAATGAGGCAAATACTGCCAGGAACGAGACAAGTTTAAAGACTGACTTAAACGGCATTATTCTGATATTCCCCGCTCAGTCACAACAAGGATTTTTTGGGCACCAAGAGTTTTAAGCTCATTGCCAATATCAATCAGCTTAACAGCGGACAAAGCCCTGTCAGGAACCAGCCGAATTGTTTCAAGATCGCTGTTTTGGCTTTCCTGCTTGATCGTAAAATATTGTGACGGCGTGATAGATGCGCCGCGATATGTCATCAAGCCATCCGGCAAAACAATGAGTGCATCCGGTGGGTCACGGCTTTCGAGATCCTGTGTCGACACAAGTTTAACATCACCATCAAGCGGAGGCGCAATTTGCGCAGCCACGAGGAAAAAGATCAGCATTAGAAACACAATATTGATCAAAGCAATCGTTGGCTCTGCTTTCTGACGCTTAACAGTAAAATGGTTTAATCGCATTGTATCGCCTTACTTAACAACTTGAAGGCTGATGCCGACAAGTTGCCGTGCTGCGGTCAGTACATCGACAAATTGTTGGGCGCTTGCTGTTTCATCAACGGATAAGATAAGCCCGTTGATGCCGGCATCATCTTTTAGCGCCGCAACCTGCTCGTTCAGCATATCCAGCTCTATAGAACGTCCATTCAGCGTAATTCCCTGATCCGTGAGCTTAATAAAAGCCGGCATGATGTCCTGTGAAGCGCTGCCAGCTACGCCACTGCTCAGTTCAACATCAGAGAAGCGGGAGAAAGTTGAACTCAACATAAAAAACAGCAGCAATAAAAAGATGACATCAATCAATGAGGTCATCGAAATTTTGCGGCGGCGGAATGAAGATGCCTCAATGCGCATGCACTGCCTGCTGCGTTTGCGGTACTGTTATAGGGGTCGAATTGCGACCAGCACCACTAGCGACCGGACTTAGGATTGCAGCAATGATCTGCTCCAAAGCCAAACGATGATCTTCAACACGGCTCTCAAAATAGGTAAGCGCTATGCTGGTTGGCATCGCCACAGCCAAGCCCACCGCGGTTGTTAACAACGCCACCCAGATACCGCCTGCCAATACTGAAGGATCAACACTCGTACCGGATTGCTGCAACGCCTGGAACGCCGTAATCATACCGAGCACAGTGCCAAAAAGACCGATAAGCGGTGCAATTTGTGCAATCGAGTCAAGCGCTCTGAAACCGGACTGTAGAGATTTTATTTGGGTGGCTGCAGCTAGCGCAAGAGCCTCTTCAATGTCGCTGCGCTTATATGTCTGATTGTCTTCGGCCTGCTTTAAGCCAATTGCATATGTTGCCATCCGGGCCGAATATCCTGACATTCCACCAAGTTTTTCTACAGCATGACCACGTGCTATATCCTGCTTATCGGCAAGTACCGCCAAAGTACGCTGCCCTTTGCCAACGCGCAAAGCCGAAAACTGCCAAGCCTTGTATAGAATTACTGCCAATGCGATGACTGAAAGACATAAAAGGAGCGCGACGACAGGACCGCCGACACCGATGAATTCCTTGATCCGCAAGATTGGGTTTTCAAACAAATTCATCCTGCAATCTCCGTATCCGTCGTGCTGTTAAGTTTCATTGCCTCACTGCACTCTGAACCGGAAAACGATGCGCCTTTGCATGTTGCAACGCCATTGATGAGAATTTTAGATACGGCGCTGCATTGTGTATCCGGCAATTCAAATTGGCGAACACGCATCTTATCAGCAGGCAAGGATTTGAAATCAAAAAGGGTAAAGCGGTTTACCTTCCCGCCAGCGTCAAACAACACGGTTTCGAGCGATAAGCTCTCAAGGGCACTACCCAATTTGTTTTCAGCAACAAATACCAAACGGCAATTGGTGTTCACCTGTTCAACCGCATTGAGTTCTAACGAGAGAGTAGGCGACACAGGCTCTTGAGCCTGTGCCGCAGGCACAATTAATAACCCCACAATGAGGGTCTTTAGGAGGTCTGAGGGGTAATTAATTGCCATTGAATTTATCCGGCTTACCAGCCGAATTCCTTTGCTAGTGTGAGTTTAAAGGTACGGCCTTTTCCATTGTCGTTGGCTAGGAAATCACGGTATTGCGTGTTGAAAACGTTCTCGACACGAAATGCGCCTTCCCAGCCTTTAAACTGGGTATCGTCGCCCGGCCGCCAAGAGACATAAAGGTCTTGCGTATTGAAACCATCGCTGCGTAGCTGATCTGCGGCCGCAACATCTACTCTGGTCTGCTCGAACACAAAGCGTCCATCCCAACCAAATGTCAGGCCATAGTCCGGCATTTTTACACCCGCTCCAACTGTAATTTCAGGTGGTGCAACTGTGGTCAAAGCCGTGTTGGTTGTAAGGTCTTCGCCGACAGTCAAACCAAAGCCGACATTGGTGAAGAAGCTCTCAGTGTCATATGCCGCCTCAACTTCGACGCCATAAATTTCCGCTTCACCAATATTCACATATTGTGGATATTGATTGCGTTGCCTGACGATTAGATCATCAATTTTATTGTAAAAGGCTGTTGTCTTCAGATCGAAGCTGTCGCCTTCAATCGCAAGGTCGGTTGTCGAAACAATGAAGCCAAGTTCAAAATTGTTAGATGTTTCTTTGCTCAAACCCAAGCTGTAATTCGGCGGTGCAGGCGATGCATAATCATTTGAATAAATTTCATCCAATGACGGAAAGCGCTGCGTATGTGCGTAAGACCCAAAGACTGAGAAATTGTCGTTGAATTCATAAAGCGCAGCAATCTTCGGTGAGACTGCAACATCCGACTTATCTTCAGGAACAACGCCGCCCGTCAGATTGGCAAGGGAATCGTCCGCAGTTAGTTTTTGAAAATCTACACGGATGCCTGGAATAAGCGTTAGGCGGTCATTCCAAATAAACTCGTTTTGCGCAAAAAATCCGACCTGTGTATCAGTACCTTCAGGGTGGTGACCAAGCGGGTTTTGAGTTCCGGTGGTTCTGTTTTGGCGAATAAGCTGGCCGCCAATTGTCAGATAGTTTTCAAAACTGTCGCCTGCCCACTCAAATGTATTTTCTGCCAGCAGTTGATAGCTTTCATAGCCATACAATGAATCCTGACCAATCGGGCTAAAGGCACCCAGATCGGCATTTGTCTGCTTGTTTGTGATATTGTTGTATGAAAGTGAAACTTTCAGATCAAGCCAAGGGTTGTCGCTTGCCGCGTTCTCATAAGAAATTTGCGCCTGTCTGTTGTTGACGACACGATCAACATTCCCGAAAAAGCCGGTTGGCTGTAATTGAGAATAACCCTGATCTTCCTGATCACTGGTAAACTGACTGTAGCTTAGGCGGACAATTTGCTCCTGCGCTTCGTCCAGATAAAACGTGCCTTTTGCAATACCGTTTGGTGTTGCAAACTCCGAGCCTTCAATCTTATCGCCGTTACCATCTTCAAATTCCTGTGCGGCACGGTAGTTACCTGCAAGCAAGAACTCTGCATTCTCGCTCATGCGCAATGCGAGGATTCCACTAAGCAAATAGCCATTCGGGTTGGAATCGTAATTCGCTTTGAGTTTTAGAGAGCCGCTTTCGCCATCTTCAAGAAAGTCAGAAGCATCTTTGGTTGTAAAGTTTACAACACCGCCAAGCGCACCTGAGCCATAAAGCGTGGATGACGCCGGTCCGCGTAAAATTTCAACGCGTTTGAACAGTTCAGGATCATTGAAAAATCCACCCATTCGGTACTGCTCATAAAACTGCGGCACACCGTCAACATTGACGATAATGCGTCCTTCATCAGCGGCAGCTTCGCCCTTACCAATGCCACGAATGTTAAATGATTGACCAAGTGCACGGTTTGCGCCCCCGACGACAGTGGCATTGGGCACTCCTTTAAGAATATCAGATGCGGTTGTTGCCTGTTTATCGTCGAGATCTTCTTGTTCTAATGCCGTCACAGCTTGTGGAGTGTCGGTTGCAACCTTTGCCTGCCCTGCTCCAATAATAAGACGCTGCAATAAAGTTGCACCGCGTTCGCCAGCGTCCTGCGCATTTGCCGCTGAAATAGATGTCATTGATGTGGTCGCACAAAGCGCCATAAAAAGACCCGCTCGGATGGATGTCCCCATAGAATTAGCCATTGCCCTCATTCCAAAAAAATTTGCTTGGTTATTTGCTGGCTGGCTATCGAATGCTGGCTGGCGCGCTTTACAATTTGTCAGCGTTAAAGAGATTCTTTAAACTTGACAAAAAAGATCAGCTTATGTGATGGACCTACTACAGAAACTGGATAAAGCGAGTCAAGTTAAAATTATCCAGTGCGCCAGCCCAGCCAGCAAACCGCAAGCCAGGCCAACAACGGATGTTGTCCATGGAACGAAATAATAACAATGACCGCCGTGAGGATGCCTCACGCTTACATAGCGATGTTAACGCAACACTGCCGGTCATCAAATCTGAAAACCTCTTTGAAAATGCTCGTGAAGTTGGGATTGAACACGAAGGTGCAATCTACCGACTGAAGATTACCAAGCAAGGCAAATTAATTCTCAACAAATAGGCTGGAGCTTATGATGGGCGCACAATCCCAAATCAGTGCGGACGCAATACGCGACGCAAAAAACAAGAACATGAAAATGCGTGAACGCGATCTCGCAACGCAATTGGGTATTTCCGAAGCTGAATATTTGGAAGCCTGGATTGATCACGGTGTAGAGCGCATGAATGTTGATCTCAGCACCTTCTTTTCCATGTTGAAGGATGCGGGTGAAGTGATGTCCCTATCGCGCAATGAAAGCGCCGTTCACGAAAAAATCGGCACTTATGAAAGCTTTAGCAGCAACAAGCATGCTTCAATAGTGCTTGGTCCGCAGATTGATCTTCGCATTTTTGGAAAGCATTGGACGCACGCCTACCATGTTACCAAGCAATTGGATGAGGGCAAAACGCAACGTAGTTTTCAGTTCTTTGATACTACAGGTACTGCAATCCATAAGGTTTTTTCGCGGCCGCAAACCAATCTTGAACAGTGGGACGAAATCCGGAAGGTGCTGACAAAAAATCCACCAAAAAATCCGTCCTTCAAAACTGCGGAAAAGACAAATAGCGAGCCTTACAACATATCTGCCGAAGCAACCGAGAATCTGCAGGCAGATTGGGCCGCTCTACAAGACACCCACTCATTCCAGGCGATGCTTCGACGACATAAACTACCGCGTCTGGAAGCAATTCGTCTCGTAGGAGAAAAATTCACGACACAGCTTGCAGACGATACGATTGAGCTTTTGTTTAACCGGCTGCCTGCCGATGCGCTGCCAATAATGGTCTTTGTTCGTAATTCGGGCATCCTTCAAATTCACAGCGGTCCGATAAAGAACATCAAGCGTATGGGGCCGTGGCTCAATGTCCTTGATGAAGATTTTCATTTTCACCTCAGAACCGATCAGATCGCGAGCACATGGCTCGTGCGTAAGCCAACCAAGCGTGGTGATATTTTCTCAATTGAGGCCTTCGATGAAGAAGGGAACCAGATCGTTCTCCTTAACGGTTATCGCAGAGAAGGTGATGAGGCCGATGTCGTCGCCATGTGGGATCAGATCGTAAAATCCCTACCAACAAAATCAGAAGCAAGTGAGAATTAAGATGTCTTATTATCGTATTTATGCGCTTCTGCGCGCGCCTAAAGCCTTCAGCATTGCCTGTTCTTCAATCATGTTATTGCTTTTTGCCATCACGATATTCAGCGGACAGGCCAGAGCATCTGATACGGATGCCAAGCGTATATTGGCCATTGGCGGCGCGGTCACCGAAATTATTTACGCGCTTGGCGAAGAAGACAAGCTTGTCGGCCGTGATTCCACCTCTCTTTATCCACAGAAAGCTACAGAACTTCCTGATGTCGGATATATTCGCGCACTATCACCGGAAGGTGTTTTGTCTGTTAAGCCCGACCTCATTCTCGCGCGGGAAAATAACGGCCCGAAAGAGGCCGTGGATGTGATCAAAAGCACAGGCATAAGATGGGTCGATGTTCCTGATAATTTCACACTCGAAGGTGTTGATGATAACATCCGTATTATTGCTGAAGAACTGGGCGTTGCCGATAAGGGCGAAATCCTGCGCAAGAAAGTTGTTTCAGAAGTTTCAGAAGCGCGCAAAAAGATAAGCAATGTAAAAAACAAGCCCAAAGTTATGTTTGTTCTTTCAATGCAGGATGGAAAAATCAATGCATCCGGCACCAAAACTGCTGCCCATGGCATTATCGAATTGTCCGGCGGTGAAAATGTCATCAACGAGTACGAAGGTTATAAGCAGATAAGCGACGAAGCTGTCATTAATGCTGCACCGGACATTATCGTTATGATGAATGGACGCGGTGAAAGTTCGGACCATTCTTCCGTCAACGCAAGCCTTGAAGAACACGCCGCCTTATCAACGACACCGGCTGTTAAAAATGGCGCGATCATTCGTATGGACGGTTCATTGCTGCTCGGATTTGGCCCGCGCACAGGTGAAGCAATTTCAGAACTTTCTACGGCGTTTCATAGCCATGAGTTCTGAAGCCGCGGTACCGCAATTACCCACTGAAATTGAGGGCGGGGACCGGACCGTATTTGCCCGCCTTTCGCTCGTTGTTCTGGCTATAGGTCTGCTTGCAACAGCCGTTTTTAGTCTGGCGTCTGGCGCAACAGATTCATCCGCATTTGCGGTTGCTTGGGCGCTCGTGAGCGATGATCACAGCGCGATTGATGCCGTGGAACGAATAGTCATTTCAGATATCCGTATGCCGCGCACTTTGCTTGGTATCATGATTGGCGCATCACTTGCTGTTTCCGGTGCCATTATGCAGGGTCTATTCCGCAACCCGTTGGCCGACCCCGGTATTGTCGGCGTATCAGCCGGTGCCGGTCTGGGCGCCGTTACGACAATTGTGTTGGGTGGTACGGCGCTTGCGCCAATCGTCGCTATTTTCGGAATATATCAAATACCATTTGCCGCATTTCTGGGTGGCCTTGCATCTACTTTTATTCTTTACCGCGTATCAACGCGCAACGGGCGCACATCTGTCGCCACAATGCTGCTAACAGGCATTGCGCTGGGCGCAATGGCAGGCGCGTTTACTGGCCTGCTGGTCTTCTGGGCAGATGACCAACAATTGCGTGATTTGACGTTCTGGGGGCTTGGTTCTGTTGCGGGCGCAACATGGATAAAAGTCGCCGCGGTAGCGCCCATTATTTTGCCCGTTATTTTCCTCGCCCCTATGATGGCGCGCGGGTTGAACGCAATGACATTGGGCGAGGCAACCGCACAACATCTTGGCATCAATGTCCAAGTGTTCAAACGCGTAGCCATTGTCGCTGTGGCCGCTGCTACAGGTGCATCTGTTGCGGTATCTGGCGGCATCGGATTTGTAGGTATCGTGGTTCCGCATTTGCTGCGCCTGTTCATTGGTCCCGATCACAAATATCTGTTGCCGGCCTGCGCCTTGTTGGGCGCAATTATGCTGTTATTGGCCGATGCAATAGCACGCCAGATTGTCGCTCCGGCGGAGTTACCAATCGGCATTGTTACGGCAACAATCGGCGCTCCTTTCTTCCTCTGGATCTTGCTGCGCAAACGCGGCTTATTGGATATGTAATATGCTTGAAGCAAATAATATTAGCGTCAATCTGGGCGGCAAAGAGATATTGAGCGATATCAGCATGGCCGCCGCCGAAGGTCAGTTGACCGCAATCATCGGTCCGAATGGTTCCGGTAAAACAACGCTCATACGCGCCCTGACTGGAGAAATTCCTTTTAACGGGGATGCGCATTTAAACGGGTTTGATCTCTCCACAACGACATCCCTCAAACTGGCAAGTATGCGCGGCGTCCTACCACAGTCAGCCAGCCTATCATTTCCATTTACGGTATTTGAAGTTGTGCGGCTCGGATTAACGCTTGGCGTCCAGGCCAATATCGACGTACCGACCCGAATTAGCGAGGCGCTCACAAAGGTGGGCTTGGCGGGCTTTGGCAAACGATACTATCAGGAGCTATCAGGCGGTGAGCAGCAGCGGGTCCAGCTTGCCCGTGTTCTGGCACAGGTTTGGGAACCAACGTTTCAGAAAAAACCGCGTTGTCTTTTTCTGGATGAGCCTATTTCCAGCCTTGATATAAAGCATCAGATTCAGATTATGAACATCGCGCGGGATTACGCCAAGAGCGGCGGCGGCGTGGTCGCTATATTGCACGATCTAAACCTGACAGCACATTATGCGGATCATGTCGTGCTTATTAACAAAGGTCGCGTTCATGCATATGGGGCGCCCAAAATGGTCCTAACAGCGGAAAATCTGGAGCTTGTTTATGGCTGTCCAATGTCTGTTGGACAGGTGCCCGCCGGAATGAATTTCTTTGTCCTGCCAGAAATTTCCCATGCCGCGCCCATTTAAATTTTGACGAAATATCCAAGGATCATTGCTGCCTTAATCCTTGGATGTAATTTACTGCTTATTAAAACAGAACGTCCTCGTCCTGAGGGCAGTTTATCTGCCTAACTCTCCGGCAATATCATCAATGATCGGACACTCAGGCCGATCATCACCATGACAATGATCAGCGAGAGATTTCAATGTAGACTTTAAAGATTGCAGCTCTTTAACTTTGCGGTCAATTTCTTCAATCTTTTCAAGAGCCAGCGTTTTCACATCGGCGCTGGCACGATCTTTATCTTCATAAAGCGATAGCAGAAGACGGCATTCTTCAATTGTAAAACCAAGGCTGCGTGACCTCTGGATAAACGCCAAACGATGAATGTCCGCATCGGCATAATCGCGATATCCATTCGCCGCCCGCGATGGTTTTACAAGCTTGATATCCTCATAATATCTGATGGTTTTTGCAGGGAGGCTGGTTTTGTCTGCAACATCACCAATATTCATGTTCAACTCCCTGCTTTAATCCAATTTCAGCGCGCGCAACCGCAGCGCATTGCTTATTACCGAGACAGAAGAAAGGCTCATTGCCGCCGCCGCCAACATTGGCGACAATAGCATACCAGTCAGCGGATAGAGCAAACCAGCAGCAATCGGCACACCGGCGCTGTTATATGCGAACGCGAAGAACAAATTCTGCTTAATGTTGCGCAATGTGACCACAGATAATGTTCTGGCGCGCACTATTCCGCGTAAATCGCCTTTAAGAAGCGTAATACCGGCACTTTCTACAGCGACATCTGCTCCTGTACCCATGGCGATACCAACTTCGGCTGCAGCAAGCGCAGGTGCATCGTTAACGCCATCGCCGGCCATAGCCACTTTGTGACCTTTCTTATGCAGTTCATCGACAAGCGCTTTTTTATCTTCCGGCAACACACCAGCACGCACATCATCAATGCCAAGCTGCTCCGCAACGGCACGCGCAGTTTTCTCATTATCACCGGTTGCCATGATAATTTTGAGCCCGGCATCATGCAAAGCAGAAATTGCATCCACTGTGGTGGCTTTAATTGGATCAGAGACGGCAATCAGGCCCGCAAGCTTGTCATTGATTGCTACGTACATTGCAGTCTTTCCCTGTGTGCGGAGCGCATCGGCCTGTTCGTCAGCCGCGCTATGATCAACATCAATAAGTTTCATCATAGCCGCATTACCCAACGCAATTTTTTGCTTTCCTGCAGTGCCGCGAACACCTTTGCCAGTAACAGCATCAAAATCACTTATTGAAGCTGCCGGAACATCTTTGGCCTTAATACCTTCAACAATTGCTTCAGCCAGCGGATGCTCCGAACCCGTTTCAAGGCCGCGCACCATTGCGAGCATCTCGTTTTCATCCATATCGCCAAACGAGACGACATCGGTCAGCGTCGGCTTTCCTTCTGTCAGTGTGCCCGTTTTATCAACAACCAGAACATCCACTTTTGCCATACGTTCAAGTGCTTCAGCATCTTTTATCAAAACGCCAGCCTGAGCACCCCTTCCCGTCGCTGTCATAATGGACATTGGCGTCGCCAAGCCAAGCGCGCACGGGCACGCAATAATCAATACGGATACAGCCGAAACGATGGCAAAAACAAAGGCTGGATCAGGACCGAACAATGACCAAATGGCAAAGGCCAGAACCGCGACAAGAACAACTGTCGGCACAAAATAAGAAGCCACTTTATCAGCAAGCCCCTGTATGGGCGCACGCGACCTTTGCGCAGAAGAAACCATGGCCACAATACCCGCAAGCATTGTTTCATCGCCAACATGTGTTGCTTCAATTATCAAAGAGCCATTTTTGTTGAGTGTGCCGCCGGTTACTTTGTCACCTTCTGCTTTTTCGACGGGTAACGGCTCGCCGGTCAACATGCTTTCATCTACTGTTGTACGGCCTTCCAAAACAACAGAATCCACAGGAATGGCTTCACCGGGACGAACACGTATGCGGTCACCCTTTATGATATTTTCCAAAGGCGCATCATATTCATCGCCATCCGGGGTAATACGGCGTGCTGTTTTTGGCGCTAAATCCAGCAATGCACGAATTGCATCGCCGGTGCGCTCCCTTGCGCGCAGCTCCAAAACCTGGCCGACAAAGACCAGAGCAATGATGACGACAGCGGCTTCAAAATAGACCGGCATATGGCCGCCGGGCATTTGCAAGCCAGATGGAAACAGCTCTGGTAAAAATATAGCGACAGTCGAATAAAAATAAGCAACGCCGACACCGATCATAATCAGTGTCCACATGTTCAAGTTCCACGTTTTAATTGATGTCCATCCACGGTGGAAAAATGGCTGCGCTGCCCAGATGACAACCGGTGTTGCGAGGGCAAATTCGATGTAAAGACTTAATTTTTCACCGAACCATTCGCGAACAGGCAATCCTATCATTGGACCCATTGTAAGGATCAACAAAGGTATAGCCGCACCGGCGCTTACCCAAAGACGCCGCGTGAAATCTATCAGTTCGTGATTGGGCCCCTCTGCAATACCGTCCATAGGCTCCAGTGCCATGCCGCAGATCGGGCATGTTCCCGGTCCATCCTGCACGATTTCCGGATCCATCGGACAGGTATATTTTGCGTCTTTCGGCGCCGCATCCTTCTTCTTGGCTTTATTGCCGGACAAGTAGAAATATGGATCATTTTCAAACTTGTCATGGCAACCCTGGCTGCAAAAGTGATAATCATCACCCTTGTAAGACAAAGTCGGCTTTCCGGCGTCCAGCTTAACGTTCATGCCGCACACAGGGTCTTTAACCGCTCCATCAACCGGCATGGTCGCCGCCTGATAAATATCTTTTCCTGATTGATTCGCTCCTGCCTCCTTATGGTGATCATGATGGCCATGTTCGGCGTGATGGCCCCCGCAACAGCTGTGACTGTCTGCTTTTTCAGGGAATTTTTCTATATTGCCCATATTATGGTCTCCTTACATATCGCCTTCGTAAGGCTTCCAGTCAATGGAAGGTCAATAGGTTAAATTTATCGATATTTTCAATTGCCCGCATGAATTGCTTTTGCATCCCAGCCTGTTGTTTACGTTAAGTACTTTAAAACCTCATTCGTATAACTTGCGTGTAGAAACTGCCGACTATTTCGATGCCACAAGGAGCAAAATTGCAATGAAGATCCGAATTCGATCCGCTTTTCTGCTTGCTTTTGTGGCAATTGGCCTGCTTCCGGTCGCGATTTTTACGTGGATGACATATGAGCGGACGGCGGCCCATGAATTGACTGAAGTTAATGGGCGAAATCTCCTTCTTGCGCAAAATGTCGCTGATAGCCTTACACTCTATCAAAAGAACATCCGTACTGCAGTCGATGTAGCAGTAACGTCACTACAACAGAACGTTGAGACGCAATATATCCATCGACTGCTGGCAAATTTAAAAATTGAAGATGTTTCCATTGTCTCACCAGATTACGGTAAGGTGCTTTATTCTACAGATACGAAACGGATCGACAATCTCGAATTCATCGACCCCAATTTGCTTGAGCACATCAAAGCAACGCCCGTGAGCTCCCGACTTCAATTTCTACCAGTACAGAAATCAATAACTGGCACTCCAACTATTCATGCCATTGGCCGTGAAGGAGAAAACTTCATTGTAGCCTGCCTTAGTACAGATTACTTCATCAACTTGGCGGAAAAGGTTTCCTTCGGCGCAAGCGGGCACACAGTGATCGTTGATCAGGATGGCAATATTCTAGCCCACCCGACAAAGGTCTGGGCTGATGATGCAAAAAACATTTCCGATATTTCCGCTGTAAAACGTCTGATGAATGGCGAGACCGGCAATGAAAATTACTATTCACCAGCCACTAAATCTGAAATGATTTCAGGAATTGCTTCTGTTAGCGGCACCTATTGGGGCGTAATTGTCCCCCAGGAACTAAGTCAGGTCAAAGCAAAAATCATAGAGAACCTAACGCCATTGTTCGTCGGACTTGTCGGTTCTATCATCGCTGCTGTGCTGCTTTTATATTTCTCAATTCGCTGGTTGGCCAAGCCTTTGGAAAACCTTGCTATCACACTAAAAAAACAATCCAGCACAGGACTGCCAATGGCTGTTCCGCCAAGTCAGGCGGAAACCAGCATTTACGAGTTAACCCATATCGTCGATGCCTATAATGAGTTGACAGCCACAGTTCAGCAAAACTCGGAACAACTCGCTAAACAGATTTTTGAAGATGCGCTCACCGGCATCGGCAACCGCGCCTATTTTGAATCCGAAAGCCGCAAACAGATAGAAACCCGCCTCAAGCTCGGCAAAAAAGGTATTCTTATTTTCTTTGACCTTGATGGATTTAAGGAAATCAATGACATAAGGGGCCATGGCATTGGCGATGAAGTACTGAAATCATTTGCGAAAAGTCTGTATCCGACAACCAAAAAATTCATGGATATCAACTTTCGCGGCCTACCTTCAGCCCACCCTGTTATCGGACGCATAGGCGGTGATGAATTCGCTATCCTATTGCCACTGCCGGAAAACACTGATGCGATTTCCGGCCTGTGCGAAAATCTGCGTAGATCATTCCCGAAATTGATTGAAATCGGGGGCGTCGAAATTTCATGCGATCAATCGGCGGGCGGTGCTTTGTATCCAGATCACGGAACAAACATTGAGGATCTGCTGAGACGTTCCGATGTTGCACTATACAAAGCCAAGGCGGAAGGTAAAAACCGCTTCCAGCTCTATGATACGCAAGGTGTCTTGGGTGGTAAAAGTGAGATTCTCGCCGCTGTATTGAACGCGATTGACAATGATGAACTCTATCTTGAGTACCAGCCAAAATATTGCATTACAAAACAACAAGTCGACTCTGCGGAAGCACTCGTGAGGTGGCAACATCCGGAGCATGGACCTATTCAACCCAATTTGTTCCTGCCTGCTGTTCAGCAAACTCACGTCATGAAACTTCTAGGAGAATGGGTTATTGGCCGTGCATTAAAGGATATCAAATATTTCGACGAGCAAGGTTTGAACCTGAACATTGCTATCAATATTGGTGCAGAGCATTTCTCAGCCGATAGCTTTATACCGAACCTTGTTGAACAAACATCTGTGGCGAAAGTTGATCCAAACCGTTTGCAAATAGAAATCACTGAAAATGTCATGGATGCTTCGCGTGATGTGTTCAGCAAGACAGTCAGTGAATTGCAAGCAAAAGGCTTCTCACTCGCAATTGATGATTTTGGAAGAGGTTTCTCAAACCTGACGCGTCTAGCCTCTGTTCCGGTGGATTTGATAAAGCTGGATGGCTCACTCATCAGAAGCGCGATCAATGATCCGCGGGTGAAAGTCATCATGCAATCTGCCATCGAAATGGCACATTCTCTCGGCTCGAAAGTGGCTGTTGAGGGGGTCGAAACGTTCGAACAAGTTATACTGGCCGAGAAATCCGGCGCCGATGTGCTGCAAGGCTTCTACTATTCAAGAAGCATGACACCGCAGAATTTCAACACATGGCACAAAAAGCGTTCCGAAAATTCCCAACATGCGCAAGTTGAGAAAATTCGGAACTCTCTATAATTTTAAGCGTAAGAAATACGCAGCTCCTTAGTCACTGCCTGAAACAGTAATTTGTGCATCGGCTGCAGGCTTAAAGGTCCGCTGAACAAAGAACAGCACAATAGCTGCTCCTATACCCACCAAATCGCTAATCAAACCACCTGCAATCATGCACAATGCGGCAAGTATCAGGCCTAAGCGCATGAACCATGCGACGCGGCTTCCGACAAACCAACCCTGGACACCTGACGACAGCAGGAAGACGCCGAAAATCGCTGTAACACCAGCACGGATAATTTCCGGCCATGTGCCGTCCATTAAGATTGCACCGTTGTAGAAGAACATGAACGGCACGATGAATGCAGAAATACCGATTTTGAAGGAGGCGACACTTGTCTCCATCGGGTTGGCACCACTGATCCCTGCTGCCGCATAGGAGGCCAAGGCGACAGGTGGTGTGATGGCAGAAACAACGGCGAAATAAAACACGAAGAAATGTGCGGTTAGTTGAGGAATGCCAAGCTGGACAAGGCCCGGCGCTACCACACTTGCAGCTACGGCATAGGCCGCCGTTGTAGGCATGCCCATGCCAAGCAAAATCGCGATACACATCGCAAAGAACAAAGCCAATAATTGGCTTGCCTCGGCCAGACCAAGCAATACCGAAGAGAAGCGTGCGCCGACACCGGTAAGGCTGATTACACCGACGATAATGCCCGCACATGCACATACTGCGATGATCTGTACAGACATGATGCCTGCCATTTCAAAGGCCTTGATGATGCTGCGCAAGCCCATGCGATATGGCGTAAGCCAGCTGACAACCGCAGCAGATGCTGTCGCCAGTGCGCCTGCCCTAATAACTGAATACCCCATGAACAAAGCGGCGATCAAAATTATGATCGGAATGAACAGGAACACCTGTTTAATCATATCACGGAACTTGGGAAGCTCGTCTTCGCGCATACCGCGCATTCCAAGTTTTGCCGCCTCAAAATCCACCATGAAGTAGATGGAAACGAAATAGAGGATAGCAGGAATAATGGCTGCAATCGCGATGTCTGTATAAGGAATACCCGTGATTTCAGCCATGATGAAAGCACCGGCACCCATAATCGGCGGCATAATCTGCCCGCCTGTTGAGGCCGCCGCTTCTACCGCACCTGCCGTTTTACGATGGTAACCGACTTTTTTCATAAGCGGAATTGTCAACGAGCCTGTCGCCACAACGTTACCTGCAGAAGTACCGTTGATCATTCCCATCAAACCGGACGCAAAAATGGCCACCTTTGCCGGACCGCCGCGCGCCCGACCTGCCGCTGCAAAGGCAAAGTTGACGAAGTAATCACCAACTTTTGAAGCCTGCAAAAATGCGGCAAAGATAATAAACAGAATAATATATGTAGAAGATACAGCCGTTGTCGGGCCTAAAATTCCAGCGTCGGTATAAACTTGGCTAAAGAACCGTGTCCAAGCAATGTCCGGCGCATTCAGAAAACCAGGTAACATCTCTCCGGTAAAGACGTAGACGAGAAAGACACCGGCAATAACAATCAGTGCCAAGCCAGCCACGCGCCGCGTAAGCTCCATAATCAATGCCACACCGGCAACCGCAGCAAGGCTCATACCTATCGGCGCAAATGGTGTTCCGGTGGAATTGCGCATAAGCGTACCGAATATTGTGATCAAATAGACCGCTACGGCAACACCGCACAAGCTAAGCAAAATATCGGCAATAGCCACCTGCCCCCGTTCGCGCTTGCGCAACCAGCCGACGACGATACCTATAGCTGTCGCCAGTAATAACGGGGTACCAAAATGGTAAACCTCAAGATTTACAAACTCCGGGCTTATACCGTTCCACTGGACGCCATTTCCGATCATGTTGGCGATCTTTCCGGCTGTCCACATCGCGTAAAGCGCGGGAAGCAATGCCAAGTAGACGATAATATCCAACACTTTGGAAAGCGGTTGCTTCTCACCATCACCGGAAAATGACCGGGCTGAGTAAAGCGTAAATCCGAGGATCAGCGCTCCGGCTATGTGAACAATCCGAAAATTCCAAGTTTCCATTGGAAAGCTTGGCAAGAAAGGGATTCTAATGCCTGTCCATTCATAAATAGACAGACCGTTGAGGGCTGCTAAATGAAAAAATGCATAAATGGCGGAAAAAGCGGCAACTAGGAAATATGTGCGGCCATCGAACAGGCGGCGATTTGCTTCTGTCGGCTCGTCATCAACACCTTCGGCAATTACTTTCGTGCTTCCATCAACCATGAAAAGGCCCTCCCCAGACCATAAAAAGCATACACGTCCGCATGGGGCACCTGTTTTTCAGGCACCCCATGCGATCTATTTCAGCTATTCTTATCCGCCGTAGATCATATCTGCCGGAATGTCCGCACCAGCGTTTTCTTTGAACCATTCGGCGGCACCTGGATGCCATTTAAGAACTTTGTTCTTATCCCAGTTCTCCGGCAGAGTAGAGCCTGCCGCTTTGTGGATACCGACCATACGCTCATTGTCAGACATAACGACATTGACAACTTCTTTGACGAAAGATGCCGGCAAATCGCAGTTTGCAATAGAGAAGTTCCACATGGAAACGGACGTCGCATCTTCTTTTAGCGTTGTATAAGTGCTCGCCTTGATGCTGAATTCACTTACCGGAAACGCTTCAAGAAGCTTGGCTTGTTCTTCGTCCGTAAACTCAATGATGTTTACATCTGTCTGAACCTCAAGCTGGCTGACGGCTGGCACCGGTACACCGGCAGCAAAGGCGATCACATCAAGTAACCCGTCCTGAAGCTGGCCACCCAAATCAGTCCAACCGCCGTTACGGCGTTCAAAATCAACACCCAATGTTTCCATCATACGTGGAAAATATGTGTCAGATGTCGAACCTGCTGGACCAAAACCGATTTTTGCGCCCGCCGGAATATCAGCAACACTTTTGATGCCGGATGATGAAAGCGCCGTTACAGAGAATGGCGTTTGATACATCGGGAACATTGCGCATGCTTTGTTCATCTCCAAGCCTGGTGCAATCGGGTTTGTGCCTGCAAGCGATTCTGCTGCCGGACCCATTGTCGTCATACCAAATGCAGCTTCACCAGTATGAACAAGCGCCATGTTCTGCATTGGTCCGCCGGTTACTTCGCCGCCGCCGGTAATACCAAGTTCTTTTGCAACAAGGTTTGCCCAGCCTGAACCGTACGCAAAATAGGTTCCGCCTTGTGAAGCTGTGCCGACTGTGAAGCTTGTTGGCCAATCAGATTTATCCACATGTGACTCAGCAAATGCTGCGCCGGCTGATAAAACAGTGCAAGATGCAAGGATTGCAAGGAATTTCATTTCTCTCTCCCATAAGTTTCTTTGGGCGTTTGCCCACGCTGCCGCCATTGCGGCGCTAACGTATCGTCCCTCATTGTTTTGGAACCTGTCAACACAACTAAAACTATGTCGCTCTGACAAGGTGTTGAGCCCTACAGCAACGCCAACACCCAACTTAGATTCAGCATTTGGGTCGATTTAGGAACATTAGGGCAAATAGTTGGGTCGATAACGCTACAAAGATAGCATTTTACCGGCACTTAGGCGAATTTTTCACGATCCAGTCCGTGCTTTTGCATCTTCTCGTAAAGCGCCTTACGGCTTATGCCGAGCGTTTCGTAAGTCGGTTTGAGTGCGCCGCCATTTGCCGCCAATGTTGCCGTAATGATAGCACGCTCATGCGCGTTCATACGGTCGACCAATGTTTGATCACTCACAACCTGATCTTCTTCAACTGCATGTAAGCCCAAAACATATCGATCTGCCGCATTGCGCAGTTCACGCACATTACCAAGCCAGTTACCGGTCGCCATTTTGGACAGGGCCTGACTGTCAACCTCAGGTATTGGACAGCGATAACGCGCTGCAGCTTCTGCTACCAAATGCATAAAAAGCTGAGGTATGTCGTCACGACGCGCCGAAAGCGGCGGTGCGTATAATGTCACAACATTCAAGCGGTAATACAAATCATCGCGAAAGCGCTCTTCTGCCACAGCTTTGTCCAGCGGTTCTTTGGAAGCAGCAATAAACCGCACATCCAGATCAATGACCTCGTTCGAACCCAAAGGGGTTATCTGGCGGCTTTGAATAGCTTGCAGGAACTTCGCCTGAACATTCATTTCAAGGCAATCCACCGCATCAAGAAAGATTGTCCCGCCGCGCCCATGCTCCAATTTTCCGAAACGGCTTTTAACAGCACCTGCAAATGCGCCTGAGACGTGACCGAAAAGTTCGCTTTCTACAAGATCCTTAGGCAAGGCTGCACAGTTGATGTGTACAAAGGGTTTTGTTTGCCGCGAGGACGCACGGTGAATTGCGCGTGCGATAACTTCCTTTCCGGTTCCTGTTTCGCCTTGAACAAGAATATCTGCATCCGTTGCCGCTACAGCGCGAACCTGCTCGCGCAAACGCACCATAACATCAGAGCGTCCTATCAAACGCGCCTCAATCGCATCTCTGCTGCCAACCTGATTGCGCAGAAGACGGTTCTCAATTGTCAATCGTCTTTTATCAAGCGCACGGCGCACAACGTCGATCAGATGTGCGGGATCGTAAGGCTTTTCCAGAAAATCATAGGCACCTGCCCGCATGGCATCAACAGCAAGTTCCACGTCACCGTTTCCTGTAATGAGGATGACAGGCAAGGCCGGATCAATTTCCAGAACCTTTCGCAGAAGAGTCATCCCGTCCATGTTCGGCATCCGGATATCGCTGACAACGATACCCGGGAAATCTCTCGCAACTTTGTTCAAAGCCAATTCGGCTTCCGAAAAGGTCAACACGGGTAGATCAGCCAATTTGAGTGTCTGGCTGGCTGCAATGAGCAACTCTTCCTCATCGTCAACAAATAGAATCGTTTCGCTCATTCGGCAGCCTTGGAAAGATGATCGGCAGCAACAAGATCAACACCAAAGACCGCGCCGCCATCAGGATGGTTTTTCCCCCACAATGTACCGCCAAAATCCCGCACAATGTTATAGGAAATCGACAAGCCCAGCCCTAAACCTTTGCCCGTTTGTTTTGTGGTAAAAAACGGATCAAACATTTGAGTTATAGCATCATCAGATATGCCCGCCCCATGGTCGCGCATTCTAATTTGCCATCCATTGTCTATCGAAACTATATTAAGTTCGAGCAAGCCTTCTCCACCCATTGCATCAATCCCGTTCGAAATGAGATTGACAATGACCTGTTGCAGCCGGACATGCCCGCCGATCACATAAGGCTCTTCATCCGGGCGGGTATAATTCAAGATAACATTGCTGGCTTTGATACGCGGCTCACTTACGGCCATCGCATCATCAATAACGGGTAGCAATGAAACAGGGCCAACTGCTTCTTGAGGGCGGCGCGCAAAATTCCGTAGATGTTTGGAAATCGTAGCCATCCGGTCAGCCATCTTTGATATTCTGCCGATGTTATCGCTCGCCTCTGAGACTTCGTTACGGTCAAGAAAAGCGCGGGCATTTTCAGCATAAGCCTTTACAGCTGCGAGGGGTTGGTTGAATTCATGACTGAGCGCCGCGGACATTTGACCTAGGGCAGATAATTTACCGGCTTGGATCAATGTCGCCTGTGTGCGGCGCAACTCTTCTTCGGTATTCCGGCGTTCCTCAATCTCATGGCTTAATGCGGCAGTTCGTTCGTTTACGCGCTGCTCAAGGAGCTTTTGTGTTCGGATTTGCTGCGCGCTCCGGTGCCTCAAAAACGCAATACCTAAAATGGATATCAAGGCTAAGAGCGAGAATACAACGAGAGCGAGCAAGGCTTGAAAACGGGCAGGTTCGGTAGGCGCCAAAGATGTCACTGTCCATTGCGGTGTTTCGACCATTTTATCAGACGAACCGACAAAATTGGTGTTCTCGATTGTCAGTATATCGGCATCTGCATTGAGCGGTGTGCGGTCAACATCCAGATTTGTGACACGTTCGAGCGGGTATTGCCGGTTTTCCTCAATTGATCTTAATGTTGCTGGCGAAAGAGGTTTGGTCGCGCGCATCAACCACTCAGGATTGCTGGCCATGAAAATAATATCATTATGATCAGTCACGATGATGTTTGATGCAGCGCTTCGCCAAGCCTCTTCAAAAGCATCAACGGTAAACTTTACAGCGACAACACCCAGAATTTCTGCGCCCTCCCGCACCGGAGCCGCAAAAAAGTAACCGCGTTCACCCGACGTTGTACCAAGGGCGAAGTAACGGCCTAAATCACCCTGCAGAGCTTCTTGAAAGTAAGGCCTGAAATTGAAGTTACGACCAACAAAGGATCTTTGCTTATTGTAGGAACTTGCTGCAATTGTCGTTCCCGCCGTGTTCATCAGGTAAACATCGGAAGCAGAAACCGATAATGCGGTGTTTAACAAGATACTGTTAGTTGCATCGATTAAATCTGGCCGTGTTGGGTTTTGCAGTAAACTGCTCAGTTCGGGACGCTCGGCAATCAAATGCGGTAAAGGCTCGTAGCGATCGAGCGCAGCGCGAATACTGTCACCAACTAAACGCAATGTTACTTCGTTTTGTTCTGCCGCCTGCAACAGGAAATGGCGCTCAAGCCTTGGCCAGACAACAAGCCAGATGGCGACAACAAGGACGCCGATTTGTATTGATATGAGCATTTTCATGCTCAACTTCCGGTCAGCTTTAGATCGTGCCTTCCTCTCAGATACGGCCTCTAAAGAACCTTCAGACATTTGTTGCACCGTTCAAACTTCTCCCCAATCAGGCATGCATGGCAAAATAACCTGCCATCAACACCATTCATTGCCCGCAAGCAATACCGATGCAGGCATCTTAAATACGATAGAGAGTTTTTAGCAACGCCAACAAAGCATCAAGTCTTAAAAACCGGCACTCTTTAACTTGGGAAATACAATCCGGATAAGGCGAAAGGGCAACTGACTGTTCAAGCGTTGCGCGCAAGATTTTCTTGATATTTTTCTAAAGGTACACTGTCCAGATCAGCCAAAACATCCATGAATGACCTGCCTGCCTTCTCAATCGGACCAGAGTTTTCAATGTTATATACGGTCAAATTACCGGCCAGTGGCATGTCCATGCGATCAAGGCGTTTCTTGATTTGCTCGGCATCCTCACGTCCCCTACCCGCCAGACGGCTTGCCAATACAGCTCGATCAACACGAAGATTAATGATGATCATGTTTGGAAATTGCTTCTGCATATCCGCCAGCGCGCGCCTTGAACCGTTCGCGATGGCAACGCCGCCCGCCTTCACATGAGCAAGAACACCGATGGGAATACCATAACTCAAGCCATGCGCCTGCCATGTGACCGCAAATTTGCCCTGCGCTTTTGCGCGGTCAAACTGTTCAATTGTTAGTGTATCATGATCTTCTGTCTGCCCATCCGGCGAGCGCGTAACACTGCGACGTACAAACATGTATTTCTGCTTATCCGTCAGATGCTCGCGCAACCAATTGATCAAGGTGTCCTTGCCTGAACCACTCGGCCCGACAACCACAAAAATCCGTCCCGAAGTATGGCTTAAATCAGACAACACGCTGCCCTTCACGCCAGACAGATTTTACGACAGGAATGCTTCCGGCTTCACGGTGAACACGTGAGAAATCAGCCCGCAAGCCTTTTTCAAGCCGGCCGCGATCTTGAAGGCCTACCTGTCTTGCCGGATTGGCAGATACCATAGCCACCGCTTTTGAAAGCGATATATCTTCGACCTCATCAGCAAGCACGAAAGGCGCATATATCAGGCTGAACGGTACATAGTCGGAAGATAAAATATCCAGCACATTGTTTTTTGCCAGCTCACGCGCCGCTATGTTGCCGCTGTGTGATTTGCCCCGAACGACATTTGGCGCGCCCATTAATACGCCCATATTCGCATTATGAGACGCAGCTGCGGCTTCCATGCTTGTCGGAAACTCTGCAACGGACACGCCAAAGCCTTTGGATTCTTCAACATGATCAACGGTCGCATCATCGTGGCTTGCAATTGCAATATTCCGCTCGCGGCACGCATTGGCTAAAAATTTACGGTGCTTGTCAGAGTAAGTTGCAGATTGCTTCTGGCGACGTTCAACAAACTTGTTGAACTGTTCATCGGTAAGGCCGCGCTTAACTTTGTAGTACAAAGTATATTGCTCCATGGTCTGGAACTGACGCTGTCCGGGCGCATGGTCCATAAGTGAAAGCAGCCCTACGCTTTGATCATCGACAAATTCTTCGTAGTGTTCCAACACGTTGGGCGCCGAAACTTCGCAGCGCAGGTGAATGCGGTGTTCCGCACGTAAGCGCCCTTCGCCTTGCGCATTGGCTATTGCCAGCGACATCGCGCTCATTTCACCATTTTCAAAGCCGCCATCTTCATCCGCCCCTAAACGGAGGCAATCAAAAACGGTTGTAATACCGGAAGCTGCCACTTGAACGTCGTGCGCCTGGATAGCCGCAGTCAAGTTCCAAGTTACGCCGGGGCGCGGTGAATAATGTTGCTCAAGGTGATCGGTATGAAGTTCGACAAGGCCTGGCAATATATAATCGCCACCAATATCCTCGCCGACATTGCCGTTACCTTCAGAAATATCTGTAATTTTGCCGTCCTTGATAACGATGGATCCGTTCACGACCTCATCTTCAAGTACGAGTTTTGCATTCCGGAATATAGTTTCAGTGGTCATTGTCTTCTCATTCATAAAAGAGATGCAACGCGCAGAACCGAAAACGGTCCGCCACGTTCCTGCTCGGCAAAAAGGCCAAGCGTTTCAATTGGTAAAGGTTTGTCAAGGAACGCCTCAAAATGCGTTTTGATGGCTTCTTCGACCCGCGAACTATCAGCATCATCCACTGGGCCTGTCAGCGTTAGATGAAAACGGAATTCATCCATCACATAAGGATAACCCCAACGTTCAAGGTAAGCGCGTTGTTGGCCTGAAAGTTTTGCTGGGTTGCGGCGCTCTATATCAGCTTGGCTAAGCGGCGCGCGCATAGGCTCGAATGTCCGCACGGCTTCACTGCCAAGAGTTTCAAGCTGTCCGTTCGGTGCAGACGGGGTCAGCGCGAAAAAAGGTCCGAGTTTAGAAAGTTGGACATTGGGCAAAGTGAACGCTGAATGATTTTGCGCGAAAGTGTCAAACAGCTCAATAAGGTCATCTTCGCGCACCCCTTTTGCCAAATGAAATGGTGCTTTCAATGTTCCATGAAAACCATATTTACGCGGCGAAACCAGTAAATCATCAAGACCGTGTGTTGTTTCAATCGTCTCACCGGTAAAAGCGTTACGCCCAAGCCAGGTCGCAACGCATTGCGACAGGGGCGCATCTTTCGGCGGGGTATAATAAATTGCATAGCGCATAGTATAATTAGCTTTGCTGCTTTCCTATCAACCGACTGCGGAGCGCATTGGAAACCGCATCGAATGCAAAAACGACGATCAGTATGAGAATCACCATATAGAATACATTTTCCCAGTCCTGATTGGTACGCATCGCTTCCCAAAGTTTCAAACCAATTCCGCCGGCACCGACCGCACCAATAATTGTCGCAGAACGCGTATTTGATTCCCAGAAATAGAGCGCTTGGCTCGCGAAAACAGGAAGAACTTGCGGCACAACACCAAATCTTTGCACTGCCGCAGGTGACGCACCGACCGAACGCACGCCTTCGCGTTGCTTATCATCGATATTTTCCAGTGCTTCCGAATAAAGCTTTCCGAAGGTTCCGGTATCGGTAAAGAATATGGCGCTAATACCGGCCAATGGTCCCGGGCCGAAGGCACGTGTGAAAAACAATGCCCAGATCAGCATATCTACAGAGCGTAGGAAATCAAAAAACCGCTTGAGTATCTGATTGAGAAAACGATTGAGCGTGATGTTTCGCGCAGCGGCAAATGACAACGGAAATGCAATCAATACGGCAAATAAAGTACCGACAAACGCCATAACAATGGTTTGCAGTAGTTTGATATAAACGTCCCCATGCTGCCATTCGGCATTGTTGAGGAAATTATCGACCAGAAGTGAAATGTTGGATCGGTTTTCTGACAAGCGCTGTGAACTGAATACATTCCCGACAACCTCAGTGAAACTTTGGCCCCAATAGGGTGAATTCGTATCAAAGAAGAAATTCTCCCAACCAAAGAAACGGCGCATGATTTTGACTTCTTTTGCGCGAATTTCCGCACGCCCGGCAAAGCCAAAGTTGATGAATATCTTTTCGTTTTCCCGTTTCTGAAGTGCCCATTCAGGCAAACTGTCACGCGGAATTACGGTTTCGTTGATGGGGTCTACGTCTATTGCGAGGCTTTCTTCACCGTTCATCACTGTCACAATGTCCGGCGTCACAATAACTTTTGCTGTATTAGAAAATACAATCTCCGCCTGATTGATGCCTTCACGTGTCACTGTTTGCGGCTCAGCGTTATTATCAGGTGCAGGTGCATTACTGCTGTTTGCTCCGGTGTTCGTCGCGCTAGAGTCCGGCGCCATAAAACTAAGCTCACCGCCGCCTGTTGCTGAACCAGGCGCCATAAATGACCCCGACGTTGATGGTGTAGAAGGTTTTGAAGCCGTCTGCTTCTTTTCTATCAACGTAACAGTGCCGCGTTCAGTTGCGATCCATTCCGGATCAGGCTCTGCGCCAAGCGGTGAAAATCTTGGAAACTCGATCAGGATTTCGCCGGTCCGATAGTCTATGTCCGGTCTGATTTCATAAGAAACCCAATCGGCAAGATAGCTGCCTGCGATGTTCCAGTTTCCTTCGCTGAACACTTTTCCAATCGCGAAAAACCAGCTGACATAAATCATGTACACGGCGACTACAGCAAAGCACAGAACGGTACTGAAGCGTTTTAGGAAAGAGCGCTGAAAAGCATCTGGATAACGTGCTTTGATCGCAGACACGTCTTGCGGTGTAAGCATTTTGGTAGACAGGTTCATAGCGGACGCGTTCATGACTATGCTCCAAATTCAAAAGCTTGGTTGCCAACAATTCGCTTACGCAGATATGCGGACAGTTGATCGACACAGACAATTGTGACGAACAAAATTAGGATAATGGCAAGCGTCTTTGCTTCATGGCCGCGGCTAATAGAAAGCCTTAGCACTTCGCCAATGCCGCCTGCTCCAACGGCTCCCAAAATAGTGGAAGCGCGGACGTTTATTTCCAAGCGAAGCAAGCCATAGCTCAGGAAATTGGGCATGATCTGGGGTACAATACCAAACCACACACGTTCGACCCAATTGCCTCCCGCCGCACGCAAGCCTTCATCCGGCTTCATATCGGCATTCTCGACAACCTCGTAGAACATTTTTCCCAATGCACCGATGGTGTGGATCGACACGGCAATGATTGCCGGAATTGGACCAAGGGAAAAAATAGCCAGAAAAAAGCCGGCAATAACAATCTCAGGAAAAGCGCGCAGTATTTCCAAAAACCGGCGTACGACAAATCGGAGCCAGCGTTCGGTAGTCAAATTGGATGCTGCCAGGAAGCAGAGAATAAAGCCAAAAATAAACCCGATTAAGGTTGAGAGTATCGCTATGTTGAGCGTCTCGATCATCTTGTAAAAATATTCGGGGATATAAAGGCTTTCCGTAATGTATACCCGCCCTTCAGGGTAATTGAACTTCAATGATCCATCGAAGTAGGGGCTTGATAAATCGAACAGAGCGCGACCGATTTCCCAACCATCGCGCGGGATTAAATCGCCGACAAAGTCAAAGAAATGCGGCAAGCGATCCAGAAATTTTCCGGAGTTTGTCTCATTGGCAAACCAAAGCGAAAAAAACAGTACAATAAAAAGCGCACCTAATCCAAGGATAGTGTAAAGGCGTTTTTGCCCGCGCAATTGTTTGAAATGCCCGTCGACGTCGTAATTGCCGTCGGCATCAATATGCAAAGCGGGATTGTTTGATTGGGTAGCCAACATTTTCTTCTCACGAAAAATTGCACCACGCCCAAGAAATCTCAAAGGAGGCGTGGTGCTTAAATCGGTATAAAATTATGAACCGATTTTTGCTTTACGGGCTGCTACGATTGTTTCGTAGAAAGAATGGTCAACTTCTGTGAAGCCTTTGAAGTCGCCGCCCTGGATGGCTGCGAAGCAATCAGGATTTGCTTCCGGAAGCGCCTTCATAAACTCAACGAACTTGCCGCGAATGTCTTGATCCAATTTGTTTGAAACAACGACCGGACCATTCGGGATAAGCGGCGAACGCCAGATTTCGTTTACATCAGCCATGTCCAAAAGGCCTTTATCGACCATTTTGCGAATGTTGCCAGACGTATAACCGTCTTCATATTCGCCAACGCCAGATGACCATGTTACCTGACCGTCAAAGTTGCCTTTAAGCATTTCAAGAACGCCGTTTTCATGGCCGCCGCCAAAACCGGTTTCAGAAAAATACTCGTTGATTGGCATGCCAAGCTGCGCAGGCAATGCAACTGAAGGAACGAGATAACCGGATGTTGAATCAGGGTCGGCAAAGCCAAGCTTTTTGCCCTTCATATCTTCAATGCTTTCAATGCCTGAATCTTTACGTGCAAGCATGATTGAATAATAACCAGTTGCGCCATCTGTCTGAACAGTTGTCAAAACAGGGTCAACAGCTTCGGCGTCTGTAAGATACACTTTTGCGTATCCGGAAGCGCCTAGCTCGGCATAGTCCAGCGTACCGCCAAGCAGACCCTGAATAACACCATCGTAGTCAGCAGCAGGGAAAAGCTTAACTTCTTTAACGCCGATAGCTTCCGGCAGTTCGTCGACCATGCACTGGAAATTACGCAGGCGGTCAGCTTCGTTTTCGCCGCCAAGGATACCGATGCGGAAAACATCTTGGGCTTGAGCAGAAAGAGTCGTAGCGAAAATTGTGGCAACAGCAGCCGTTGCCAAAAGTGCTTTCTTGAGCATTTTCAGTCTCCATAAAAGGTATGCCCTTTTAATAATTAAGTGAAAAGCTGCGACACTGGGCAAACGCAACGCAGCAATTTGGAAATCAGGTCACGCGTAAACAGGATTTTGTTCAGCAGCAGGACGCGCAACCGGCGGCCTTTCGCTACCGGAAGACTTAGAACGTGAACCATTTAAACTTGTTGAGGTTACAGCCTCTGAAAAGGCATCTTCCAGATTGTCAGCACCGTAAATTTTACGCGCCGCATCCTCTGTCAGATCGTCAGGACCACCATCGAAAACAACGCGGCCTGCCTGCATACCAATGATGCGCTCACAAAAGCTGCGGGCAGTATCAAGTGTATGAAGATTGGTGATAACGGTAATACCGTCAGACTGGTTGATATCCTTTAGCGACTGCATCACGATCTGGGCATTGCGCGGATCCAGCGAAGCAATCGGTTCATCGGCAAGGATTACTTTGGGCTGCTGCATTAATGCGCGCGCGATCGCAACACGCTGTTGCTGGCCACCTGATAATGTGCCCGCACGCTGCAAGGCAACCTTTTCAATGCCCAACCGCTCCAAAGCAGCAATGGCCATTGCACGCTCTTCATCGGAAAAAATATTAAGAAGGCTCGCAACCGTTGAACGGTGGTTAAGCCGGCCGAGCATAACATTGGTCAACACATCAATACGCGGAACCAAATTGAACTGCTGGAAAATCATGGCGCAATCACGCTGCCAGTTGCGCAACTGCTGCCCTTTAAGCGCGGAAGTTCTGACACCACCGAAATTGATCTCGCCTTCGGATGTATCAATGAGCCGGTTTATCATGCGTAACAGCGTCGATTTACCTGCACCGGATGCGCCAATCACCCCAACCATCTGACCTTCAGGGATTGCAAAATCCACATTATCGACAGCCGTATTTGGGCCAAACCGGCGTGTTACATTTTTGAGTTCGAGCATATTGGCATTCCTTGCCGTTCATCTACAATTTCATGTGACTGGCATATGGCCCCTGTATGAACACAGCATGTCAGTTTTTTGTAAGTTTTGTGACGTTCCACAATTCTAATTTACGCAATTATTTCTGATACTTATGAACGAAATCCAGCGCCGATAATGTGCGAAAATCACCCAAAGCTTCATGAAGGGTGTCATGTGGCCAGTCCCACCAGGCAAGAGCGTTCATTTTATCGCCAAGTCCAGCTTCGAAACGTTCCCGAATGAGTTTTGCAGGGACACCGCCGACAATCGAAAAAGGCGCAACATCCTTGCTTACGACAGCTCCTGAACCGATAACTGCTCCATTGCCGACAGTGACGCCGGGCAAGATTGTCGCCCCGTGTCCTATCCAAACATCGTGACCAATATGGATGCGATTATCGCGGCGCCATTTGAAGAAATCTGTATCATTCTCGGCGCCATCGAAATAATCACCGGCACGATAAGTAAAGTGGTGTTGGGTGGCGCGCCACGTGGGGTGATTGGTTGCATTGATGCGAACATGGCTTGCTATATTTGCAAACTTCCCAATTGTTGCGCACCAAGCTTCGGTCTGCCGGATCAGGTAGGAATAATCACCGATTTCGCACTCAGAAACAATGCAGCCTTCATCCACCTCGGTATAGCGTCCCAATGATGTATCAGTTACCCGTGCGGTCGGATGAATAAGCGGTTCTTCGGATAGTTTTTTTGCCATGATCACGCAGCTTTCGAACCGGCAAAAGTTGTTACATCTATTATGCGGTCAGCTACTTTTGTGCGCACATCCTCATCATGAAATATGCCAAGCAACGCGACGCCTGCGGCTTTTTTCTGCGTGATTAAATCCACCACCACAGCACGGTTTTTTGCGTCGAGGGATGCTGTCGGCTCATCCAAAAGCAGGATGGGGTGATCGGTGATAAAACCGCGCGCAATATTGACGCGCTGCTGCTCACCGCCTGAAAATGTTGCAGGCGGCAAGTTCCACAAGCGTTCAGGCAGGTTCAATTGCGCAAATAAATCCGCAGCTTTTTTACGTGCAACTTCATAATCTTCACCGCGCTGGGTCAACGGTTCCGCAGCAACATCAAGCGCAGACACGCGCGGTACCGTGCGCAAGAACTGGCTGACATAACCAATGGTATCGCGGCGCAATTCTATAATTTTGCGTGGTTCAGCCTTCGACAAGTCAACTTCTTCACCATTATGGCTAAGCAAAATTGCTCCGAAGTCGGTCGAATAATTGCCGTAAAGCATTTTCAAAATCGAGCTTTTACCTGCCCCTGACGGGCCTCCCAAAACGGCACATTCTCCAGCCTTGATTGCGAAGTTAACACCACTGACAACGGGAATTTTAATCCCGTCACGCAGATGCATGGTAAAAGTCTTTGATACGTCACAAACGGTTATAGCTGCGGTCATCATCAGAGGCCTGTAATTAAACTTGTAATATGGAAGATACGAGTAGCTGCGTGTAAGGCTGGTGCGGGTCATCGAGCACACGGTCAGTGAGTCCACTTTCGATGACGTGACCGTCCTTCATTACAATCATCCGGTGAGACAGAAGACGCGCAACCGCCAGATCATGCGTTACAACAATAGCGGCAAGACCAAGATCGCTCACAAGGCCGCGTATCAAATCCAGCAAGCGTGCCTGAACAGAAACATCGAGACCGCCAGTCGGCTCATCCATGAAAATCAAACGCGGACCAGTGACAAGATTACGCGCGATTTGCAGTCTCTGCCGCATACCGCCGGAAAACGCACGAGGCTGATCATCGACACGGTCTTCATTGATTTCAACGCGGCCAAGCCAGTCAATTGCTGTCTCGCGAATATTGCCATAATGCCGGTCACCAACAGCCATCAAACGCTCGCCAACATTGGCACCTGCCGACACGGCCATACGCAAACCATCGGCAGGATTTTGATGTACAAATCCCCAATCCGTCCGCATCAAAAAGCGCCGCTCCGCTTCACTCATTTGATAAAGGTCGCGTGTGGTTTCATCGCGCATGCGATAAGTAACAGAACCATTTGTTGGCTCTAGACGCGTTGAAATACAGTTCAGAAGTGTTGTCTTGCCCGATCCGCTTTCGCCGACAACCGCCAACACTTCACCGGGGTAAAGGTCAAAGGAAACATCGCGGCAGCCAACCCGTGATCCATAAAATTTGGAAACGTCATTGACAGATAAAAGAGGTTGGTCGCTCATTGTGCTGCCTCCATTCCGGAAAGCTCGCCCCGATGACCGGCAGCCTGCCTGCTTTCACAATTATCAGTATCTGAACAAACAAACATTCTTTTTCCACGGTCATCGAGGATGACCTCATCCAGATAAACAGCTTCAGCACCACAAATCGCGCACGGTTTATCGAATTTTTGAACCTCGAACGGATGGTCATCAAAATCGAGGCTGACAACATCTGTGAAAGGCGGAATTGCATAAATGCGTTTTTCACGGCCTGCACCGAAAAGCTGCAACGCTTCGGACATGTGCATTTTGGGGTTATCAAATTTGGGTGTTGGAGAAGGGTCCATTACATAACGACCTTCGACTTTTACCGGGTAGGCATAGGTCGTGGCGATATGGCCATGTGTGGCAATATCCTCATAAAGCTTCACATGCATAAGACCGTACTCTTCAAGAGCGTGCATTTTACGTGTTTCCGTTTCACGCGGTTCCAGAAACCTAAGTGGCTCTGGTATTGGCACCTGATAGACCAGCGTTTGCCCTTCGCGTAACTGTTCTTCCGGAATACGGTGCCGCGTTTGGATGATCGTCGCTTCGCCCGTATGGGTGGTTGTTTGCACGCGTGCCACTTTGGCAAAGAAGGCTCTGATCGACACAGCGTTGGTCGTATCATCAGCGCCTTGGTCGATGACCTTCAGGACATCATCAGGCCCGATAATTGAAGCGGTGACCTGAACGCCGCCCGTACCCCAGCCATATGGCATCGGCATTTCCCGGCTTGAGAACGGAACTTGATAGCCGGGAATTGCGATCGCTTTCAGTATCGCGCGGCGGATCATCCGTTTGGTTTGTTCGTCCAAATAAGCGAAATTGTAATCAGCTTGAATGTTCATTCTGCCGCCTCCTTGATCATTTCGGAAACAGCATCATTGCGTTCAGCATATTCACGGCGCATCTGCCGCACGATGCCAAGTTCAGCTTGGAAATCCACATAATGAGGCAGTTTCAAATGTTCCACGAAACCTGTCGCCTGCACATTGTCCGCATGTGCAATCACAAATTCTTCATCCTGTGCGGGGGCAACAATATCTTCACCCAGCTCGCGTGCGCGCAGGGCACGGTCACACAATGACATCGCCATTGCCTTGCGCTCCAACTGTCCGAACACCAAGCCATAACCGCGGGTAAATTGCGGCGGCACTTTTGCCGATCCCTGGAACTGGTTGACCATTTGGCATTCAGTCACCTGAACACGTCCAACCGGCACAGAAAAACCCAACTCCGGCACTTCGATTTCAACGTCGACTTCACCGATACGGATTTCACCAACAAAAGGGTGCGAACGGGCATAGCCGCGCTGTGTCGAATAAGCCAGAGACAAAAGAAAGCCTTCATCGCCGCGCGATAATGACTGCAAGCGCTCATCGCGGTTCATCGGGAACTCGGTCGGCGTGCGCGTAATATCGCCCGGGACTTCCGCGCCGTGGCCATTTTTGCCGTCGCCTTCAATCAGGCCCTCATTTGCGAGAATATAGGACACACGTTGCGTATGACCTGCATCCGGCTCGCGCGTTTCAGGTTCACCGGCAGCTTCGTCCTCAACCAGCTCCGGGTCAAGTAAGCGATGTGTATAATCGAATGTCGGCCCGAGCATTTGACCACCGGGCAAATCCTTATATGTCGCCGAAATGCGGCGCTCGATCTTCATTTCGCCTGTATCGACGGGCAGTGAATAGCCAAATCGTGGCAAGGTCGTGCGATAGGCGCGCAGCAAAAACACAGCTTCAATAATATCGCCGCGCGCCTGTTTTATTGAAAGCGCAGCAAGGTCGCGATCATATAATGAGCCTTCTGCCATGACACGGTCCACAGCAAGCGATAATTGCTCCTTGATCTGCGACAAAGTCAGTGCTGCTACATCGCGATCACCGCGACGACGATCGGCGAGTAATTTATGGGCATTATTGATTGCGGTTTCGCCGCCTTTAACAGCCACATACATCAGATAGCTCCCTGTGAAATTTTTGTGGTGCGCGGTAAACAGGCAAGCGATGTTTCGCTCACCAAAATGACATCAACGCCACATGGAAAACGTGCATTGTTCTGCCGCCATTGATCAAGAAACTCTTCAGGCAAACCTTGAATATCAAGCGCACATGTATCTTTGATACCCGGCCCGGAAAGGCTCAAACCGCGCCCGGCTTCCAGTTTCTCAACTTGAATAATCAGCGTGGTTGAACGATCAGGATATTCCTGCGAGCCTTGCGCAAAATCTGCGAGCTCCAAAGACATGTTTTTGTCGGTCAAGACTGCAAACATAGCTTCCGATTTTTGCTGTTTTTGCGGCGCTGCCGTGTGAAACGTGATCCACTCTTTCAGTGCTTCATTTTGCGCAGCGACTTCATCCAGCCAAAGCACTGTGTCAGCATCGCACAACGCTGTGATTATTGCTGCAGTGGTATTTGAGAAAGGCTGCGGAGCGGTTGTCAGTTCCGGCAGGTCTGCAATCGTTCCCGGACGTGCCATCGCGTTCATAATGGCGTTAAAAACTTTTTGAGCGTCAAAGACCGGCTCGCGAAAGCCGCCTTCTAACGCATTGTCTTCTATTGTTGCTTGAAGTTCCTGCATTAATCTTCTCCGCGGACCATCGTAAAGAAATCAACTTTCGTCGCTGCTGTTTCAGCAGCGCGCCGCTCATCACGGGATTCAATTTGGTTCCGGAGTGGCGTGATGATGTTGTCCTCAATACGCGCCGACCAATCGTCATCCAGGCAAAGTGCATCGATAATGGCTGAGAGCTTTGCCTTTGTGTGATCACGGCCGAGTGCATAGGCATGGCCGATAGAGCCGGATGCCAATTTGACGGTCGCCCGCGTAACTGTGGCTTCACCAAAGTTGAAAGCATCCCCTCCACCACCGATGCGCCCGCGCAGACCGACAATTCCTGTTTGCGGTGCGCGCGGCATGGTGAACTCCGGATCAACGCCCAAAGTCTTCCAGCACTTCACCAATTCTGAAGTGTCCGACATTGCTAAAACTGCCAGTCGATTGCGCCGGATGGATTGTAAATCACCCATAAACTGCCTCATAAAATTTGTCTATTGATCTAGACAACTAAACATGTGATATCTGGCTTAATGGGTCAACATGACGGGCGTATGACACATCGGTGAAATGAGAAGAAAAGAGTAAGGCGACGCTTATGATTTCGAAAACACTGGAACGCCGTTCGGGAATTGCAATATGGCGACAGATCGCTGATGAGCTGCGCAATGAAATTGCAACCAATGTATCGGTTCAAAACAACCGCTTGCCTTCGGAAACAACGCTGGCAAAGCGATTTGAAGTCAATCGCCATACGGTCAGAGCCGCACTGAACGCCCTGGCAAAGGAAGGGATCGTTGAAAGCAGGCAGGGCCAAGGCACATTTGTTCGCGCACGCAAACGCATCAGTTACCCTATTGGAAAGCGAACACGATTTTCAGATGGTATTGGCAATCAAGTACAAACGACACGCGGAAGATTGCTCAATCTTTCCATTGATCAAGCCACACCTGAAATAGCTTCAGCGCTTTACATTACGCCGAGTTCAAAAGTAATTTGTCTGAAAACGCTGAGCGATGCCGACGACATGCCGCTTTCGCGTTCAACCTCTTGGTTTTGTGCCAAGCGCTTTCCTGACATTGGCACCGCATACCAAACAACGGGATCGATCACAAAAGCGCTAACCCAATGTGGAATTGCGGATTATCTGCGCCAATCGACTGAAATTGAGGCGCATCATGCCACGATGGCAGATACAGAATATTTACAGCTTTCTCCCGGTGCTATCGTTCTGGTTACTCAAGCAATCAACTCGGATATGGAAGGCAATCCCATTCAGTTTTCAACCACACGCTTTGCAGCCGACCGTGTTTCTCTAGCGATTATCAACGCCTGACAACTGTCACGCAATTGTCATTTCAAATACCTATGCGGTGCAAAAGAAGGATATAAAGATGCTGCAAGTTCACGCCCAAAACACATCAGAAATAAAAGCCGTCATTTTTGACTGGGCCGGTACAATGATTGATTTCGGGTCTTTTGCTCCGATGGGCGTATTTATTGAAGCCTTTGCAGAATTTGGCATCACGACCATGATTGAAGAAGCACGCTCGTCAATGGGAATGCCAAAATGGCACCATATCAAGGCGATGATAGAAATGCCTAGTATCAATGAGGCATGGCGAAAGAAATACGGCACTGCGCCTAGTGATAAAGATGTCGACAAAATCTACGAAGTGTTTGTGCCGATGAACGAAAAAGTCGTCGCGCAATATGCAACACTCGTGCCCGGTGCGACCGATATGCTCGACTACTTGAAAGAGAAAAATATCAAAGTCGGTTCAACGACCGGTTATACGCGGTCAATCATGGAAAATGTTTTGCCTATCGCGGCAGAGCAAGGCTATTCACCTGAAAATCTTGTTTGCTCCGATGATTTGAAAGAGGGGCGTCCGGGCCCACTTGGCATATACAAGTGCATGGTTGATCTGGCGGTTTATCCAGCAGAAACAATTATCAAGGTTGATGATACCGAACCGGGTATCGCGGAAGGTGTATCTGCCGGATGCATAACAGTTGGGGTAAGCCTTTCCGGCAATTATGCTGGAAAAACACCGGCCGAACTTGATGCATTGGCACCGGAGGAAGTCGCGGCGTTGCGCGAAAAAGCAACAGCCAAACTTTTAAATGCCGGCGCGGATTATGTTATAGATACTGTTGCTGATCTACCGGCCCTCTTGGACACTATTGCCAGAAAGACTGATGCCTCTGTTACGATTGATGAACGCTAAGCGATCATTCCTTAACAACGGTGCAAGAGTATTCGGTGCCGTCGGGATCCGGTTCCCGATACTGCGCTTCATCGCCCTTTATCCAGATAAATCGCCCGAAATCGGCATCATATCGCGACCCTGATGCCGTGCGGGAAATATATCCCACACTTATACTGTCGCCCCGCTCAATGCGAACGCTTGGAAGTTCAGTATCAAAGAAAAATGTAACCAGTTCATTGGCTGGCGTATCACCACATTGCCAAGTGGCAACGGCAGTTGCATCTTCCAATAAATATCGAGCCACCAGCTCCGCGTGGCGTTGCCGATAGCTTAAACGAACGCAGCTCTCCAGATCATCCGACTTCCAACATTCATCGCGTCCGCCAATCCAGCCCCGCTGATAGGCGCGCAGTTCTTTTTCAGCCTCTTGTGCACCGGCATCAAGTTTTCGGACAACCTCAAGCGCTTCTTTAAAACGCGTACCCACCTGACGGTCGAGCTGTGCAAGCTTAGGGTTGGAGCACACCAGCTCTTCTGCGGAACTTTGGGCATTATCGCAATTAAATGAAGGCGCTTGCTGCGCTGCCGCTGTTCCAGCACAAAATATACTGCCCAGAAGAAGTAAGTATTTCATCGACATGTGCATGCTCCATACTAATTCCAATTTACAAAGCGTATGAAATTTGAGCCATGTTTTCCAGCTTTTATACTGAACGGGAAAGTTTGCGACACTAACAAATTTGGAAATAAGAACAGAAAACAAAAAGCCCGCTACGATGAACGTAGCGGGCTTCTAAACAGTCAAATTGTATTCTGCTATGCAGCGCGTTTCTGCGTTGACGTCATTTCGCTTTCAACCAGTTTGAACTGGCCGATCAGGTTCGCAAGCTTCTCCGAACCTGTTGCGAGGATATGCATAACGGCTGTCGCCTCTTCAACCATCGCAGCATTTTGTTGGGTCACACTGTCCATCTGCGTCATGGCCGTATTGATTTCACCCAAGCCAATTGTCTGCTCACGCGATGATGCCGCAATCGAATGCATCTGGTCATTAATATTATGAACGTGGTCCGATATGCCTTTAAGTGCTTCACCGGTCTCATTAACAAGCCGGACACCGCCCTCAACTTCTTCACTGGACTTGGTGATCAATGTTTTTATATCCTTGGCAGCAGTTGCAGAGCGTTGTGCAAGCTCACGAACTTCTTGAGCAACAACAGCAAACCCTTTTCCAGCTTCGCCGGCGCGTGCAGCTTCAACACCTGCATTGAGCGCGAGAAGGTTCGTCTGGAATGCAATCTCGTCAATAACATTGATAATTTTTGTAATTTCACCTGACGCTGTTTTGATGCGCGACATGGCATCGACAGCATTGGCGACAACTTTGCGTGAATTGACCGTGCTGCCCTGTGCTTCAGTCGCCATTTTAGAGGCTTCTTCGGCACGCTCTGACGCATTACGAACAGTCGCTGTAATTTCTTCCAAGGCCGCAGAGGTCTGCTCAAGCGATGATGCCTGATGCTCTGTGCGGCGCGCCAGATCATCTGCGGATGTGCGCATTTCTTCTGTGCCGGATTTAATTTCATAAGCCTCATTGCGAAGCTCAGTCATAGTCATCGACATCCGTTCAACCGCCTGGTTGAAATCAGTACGCAGTTTTTCAAGTTTTTCATTGAAAGGTCCGGCAATTTTGACTGAAAGATCACCTTCACTCAGGCGGCTCAATGCAGCGCCAATTTCATCAACGGCAGTTTGAATCTCGCGTTCCTGCTGCAGTTTGAAAGTTTCGTTCTTCTTGCGCTCTTCATCTGTTGCCAGACGGTCCTGTGAAGACTGATGCTCAATGTCCTGCTTTTCAATTGCGCTTTGACGAAACACTTCCAGTGACTGTGCAAGTTCACCCAGTTCATTGCGGTGTTCCAAATAGGGTATTTTGGCTTCAAAATCACCTTGCGCAAGTGTGCGGGCTGTCTTCGCCAGATGCGGGATCGGACCCAGCACAGCTGATGAGAAGAACGCCATGATCACCGCGGCAACACCCAAAACAACAATCGCGCTTATACCAACCGTCCATACCATTTCACTGGCTTGGGCATTGATAACTTCGGAGCGAACGCCGGCATAGATAATGCCGATTGTTTTATTGTCAGGCGAGAATATTGGCTGGTAAATTGTATAATAAGGCGTTCCCAGAATAACGGCCTCGCCGCGGAACGTTTCGCCATTTGTCAGCACAGGATACACAGCACCGTTTTGTCCGAGCTGTGTTCCTACAGCGCGTTTTCCGTCAGGCTTGATGATGTTTGTTGTGCGGCGCCAGAAATCTTTTGTTTCTTCGTCCCAAGCAAAAATCGTTGCCGTTTCACCGGTCATTCTACCAACCGTATCAATCATATCGTGGCTGGAGAATTCTTCCGGCACGGCCTCCATGACAACGCGCTCAACATTGCCAGACTTTCCCCAAGTCACCTGCGTGCCGGGAATATCGCGCTCTGCGATCGTTGCCAAAGTGCGCAAGCTTGCGTTTTGGCTTGCAACAGCCTGCTCTTGAATCCGGCCAGAAATGTTCAGTGAAATAGCAATGGACACAGCGACGAGGGATAACAGCAAGGTTCCAACAGCTATTGCCGTTACGGTGCGAACCAAGCCGAAGCGAGAAAGTAAATTCATGGTGAGTTCCACAATTGATATTTGTGGTCATACTCGGCAAATTATAATTAAAATAACGTTACTGAAACGCCCAAAAGCTTGCATTTTTAACCATTATGGCACAGAAACGGCTTCAATTTCCCATCCTGCTTAATTGGATGCTCGGAATGCATTGTAGGTGGACCTACGAACAAGTGACCAGCCCCCATATGGTGAAAACTGGCGAGTAGTCGAACAATGTCGCCTGTTAATAAACTGCGTCTTAAAGTTTAGAGCGCGTCCAAGTTAATACCGATTGTAATGGCACCGATGACTTCGCCTGTCGCAGGATCGCTAATCGCAATACTTGCTTGAGACTGCAATGCGCCGGTTGAACCATCCACTTCTGCAGAGTCGATGAAAATAGCATCAGCGCCTTCTAGGTAAGTCTTTTGCCACTTGGCTTCGTCACCCTGCCAATAATCTGACGTCAGTGAACTTTGTCCGACATTCATTCCTTTGGCATCCATAACAAAAAGTTCGGAAATCAGGCCAGCCGACTCACTCTGTTTTGCTGCCAAGAATTTTGAAAGCGGGCGGTCAAGCACTTCATCGATAAAAGGCTTTGCGTCAGAAGATATTTGCTCCCGCCACTTGTTATCCAGAGCGATAATATCTTCCTCGGACATGTCAGCTACTTTTTCATTTTGCGCCTTAATCGCAGTGATTATTATTTCATCATTAAGCCAAGGTCGCAGATCGAGGTCAATATAATCTCGGATTTGAGCAACATGCGCCTCTTCTGCGTGAAGCGATGTAACTGGTAAAAGTGAAATTGCACATATGAGTGCAAGCTTTATAAATTTCATCCGGAGCCCCGCTAAGTTAGGTGATGTCTATTGATCACTCCCGCTATTTTCAGGATCCAATCTTTATGCACGGTTAACCACGCCTTAATGATGAAAAGCCCTTCTCAATTCAAAATTCAAATCTAAACTACCAGAAAAAGCTTTTAACAGGCAAATTAATGCGCCCTTTCCGCCTGAAACCCAAAAGCAAGAACATGCGCCTGGTATCGTTTCACCCTATCAAAACAGGAAGCAAGGATGGCGATTATCGAGACTTCGTTCGGTGGTGCCAAGCGGAAGCTACGATGGTCGAAGAATCCAATGCTGCAACAACTCAAATGTCGGAAGAGATTTCAGAATTTTCAAAAAGTCTTGGCGAGTTTAAGTTTGCAGAAACTGAAACTATCGAAGAACACGATGAAAGCGTTGCTGCTTAAATCAAGTTCATATCCACTAAAATCACCGCCCCAACACGGGGCGGTTTTTTTTATGATTTCTTTCTAGGGAAAAATTCTAACTGGCTGCTGAGTTCGCAAAAGGAACCTTAAGGGCATTTTTCCGTTTGTTTTTCAGCAGTAAAAGGAAAACTAGATGTCTCACAAAATCAACATACTCAGCATCGAGCCTCTGACGGGCGATGTTATGCGGTACCGCACCTCGAAACCGGAGGGCTATGATTTCAAACCCGGCCAGGCGACAGAAGTTGCAATTGATAAGGATGGTTGGCGCGATGAGAAAAGGCCATTTACGTTCACGTCGCTTCCCGGTGAAGATACTCTAGAATTTACAATCAAAAGTTATCGCGACCATGAAGGCGTGACCAATGAATTACAATCACTGGTTACGGGTGATGCTTTGATCATTGAAGACCCATGGGGCACAATTCAATTCAAAGGCAATGGAACGTTCGTTGCTGGCGGTGCAGGCGTAACACCATTTCTGGCGATATTTAAAGACTTGGAGAAGCGCGGCGAGCTGCATGGCAATAAGCTGATTTTTGGCAACAAGACCCGCGAGGATATCATCGCGCAGGATCTGCTCAGCACAATGCCAGAGCTGAAAGTATTACATGTACTCAGCGAAGAAGACACAAAAGGCTACGCACATGGCTTCATCGACAAGGACGTTCTATCGGCAAATGTCATCGATATTTCCGACAATATATATGTTTGCGGCCCCCCTCCGATGATGGATTCTGTGATGGACAATTTGAAAGAATTGGGCGCAGATCCAGATGCTCTGACTTTTGAGGAATAATGCCGTCAAAACAGATTGCTTAGGCAAACAAGCTCATTTCCTGTGAACAATACCATATATTTGGCCGTCAAGCAGCGGCCTTGTATTACATTACTTTTTATTGTCACAAACCCGCGCTATAGGCCTCTGAATTTTTAAAATAGGAGCGAATGGAAATGAAAATAGCAATCCTCGGTGGAGATGGATTTGTTGGTTGGCCAACATCACTGCATCTCTCGGATCAGGGCCATGAGATTCATATCATCGACAATCTTTCCCGTCGTTGGATCGACACTGAACTTGGTGTCCAGTCCCTAACGCCTATGGACTCCATTCAGGAACGCACCCGTATCTGGCATCAGGAAACCGGCAAACGCATTCATTTTCATCTGATTGATCTGGCGAAAGACTATGATGTGCTGAAAAACTGGCTCGCCGAGCACAAGCCGGACGCTATTGTACATTTCGCTGAACAACGGGCCGCGCCCTACTCCATGAAATCTGACCGTCACAAAAATTATACGGTCAACAACAATGTCAGCGCGACACATAATCTTTTAAATGCAATGGTCGAAATCGGTCTGGACGCCCATTTGGTGCATTTGGGCACGATGGGTGTGTACGGTTATTCTACGGTTGGTGCAGCGATACCGGAAGGCTATCTGCCTGTCGGCATCGAAACCATGACCGGTGACACTGTAAATCAGGAAATTCTATATCCGGCCAATCCCGGTTCGATCTATCATATGACCAAGTGTCTCGATCAGCTCCTGTTCCAATTTTACGCAAAAAATGACCAGTTGCGTATTACCGACCTGCATCAGGGCATTGTGTGGGGCACGCATACCGAGCAAACCCGCCGCCATGAACAGCTCATCAACCGGTTTGATTATGATGGTGATTACGGTACCGTTCTTAACCGCTTCCTTATCCAGTCTGCCATTGGCTATCCATTGACGGTACATGGCACTGGCGGGCAGACACGTGCTTTCATCCACATTCAGGATTCTGTTCGCTGTATTGAGCTTGCTCTTGCCGATGCGCCAGCAGCCGGCGACCGTGTAAAAATCTTCAATCAGGTAACTGAAACGCACCGTGTCCGCGATCTGGCAGAATTGGTCGCGAAATTGACAGGCGGCGAGATTGTCAACCTTCCTAACCCGCGCAAGGAAGCTGCTGAAAACGATCTTATTGTTGATAGAGAGCAGTTTATCAAGCTTGGCCTGAAACCGATCACATTGGCTGAGGGCCTTTTGGAAGAAGTTATAGAAGTTGCGAAAAAATACGCTTACCGCGTTGATCGCAGCCGCGTTCCAGCGTCTTCCGCCTGGACCAAGGAAATTGCCCAAACAGTCGATACAGATCCGGAAAAGAAACGGTTAAAAGCCGTTTCCTAATATGACAAAAAACGCTTTTGTAACACTCGTCACCAATGACGATTATGCAATGGCCGCTCGAGCACTCGTGCGGTCATTGACCTTAACAGATACCAGTGCCGATATCGTGGTCATGCACACCAAGGCCCTAGGTCAAAGTGTGTTGCAGCCACTAAAAAAACTGGGTGCGACAACGATTGCCGTTGATCATTTGCCTTGCTCGGATGCGTTCAATGAACGCCATCAAAAGAAAAAAATCCATGAAAATGCGCCGTTTCTAAAAGGCGACAAACCGCTTTTTCATACGCCGCTGGATAACTTTATCAAACTTAGATTATGGCAGTTTGTGCAGTATGAGACGGTGGTTTTTATTGATGCCGATGCGCTGGTGATCCGCAACATCGACAAGCTTTTTGCCTATCCGGAATTTTCTGCGGCGCCCAATGTTTATGAAACCGTAGCTGATTTTCATCGGCTTAATTCAGGTGTTTTTGTTGCCAAGCCTTCGCAAGCAACATTCGATCACATGATGACAGTGCTTGATGCACCGGATGCCTATTGGCGGCGGACGGATCAGACTTTTTTGGAGACTTATTTTAATGATTGGCACGGCCTGCCAGTGTTTTTCAACATGCTCCAATATGTCTGGTTTAATATGCCCGATCTATGGGACTGGAAGTCAGTTCATATCGTTCACTATCAATATGAAAAGCCATGGGAGAAGAACCATGGAAAGGCGGATAATCTACAGCCTCTTATTGATTTATGGCAAGCGTATTACGACGGTATAGATCTGCCGGTTATCGATAGCCTGCCCAACCCGTCAGATATAAAATGACGTGCGTCGCAATCACCGGTGCCACCGGATATGTCGGGCGCTTTATCGTCAACGACTTACTGGATGCAGGCCACCACGTGATCGCTCTGGGACGCACACCACCCTCTCAACAAGACTTTACCGGCTACGTCGAATTTAGACACTATTCGCTTTCTGAAACATCTGTGTCGCCGAATTTATTCAAAGATGTGGATGTTCTCGTTCATGCTGCCTTTCACCACGTGGCGGGAAAATATCGCGGCGGTGAAGGCGATGATCCGTACGCATTTATCGAGCGGAATGTGACCGGTTCAAAAGCGCTGTTTGAAGCTGCAAAAGTTGCGGGTGTGAAGCGTGTAATATTCTTATCCAGCCGCGCGGTTTACGGAACTCAAAAGCCGGGCTCCACGCTCTTTGAAAATACGCCGCCCAATCCGGATACGCTTTACGGAAAAACCAAGCTGGAAGCCGAGAATATGCTTTCCACGCTTGCCGATAATAGTTTTATTGCCGTTTCGCTGCGTTCTACCGGTGTTTATGGATCACCATCACGATCTTACAAACACAAGTGGCAAGAACTATTCTCACAATTCACTAAAGGTAAAGATATTGCTCCGCGCATCGGCACCGAGGTTCACGGAGAAGATCTTGCAGCAGCGGTCAGGCTACTGATCCACATAAATGCAGAGCATCTGCAAAATCAAAACAACAAGAGCATAGCAGTACTAAATGTGTCCGATATTCTTCTTGACCGGCATACGCTTCTTAAAGCCTATGCGTCGATGATCGGCCAACCCAAGTTGCCTTTGCCTGAAAAATCAGATGCCAGCACATATAACCAAATGGACTGCTCGCGCTTACGACAGCTTGGCTGGCAGCCGCGCGGAAAACTTGATTTATCCGGTTTAGCGGACGACATAGACTGAGCATTTCGAGTGACGCACAATACGCGCGGCATTCGGACCCAGCAAATATTCTGACAAATCAGGTTTATGCGCACCAACAACGATAACGGTGGATTTTGCCTCTATCGCCATGCGCAGAACCTCTTGGTAGGTCTTGCCGAAAGCAACAATATGACGAACTTTTTTGTTGGCCTCTTCACCAAGAACATCGGTAATTTGCGCGTTCAGTTGCTTCTTGGCTTCCGCAAGCATCTTCTTATGGTGGCCTTCATCGAAAAAAGACCCGACAAGGCTCATACCAAAATCCGGAACGACCGTGATCACATCCAGTTGGGCTTCATCCAACTTTGCCAACGCAGCCGCACGTTCCAAAACCGGAGCATCAGCCTTCGGATTGCTAATATCGATAGCACACAATATTGAATTGCTCATACCACATCTCCTGATTTCGAAGCACGGCCCCGCTGGATAAAGGCAACGAGTGCCAACAATAGTAGCGCAGGAATAAACACCAGCTCTTTCGCCATTTGCTCAGCAGGTGCCTTAATGCTCTTAATCATCACCGGATCATCGCCATAAAAATCAAACGAGCTTAGATTTTGCGCGAATGGCGAACTGAATGTCGGTTCATCCATCTTAACCGCACCATCTTCTTCAAGAAGCAGCAGTCCGGTTTTCTCCAAGCGCTCGGCACCCGAACCCTCGCCATCAACAGGCACGACCAATGTTGTCTCGGTTGTGTCTCCCGTATCGAAATCAGGTCCGGAGACCACAATGCGAAACTCTTTGCCAACTTGCGCACCGGCCAAGGCTTCTTCAAACTGAGCAGGCTCTACTGCCTGATACGGCGGCTGGATACGATTGACGACAAAATCCGGACGGAAAAGAATGAAAGATATGAGAATTAATACTACGCTCTCATAAATGCGGTTCTTGGTTACAAACCAACCCATAGTGCCCGCGGTAAAGACCAATATAGCTATCGAGGCAATCACAAAGACTAAAATGCCTTGCGCCCATGTCACATCAATCAACAACAAGTCCGTGTTGAAAATAAATACGAACGGCAGTGCGATTGTTCTAAGCGAATAGAAAAATGCCGCAAAGCCCGTCTTGATCGCGTCGCCGCCGGAAACAGCAGCGGCGGCAAAACTGGCCAATCCCACGGGCGGGGTAACATCTGCCATAATGCCGAAATAGAAGACGAATAAGTGGACTGCAATCAACGGCACAATCAAACCGGATTGTGCGCCTAGCTCCACGACAACACCGGCCATCAAGGATGACACAACAATATAGTTCGCGGTCGTTGGAAGCCCCATGCCCAGCACAAGACTCAGCAGGCCAACCATGACAAGCATCATGATCAGATTACCGCCGGACAAAAACTCCACTAGATCAGCCATCACCTGACCAACGCCTGTTAGCGTGACGGTCCCGACTATCACACCGGCTGTTGCCGTTGCCAGACCGATACCGATCATGTTGCGTGCCCCATCGATCAAGCCTTGCACAAGATCGACTATACCGTCTTTGAATGCGTTGACCGTATTGTTCTCGCCGCGGAAAATTGACTTGAGCGGGCGCTGTGTCAGCAAAATAACAAACAGAAGCGCTGTCGCCCAGAAAGCTGATAATCCAGGAGATTTTTGCTCAATCATCAAGAAGTAGACAAGTACGATGATCGGCAGCAAATAATACAGACCGGCTTTATAAATTTCAGCAACAACCGGTAGTTCGACTTCTTCTGCATTCGGGTCATCAGGCTCTAGATCCGGCACCTGCGCTGCAAACCATAAAAGGGCAAGGTAGGCAGCGAAAACAAGAGAGGCGAGGATAATTTCCGAGCCATCAGGAAACAGCGAAGTAATCCAACGAACAGGGTATTGGACACCATAACAAAGCAGTGCGAAACCAACAAAGAAGGCAGCCATACCGCCGATTGTGCGGCCCATTGAGACCACACGGTCACCGAGCGTTGGCATATTGGATTTCACAGCTTCCAAATGAACAATGTAGACAAGGGCAATATAAGAAATTGCGGCTGGCAAGAATGCGTGGGTTATGACTTCAACATAGGAAATACCCACATATTCAACCATGAGAAACGCTGCCGCGCCCATAACAGGCGGCATGATCTGACCGTTCACCGAGCTGGCAACCTCAACAGCCCCGGCTTTTTCAGAGGTAAAGCCAACGCGCTTCATAAGCGGGATAGTAAATGTACCGGTGGTTACCACATTGGCGATAGACGAGCCTGAGATCAGGCCTGTTGCCGCCGAACCAACCACAGCCGCTTTAGCCGGTCCGCCCTTCAAATGTCCAAGCGCACCAAATGCCATTTTGATGAAATAGTTACCGGCACCGGCTTTATCGAGAAGCGCGCCAAACAACACAAACAGGAAAACAAATTTTGTTGAAACACCCAAGGCGATACCAAACACGCCTTCGGATGTAATCCACATATGGCTCATCGCTTTTTGCAGTGATGCTCCTTTCCAGCGTATGACATCCGGCACCCAAGCGGAAGAACCGAAGAACACATAAGCAAGGAAAATAGTGGCAATGATCGCCATCGCCGGTCCAAGAGCGCGGCGGGCAGCTTCAAACAGTAATACCAGTCCAACAAGCGCAAACCATTTATCTGTGTCATCGGCCAAGCCACCGGAATCCACGATTTTCTGGTAAAAGATAAATCCGTATAGTGCGATAAATGCGCCAAGACCCGCCATTATCCAATCAGTAATCGGTACGTAATGTCGAGGGCTGGACTTGAAGGCCGGATAAGCCAAAAAGGCCAAGAAAATAGCGAACGCCAGATGCAATTGACGCGAGTTGTTGACGACATCGCCCGGCAAAACATAGTTGGATATCGGCGATGCCAAAACCACTTGGAAGACTGACCACACAATTGCAATGACGGCCATCAATGTGCCTACAGCGCCATCCGGCGCTCTTGCACCGGCATCAGATGCAGCAACCAGTTCCTGAAGCTCTTCCTCGCTTAAAGCACGGCTCTCATTGCTTGTATTCGCCATTACCTTGTCCCCCGACTGCATCTGCAAATTTATATTTTATAGTTCTGTAGTTAAGAGGGGGCGTCAAGCCCCCTCTATTTTGCATCATTCAATAATGCCGGCTTCTTTGTAGTATTTCATAGCGCCGTCATGCAGCGGTGCAGAAAGACCAGCAGTTGCCATTTCTTCTTTTTCCAAGTTTGCAAAAGCAGGGTGCAGCTTTTTGAAGTCGTCGAAGTTTTCCATCACTGATTTCACGACTTCATAGACAGCTTCTTCTGAAACGCTTGCAGATGTAACGAATGTCGCGCCAACACCAAATGTGCTCGTGTCTTCATCGTTACCGCGATACATACCGCCTGGGATTGTTGCTGTACGGTAGAACGGATTGTCTTCAACCAGTTTGGTTACAGCATCGCCATCAACAGTAACCAGCACTGAATCACACGCTGTTGTTGCTTCCTGAATTGAGCCTGACGGGTGGCCAACTGTGTAGACCATAGCATCGATCTGATTGTCGCAAAGCGCAGCGGACTGCTCGGCAGCTTTAAGTTCAGTCGCCAACTCGAAGTCGTCCGTTGACATGCCTTTTGCTTCCAAAAGCACTTCCATTGTACCGCGCTGGCCAGAACCAGGGTTACCGATATTAACGCGCTTACCCTTCATGTCGTCGAAGTTCTTGATGCCTGAATCTGCACGGGCAACAACCGTAAACGGTTCAGGGTGTACTGAGAACACAGCACGCAAATCTTCAAACGGGCCATCTGCCTCAAACTTAGATGAACCATTATACGCATGGTACTGCCAGTCGGACTGTGCAACACCGAACTCAAGCTCACCGGCACGAATGGTGTTAATGTTATAAACAGAACCGCCCGTTGATTCCACTGAACAACGGATACCGTGATCTTTACGACCCTTATTGACCAAGCGGCAAATCGCGCCACCGGTCGGATAATAAACGCCGGTTACACCGCCGGTTCCGATAGTAATAAACTCTTCAGCAACTGCTGTGCCTGCCATCATCGCTGACAATGCACAAGCGCTCGTCAATAGTTTTACTTTTTTCAACATCATGGTCTCCTTTTTTGATGTTATGCGTTTAAATCATTCGTCTGAAAGATATTCCAGCCGTCGATTGGATTCTTCCACATTATGAATTCTATCCTTCGCAGCCGCTCCGATTTTCACAACCAGCAAACCAATTATGGTTTCAACCAATGCGATTGTTGCAGCGTAGGAAGAGAAAAAATGTGGACTTTGCGTCGGCACAATGAAATGCGCCGAAGCATAAGTAAGTGCCGGACATCTGTGGCTGTCCGTTATGACAACAACGAAACATCCGCTTGCTGCTGCCATTTCAGCGGCTTTGATGGCCTGATTTGCATGTGGTTCTTTGGTGAACACGATCAGTACATCATCGCTATTGAGGCCCAAAAGACCGCCTCCCAATGATGCACCCGTACGGCTTGCAAGTTGCCAGTTATCCGTAATAAATGCGGCCGCATATGCCATATACTCAGCCACACCTGCCGAGCCCAGCGCACCAAACAAAAACACTTTACGGGCCGCAGCAAGTTTCGTGACAACACGGCCTGCCTTTTCTTCATCTATGTCGGCTCTTAGCGTTTCAATGTTTTTTATGCACGCTGACAAATGTTCATTGGCAAATGAACTGCCACTGCCCGCATGCTGTGTTTGGATACGTTCAACACCGTCTGAAAGTGTTCGGGAGTTGCGCCCGATCGAATTGCGTATTTCTTCGCGCAATTCTTCGTAGCTGGCATAATCCAATGCTTGAGCAAGCCGAGTGAAGGTAGCAGGGGCAATTTCAATATCACTGGAAATCGAACGAAGGCTCCGCGTTGCCACTTCGAACGGGTGAGCAACAACGAAATCTGCTGCCTGTCTTAGCTTTGCACTAAGATCGACATAACGTTTAGCTAATTCCTGTTCAAAAGCCTGAACCAACATCTCCTCCCAACCGACAAGAAAATGGTACACTTGAATCAGTTGTTGTCAATCAATGAATCATATGTTTCATTCGCTGCGCAATTCTGATTGACCGGAATCAAAATCATGAGCCACGTTTTCCCGCGCCATACCAAAGCCAATCTACCTACCGTCTCACACGGCGAAGGAGTTTATCTGTATGATAAAAACGGCAAGCAGTATTTTGATGGTTCCGGTGGCGCGGCTGTCTCCTGTCTCGGGCACGGTGATCGCGACGTTATCGATGCAATCAAAGCGCAGCTTGATACGGCCGCTTATGCGCACACCAGTTTTTTAACATCTCAACCTGCCGAAGAATTAGCCGATAAGCTCATCGGTCTTGCTCCGCCTAATATTGACCGCGTCTACTTCGTGTCCGGTGGCTCGGAAGCCGTCGAATCTGCGTTGAAACTGGCGCGGCAATATTTTTGGGAGAAAGGTGAAACCAAGAGAAAATACTTCATTGCTCGCAGGCAAAGCTATCATGGCAATACGCTGGCGGCCCTTGCTACCGGCGGTAATGAATGGCGGCGTGCGCCCTTCTCTCCCCTGATGATTGAGACCAGCCATATCGCGCCTTGTTTCGACTATCGGGAACGCAAAGATGACGAAACGCTTTCGGAATATGCGCTGCGCGCTGCCAATGAACTGGAAACCGAAATTTTGCGGCTTGGTGCTGAAAACGTGATTGCGTTTGTTGCTGAACCGGTTGTTGGTGCAACACTGGGCGCCGTACCACCGGTCGAAGGTTACTTTAAACGCATCAGAGAAATTTGTGATCAGTACGGAATATTGTTGATACTTGATGAAGTGATGTGCGGCATGGGCCGCACAGGAACAATGTTTGCCAGCGAGCAGGAAGGCATCGGCCCCGACATTGTAACGATCGCGAAAGGACTTGGCGCCGGGTATCAACCGATTGGAGCCATGCTTTGTACCGCAGAAATTTACAGCACTATTGAAAACGGTTCCGGCTTTTTCCAGCACGGTCACACCTATATTGGGCATCCCACCGCATGCGCCGCTTCGCTTACAGTCGTTAACAAGCTTGTCGACCACCAGCTTGTTGAGCGATGTGCCCAAATGGGTGAGAAATTGAACACCGCATTGCGTTCGACATTTTCACAGCACCCTCATGTAGGCAATATTAGAGGGCGCGGCCTGTTTCGTGGACTGGAAATTGTCGAAGACAGGGAAAGTAAAAGACCTTTTTCGCCTGAACGCGCGGTGCACAAGAAGATCAAGAACGCCGCCATGGATGCCGGTCTATTTTGTTATCCGATGGGTGGCACAGTCGACGGTGTTCATGGCGATCATATCTTGCTGGCACCGCCATTTATTCTTGACGATTCCCACATTGATGAGATCACGGACAAATTGTCTATAGCGATTGAACGCGGCCTAAGCTGAGATGCAAAATGCCCTTCCCGAATTAATGGTGGCACCGAATGGCGCACGCCGTACAAAGGAAGATCATCCAGCGCTTCCCATTACCATCAGTGAAATTGTATCAACAGCGCGCGCCTGCAATCTCGCTGGTGCTGATGGTATTCATATTCATGTCCGCGATGCCAAAGGCGGCCATATTCTCGACGCTGGTATTTACCGCGAAGTCCTGCGCGAACTCGAAATTGCGGTGCCTGCCATGCAGTTGCAAATTACCACAGAGGCCGTAGGCAAATATTCTGCGCAAGAACAACGCCAACTGGTGAAGGATGTCCGGCCAAAATCGGTCTCCGTTTCTATCGCAGAAATGTTTTTAGATGGAAATGTCAAAGACGCTTTGAATTTTTACCGCTGGTGCCATGACGAAAATATTGCTGTTCAGCATATACTTTATGGACCCGATGATCTGGCCTTAATGGATAACCGGCTCGGCATCACAGAATTTACTGAAAAGCATCAGCAAATGCTTTTTGTACTTGGCCGTTACACAAAAAACCAGCAAAGCCAGCCAGAAGACCTGACGCCATTTATGAGTTGGCTATCCGGCAATCAATGGCAAGCTGATTGGGCTGTTTGCGCTTTTGGTAAAGGCGAAACCGATTGTTCGTGCCACGCCTATAATCTTGGCGGTAAAGTGCGCATCGGGTTTGAGAATTCAATCTGGCATAAAAACGGTTCTATTGCAGAAGACAACGCGGCACGCATCAAAGAATTTCTCACAGAACGCGGAACACCTGACGAGCGTTGAATGAGCAGATCAGGACAAAATAAATTTCCCGCCCGCTCCCAATAATGCTGTTATTGCCAGAATTTTGAACATATCAAAACGCCATCGGAATGTGAGATATGTGCTCAGCATAAATAAGCCAATCGCCAACCATTGTATTGATGAAACGTCCGGTATCCATAGCGTTAGAAAACCCAACTGCTTCTTTTCTACCTTGCCGAAAAGCACATGCAGAGCGAACCAGATAGACAGGTTTAGAATAACGCCAACAACGGCCGCAGTAATCGCCTGCAACGCGCCGCGCAGTCGCGGCTGTTCCGTAATCCACTCTATGTAAGGGGCTCCAGCAAATATCCAAAGAAAGCAAGGTACAAAAGTCACCCACAATGTGAGCAGTGACGCGGCGAGCGCCATCATTAATCCTGCGTCTTTATAACCAGCTAAAAATCCGACAAATTGCGTAACAAGAATGAGTGGGCCCGGCGTCGTTTCTGCCAAACCCAATGCGTCGATCATTTCACCGGCTGTCAGCCAGCCAAACTGAACGACGACATCCTGCGCCATATACGCCAAAACAGCATAGGCACCGCCGAATGTCACAACCGCAAGCGTTGTAAAGAAACGGCCTATATCAATAAGCAGATCAGGCGCGCCCAACAGGGCCAAAGCAAACAGCGGCGAAAGCCATATGCCCAACCACAACAAGACCGTCTTTGTGGTTTGCTTTACAGAGATATTGGGTATCGACGGTGCAACATCTGATGCTTGTTTCACACCCAATATCCATCCTGTAAAACCCGCCGCCAATATGATGAACGGAAACGGGATCGACAGGAAGAAAATGCCGACAAATGCCAAGCCTGCGATAATCCAGTGTATGTTTTGCGACAGGGCTTTCTTCGCCACTCTGAATAGAGCCTGCACGACGATGACAAGCACTGCGGCTTTGATGCCATAGAACAATGCTGCGACCAGCGGTACATTACCGTAGACGCTATAAATCCACGCCAGCGCCATAATGATTGCGGCTCCGGGCAGAACAAATAAAAGGCCGGCGATCAATCCACCCAACACGCCATGAAGCCGCCATCCGGCATATGCTGCTATTTGCGTCGCTTCTGGGCCTGGCAAAAGCATGCAAAAGCTCAATGCATTGAGAAACTGCTGCTCTGACAGCCAGTTATTTTCCTCTACAATCTCTTTATGGATGAGCGCGATTTGGGCTGCCGGTCCTCCAAACGAAAGAACACCAATTTTCCACCAGATGCGCGTTGCCTGCGCCAAACTGGGATGTGGAAATTCCAAGTCGTTTGAGACTGTCACGTGAAGGACCTTTTTTATAAGACTGCTAATGGTCTTTCAGGGTGTATCGCGGTGCTTTGTGTAAAACAAATGACACTATAAAAAGCCCGCACTAATTCAAACATTAAAAGCTGGGCACTATCTGCAAACGCCGTCTTGTGTTCATGTATACTAGAAGATACAGTATAGGATATACTCCAAGACCCCAACAGGCCTGTTGACTAATTGTCATGATAAAATCGTCAGAAAACGAACCGGCAATAGAAATTGCAAGTGTGCTGTCACCAAGTATGATTGACCGTACGCGCTCTATAGGCTCGCAGATTTATGACATTGTCAGGCTGAATATCATTCTGGATAATTTGAAACCCGGTCTGGCAATAAACGAGCAAGACGTTTGTGGTTGCCTAGGTGTGAGCCGCACGCCTATGCGTGAAGCTTATCAGAAGCTCATGCATGACGGTCTCATCAAGACCATCTCCAAGGTTGGCACAATTGTCTCGGATATTGATGACGCACGGGTCACAGAAGGCATCATAATCAGGCGGGCGCTGGAGCGTGAAGTCGTCAAAATAATCTGCGCCAATGACAATGACCTAAGCGTTTTGGAACCATTGGTTGCACTTCAGAAGGTGGCGGTTTCACAAAAGAACCACATCGATTTTTTCAAATATGATGAAGAGTTTCATCAATTGCTCGCAAAGCTGGCTGGCATCCCGTCTGCCTGGCGCTTGGCACAATCGGTCAAGGCCCATACGGACCGGGCGCGTATCCGTTTGACGGCAGACCTACCTTTGCGGATCAACAAGGCATTTGAAGAGCATCTTAAAATTATCGAAGCGCTCAAACTCAAAGATGCCGAGCTTGCGCAAGAACTTGTCAGTCAACATATCAACTCAGCTTTTGAGGCCGTAAAAAATGCTACATGAGGATCGTTTATTCCCCGCCGACGCTGACACGCGGAGCGTTGCAAGGCGCTTGTTTACAGAGGTGGAAAAGCTACCGCTTATTTGCCCGCATGGTCACACCGAACCTTTGTGGTTTTCCAAGAATGAAAATTTTGCTGATCCGGCACAACTTCTCATTGTCCCTGACCACTATGTGTTGAGAATGCTGGTCTCGCAGGGTATCAGCCTTGAGAGTCTTGGCGTTCCTGATCATACCGGCAGCGCTAAGCAAACTGACGGACGAGCAATCTGGCGATTATTTGCTGAGAACTATTATCTGTTTCGCGGCACGCCATCACGGCTTTGGTTCGATTATACATTGGAGTTTCTTTTCGGCGTAACCGAACCATTATCTGCGCAAAATGCTGACAGTGTTTATGACACAATTAGCTCTTGCCTCGCAGAACAATCTTTTAAACCACGCGCGCTTTTTGACCGTTTTAATATTGAGGTTCTATCCACAACAGACGCATGTACTGACGACCTTGCTGCCCATAAAGCTATTCGTGAAAGTGATTGGCAAGGACGGGTTGTACCAACCTATCGCCCCGATGCCGCAATTGATCCGGACCATCCGGATTTATTGAGCAACATCGAAAAGATGGGCGCGCTTACCAATGAAGATGTATCGACGTGGCAAGGATATTTAAATGCCCACCGTGAAAGACGGGCTTACTTTAAATCCATGGGTGCAACGGCAACCGACCATGGACATCCCTCAGCGAGAACTGCCGATTTCTCACCTGCGGAATGTGAAGCACTTTATGCCAAGGTTCTGGCAGGTGATACCGATGCAGCCGAGAAGGAATTGTTCCGCGCGCAAATGCTAACAGAAATGGCAGGAATGAGCGTCGAAGACGGGTTAGTCATGCAACTGCATCCCGGCTCGGTCAGAAATCACAATCAATCGATATTTGAGACATTCGGCCGTGACAAAGGTTTTGATATTCCCAAAGCTGTAAATTTTGTCGATGCTTTACATCCCCTCTTGAACAAATACGGCATGGATAAACGCCTCTCGCTTATTCTTTTTACGTTGGATGAGACAACATATAGCCGTGAACTCGCACCGCTTGCCGGTGTCTATCCAAGCCTTAAGCTTGGCCCGGCGTGGTGGTTCCACGACAGCCCTGCCGGTATGATGCGCTACAGAGAGATGATGACTGAAACTGCGGGCTTTTATAACACAGCAGGCTTTAACGATGATACACGCGCATTCCCGTCCATTCCTGCCCGGCACGATGTTGCGCGGCGGATCGACTGCGCCTTTTTAGCCAAACAGGTCACAGAGCATTTGCTGGCAGAAGAAGAAGCACATGAGATCGCAGTTGATCTTACTTACCGGTTAGCAAAACAGGCCTACAAACTTTGACAACGACTGGCGTTGCAACAAAAAGAGACTGAACATGAAGCAGACATGGCGTTGGTTTGGCACACACGATAGTGTTGCCATTGATGAGATAGAGCAGGCAGGAGCGCATGGTGTTGTTACCGCTCTTCACCACATAGATAATGGTGAAGTGTGGTCGTGCAGTGAAATTGAAAAGCGGCAACAATTGGTCGCTACCCGTAAAAATGGCCAACCCTCCAATTTGACATGGGACGTTGTCGAAAGCCTGCCTATTTCAGAAGATATTAAAAAGCAGGACAATGATTGGCGAAACCATATCGACAATTACAAGCAAAGCCTGAAAAACCTCGCGGCAGCAGGCATTGAAACAGTCTGCTATAATTTCATGCCTATATTGGACTGGACACGCACTGATTTGAGTTGGCCGTTACCCAACGGTGCGCGCTGTATGCGTTTTGACTATATCGATTTTGCTGCTTTCGATATTCACATTCTCGCGCGCAAAGGTGCCGAAGAAAGCTACGATAGCGCTGTAATCCAAATTGCCGCTGAACGATTTTCCAAAATGGATGATGCCGCACAGGTCCAACTTACCAACAATCTTGTTGCCGGTCTTCCAGGTGCCAATCAAAAGCTGTCCCTCAACGATCTGCGGCAATTATTGGATGGATATGGCGGGATTGATGAAGCCCGCTTTAAAAAGCATCATTATGCCTTTCTGGAAGAAATTATCCCAACAGCCGAGCAATTAGGAATACGGCTTTGCTGCCATCCTGATGATCCGCCGTTCTCTTTGCTTGGCCTACCGCGCATCATGTCAACAGAAGAGGACTACCGCCAATTGATAGAGGCGGTGGACAGTCCATCAAACGGTATAACCTTGTGCTCCGGGTCGCTGGGCGCAAACAAGAACAATGATTTGCCAAGCATGATGGAACGTCTTGGCCACCGCGTTCACTTCCTGCATTTACGCAATGTGGTTCTTGATAAGCAGCAGACGCCCGGCTCGTTTTATGAAGGCGAGCATTTGGCAGGCAATACAGATATGGTTGCTCTCATCAATGCCGTTCTTAATGAAGAAGAACGGCGTAAAAAGGCTGGGCGTAAAGACTGGAACATACCTTTCCGGCCCGATCACGGCCAAGATATTCTTGATGATCTCAATCGTAATGCGCAGCCAGGCTATCCGGCAATTGGACGGCTTAAGGGGCTAGCCGAGCTCCGCGGTGTCATTTCGGCTCTAGAAGCTGTCAAATCAGGCAACATTTCGGTGAAACAGTTATGAGCATCGACGCTTCATTTACGCCGCCTAAGACTGTTCAGAGTGTCGGTTATGACCGCGAAAAGCATGGCATCGGTATTGTCCATTTTGGCGTGGGTGCATTTCACCGCGCACACCAAGCGGTCTACACCGATGATGTTCTCAAAAAACATGGCGGCAATTGGCGTATTCTGGGTGTCAGCCTTCAAAGTACGCGCGGTGCTGATACGCTGAATGCACAGGATGGCATCTATTCACTAGCTGTGCGCGACGGCGACGAACAGCAATTAACTTTGCGCCTGATCGGTAGCATTGCTGCGGTGGAAGCCGCTGTGCGTAATACGGATAAGATTTTCCAGACTCTGACAAACCCGCAAACCCGTATCGTTACAATGACTGTCACTGAAAAGGCTTATGGTGTTGATCGCAACACAGGCGGTGTTGATATATCGCACCCAAGTATCGCTCGTGATTTAAAAGATCCTTCGAACCCGATTGGAATCATTGGTATGATCGTTAAAGGTCTCGCTTTACGCAAAGATGCGGGCTTAAAACCCTATACCGTTCTATGCTGCGATAATTTGCCTAAGAATGGAGAAATCGTGCGAAGTGGTGTTCTTGATTTTGCACGACGCACCGACCCTGCACTGGCTGAATGGATCGAAGTCCATGGCACGTTTCCAAGCGCAATGGTTGACCGGATTACACCATCTGTAACGCCAGAGCTTTTAAGCGAGGTTGAGACAATCCTGGGGCAAAAAGATGCTGCCGCAGTTGAAACCGAACCGTTTTCACAATGGGTTGTTGAAGACAATTTTTGCGACGGACGGCCAAAATGGGAAGACGCGGGCGTCCTGTTTGTCGACGATGTCGCTCCGTATGAGCGTATGAAATTAAGAATGCTCAATGGCACTCACTCACTGATTGCATATACTGGATTTCTTGCCGGTCATAAATATGTGCGTGACGCTATGGCAGACCCGCAAATATATGATCTGGTAGAGAAGCATATCGGCGCTGCAAGCAAGACGCTCACACCATTAAGCGGCATTGTTTTTGAGGAATACGGCAAACAATTAATTGAACGGTTTGAAAATCCGAACATTGCCCATGAGACCTATCAAATTGCGATGGACGGGTCGCAAAAGATGCCGCAGCGCATATTTGAACCTGCAGTTGAAAACCTGAAAGATGGGCTGGATATCAAGCCCTTTGCATATGCAACGGCGGCGTGGATACGGTATTGCGCCGGCATTACCGGCACCGGAAAAACCTATGACCTACGCGATCCAAGACAGGATGAGCTACAATCAGCATTCAAATCAGGTAATGGCAACGTGAATGATATTTGCTCTGCATTCATCAATTTGCCTAGATTGCTTCCTTCAGAGTTACAAGAAAGTGACGTCTGGATCGCAGAATTAGAAACGCAATTCACCTCGATTTTAAAGCAGCACCCGTTAGGATAGAACATCTACCCTAACGTGTCTGGTTTTATGCGTGGCTTATACAGACGCGAGAAGGCTCGCATTGCCTCCGGCCGCTGTTGTGTCGATACAGATATGGCGCTCCAGATGAATCCGGTCAGCAAAGTTCTGCTCGTTTATCAGCGGTAATATTGCACCGTCGCGTTCGGCGAGCGCTTTGCGATAAGCCCGCAAAGTGTTTTCATCTGCAAAGCTTACCACAGCATCAAATCCACTCAGCGCTGCCAGTGCTGAGGCTTCTAGAACTCCATTCAGTCCTTCATCGCTATCAAGATCTGGCGCAATGCAGATAGCAGCACAGCCATTGTCTTCAGCAATTTTCTTTTGAATGAGCGCTGCTTCACGTGTCGGACCAAGGCACAACACTTTTCCGCGGCCATAGACGGAAAGAATATTCGATTCTCCGGTCGGCCCCGGCAGATTTAATGATTTCAGGCTTTGACCATTGACTTTTGCACCATCAAGAAGCGCCTGAACCTTACTTATATCTACCGCCTGCCCTTGTGCTGCAGACAATGTCATTACATCCGCCATTGCAAAGCGCGGCACATAATAAGGGCCACCAGCTTTTGGACCTGTACCGGACAAGCCCTCACCGCCAAATGGCTGCGTTCCGACCACAGCACCAATCTGGTTACGGTTTACATACATGTTTCCAATATTCAGGCGCTGCGTCACATATTCGACGCGGTCATCAATACGGCTATGCAGGCCGCACGTCAGACCATAGCCTGTCGCATTAATATCGCGAAGCACCTGGTCAAGTTCACTGGCGTGAAACTTCACGACATGAAGAACGGGTCCAAAAATCTCCTGCTTTAAATCCAAAATCGATGAAAGTGACAATACAGTTGGCGCGACAAATGTTCCTGTATCGGGGCGCGTGATTTGTTTCAGCAACCGGCCTTCACTGCGTGCAGTTTCAATATGGTCTTCGATGGTATTCTTGGCTTTTTTATCAATCACCGGCCCCAGATCGGCTTTGAACTCCCAAGGATCACCAACAACCTGAGCGTCCATGGTGCCGTAAAGCATTTTCAAGAAGCTATCTGCAATATCATCCTGCAAATAAAGAACGCGCAATGCCGAGCAACGCTGCCCTGCGGATTGGAATGCGGAAGCGACAATATCTCTTATGGCTTGTTCCGGTAGAGCAGTACTGTCAACAATCATCGCATTCAAACCGCCTGTTTCAGCAATAAGCGGTGCTGATGGAGAGACCTTTTCAGCCATGTTGCGATTGATTGATTGAGCCGTTGCTGTTGAGCCGGTAAAGCACACGCCATTGATCTTTTCGCTACCGGTCAGCATGGCTCCAATTGTCTTGCCTTCTCCCGGCAATAATTGCAGCGCTGATGCTGGGACACCTGCTTCATGTAAGAGCTGCGTTGCTCTTACCGCGATTAAACTTGTTGCTTCAGCGGGCTTGGCCAAAACGGCGTTTCCTGCGGCCAATGCGGCGCTCAACTGTCCGGTAAAAATAGCCAGTGGGAAATTCCAGGGCGAAATACAAGTGATTGTTCCGCGTGGCGGATTTTTAAGTTCCATTGCACGCGCCGCATAATAGCGCAGAAAGTCGACCGCTTCACGCAGCTCGGCAATCGCGTCCAATGCTGTCTTGCCCGCTTCACGCGCGAGCATTGCGAACAATTCACCAAAGTGCGCTTCATACAGATCGGATGCCTTACTTAAAACCGCGGCACGTTCTTGCGGTGACGCATTCCAAACGGCCGCGTTGGCAATAGCTTTTTCCACATCTCCGGCCGTGCAAAATTGAACTGTCCCAACGATGTCATGCGGCAATGACGGGTTTTTAACGGTGACAACTTCACCAGAGGATTCTTTGGCCACGAGCAATGGCTTCAAGTTCCATTGATGGTTTTTAAATGGTCCGCGTGCTTTTTCAATCAGCTCAAGGTCGTCTGTGTTGCGCACATTAAAGCCGCGCGAATTACGCCGCTCATCGCCGTAAAGGTCATCGGGATGGCAAACCGTTTCCAGTTCCGGCTTGATCTTTGAAAACGGATCGGCAGCTACGGTTTTTGCCGGAACGTTTTCATCAACAATTTGATTGACGAATGAGCTATTGGCGCCATTCTCTAAAAGACGGCGAACGAGATAAGCAAGCAGGTCTTCATGCGCGCCGACAGGCGCATAAATTCTACAACGGTATTTGTTTTTGCTGATGATAAGATCATGCAGGGACTCGCCCATGCCGTGCAGGCGCTGAAATTCAAAAACGTCCGGTGCTGCATCCATCTCCATGATTGCCGCAACCGAGTGCGCATTATGCGTGGCAAATTGCGGATAGATACGATCCGTCATACCAAGCAGTTTTTGCGCGCAGCAAATGTAACAAACATCCGTTGCCGATTTCTGCGTAAAAACCGGAAACCCTTCCAACCCTTCTACCTGAACACGTTTGATTTCTGTGTCCCAGTAAGCGCCTTTAACCAGACGCACCATAATTTTGCGATCGAGTTTTTCCGCAAGCGCATATAACCAATCAAGGACATAAGATGCGCGCTTGCCATAGGCCTGAACAACAACACCGAAGCCATCCCATCCGGCCAATGCATCATCACTTAAAACAGCCTCAATAACATCAAGAGATAAATCCAGACGATCAGCTTCTTCGGCATCGATGTTCAAACCCATCCCCGCATCGCGAGCCTGTTTTGCCAAAGTTAGCGTGCGTCCCACCAAGTCCGTCATCACACGGTCACGCTGTGCCACCTCGTAGCGTTCATACAAAGCGGATAATTTAATCGATATGCCCGGATTTTGCCGGATATCATCTGATGTGCACTCTTTTGCAAGCTTGGAAATAGCATCTGCATAAGCATCGAAGTAATCTTCTGCGTCAGCTGCCGTTAACGCAGCTTCGCCAAGCATATCATAAGAAAATGTATAGCCTTGGGCTTGCCTTTTACGTCCACGCGAGACGGCCGTCTCTATTGTCTCACCCAAGACAAATTGCGTGCCAAGTTCTTTCATTGCCCGCGAGACGGCTGTGCGTATTACAGGTTCGCCCACGCGGCGAACCGCTGATCGCAGCACGGACGCCATGCTGTTTTTTTTATTCTCATCTTCACGCAAGACTTTACCAGTGAGCATAAGCGCCCAGGTGGAAGCATTGACAAGTGGCGAACTTGATTTGCCCAAATGTGCACCCCATTCGGAAGGCGCAATTTTATCCTCGATCAGATCGTCAATTGTCTCGCTGTCCGGCACACGGAGCAAAGCTTCAGCCAGACACATAAGTGCAATGCCCTCGTCAGTGGACAAACCGTATTCCGCAAGGAACACCTCCATCAAGCTCGGCTTGCGCTCGCTGCGAATTTCTTCAACCAGTTTCGCACCGAGTGTTTCAGTGCGCTGGCGAAAATCATCACTAATTTCGGCACTAGCAAGCAGCTCATTTATAATCTCGAATTCATCACGCATATGATTGTGACGAATTATGGTGCGGAGATCTTCGAGTTTTAACATGGCATCAATCCATTATGGCAATGGCGCACAATAGCAAAGCCAACTTAGGCGATTTCACTTAATTATTGTTATTTGAAGGTTATTTCTCTATTGTTTACGCAGTTGAAATGAAATTTGAATTTAAAAAACATGAAATTCAGTGAATTAGACCAAATTGACCGTAAGATTTTACGTATTTTGCAATCAGACGGCCGGATTTCCGTTACCCAACTATCAGAAAAAGTCGGCCTTTCCAAAACACCATGCCAGATGCGTATCAAGAAATTGCAGGATGAAGGCTATATAGCCGGGTACCGTGCTGTATTGGATCCTACTAAAATGGGGCTGGGGCACGTGACATTCATTGAGGTCAAGATGAATGACACAACCCCTAAAGCACTTAAAGCATTTAATGATGCAATTCGTAAAATTCCTGAGATTGAAATGTGCCACCTCATTGCCGGCGGTTTTGACTACCTGCTTAAGGTGCGCACGACCAATATTGTTTCCTATCGGGAAATTCTTGGCGAGGTTATCTCATCGCTGCCATATGTAAGCAGCACATCAACGCATGTTTCCATGGAAGCCGTTAAAGACGACCTTTGAAGCTGGCTCGCAAAGCGTAATTTGGATGGTGTAAATTTTTGTATCTTTGCATTTTAAATCAGGCAAAACATATGTCTAATTTTGCCCCTAAACGCATACATAAATAATACAAAAGCAATTTTCGGCCCAGCATTCAATGAAAAGGGAAGTGGCTTAAAACGGGACAAAGTACCGTAACGGAAGGGATGTAAAATGTGCCGAAAGACCGCAAATACAAGCTTTCTGGCGTCTAAATTTACTCAAAATTAGCAAAGCACTGATCTATTTCAAGAAAGATCATGCTGATCATAAACAGTGTCATGAAAGACACGTGCTTCGCAAAGGCCGACTGTTGGGCCTACGTTAAAAGACTTCCTATCGATCAAGTCAAAGGCGCAGCAAGCATCAGAAGTTATTTATGCTCACCCATCATCAAGATATGAATTGATCATACACGATAGGTGAAACTCTCAAACGCGGAGTTACAATGTCATTGCTGAAAAGTTTGGTTCTGCATTTCGAGAGAAAAATTCTTGGCAAACACGCACATTCAAAACTGGCAACTAGCGCCCTTCGAAAAGCCCAACTCCAACGTGTGATTTCAGTCAATCCGCTCATGGTCTTGGTTTGCTATGCCAATGCTTTTGCTCTGATAATTCACTTTTGGGGAACAGAGCTTCACTTCCTTGCCATAAGCTTTATGACACCGGTTCTGGCTCTGGTGACATACAACGCATACGGTGTGTACAGGTTCAGATCGCGACCCGTGCCAGACAATGTCGGCACCTCAGCTGTTGAGAAAGTAACCCTATTTTGCAGCATTACCGCAATTTTGTGGGGCGCAGCGCTGGCGACATTATTTTTTGCGACAAGTGACGCACCGGATTTCATCATAAGTGCTGTAATTGCCGGCATGTTGGGCGGCGGTGCTGTCGCCTTGAGCTTTGTTCCCTCTGCCTTGCTGGCCTTCGTTGTTCCTATTGCAATACTATCAACGATAGCCATTTTCACTCACCAGACGGTTGATACCAATCTTCTCGGAATATTGTTTCTGATTTACTGCTTTATTCTCGTGCGCGCAGGAATGGTATTTGCCAAAAATCTCGCAAAATCAGTGTGTAAAGACCTCGAGCAGCAGAAAAATGCTGACACAATCTCTATACTTTTGAACGAGTATGCAGAAGGGGCAAGTGACTGGCTTTGGGAAATTGATTCCCAAGGAAAAATGACGCACGGGGTTGAGCATTTTTCCAGCGCCATAGGTACAGATATATCTTCGTGGCGTTTCGAATTCGAAGACGTTCACAAGGCGTTTGTAAGCAACAATCTATACGTGTTGGAAAATCTGGACGCTATTCAAAAAGCGTTTGTCGAAAGGAACCTCATCCAAGAAATCACATTTGGTGCCGGCACCAGTAAAGACACCATGGTTTGGATTGAAGTAAGCGGAAAACCTTTGTTTGATGCCGAAGGAACGTTCACCGGATATCGGGGTTTTGCGAAAAACCGCACTGTAGAAGTGGAAGACCAGAAGAATATTGAGTTCTTGGCCAATAATGACGCGATGACCGGCCTCTTGAACAGATCATCATTCTTCTCAAAAGTGGACGATGTTTACAAAGCACTTTCAAGAGAACCGAATAACAGCACCAGCAAATTTGCAATATTGTATATTGATTTAGACGGCTTTAAACGCATTAACGATACGAAGGGCCATGCGGCCGGCGACGCGGTACTCGTCGAAGTCTCTAAACGTTTGAAAACCGCAATTGGTGAAGCTGCAATTATTGCGCGCTTGGGCGGCGATGAATTCGCCGCAATGATTGATGAAAACAAAACAGAACAAAGCGTCGAAGAGATTGCAGAAGCTATCGTAAAAAGCATTGCAAATCCCATTCAAAGTTGCGCTCAGGAGTTTCGTTTGAGCACATCGATCGGCATTGCTTTCATAGATAAAGATGGCAGCGATACTCAGAGCGTCGTCGGCTCCGCAGATACTGCACTGTACCAAGCGAAAAATTCAGGCAAAAACTGCTACCGTGTTTTTGATCCGAGTATGAACGAACAGGTACATCGGATGAATATCATGCGCGAAGCCTTGGATAAGGATTTGGATAACGGCGCGCTGAAACTCGTTTTTCAACCATTTTTCAAATCAACCGATCATTCTCTGGCGGGGTTTGAAGCCCTTGCCCGCTGGGAACACGAAGAGTTTGGCTTTGTGCCGCCTGATGTCTTTATTCCACTGGCAGAGCAAACCGGCTTGATTAACAAGCTTGGCGACTGGGCGCTGCGTGAAGGCTGCTATATCGCATCATTCTGGCCATCACATATGAAGCTTGCCGTGAACGTGTCTGTTCCGCAGTTCCAGCAAGAGTGCTTCATTGATAGGCTGGAAGACATTCTTCGCGAAACACAAATGGAAGCCAACCGTTTGGAGCTTGAAATTACCGAGGCCGTTTTTGCAGACAATCCTGATGCTATTAATGAAAAAATCAGCAAAATTAAACGTCTTGGCGTAAGCTTCTCACTTGATGACTTCGGCACAGGTTTTTCCAGCCTGATGTACCTCATCAAGTTCCCATTTGATAAATTGAAAATCGACCGGTCATTTTTGCAACAAGCCGAACGCGATGAAAGCGCTAAAAAAGTTCTGCAAACAATTGCGCACCTCGGTACGCAGTTGAAAATGGAAACAACAATCGAGGGCATCGAAACGGCAGAACAGCTACCAATGATATCGGAGCTCAACTGCACATATTTGCAAGGGTACTATTTCGGAAGGCCGCAGCAGGTCATTGATATCGGAGGCTTTATCGCGCGTGATGTCCAGCGTATGCTTGTGAAAAACTCCGCAGATAATTTGCTCGACTTTGAAGAATGTGCGCGCAAAGTCTCAACAAAATAATGACACGTCTAGGCCGCTGAATAAATGAGTGGTATTTGCACAACTTATAAAGATTTACGACTGGCTGATGCGCGGAGCAACCATGGTGGCTTTTCAGAAAACTGATTGGAATGATGCCTATGAAAATGGCGGCAATATTGCCAACAGCGAAGAGATAAAATCGCGTTGGCCTGTCGAAGCTGCAAACTTCAGAGCAAATGCCAAGGGTGAACTTGATATCTCTTACGGCTCTGAAGAGCGCGCTAAATATGATTTATTCTTACCGGCAGGCGAGTCAAAGGGCCTCTTTGTTTTTGTTCATGGTGGTTATTGGCAGTCAACGGACATCTCAATCTGGTCGCATTGTGCCAAAGGTGCAGTCGATGCTGGCTATGCAGCTTTGATTCCTGACTATACACTTTGTCCAGAAGTGACTATCGACCAAATTACACAGATGGTTGCCCAGGCAGTTAATCATGCGGCGAGCAAGATTGACGGGCCTATCATGTTGACAGGTCATTCAGCTGGCGGACACATTGTTGCCGAGCTTGGAACGACACAAACCCAATTGGATAAAAAAACGGCCGCACGTCTTACTAATATTGTTCCTATATCTGGTCTTTTCGATCTTCGGCCATTAATCCATACAAAGCTCAACGAGGCGCTTAAACTGACCATTGACAGCGCCGAACAAAACAGTCCGGCTTTTAAAATGCCGCTGCCCCACATACGCCTTACCGCATGGGTAGGCGGCAATGAAAGGCACGAATTCCTGCGCCAGAACGCACTGATCGCAAATATCTGGCACGGTCTCGGCATTTTGACTGACGCTGTTGAGGAACCCGACAAACATCATTTTAATGTCATTGACGGGTTGCTTGATAAAGATTCCGCTTTGATGCGAACGGTGCTTGCATAAGCTAGCACCATTATCACTGAGTTACGCTATTTATCGGTGCCGTTCCACGGTCCGTTGTGCGCGCCTTCTTCATCAATACGCTCAAATGTATGGGCACCAAAAAAGTCGCGCTGCGCTTGAATCATATTGGCTGTTGAGCGGCCTGTGCGCATCATGTCAAAATAAGCAAGACCGGCAGACAAAGCGGGTGTTGAATTGCCTGTTAACGCCCCTTGGCTAACAACGCGGCGCAAATCACCATGACTGCTCTTCAATCGCTCGGCAAAGAACGACGCAAACATCAGGTTCGCCCCCGGTGCCTTTTTCAAAGCTTCGGCCATATCATTTAACATCGCAGAACGGATGATACATCCAGCCCGCCAGACTTCAGCAACATCCGGCATTGGAAGGCCCCATTCATATTTTTCGGAAGCTGCGCTTAACATATCAAAGCCTTGCGCGTAACAAGCGATTTTACCGGCGAGCAGCGCATTCTCCAGCATATCGATTGTGATGGAAGCATCCTGAACCATTGATGGCGCTGCCCCGAACAAGTCTTCACCTGACTTGCGCTGATCCAGATTTGCGGAAATATTTCGTGCTGCCACCGCCGCTTCAATTGTGGTGACCGGCGTACCGAGGTGCTGTGCTTCGATCGCTGTCCAGCGCCCGGTTCCCTTTTGGCCGGCTTTATCCAAGATAATATCCAGAATTGGCACGCCGGCTTTGTCATCAATGACTTTAGACACTTCTGCCGAAATCTCGATAAGATAGGACTGAAGCGGTCCCTCATTCCACTTTGCAAAAATGTCTGCAATATCCGGTGCCGACATATTCATGCCGTCACGCAGAATACCATAAACCTCTGCGATCATCTGCATATCGGCATATTCAATGCCATTATGCACCATTTTGACAAAGTGACCGGCACCGCCCTCGCCCATCCAGGTGGCACAGGCTTGGCCATCATATTTCGCCGAAATTGCTTCCAGCACCGGCGCGACTTCGTCCCATGCTTCGCGCGGGCCACCGCCCATTATTGAAGGGCCAAAACGTGCGCCCTCCTCACCGCCAGAAACACCAACGCCTAAAAAGCGAAAACCCTTGTCGACCGCTTCTGCCGCACGCCGGTTACTATCGCCAAAGTTAGCATTACCGGCATCAATGATAATATCTTCGGGAGCAATAAGCGGACGCAGCGCCGCAATCTGATCATCAACCACCTTACCGGCAGGCACCATCAGAATTATTTTACGCGGGCTTTTGAGGGCTGCAACGAATTCCTCCAAGCTATCAGTGCCGATTAGTTTTTCTTTTAGCTTCCCCGCATTTTCTACAAATTCATGGGTACGTTCCACTGTGCGGTTGTATACGGCTATATCAAAACCGTTTTCCGCTATATTGAGCGCAAGGTTGCTACCCATTGTGCCAAGTCCGATTAACCCTACCGTTGGTTGCCGTGTCATTTCGTTTCCAATTTCAGTGTTGCTTTGAGCATGCTCGTGCCATCTATGCGTAGATAAGACTAGCAGCATAGTATTTAAGTAGCACTTGCGAAATTAACATTTCACTGGAAGTTGATCCCACGCCATCATCCCAAACATCACATAACATGTGTTTAAATGTTTAGGTGCGCTTGAGACAAATTACTGGTTTCTAGGACGGCTACGGGGCAATGTGATCTTGATCATTGATCCACCATCGGCGTGACCTGAAACCTCTAACTGTCCATGATGGAGGTCGACAACGGAACGCACGACAGACAGCCCCTTACAGGTCTCTTGTTTGGCTATGTCTGCCGATTGTTCAAAGCATCCATATTGAGAAGGTGCGGTTTCCCATGATGGCCCGGCCAATACTACACTCTGATCACAAATTACTATCTCGACATGCCGGCCGCAGTTTCGCGTAGAGACACTTATATGACTTTGCTCAGGTGAATATTTGATCGCATTTGTCAGAACACTGGTTACCGCCTGCGCCAGAGCATTGCTCTCACATTCTGTCAGACATAATGCAGCATCAAAGCGGGTGTTTATTTGTTGATTGCGACAACTAGCAAAAACATCAACCTGACCAACGGCAGTGCGAATTATTTCGTTGATATCGGCGACTTCCCAAAGAGGTTTTTCGAGATAATCAACACTTGAAACGCGAACAATAAGCTCGTTGATTGCACCAAGAAGATTTGTTCCTGCGCGGTTAATCACCGATAGCGTATCTGCCACATTGGCATTTTCCAATGGACCGAATGCACCGAGCATAAGCGCTTCTGAATAGCCCAAGATAGCGTTCAGCGGTGTTTTCAGATCATGGCTTACATGTGCAAAGAAATTGTCTTTTGCACGTTGGACTTCGTTTAGCCTGACAACGGTTTGTTCAAGCTTTTGCTCGATTGTAAATATGTGCAGCGCAACACGAATGGTTACCTCCAATAACGAAGGTGTGAGAGTATCAACATCGATATAGTTGACTGAATCTGCCTCCATGCTGTCATCGGAGGTGCTTCCGGACATGAACAGCACAGGCATTTCATTCTTTATTTCAGCATAGATGTTCAGCGCATCATCATCAGCATAAATTGCATGATTATGACCAATAACTACCAGTTCAACGGGATTATGTTCTAAAACCTTCGCTGCGTCCGTAAAGCTGTAAGCACGCGACAGATTTACGTTGTAGCGCTGTATGAGCCTCAACTGCTCTTTCAACACCTCAAAATCGATACCTCCCGCGTCAATGATCAACACATCCAGCGTTTTGGCCTTAGGGACTGCCTTCACAGGCTTGGCGGATGTCAGGTGTAAATTGGCAAAAATATCGGCAAATTTACGCGTATCAGCAATTGTTTCCATACTACCCCCAGAGCAATCCAATTTAATGGCAGCAACTGACTTGTATGGATTTTCTCAAATGCAGATGCGTATCTATGCTCGTTAACTATTTGTTAACTATATTGCACCGGACCTTGCCTGAAGCTGAATCGGCTGCAAATAGCCAAAATTAGTACCTAATCCGGCTAATAACGAAGATTGGCTTACAACTGCGTCAAAAACACGTATAGGCTTTGTCCTAACCCCGGTATAAGGAAGGTGCGTAAGATGCCTTCACATGACGCTACCAGAGTGACCGTTTGAAAAACACATTTCTACCATTGAAATTACTGTTGGTTGCAGCGCTCGTTTTGGCGTCCTTCGCCCACACAGCTTATTCGCGCGAGATAACGGCACCGTCAGGCTATGATATTCGCGCTTTTTCGGCGCAGTTTGTCTTACCAGATGGCACCTTGCCCGTATTGTGCGACCAATCCGGCGACGGCAATTCGCATCACAATTCAGCTGTACCGTGCGAATTTTGCTTAATTGCAGCAACAGCGTTGCTTGCCGGTGCACACACGGCGTCAAGCGGCGTTTTGTTTGCAACTGTTCTGGATGTTTTGGTTCCGGAAAAGGCCATAGGCTTCAGGCGACCGCTTTATCGAACTTTATCACAAAGTCAGGCTCCACCTTCTGTTTGAACATTTTTAGCTCAAACAATGAAATTAATGCCGCGCAACGAAGCGCAGGCGATGGAGAATATTATGAAAAAGCTACTTTTAGCACTTGCATCTGCAACACTCATGACAGGCGCTGCAATGGCGCATGATTATAAAATTGGCGACCTTGTTATCGATCATCCTGTTATGCGCGAAACACCTGCTAACGCCCCTGTATCCGGCGGATATATGACAATCAAAAACAATGGTTCGGAAGCCGACCGCCTTATCGCAGTCGAAGTTGGCTTTGCCGGGAAATCAGAAATCCACGAAATGTCCATGTCCGGCGATGTCATGAAAATGCGTGAGTTGGAAAACGGGTTGGAAATCGCGGCGAACAGCGAAGTGAAGCTTATGCCCGGCGGCTATCATTTGATGTTTATGAAACTCGAAAAACAGCTCACCAAAGGTGAGAAATATGTCGCGACTTTGACTTTTGAAAAAGCAGGCTCAATTGATGTGACTTTAAACGTCGAAACGCTGGAAGAAATTAAAAAATCTCTCGGCGGCGACGGTATGGATATGGATCATTCAAACCATTGAGTGAAAGAAAGTGAGACAGCCTTATAAAGCCTGCTCATTTATTGAAATTTCAGGACGAGGGCAAAGTGCCCTCGTTTCTTGCATCGCGCATTAGATCATCTGCAAATCGTCAGGCTTCCGGTTCATCGCTTTTGACCGTTGACCAGTCAATATTATACATCTTCCAGCCTGCAACGATGCCCAAGCCGATGAAGATTACCGCCCAAGTGGTCGCGCCCATATAAAGCTCAAACAGACCCCAAGCAAAAAGAACAAACAGCACCGCGAAACGCCGCCAAACCGGATAAAAGAACGGTGTATCAAAATCGAAAAAACTGAACTTCTTACTCATTTACATGATCCTTTTTTGCGGCTTCGCCTTTTGGCGTGAGAGAGTATATTCCACGCTCCACTCTTTCAAACCAGCCATAATAATCGGCCGCCATAATTGCTCTTGCCCGCGATACTGATATCGCTTTTGCAACATCAGATGCTTTAGACGGTCCATTGTCCGATAAGTAATGCAAGCAAAGCATGGCGTCCTGTCTGTAGGCGGTTACAATAGTCTTTTTGTTAATGCCTCCCTGATTGGGATCGCCCACCCTTGTTGCAAATTCGCGCAACAAGCGCCCTGATTTTCGTTTCGATTGCCGTGGCTTATAGGGCGCTGGATCAAGATGCGGCTCAACAAACCCGTCTTTCATGCGCACGGTAAGAAGGCCAAGTCCCAGCCGCCTGCATAAACGCTTGTTATTTTTCAAACTGCTTAAGAACGCCCGCCCTGTTCCATGCGGTACAGCAATGTAAACATCGTCAGTCATGGATTGCCGGTCGGTTGCCTGATGATAAAGCGTGAGGCTGAAACCTGTTTTCAACTCGACAATGACCGGCGGCTCATTGTCCCGCATCGCGACAATATCCGCACCTGCGATCTCGCTTTTCACCTGATAGCCCTGCTTGGAAAGAAATGCCTTAATCGGCTCGTAAAGCTCCGTTTCAGCTATTTTTCTTTTCGTCATACCAGCATCACTTTTACCACTACACCCCGCCAACCCATAGCTTGCCACAGCCGGTCTATATGGTGCGCGTCACAATAACCGCCCAAATCACATAGCGCATTGTTTTTGCAAAACCGACGATTAATACAAACCGCCAAAATGGTTCGCGCAAAACGCCAGCAATAAGCGTAATAGGATCTCCAATTACAGGCATCCAGCTTAACAGTAGGCACCAATATCCATATTTGTTGTACCTAATTTGAGCACTCTCAAGCTGTGCGGGGCTGGCGGGGAACCACTTTCGGTCTTTAAACCGTTCAAGGAAACGCCCGATTATCCAGTTGCTGATGCTTCCCAGAGTATTGCCAAGGCTGGCAATGATGACGAGCGGAATTATCTTATACTCTTTCGACGCGTACAGCGCGGCCAGACCAAGTTCACTTGCGGCCGGTAGTAAAGTCGCGGCAAGAAAACTCGTAACAAACAGCCCTAAATATCCGCCAATGAGCATAAAAACAGCCGCTTTACTTCGTGATCGACAAATTTCCTGTGAACGGGACTCACCAAAGCGTGATGAGACCGTCCCTCAAGTTGATTAGCACGTGTGTGCAGTTCTGCTATGAATAATGCAACAGCAGCCAGCAAAACGGGAAAAACATGCCAGTATATCGCTATCCAATGCCTAAGGGTTCCGAGATCACGCCGGAGAAAGTGTTTTTAAACAGACGCCAATTTATGGCTGGCGCAACCGTACTTGCAGCCGGTGCAAGCCTACCTTCTACCGGCTACGCACAGAGCATTGATGATTACGAAGCGCTGAATGTCGCTATCAAAGACAGTCCCTATTCCACAAAAGACCCGGCAAACCCGTTTGAGGACATTACAACCTATAATAACTTTTACGAGTTTGGCACCGGTAAAGGCGATCCGGCAGCCAATGCCGGAGCGCTGACAACAGAGCCTTGGTCAATCAAGGTTGGCGGTCTGGTAAACAATCCAAGCACAATAGACATAAACGACATACTCAACAGTCCCGAATTGGAAGAGCGCATTTACCGACTGCGGTGTGTTGAAGCATGGTCGATGGTCATTCCATGGGTTGGAATTCCATTGGCGAATGTTCTCAAAAAGTACGACTATCAAGGCGATGCAAAGTATGTCTCATTTGAAACCTTGGTACGGCCCGAAGAGATGATCGGGCAAAGAAGCGCTTTTGGTTTGGACTGGCCGTATGTCGAAGGGCTGCGTTTGGACGAAGCAATGCACCCGCTGACCATTCTGGCCGTTGGTGTTTACGGCAAACAGATGCCAAACCAGAATGGAGCACCAATCCGCTTGGTTGTTCCTTGGAAATACGGCTTTAAATCTATCAAATCCATCGTTGGCATTAATTTTGTTGCCCAGCAGCCGCCAACCACCTGGAATTTGCAGGCACCAAGCGAATACGGGTTTTATTCTAATGTAAATCCGGGCGTTGATCACCCGCGATGGAGTCAGAAATCAGAGAAAATTATTGGCAGCGGAATTTTCGGGTCGCGCCGCCAAACAGAACAATTCAACGGCTACAAGGAAGAGGTCGCTTCGCTTTATGAAGGCATGGACCTTGTAAAGAACTACTGATTATGGCGCAGTCAAAGCTATGGACTAAAGCTCCTACTTGGGTTGTGTACAGCCTCGGGTTTTTACCGGCTGCCTATCTTGTATATGGCGTTGTCACAAATTCGCTTGGGCCGGACCCGATTGCGGTTCTGGAAAACAATTTGGGTGAACATGCCCTGCAATTTTTGCTGCTCGGCCTTGCCATCACCCCTTTGATGCGGTTTGCAAAAATCAATCTTGTCAAATACCGGCGCGCAATAGGCTTGATCGCGTTCTTTTACGTCGTCCTGCATTTGCTGGTTTACACATTGCTCGACAGGCAACTCGACTTGAATGCAATTATTGGCGACATCTGGAAACGCCCTTACATCACAATCGGCATGTCAGCCTTTCTTTTGCTGGTACCGCTGGCGATAACTTCGAACAATTTTTCCATCCGGAAGCTTGGTGCCGCCACATGGAATAAGCTTCATAAGATTGTCTATGCCGCCGTCATTCTTGGCGCATTGCACTATATGTTACTTACAAAGACGTGGCAGTTGGAACCAATTATCTATTTCACATTAGCTGTTTTGTTGGTTGCCAGCCGGAAGTTTTATCCGAAACGTAAGAAACAAACGCGCCAAAACCCTCAAACATCCAAAACCCAGACGGCTTGAATGCGCGTTACAAGCCATTAAATAGGTATATAGATTATGGTGCACTGATGTTTGGCCCCTACCACAGCAGCAATTGTTGTGGCATTACTTGTTCTCTTCATTTTAAGCTGTTTGTCGCTTCAGATATTGCGCCCAAAAGGAATGAGCAATGACTAGCCCGCAAAAACTGACCAAAAACCAATCACTTGTGTTGGATGTATTGGACAAGTCGGATCAACCGCTCAGTGCCTATACGATATTGGACGCGCTTCGCGGTGAAGGTTTGCGCGCGCCTTTACAAATTTATCGCGCTCTGGATGCATTGCTTGCGTTCGGCCATGTTCATAGGCTCGAAAGCCTGAACGCCTTCGTCGCATGCAGCCATGGAAGTTGTAAATCTCACAACTCAGTCGCTTTCATTATTTGCGAAAAATGCGGGCAGGTTTCGGAAATCTCCGACGATAATTTTACCGCCCAACTGCGCGGCATTGCAGATCAGGCTGCGTTTCGTCTGCAAAAGACCACCGTTGAATTACGCGGTATCTGCTCGACATGCCAAGAGGCGGCATAACAATTCAAAGCTGACAGGAAAATTTTATGACGGCAGCGCCGATCAACTTCGACAACTCCTACGCCCGATTACCGGAAGGCTTCTTTACAAAGGTCAAACCTGCCAAGGCAAGTGCTCCGGAAGTACTCGCGCTCAATGAAAGTTTAGCCGCGGAACTTGGCATCGATGCTAAATGGCTAAAATCAAAGGCGGGTATCGATATGCTATCCGGCAATGCGCTGCCTGATGGCGCGGCTTCAATTGCAAGCGCTTATGCCGGTCACCAGTTCGGCAATTTTGTGCCGCAACTGGGAGACGGTCGTGCTCTGCTAATCGGCGAAGTTATCGATACGCATGGAAAACGCCGCGATATACAGCTCAAAGGCAGTGGCATAACGCCCTTTTCACGAGGCGGAGACGGTAAAGCAGCAATCGGGCCTGTATTACGCGAATATATCGTTTCAGAGGCAATGCACGCGCTCGGTATTCCAACCACACGGGCTTTGGCAGCATTGGTTACCGGTGATGATGTAATCCGCGAAGACGTCTTACCGGGCGCAATTTTAACACGTGTTGCATCCAGTCATATTCGCGTTGGTACTTTCCAGTTCTTTTATGCCCGCAGTGACACGGCATCCCTTAAAGCGCTTGCAGATCATGTTATCGACCGCCATTATCCCGATGCACGCGACCATGAAAATCCATATTTTTCTCTGTTGCAAAATGCGGTTGAAAAGCAGGCCAATCTCATCGCAAATTGGCTTATGGTCGGTTTCATCCACGGCGTTATGAACACCGACAATATGTCTATTGCTGGCGAAACGATTGATTATGGCCCGTGCGCATTTATGGACCACTTTGATCCTAAAACAGTCTACAGTGCGATTGATCAAGGAGGCCGCTATGCCTATGGCAATCAGCCATCCATAGGCCAGTGGAATTTGTCCGCCCTTGCCCAGGCCATGCTTCCCATTCTTGATGAGAATGAAGAGCAAGCCATTGAGTATGCGAAAAAAGCACTTGATGTTTACCCGCAAGCCTTCGAGGCCAGCTATGAAAAGCTCATCCGTTCAAAATTGGGCCTGTTAAAACCTGATGAAGGCGATATCGCGCTATGGCAGGATTTAACAAAACACCTTGCAGGCAATGAGGTTGATTTTACGCAATTTTTCCGCGCTCTTTCAAAAGCATCCAGCCAGCCTAGTATGAAAGACATGGCCTTTCACGACTTGTTTGGCGGGCCATCCATGTTTGACATGTGGATGGTCGCTTACCGCTCGCGGCTTCAGCTCGAAGACAGGAGCGATGAGGAACGGCAGGAAGCAATGCTTGCAGTAAACCCCGCCTATATTCCGCGTAATCATTTGGTGAATGAAGCGCTGGAAGAAGCACAAAAAGGCAATATGGCTTTTGCAAATAAATTAATGGATGTTTTGTCTAGCCCTTATGAAGAACGTGCCGGCTTCGAGCGTTATCTGCTCCCGCCAAAACCTGAAGAAGCGATCACAAATACCTTCTGCGGCACTTGAATAAACAGCTTGGAGATTGATTGAGGCACTGTTCTCATTCAATGTAGTGCGGGAGGAATTTACATGGCTGTAGTTACCGGATGGGCTCACACACAGTTTGGCAAATTAACAGACAAAACTGTTGAGGATTTGATTGGCGACGTTGCGATTGAAGCAATTGAGAAAGCAGGTTTGTCCGCAGAGGAAATTGATGCCGTTTGCTTAGGCACATTCAATGCCGGACTTGTTCGTCAGGATTTTGCAGGCAGTCTGGTATCGATCGCGGTTCCAGAACTGCGGCACACGCCTGCAACCCGCTATGAAAACGCCTGTGCAACCGGCAGTGCTGCCATTCATGGTGCGCTGGACAAAATAGCAGCCGGTAAAGCGCGGCATGTGCTCGTAATTGGCGTTGAAAAAATGACGGCTCTGCCAACCGCTGAAGTTGGTGATGTATTGCTCAAAGCTTCTTATGTTGAGGAGGAAGCCGATATTGATGCCGGTTTTGCCGGCATTTTCGGGCGCATAACATCAGCCTATTATCAGAAATTCGGCGATCAAAGTGACGCGCTTGCACATATTGCCGCCAAGAACCATGCCAACGGCACACTCAATCCCCTTGCACATATGCAAAAAGATTTCGGCTTCGCGTTCTGCAATCAGATTTCAGAAAAAAATCCTTATGTTGCAGGACCGCTGCGGCGTACCGATTGTTCGCTCATTTCAGATGGAGCAGCGGCGCTGGTGATTTCACAGGACGAAACTGCCCAGACGATGGATTACGCCATTTCATTTCGCGCTGCTGAACAGGTCAATGATTATCTTGCATTGTCAAAGAAAGATCCAACCGAGTTTCTGGGCGCGCAGCTGTCATGGAACAAAGCTTTAGAAAGCGCACAACTGACGCTTGATGATTTAAGCTTTGCGGAAGTCCATGATTGTTTCACCATAGCCGAACTTATCGAGTATGAGGTGATGGGGCTTGCCAAACGCGGGCGTGGCGGCGATGTCGCGCGTTCCGGCGAAACCTCTATCAATGGCCGCCTACCGGTGAATCCTTCAGGAGGCCTGAAAGCCAAAGGGCACCCTGTCGGTGCAACGGGCGTGTCCATGCACGTCATGGCGACCAAGCAATTGATGGGCGAAACCGCAGGTGCAAAAGTCAAAAACGCAAAGCTTGCCGCGATCTTTAATATGGGCGGCACCGCAGTGGCCAATTATACGAGTATTTTAGAGCGCTTTCGATGACCACGGATTTGAATATTACGCGTCAAACCAATGCCGTCATGAATATCGGGCATTTTTTGACACAAGCCGCGCGCCGTTTAAAAGACGCTCCCGCCCTTATTCGCGCCGGGGATGTGCGTAGCTGGCAGCAGGTGAATGCACGAGTTGATGCAATTGCATACGCGCTCACTGATATGGGTGTCAAAAAAGGCGACCGCGTTCTTCTGCACTCCAACAATTGCCTCGATATGGCAGAAACGATGTATGCCGTGTTCAAAACAGGTGCGGTGCTGGTTCCAACAAATTTTCGTCTCAACGCAACCGAGATTGCCCAAATGGCGGAGATTTCAGGCGCGACACACTTCATCGGAAATCAGGATTTTCCCGATCATATTGCCGCGCTTTCCAACCTGTCACAGATGCAGAGCGAGCCGATCATCATTGGTGGAAATTATGAAGCACTTGTTGCTGACTATATGAAACACGGTGCCTTCAACGAGGCGCATGTTGACTATAATGATCCAGCTTGGTTCTTCTTTACTTCCGGCACGACAGGCACGCCTAAATGTGCTGCCCTGACACATGGCCAGCTCGGATTCGTGCTTACAAATCATGCAGCCGACCTGATGCCCGGTCTGTCACCGCAGGATGCATCATTGGTTGTCGCGCCACTCTCGCATGGTGCCGGTTTGCACTATTTCGTTCAAGTTGCGCGCGGCGCGAAGACGGTTTTAACAGCATTTGACGGGCTTGACCCGCAAGAACTATGGCAGTTGGTTGAGAAGCATCAAGTAACCAACATGTTCACCGTGCCGACAATCGCCAAAAGACTGGTTGAACACCCAAGCGTGGATGCATTTGACCATTCCAGCCTCAAGCATGTGATTTATGCCGGCGCGCCGATGTATCGCGAGGATCAAAAAACAGCTTTGAAAAAACTTGGGCCGGTTCTTGTTCAGTATTTCGGTCTTGGCGAAGTCACAGGTGCGATTACAATATTGCCAGCCAATGAGCATTATTTGGATGATACGCAAATGCGCGTTGGAACATGCGGATATGCGCGCACAGGCATGCAGATTGCTATTCTGGATGAAGAGGCAAATGAATTGCCATTAGGACAAACCGGTGCGATTGGCGTGCGCGGTCCTGCCGTATTTGCCGGATACTACAACAACCAGAAAGCAAATGATGAGAGCTTTCAAAACGGATGGTTCTTAACCGGTGATATCGGGCATATGGATGATGCCGGTTATGTGTATCTGACAGGCCGAAAATCAGACATGTATATTTCCGGCGGATCAAATATTTACCCGAGAGAAATCGAAGAAAAGCTTCTGGAGCACCCTGCCATCGCAGAAATTGCTATCGTTGGCATTCCCGACGCGGATTGGGGCGAAGTCGGTGCAGCAGTCATTGTATTGACGAACGGTGCAACCGTCACGGAAACGGAACTGCGCTCTTGGTTCAATGATAAAATTGCACGCTACAAGCGGCCAAAACTCATCGTCTTTCGTGATGAATTACCGAAATCCGGCTATGGAAAGATTGAAAAGCGCCGTGTTCGCGAGCTCCTTTTAGCCGACGGCTTGATCAAGGAAATCCAGTAATGCCAGCATCGAAAATGGTTCTTGCGGATTTGCCTGAAGCGTATCACATGGTCCATCCCGGGCCGATCAATCCAACGCGCATTGATTATGTTGAAATAGCCGAAGTTATTTCTGATCACGTCATTTTACCGGCCGGAGAAAGTTTGCATAATGCTGTTATCAAGGCGGCAAAGAGCCTTGGCGGCGAGTGCGGCACAGCTTCTATCAATGGCGGAAAGTTCTCCAGAACACGATTTACCACCGGCGGCCCTGCCCGCGAGGGAAAATCGGCCAATTACACTTTCATTCGCGATGTAGCGGAAAAGGAAATTCTGATGGGCACATGTTCATTTGGCTTTGCCGAAGACGCGCCGCATTTTGTTCACTGCCATGCACGTTTTGTAAGCGATGACAGCCCGACGGAAATGGGTGGCCATTTGTTTTCGCCTGACTGCATAATTGACGAACCTATCAGCGCGCAGATGAATGTTTTTATTGGTGCAAGCATAACCAAGCGCGCAAGCGAAGAAACGCTGCATGCAATTTTTGAAATTGATAAACATGCTCCACCTCAAACAAGCGACGAATATGGGCGTGAATATTTTATTCGTGTGCACCCCAATGAGGATTTACCCAACGCACTCGAAAATTTTTGCCAGTCCCAAGGCATCGAGAACGCCATTATCAGCGCTTCGCTAGGCAGCCTTAATGCGCCAGCGCTTAGTATGCGGGGAGATATTCAAAAAATATCCAGCGTGGGAACAGAAGCAATCTCATTTCACGGGGAGGTTATGACGAACGAAAACGGACATCCGACTGCCTCAATCTTGACCAATCTGGTTGATGAAGCTGGCACAGAATTTTGCGGTTACCTTATCAAAGGTCATGCGCCGGTATGTATCACAGCCGAGATCTACTTAATGGAAGTCAAAGATCCGGCTGTGCTGGCAACGATGCGTCAGGTTCGCGATGTAAGCTATTAGAGCAATCCGAACGCGTTTGCTCTAACATTTAGGACTGATTTATAGCCATGCCATATAAATTGGTTGAACGGGTACCAGAGCGGCAATATGCGTAAATAGGCCGTTCGAGATCATCAAGCGCAGTGCGCGTATCTTCAATATTTTCCTGAGTCATGCCCATTTTCGTGACCGGTATAAAACGGATAGCAATCCCAGCTTCTACGGCAGCTGCTTCGATCAATTCATAGTTCGGTTGGTCCACGGCCTCACCGTCAGGCCGGTTGCAGATGATGGATTTATATCCGGCCGCTTTAATGTCGGCGACCTGTTCAGGCGAAATCTGTCCCGAAACCGCAACTTCGTCATCAATTTTTCGATAATCAGCAGGCAAACTCATAATAAAATCCAACATTGTTCGTGGCCATATGATAGTGCGCTCCGGATGTGCAATCAACGTCTTTAGCAAGCAGTTGATATCATCACACACCGGTTTAAGCGCTTATCAATTTAACCTATATAGACGCTATGCATATTCGACGTCTCGATGAAATTACAGTCAATCAAATTGCTGCAGGCGAAGTTGTCGAGCGGCCTGCAAGTGTTATCAAAGAGCTTATTGAAAATGCTCTGGACGCCGGCGCTACACGTATAGAAATCTCAACCGCCACAGGCGGAAAAACCTATATGAGTGTGAGCGATAACGGGCACGGTATGACAGGTGAGGATTTGCAACTTGCCATCTCCCGTCATTGCACGTCCAAAATGGAAAATGGGCTTAACGCCATTGCATCGCTTGGCTTTCGCGGCGAGGCCCTACCTTCGATAGGATCCGTTGCCAAACTATCCATGATATCCCGCCAGCATAATGGCACTGATGGCGCGCGCATTGATGTTGAAGGCGGTACAGTATCCGGCCCGAAACCATCTGCAGGCAATCCCGGTACACGCGTTGAAGTGCGTGATTTGTTTTACGCGACACCTGCACGCTTAAAATTTATGAAATCAGAGCGTGCCGAAAGCACAGCGATCAATGATGTCGTGCGCCGCATTGCCATGGCAGCGCCTGCGGTGAGCTTCTCACTATCAGGTACCGAACGCCGTATTCTTGATTTTCCAAAATGCAGCGCGGATTCCGCAGGCCGCAAGAAACGTATTGCCCAAGTGCTGGGTCAGGAATTCACGGATAACTGCATTGAGCTCAATGTTGAACGGGACGGTATTTCCATAACGGGCCTCATTTCACTGCCGTCCTATCATCGCGGCAATGCAGCGCATCAATATGCTTATGTGAACGGGCGCCCCATTAAAGACCGACAAATTCTCGGTGCGCTGCGTGGCGCATATTCCGATATGTTGGTTCGTGATCGCTTTCCGGTCGTTGTCTTGTTCATCGACATCGACCCAGCGCTGGTTGACGTGAATGTTCATCCGGCCAAAGCTGATGTCAGATTTCGCGATCCGGGTCTTGTACGCGGTCTTATTGTGTCCGGTATTCGCCACGCACTTGCCCAAGAAGGGGTGCGCGCTTCCACGTCAGCAGCAAGTGCCATGAGCGGTGCTTTTAAACCGGGCTTTAGCGCTCCGCCTCATTCGCCGCATAATCCGGAAAGTCAGCAAAGCTGGAACAAACCAGTTGAGCCGGATTTAACGGAGTCTTCGACCCCTTTTGTAAACAGCTTTCACGAAGGCCAGCAATCACATATGCCGGACATGCCGCCAATCGTGCGTGATTTGGCGGAAACACCGCCAAGAAGTACGGATGCCGCAGCGCAGCGCGTGAGTTCACAATTTCCTTTAGGCGCAGCGCGCGCACAAATTCACGATACTTATATTGTTTCCCAAACCGAAAAATCAGTTGTCATCGTCGATCAGCATGCTGCCCATGAGCGGCTGGTATTTGAATCTCTGAAGAAAGCTCTATCGGAGCGCGTTATGCCCAGCCAGATGTTGCTGGTGCCTGATATTATTGACCTGAATGCAGATGAATCAGAAGCTCTGCTGGCGATGAGCGGTGAACTTGAACGGTTCGGGCTGCTGGTGGAAAGTTTCGGTCCCGGTGCGGTAGCTGTTCGCGGCACGCCCGCTATTCTTGGCGACACGGATACACATAATCTTGTTCGCGATCTGGCAGGCGATATCCTCGAAAGCGGCCAGTCTGACGGAACGTTGCGGCTCAAAGACATGATTGAAAAAGTTGCCTCAACTATGGCTTGTCACGGCTCTGTACGGGCCGGACGGCGTATGCGCAATGAAGAGATGAATGCCCTGTTAAGGCAGATGGAAGCAACGCCAGGATCAAGCACATGCAATCACGGAAGACCGACATTTATCGAACTGCAGTTAGCTGATATGGAAAAACTGTTTGGCCGCCGCTAGACGCATACCGGCCTGATCCATTACAATGGACAAAGCAGAACCCTTCAAAGCTCAATTTGCGCACGACTATAATCAGGCATCAGGCCGTCGAAATAGGAAGACACAATGAACATTCATGATCTACCCAGCGCGAGTGAAGCCAAGATCAAATATCTGGACGCTGATTTTCGTGTGATCAAGCCGGGTACATTTGTTAAATGTGCCATTACAGGCAAACCCATTTCTATTGAAGAACTGAAATATTGGTCAGTCGCGCGCCAAGAAGCATATATCGATGTCAATGCTTCCCTTGAAGCGGAAAAAACAGCCAGCGTCAGATAGAGCCGTTCTTGATACGCGCTTGATGGTATTTTTCCGCGGTTTCCATGATAATGCTATCGGCATCTGTTTTGGTTTCGAAAACGAGCGAAACAGGAAGCACATGCGTGCGTTCTTTTAGTTCAGCCAACGGGCCTTCAATATGCGTTAGCCGGACGGCATCTTTCTCTGTTGTTACGAGCTCCAATCCTTCAGAGCTCGCTTTTTCCAGCAACTGACGTGCCTCATTGTGCGTGTAAACATGATGATCGGCAAATGAATGCGTATCAGCAAGATAACAGCCATATTTTTTGAGCGTTTCATAAAACTTTGTCGGATCTCCGATACCGGCAAAGGCCAGCACCTGTTTTCCTGAAATCTCTCTCACATTTGCCGGTTCGAGATGGCCATGCATGATCGGCTTTGCAGCGCGCGATGCTGCGCGAATAACCCGGTCGCCCCTATCGCCATCGCCAATGCGCAAGATCGCTGTTGCCCATCGTATCTGATCAATTAATGGCGCACGCAGAGGACCACCGGGAATGACCGATCCATTGCCAATGCCGCGCCGCGCATCCAACGTTATCAGTGCATAATCATAGTGCAGTGTCCGGCTTTGAAAGCCGTCATCCATGATAATGAAATCACAACCCTGATCAATCAGGTTCTGCGCACTTGTTGCTCTGTTATGTCCGACAATCGTGGGTGCATATCGGGCAAGCAACAAGGGTTCATCGCCGACGGCTGTCGCAGTATCGTTTTGCGGGTCAACCAAGTGCGAACGAACATGAATACCGCCATAGCCTCGGCTAACAAAACCCGGACGGTATTTGTGTTTAATTGCAGCCTTTGCGATTGCAATTGCGGTAGGTGTTTTGCCTGTACCACCGACCGTTAGATTTCCGATACAAAGAACCGGCGCGAGAACCCGCTTCGGCTGCGCTTTGTCCATGCGCCTGCGCGCAATATATGCATAAAGCTGGCTGACTGGGCTGGCTAAAAGCGACTTTACACCGGGGGCATCATACCAGAACGGAGGTGTTTCATTTCCAGCCAATGCGCTTTTTCCCGACCTGTGTTCCGTTGCCGTCTTCATCATCCATCATTTGATATGCATTACCAAGTTTTGCATTCACAATGAGCGGTTGAATATAGGGGCCAAGCATATCCCATGTATCGTCAAGTGCACCTTCCATATTGCTAACGACACGCGCCGCGGACATCGCCATCGCATTTCGCAATTTGTCATTCTGCAACAATTTATAGACGGCTTTAGCAAGTGAAATTTCGTCTTCTACAAAACGGGCACCGCGTGCTTCAATCAACTTTTTATAGGCTTCATCAAATGCCGAAACATTTGGGCCTGATAATATTGCTGTATCAAGAACGGCTGGTTCCAGCGGGTTTTGGCCGCCTTCACCTTTCAACGACTTACCAACGAAAGCGACACTTGCCATTCGCAAGTAAAGCCCCATTTCACCAATGGTGTCGCCAAGAAAAATATCTGTCTTTGCGTTTGGCATTTTATCGGTCGAACGGACGGCGACAGATAAACCATATTCATCCAGCATTTTTTGAATATCGGCGCTGCGTTTGGGATGACGCGGCACAATGATCGTCAACAGTTCCGGCCAGTGCTTTTTTAATGCACGGTGGACACGCGCTGCGACCTTTTCTTCTCCGTCATGGGTGGAAACTGCGGCCCACACGGGGCGGTTTGCAATTGCCTGCTCCAACTGTGATTTGGTTTCACTATCAACAGCGGGAATTCTCACATCGGCCTTAAGATTGCCTGTAACGGTTACAGGACGGGCACCCAACTCACGAAAACGCTCCGCATCGCGCTCTGTCTGGGCTGCGACATGATGAAAATTCTCAAACAAAGAATCGGCCAAAGCTGATCGTTTTTTCCAGCGGTTAAAAGAGCGGTCGGACATGCGACCGTTAATCAAGATTTGCGGTATACGCCGCGCGCCAAGTTCCAAGATCGTCATTGGCCACACTTCGGACTCGGCGAAGATTGCAGCATCGGGCTTCCAATAATTTAAAAAACGGCTCACCGCCGGCTTTAGATCAAGCGGCACATATTGGTGGATGACTTTGTTACCCAAACGTTCGCGTACAAGTGCTGCAGAAGTGGTTGTGCCTGTAGTGAGCACAATATTGATGCCTTTAGACAACATGCGTTCGATCAAGCCGAGAACAGCATTGGTCTCACCGACACTGACCGCATGTATCCAAACCAACGGCCCTTCAGGCTTGGGCAAAGACGGCTTGCCGTAGCGCTCATGACGCCGCGCATGCTGCTCTTTACCGCGTGAAGCACGCAGTGCGACATAAGCACCAATAAATGGATATGCAGCGAGCCCCACCCAACGGTAAGTCTGCAGTGCAGCACGCGCCCACCGCTCACTCATTACCAATAGCCAAACTAATATTATCCCGTTTTTACACGCATTGTTACAAATCGCGATATAATTTCAATTTTTGCGATGAACGTGTTTAATTTGCCGGTGCAGGCCCCGTCAAGCAGGCGGACCCGCACTTGATGTAAGAATGCTGCATAAATTAGAATCGCGGCAATCTTATGTTCGCATTAAAGGCTTATTTATCGCCTTGCGGATCCAGCAAACGATGCAGGTGGACAACAAAGTAACGCATATGGGCATTATCAACGGTTTGCTGAGCTTTGGATTTCCAAGCGGCGACCGCCGTTTCGTAGTTGGGGTAAACACCAACAATATCCAGCGCATCCAGATCACGGAATGTTTTGCCTTCAAGGGATGTTAGCTCTCCACCGATCACCAGATGAAGAAGCTGCTTTTCTGTTGCATCTTCGCTCATTTAAAACCTCATACATTAAAATTGTGATTGTGCTCTAACCGAACGGTGTTTCGGCGACAATACTTAGCATGTCTTTTGCCAATTTCGGATGGCAAGCAATCATGACAGGCTTTTTAGGATTAATTTGGTTCAAGACAAAGCGCTCGCCTTTGGCATCCAGCAATACACCGCCGGCTTCATGCAAAATCAAATCCGCCGCAGCGATATCCCAATCATGCGCATTTGGCTTGATATATGTGGCAGCCATCTTGCCGGTCGCCACCATCGCAACACGATAGGCAAGTGAAGGCACATGCGGATGACGTTTATAAAAATCGGTGGTCTTAGCGTCCATTGCATCAATGAAAACACGCGCACCGCCAATAATGAGAGCACTTTTTTCAGGCAGTTCAGCTTCTATCTTGATTGTCTTGCCATTCAGCTCTGCGCCGCCGCCTAAAATTGCCGTGTAGGTTTCGTCACATGCCGGGCAGACAAGTACGCCGACGACCGGTCGGCCATCTTCAACAATCCCGACCGATACACACCAAACCTTTGACCCGTTAATGAAGCCGCGCGTGCCATCTATAGGGTCAACTATGAATGTGCGTTTTGAAGCTAGCCGAACAGATTTATCAGCATCCAGTGTTTCTTCGGAGAGCCAGCCATAATCAGGGCGGGCGGCTTTTAAATGTTCTTCAAGGTAAGCGTTGACAGCATAATCAGCGGCACTGACCGGCGAGTCCCCTGCTTTCATCTGAACATTAAGCTGTTTATCGCCATGAAAATATGGCAATGCCAAGTTGCCTGCATGTTGGGCAATTTTGACAATGAGCTCCAAGTCTTCCTGATAACTGAATTCGCTTTCAGCAGTCGACAATTTTTCATCCATACTTAGTTGCCAGCCAGTGTCATTTCGGGAACCAGAATTGTCGGCGCAGAAGTGCTATAATTTCTGTCCAAATCATTTGCAGGTACCATTGTCATAAACATGTCTTTTAGATTCGATGCAATCGTAACTTCAGAAACCGGAAATGCAATTTCTCCGTTCTCAATCCAAAAACCTGAAGCGCCACGGCTATATTCTCCCGTAACCATGTTCACGCCCTGACCAAAAACTTCGGTAACATAAAAACCGGTACCAATCGCTTTGAGCATTTCATCCGGCGTCTGGTCCCCCGGCTGCATCCATACATTTGTTGATGAAGCACCTACCGACGTACCGCCGCGTGCGCCCCGACCATTGGTTGGCAGCCCAAGTTCATTGCCGATTGATGTTGAAAGGTACCAATGTTGCAAAACACCGTTTTCAACCATTGTCAGCTTTTCGCCGCGCACACCCTCGCCATCAAATGGCCTTGAAGCCTGTCCGCGAACGATGTTCGGATCATCAATCACCGTAATTTTCTCGCTGGCAATCTGCTTACCCATTTTTTCTTGCAGAAAAGAGGATTTCCTTGCCACTGACGCACCATTAATTGCGCCATTTAAATGCCCCAAAATCCCGCGCGACACACGCGGATCAAAGATGATTGGCACACTTTGAGTGGGCATTTTACGCGGGTTCAACCGCTTTACAGCACGATCACCTGCCGATTTTCCAATATCAAAGCGGCTATCAAGATCGTTGTAGTAGATACGGCTGGAGTAATCATAATCGCGCTCCATCGCAGTGCCCTCACCGGCCACAACCGATACAGAACAGCCAAAGCGGGTTCCAAAATAACTGCCTTGGAAACCATGGGACGTCACAAGCACCAATCCCCCGACACCGGCAGATGCACCCGCGCCTGATGACCGTGAAACACCGGCTACATCCAGCGCCGCCGTCTCTGCCTCAAGTGCGTCTTTAGACAGCATTTCCGCTGTAACACCGGTTTTGTCGTACAGATCAAGATCAGCAAAATCAGTCGCCAGTTTATTCGCATCGGCCAGAGCGTTAAAAGCATCATCGGGAGAAACTCTCGCCATCGCAACAGCGCGTTCAGCCAGCATATCTGGGTTACTGGATGTGGCCGCAGAAACGCTGGCTACTTTTTTGCCAACGAAAACACGCAAAGACATATCATCCGCTTCAGAAGCATCTGTGCCTTCAACCTTGCCATTACGCACCTGAATTGATGTCGATCTCTGGCGCACAGCAACCGCATCGCTTGCGTCTGCGCCTGCACGCTTGGCGGCTTCAACAAGTGCGGCAGCATGATCGATCAAGCTTTGTGCGTTCTCCGGCATAATATCTCCGATTGATAATGCGCTTCGCGCGCATGTTGAATGCTTGTCTTCTGGCACAAGATACGTGCAATATCTATCTATGGATGACTCGTGAATTCATCAAGTTTTAAGGCAATCTAATTGTTCGTTCACGCAGCGATCAAAAATGCAGCAGTTTGTAGAGGAACAGAAATATGGCTGGGGGTGAAGCACCTGCATTGTTTAGTGAAGCTGTCCTGATTTTGGGTTCAGCTGTAGTTGCCGCACCGCTGTTTAAGAAATTTGGCCTTGGTACAGTGCTCGGTTATCTCGCTGCGGGCGTAGTGATTGGCCCCGTTCTACGCCTCGTTACAGACGCGGAGGCGGTGCTTCAGGTTTCCGAACTCGGCGTTGTCTTTCTGCTGTTTATCATAGGGCTGGAGTTAAAACCTTCGCGTTTATGGTCATTGCGGCGGGATATCTTCGGCATCGGATTACTGCAAGTTTTCCTAACAGGTATCGTCCTCACATCTCTGGCGATCGCTCTGACAGGCAAGGGTGTCGCCGCATCAACCGTTATCGGTTTTGGTTTGGCCTTGTCATCAACCGCTTTCGCGCTACAGGTTCTGGAAGAGCGCGGCGAGATGAACAGGCGTCACGGACAGAAGTCGTTTGCAATTTTGCTATTCCAGGACCTTGCCATCGTACCGATGCTAGCAGTCATTCCTCTGCTTGCACCGTTTGCCACTGAAACTGACTCAAATGGCTTGTTGGAATTCGGCAAGGCTGTTGGTGCAATCCTGCTGCTCATTGTGGCAGGCCGTTATCTGTTGACCCCTTTATTGCGCATAGTCGGCAACACAGGGGCACGCGAGGCCATGCTTGCAACGGCACTATTGGTGGTGCTCGGCTCTGCATATTTGATGCAATTGGCCGGCCTCTCCATGGCTATGGGCGCGTTTATTGCCGGTGTTATGCTGGCAGAGTCATCTTACCGTCATGAACTTGAAGCCGACATAGAACCTTTCAGAGGCTTATTGCTTGGCCTGTTTTTCATTGCGATTGGCATGAGCCTAAATCTCAGCGTTATTGTGGATGAATGGCTTGCAATCATTATTGCGGTACCACTTCTCATGATCACTAAATCAACTGTTGTGTTTTTGCTCTGCCGCATATTCGGCAATGATTACAATGTCTCTCTACGCACTGCGATGGTACTGCCGCAAGGCGGCGAATTTGGCTTTGTGCTTTTTTCTGCCGCTGCAGGACTGAGCATTTTTAATCAAGACACTTCTTCGTTGCTGATTGCCATAACGACTTTATCAATGGCGCTGACACCTTTGTCTGTCGCGCTTGGATCGCGGCTGGAAAGAAAAGAGGCTGCCGCAGACATGGAGGAGGATTTTGAAGGCGCAGATGAAAGTGTCGACGTGCTGATGATCGGCTTTTCACGCTTCGGTCAGATTGCATCGCAAGCGCTTCTTGCAGGCGGCAAGGAAGTTACAATCATTGACAACTCCGCTGACCGTGTTCAATCAGCCGGAAAGTTCGGCTTCCGCATCTATTTTGGTGATGGAACGCGCAAGGAGGTTCTGGAAGCTGCCGGTATCAGCCGTGCGCGTGTCGTTGCAGTTTGTACGCATAACATGGCAGTGACCGACCGCATTGTGGATCTTATTCGCGCAGAATACCCCGAACAAAAGCTTTATGTGCGGTCCTATGACCGCACTCACAGCTTGAGCCTGCGCTCAAAAGAAGTTGAATACGAACTTCGCGAAACATTTGAATCTGGCCTCTTGTTCGGCGCGAGCACACTCGAAGCATTGGGTTTAAGCGAGGACCAATCCCGCGACATCATCAATGATGTGCGTCGCCGCGATGAACAACGTCTTCGCATTCAAGCCAGCGAAGGGCTGGCGGCGGGCGGCGATATGATTCATACCACACCTGTGAAGCCAGAACCTCTTACCAAACCGAAACAAGAAGGTCGCATTGTGAATGTTGAAGAACATCACTCGAAGAACGGAGCCAACGCTTGACTGATAAATCACTAACACCCTTTCACCTGGCGTTTCCGGTTCGTGACTTGGAGGAAACCCGCGCTTTCTATCATGATGTTCTGGGGTGCACGCCCGGGCGATCATCGGAAACGTGGACGGATTTCAGCTTGTTCGGGCATCAAATGTCCGCGCATCTTCGAGAAGATATGCAGCCTGCACATAGTGCAGGGTCGGTGGGCAATGATATTGTGCCTATTCCCCATTTTGGCGTGGTGCTCACAATGACCGACTGGAAAGAGCTTGCTGCCAGACTTGAGGCCTATGCTCATACTGACTGGATCATGAAGCCAAGTCTGCGCTTTGAAGGTCAAGCCGGTGAACAGGCAACCCTCTTCATCCGTGACCCCTCCGGAAATGCACTTGAGTTCAAAGGCTTTAGCTCGATGGAGCAAGTGTTCGCCGTATAACCGCATCAGGCAAGATATGCGCGAAGCGCTGATATTTTTGACACAAGCGGCGAGGCTCGCGCACTTACAATTTTCCTGTGTTAATTTGCTGCGATAAGCTTTTTGTTTAACGGCGCTTTATTTATCGCCAATGCGGCGTTCGATAATCTTGGCTAAAACGGCTGAGGCAATCACTGCGATTTTTGAAACGCGTTTACAGCATCATCTAGAGAGCGCTTTAGTTCTTCACGCACATCTTTGGAATCTTCGAGGATATTCTGCGCCTTGAAAAAATCCTGAACCCTGTATTTCGATACATTCGGGCGCAGGAAAATATCCGGCGGCGTTATGGCCAGCTTATTTGTCAGGATGGACTGCATCATTAACTGGCTTGCACCGTAAATACTGTCGATGGCCTTGGGGGCCTTAGTCACATCACCAATCGGTGTACCGACAACATCAATGCCGATAATAAGATCCGCACGGCCGATCAAATGATCAAATGGCACGGGATTGTAAAAACCACCATCAACCATGTAGCGTCCATCTATTTGCACTGGCCGGAATACCGCCGGAATAGAGGAAGACGCTGCTATCGCATCAATCAGATTACCATCATTGTAGATCGTTTCCTTGAAGCCGTAATAGTCTGTCGCGCTGACAGATAAAGGTATTTGGAGTTCGGCAAATGTCTCTTTGATCTGTGGCGGCAGAAAAGCTTTGAGGATTGTTCTACCGTCGAGCTGGCCGAGACTAAATTCATTGTTGAACATATTGCCGAGACCGCTCGGCCTTGCTTTGAAATAGCGTGTCAGAGCGCCAGTTCTATTGCCCGCCAGTTCGAGCGCATATTCGTGTATTTCTTTGCCCGACATACCGGAGGCCATCGCCGCGCCCATAATAGCACCGATAGAAGCACCGGAAATCGCAACCGGCTTTATACCCAGCTCATCAAGGATTTCTATAATATGAATGTGTGCATAGCCCCGCGCACCGCCGCCGCCAAATGCGACAGCAATGGTCGGCCCGCTGCTTTGGGATAAGTCAGCCGCTTCATCCGGTTTTTTAAGCTCAGCCATGGTTCATAAATTCTCGATCTGCTTAATAAACCTTACAATACTGGTATTTGAGCTTCGCTCATCGATCAACTGAAAACCATCTGGCAAGTTAAACGGTGCCTTTGAGGCTTCTTCCAATATAATAAGAGCGTCTTCGCGCAACCAACCACCATCTTTAAGAGACACAAGTGCTGCTTCACCCATTTGCCGGTTATAAGGCGGGTCCATGAAAACCAGATCAAACAGCTCCATTGTTCCAACCGGGCCAAGCTTCGTTGCATCACGGCGAAATAACTTGGTTGATCCTTGCAAGCCAAGGGTGTGCATTGTTTCACGTATCAAACCACGCCCTTGAGCACCCATCTCAACAAACAGGGCAAAAGATGCGCCCCGCGACATAGCTTCGAACCCGAGGGCGCCAGTACCTGCAAAAATATCGAGTACGCGCCCGCCCTTGAGCTTGTCGGAATATGCATGTTGCAAGATATTAAACAGGCTTTCACGCGCACGATCTGTCGTCGGCCTTATATCATTTGATCCGGCTTTAGGACTTGCAATCGCACGCCCTTTATATTTGCCGCCAACGATACGCATAACCGTCTTCTAGTCCTTCTTGCCGCGGTGAGGTCGCCGGTTCGCCGGCGGCTTTCCAGATCTAGAACGTTCGCCTGCTTTCCATCTGTCGCTGCGCTCATTTGGTTTACCGGCCGGCTTTGCGCCTCTTGGCTTTTTATCGCCGCTGCCTGCAGAAGCTGATGCGTCAAACATTTTGGCGCTGCGCTTTTTGCCGTCTTCATTTTTAGCGCCAAACATTCCTTTCGAACGCAAGCCGCCGTCACCTTTAGGGCCTGATCGACGTGGACCACGCCCTTCGGCTTCATCGTCGTTGCGCTTGCCTTTCGGGCGTGCGCCCGGTGCCATCCACACATTCGCTGAACGGTTCGGACGGGCTTCACGCTTTGGCTTTTCTATTCCCGCTTTTTTTGCACGATCTTCAGATGGTGCCTGCGTTGACCAGCCATCACGGTCACGTTCACGCTTATCAACTGGCTTTACATATTTACGTCCGGCTTTTTTTGCTTCTTTGCGTGCCTGCTCTTCAGCCGCTTCACCCAGAAGTTTTGTGCCTGAGACCCAGTCACCACGACGGGAAGCTTCGATACGTTTGTCTTCGGCAGGTTTGTTACTGCGTACCGGCGCATTCGGGAAAGCATTGGTCACGGGTGCATCAAAGTTTGCACCGGATTCTTCAATCAAACGTTCACCAAGCTGTTCGCGCAGTGTGCGTCCTTTGACTTCCAACACTTCGCCTTCCCCCAAATCGCCAAGCTGGAACGGACCAAATGAGATGCGGATAAGCCGGTTAACATCAAGGCCAAGTGCGCCCATAACGTTTTTAACTTCGCGGTTTTTACCTTCGCGCAAACCAACTTCAATCCAGACATTGCTGCCTTGCTCGCGCTCAAGGCGGGCATCAATTGAAGCATAAAAGATACCGTCGACAGCAATGCCGTCTTTTAGCTGATCAAGCTGTTGCTGCGTTACCTTGCCGTGGGCGCGCACGCGATAACGGCGAAGCCAACCTGTTTGCGGCAATTCCAGAACACGTGCCAGACCGCCGTCATTGGTTAAAAGAAGCAGGCCTTCAGTGTTAATATCCAGCCGCCCCACAGAAACAACACGGGGCAGTTCTTTCGGCAAGCTTTCAAAAACAGTTGCCCGCCCTTCTGTATCTCGGTTGCTTGTCACCAATCCGCCCGGCTTGTGATACAGCCAAAGACGTGTTCGTTCGATCGTCGGAATAGGTTTTCCATCAATCAGAATTACATCGCTGTCGCTCACATTTAGAGCCGGTGAGGTGAGCGTTTTTCCATTGACCTTAATACGGCCATCCACAATCAGCGCCTCTGCATCGCGGCGCGATGCAATGCCTGCCCTCGCCAAGCGTTTCGCAATGCGTTCTGTTGGACGCGTAGCCGCGTCGGTTTGGTGCGGCTTACTCTTAAAGCTGCGCTTATTATCATTCTTGTTCATCGGGTATTGCCTTGGTTGTTACCGCTCCCTAACAAAAGAGGGCAAAATTTGCGAGAGAAAGTTTGAGTATGACCGCTGCTACGCCAAAAGAAAACTTTATGGACATTGCTTTGGCCGAAGCCGAACTGGCAGGTTCGATGGGTGAAGTGCCAGTCGGCGCCGTTATCGTCCTTAACGGTGAAGTCATTGCGCATTGCGGAAACCGGACACGCACCGACCATGACCCGACAGCTCATGCTGAAACGCTCGCAATCAGACTTGCAGCCCAAAAACTTGGCCGGGAGAGACTGGAAGGCTGCGACATGTATGTCACTTTGGAGCCATGCTCTATGTGCGCCGGTGCCATATCCCATGCACGCATTCGCCGACTTTATTTCGGTGCGCGTGATGAAAAGGGAGGCGCTGTTATTTCCGGAACACGTTTCTTTGCAAGCGAAACATGCCATCATTCACCAGAAGTATATGATGGAATTTCAGGCGATGCGTCAGCGCGACTTCTCAAAGAATTTTTCTTAAACCGAAGATAGCCCAGCTATTAGAGCCAAGGGAACAGACGTCTCAGACCGGTTTTACCTTTGCCCTGTGCGCGCTTGCGTGCCCGCTCTTTTTTCGCTTCTGTTTCACCCAACTCGCCAGCGATTGCTGTTGATGCAGGCTGTGTATACTCGGCAGGTGGATCGGTAAGGAACACACGGCCACCGCCGGTAGCACCGCGCCCCGGGCCAGCAGACGAGCCAAGCGCATCCGCATCTGCACGGTTGGTCACAAAATTAGCACTGCGCTTGCCGTTTTCGATGTCAGCCAAAATACGCTGACGCTTTTGTTCAGGAGATTCCGGCCATTCAGCAGAACTGTCCGCAATGTTTTGTTGCGGCGCTGGCAGAGATGACGTGTCGGCAGGCTTTACAATATCAGGACGTGGTGTGTACTGAATTTTTGCTTTTCCATGATCGGCCGGTGCCAATGAAAGCGCACCACTTAAATCATCCATTAAATGCTCGCCAGATGTTTTGCCTGTGCCATATGTCGGCCCCATACAGCCAGCCACAGAAGCTGCAACAGCAACGACCGCACCCGTTTTTACGACATTTTTAATCATCAAACTCAACACCCCGTTTGCTCATTATATTGAGCTGCGCACGACACGCATTCATCTTCAGATTCCGCGTTAGACGCGAAATCTGACTTTTTCGTGGTTGCTCATATCACAAACACTGTATTGCAAGCAATGAGCTTATAATTTGCCCAATTGCTTCAACTCCTGAAGAACCTTTGCATCGCGTGCGGATACTTCCGGAAACTCAGGATCAGTGCCAACATCATTCGTCACACGCCAAGAGCGCGCGCATTTATCACCTTTCGCCTTTTGCGAGACAACAGCTACGCCAGCAACATCATCGAGTGTAAAGGCATCATCAGGCACAGCACCGGCGCTGATCATAATATCAGACGTGATACAGATTTCCTCCATATCAAGGCCTTTGATCGCCGCACTTAGTTCTTGATTATTAATGTAAACAACAGGCGCAGCTTCCAAAGAAGAGCCAATGCGTTTTTCGCGGCGCTCGATCTCTAGGGCACCGGTCACAACGCGTCGAACCTGACGTACTTTTTTCCATTTTGCAGCAAGAGCATCATCGCGCCATTCATCAGAACATCCGCGGAATTGTTCAAGGTGCACAGACTGCGCATCGGGATAACGGCTCAACCATGTTTCTTCCATTGTAAATGGCAGAATTGGTGCCATCCAAGTGACGAGACGGTCAAACAGAATGCCAACAACTTGAAGGGCTGCCTTGCGGCGGACCGAAGACGGACCATCACAATAAAGTGCATCTTTGCGTACATCGAAGTAAAAGGCCGATAGCTCGAGTACCATAAAATCCAACAAACCGCGCGTGATACGCTTGAAGTCGAAATTATTGTAATTGGAATTCACCAGCTTATCGAGCTCCCAGATACGATGAAGCATCAACCGCTCCAGTTCCGGCATGTCGGCAAAAGCGATTTTTTCACCCTCATCATGGGCAAGGGTGCCAAGCATCCAGCGCAGCGTGTTACGCAGTTTGCGGTAGCTATCGATATTGGTTTTGAGAATCTCTTCTCCGATACGCTGATCTTCCTGATAATCAGTCGAAGCAACCCAAAGGCGCAAAATATCTGCGCCTGACTTTTTGATGATGTCCTGCGGGAACATCTGGTTACCGAGCGATTTGGACATTTTGCGTCCATCTTCTGCCATGGTGAAGCCGTGCGTAATCACCGCATTATAAGGAGCCCTACCCCGTGTTCCAGAACTTTCCAGCAAGGAGGAGTGGAACCAGCCGCGGTGCTGGTCGGAACCTTCGAGATACACATCCGCCGGCCATTTCAAGTCTTCGCGCTGTTCCAGACAGAAGGCGTGGGTTGAACCGGAATCAAACCAGACATCAAGAATATCGTCGACTTTTTGCCAATTCTGCTGATCTTCAACAAGACCGTCCAGAAAGCGCTCTTTTGCACCTTCTGAGTACCATGCATCCGCACCGTCGGCTTTAAAAGCGTCTACAATGCGCTTTGACAGTTCGTCGGACTTTTCAAAATCAGGACCAGGGATAACCTGTCCCGTTTCCTCATTGCGGAATACCGTAATTGGAACGCCCCAAGCACGCTGACGCGAAAGTACCCAATCAGGACGTCCTGCAATCATGCCACGCAGACGGTTTTTACCTACTGCAGGTACAAAACGGGTCTCTTCAATCGCAGCCAGCGCAGTATCACGCAGCGTGCCTTTTTCACACACGCCATCTTTGTCCATATAGACAAACCACTGCGGCGTATTACGGAAGATGATCGGCTTTTTAGAACGCCATGAATGCGGGTATTCGTGTTTGATACGCCCACGGCTGAAAAGGTTGTCTCTTTCAATCAGAGCAGCGATGACACGTTTGTTTGCATCACCCTTTTTGCCCTTGTGATCAATAACTTGCGCGGCACCACCGTCACTTTCCGGACCAAAACCCGGCGCATCATCTGTGTAAAAGCCCTGATCATCCACGGTAAACGGAATTGACGCATCGATACCGCGCGCTTCCAGTTCATTGCGCATTGAAACCCAAATTTCAAAGTCATCACGGCCATGGCTTGGTGCCGTGTGCACAAAACCCGTACCCGCATCATCGGTTACATGGTCGCCATCAAGCATAGGCACATCGAATTCATAGCCACCGCCATGACCACGCAGCGGGTGGGAGAGTGTGAGCGAGCCAAGTTCATCGGCAGAAACATCGCGCAGTTTTTTGAATTCCAGCTTTGCTTTTTCAAAACATTCGGTCGCCAGCTTTTCTGCAAAGATGAGTTTGTCACCGGCCTGCGGACCGAAATCATGCTCGGCTGCTGTCACTTCAAAAAGCGCATAATTAATACGGCTGGAATATGAAACCGCACGGTTGGCCGGAATTGTCCAAGGTGTGGTTGTCCAGATGACAACGGAAGCATCTGTCAATAAATACTTCTCTTTTGCATCCGACAATTCGCCATCGCCTGTCCAGCCGTCAGTATCTTCAATGGCCTTACTTAAGCGGACAAGCTCTTCTTTTTCGGCACCGCTATTGTCTTTTTGAGAAGCAATCGGAAACTTCACCCAGATTGCGTCAGACTCATACATTTCATATTCAATTTCGGCTTCTGCCAAAGCGGTCTGTTCAACCACCGACCACATAATCGGCTTTGAACCGCGGTAAAGCTGACCGGACTTGGCAAATTTCATCAACTCGTTGGCGATGATTGCCTCGCTGTCAAAATTCATTGTGAGGTACGGATTCTCAAAGTCGCCGGTGATGCCCAGTCGCAAAAACTCTTCGGACTGAACACCAACCCAATGGGTGGCAAAATCACGGCATTCCTTACGGAATTCGTTGATCGGCACTTCGTCTTTGTTCTTTCCCTTTCCGCGATACTGCTCCTCGATTTTCCATTCGATTGGAAGACCGTGACAATCCCAACCCGGCACATAATTGGAATCATATCCGCGCATCTGAAATGACCGTGTGATGATGTCTTTTAGTGTTTTGTTCAGCGCATGACCGATGTGCAAATTGCCATTGGCATAGGGCGGACCATCATGAAGTACAAATTTCTCGCGGCCTTTGGCATCTTCACGCAAGCGCTTGTAGAGATTCATCTCATTCCAGCGCTCAATGATTTCAGGTTCTTTCTTGGGCAGGCCAGCGCGCATCGGATAATCTGTCTGCGGCAAATTGAGTGTCTTGGAATAGTCGATCTTGTTATCGGCAGAATCGGTCATGGTGATTTATCGGTCATTTCTGGCGCGACTTACGGTGTATCGGCGCGGCATTGCAGTTGTAATGAAAAAGGGCGCATATTGTGAATGCGCAATATCCCGGCCTTACATCGCTGCTACGAGCGGTAAGCCGGGCCTATAATTCGTATTATGATGGCTTCCATAAACATGGTTTTCCCATAGCAACGCTTGATTAAAAATAAAAGCTTTAATCAGCGACTGTTTTATCCAGCTTGGTATAGATAATCTTTTTCATAGCAAGCGTCATCGGTTTAGGCGCAATTTGCCCCAGAAAAGCAATTTTTTTGCTGCACCGCCAAGAATTGAATGCGCCCTGCCCTTTTTAATATCACGCAAAATCAGTAATGCAGCCTCATCCGGTGTCATGCGTTTTTCCGCATCTGCACCTTCAGGCGAATGGCGCGCTGCATGATCGGTCTTAAGCGGACCGGGAAAGATTGCCGTGACTTTAATGTTAAATTTTCTTTGCCACGTTTTGCGGACTGCTCTTGCATAAACAGCCAATGCATCTTTCGAAGCCGCATAGCTTGCCGCGCCCGGATAGCCGGTAAAATGGGAAAGCGACGAAACAAAGCCGATATTGCCGCCGTGATTGATTTTTCCAAACTTCATCAATGCTGCACATAAGACCATCGGGGCCTCCGCATTAACAGCGATAATGCGTGCATGACTAGCTGTCGAAATGTCTTCGAATTTACCCGTTGCCGAAATACCGGCATTAAATATGACCAAATCAAAACCTGCTTGCGCTGTTAAAGCATCCAGCGCTTTGTCCACATCCTCACGGCTCGATAAATCACAGTATAAATATCCAGCTTCACTGATTACTTTTGGAGGATCACAATCAAGATTTACAACCTGAAAACCGTCAGCCAAAAGCGCATCACATAGCGCTTGACCAAGCCCGGCGCTTCCACCTGTTACAAGCGCTCTCATAGATTTCGCCCCAACCTGCTACCGGCACTGGCATAGCGGCGAAAAGACAACGTTAGAGGCGAACGCTTAGAGGCCATTGCAAATTCCATCATTGCGGCCATTGATGACGGGCGCATGAAAATCGAACGTAACCGTCCCGGATCGTGTCCGGCCTTTGCGTGCATATCTGTTCTTGTAGGTCCAAGATGCAAGATTTGCACTGCAACCCTGCTTTGCCATTCCGATCTCAACGCACGTGCAAAAGCATTGAGCGCACCTTTGGAAGCCGCATAGGCGGGGAACAGAGCCTGGCCCTTATGCGCGACAGAGCCCACGATTGATAGCGTACCGCCAGCCTTGGCCAGCCATGGATAAAGTGTCCGTGACAGCAATATCGTAGCCGTCAAATTGATATCCATCGTCTCCCGAAGCCGACCAATATCGTCAATTGCATCTTTGACGGCGAAACCTGTGCCTGCATTTAAAACAACGTTATCGAGCTTTACCCAACCGGCTTTGAGCAATGCTTCTGCAATGGTTTTTACTGCGGTTTCAGGTTCGCTTTGTGATGCCTGCACATAAATGAGGTCAGAAGAAAACGGCTCTGTAATATCCGTCTGCGGGCGACTGCCGGTCACCATAACATCGTGATGAATACTCAATCTGTTGGCGAGTGCGAGACCTATCCCCGAAGAACCGCCTGTGATGAGTATCTTGCGGCGCATCAGGCACCATCTTTGCCGAAAGTCAGTTGCGCGTCCAAAGGAGAAATCGGCTCAATATCTGCCAAGACATTGCGGGCATTTTTTTCATCAATTTTCATCTGCTCGATCAACGGATCAAGACCATGAAATTTTTCTTCGCCGCGCAGGAATTTAACAATGCTTACGGTACAGACTTCATCATAAAGATCACCTTTGAAATCCAGCACGTAAGTTTCAAGAAGCGGCGCCCCTTTATCCGTTACGGTTGGCCTGCGGCCAAAGCTTGCTACGCCATCGAGTATCGTGCCGTCCTCACGATGAAAACGCACAGCATAAATACCGTGTGCAAGGGGCGTTTCGGCCGGAAGTGACATATTGGCCGTAGGATAGCCGAGCGTGCGGCCTAACTGCTCACCGGCGATAATCGGCGATGTAACCCGATAGCGATAACCCAGAAGCGCATTGGCTGCATCGACATCGCCCTCGGCAAGCTCTTGGCGAATTCTGCTGGACGAAATTACCTCTGAAGTGTGATCGCGTTGAGCATCAACAAGCTTCACCTGAAAGCCGTTTTGCTCACCGGCCTGCATCAAATAGGCAGGCCCGCCCTGACGGTCTTTGCCAAAATGAAAGTCGAACCCCGTTACCACTGCTTTTGCACCCAAACGAGCAACCAAAATATCATTGATAAAGGTGTCTGCGCTCTGTTCCGAAAACTCTTTTGTAAACGGCAGTTCTATGATGGCAGCAAATCCGATCGACTCTACAATCCGGGCTTTCATACGCGGCGGCGTGATGCGTGGCAGTTTGATCTTCGATTGAAAAAACGAGCGCGGATGCGGTTCAAATGTCAACACCAGCGCCGGCACATTCATTTGAGCAGCTAAATCAAGCGCTGTTTTCAAGACAGCCTGATGACCGCGGTGCAACCCGTCGAAATTACCGATCGCAATAACACCACCGTGAAAACCTTTTGGAAGATCCGTCAGGTCTTGAATGCGTACAAAGCCCGCCATCTCAAATCATGCCAACTTTGTCATTGTAGCAACCGGAACTGCGTTGTGCTCATCAAGGTACGCATTAAGTTTATTTTCATCCGGTGCGCCCGGCCGACCATATTCGCGGCTGTGAATACCATCGGAGATAAATAGCAGGTCCAGATTGTTATCCATCGCACCTTTGACATCAGTTGGCATGCCGTCTCCAATGGCAAGAACACGGCTGCGATCCACCTGTGCGTTCAAAAGCTTTTCAGCGATGCGAATAGCTTCCTCATAAATCGGCTTATAAGGCTTACCGGCGATATAGGTTTCACCGCCAAGTTCAGCATAAGCGCGCGCCAATGCGCCCGCGCAAAAGATAAGACGCTCGCCTTTCTCCACAACGATATCGGGGTTGGCGCAAATAAAAGGCAGATCACGATCCTTCATCTGCTGCAGGCGATCAGTATAATCATCCGGCGTTTCGCTATCATCATCAAAAAGACCGGTGCAAACAACAACGTCAGCATCTTGTTGATCAACCAGATCAACCTCAAGACCTTCATAAATCGCCATATCTCTTTGCGGACCCAGGTGAAAAACCTTGCTTGAGCTGTCGGCGATGAGCGTGCGCGTCACATCACCGGATGTGACAACCGCATCATATGCCTCTGACGGGACGCCAAGCAGACCCAATTGCTCAATGACTTTTGGTGAGGGTCGCGGGGCGTTGGTTATAAGAACAACTTTGACACCGGAATCGCGCGCGCGCATCAACGCTTTATAAGCTTGGGTCCATGCATCGACACCATTATGAAGCACGCCCCATACATCGCATAAGATGACATCATAGTTCGGCAGAAGCTCATCAAGCCGTTTAATTCGTAGTGTTGGCAATTGAAGACCTCAAAATCTCATAAGCATTTCATGCGTAGCATTCTTCGCAATAGACGAAGACTTTGAGATTGTCATCCTTCTTGGCCATAAAGATATTATGACATGTCGTACAGATAATATTTATCTGTACAACGACAGATGAAGGCGGTGCCGTTACGGCAGCTTAAGATACGGTATGCCCCGCACCCAACATTTTTCGGTCAATGGATCGGTTAGTGTGAATTCAAGATCAAGATTTGAAATGAACCGCAGCGGAAAATAACGGTCAACCTTTATGATCTTATGCGTCCTGTTTGCGCTAGGGTTGAAATCAAACACACCGAGATAGTTGAGTGCCGGCGCGATGTATAATGAGCCATCGACAAACACGACTTCAAGCCCCGGTATTTTAAGACCATCCGGAACTTCGACATATTCGCCCGGCTTAGGCTCGTTATTCCGGTCCATATCGCGGCCGTGGCGCCAGTATGACCATTCGATACGGCCTTTTATCTTATTGCCATCCAACGGATCCTCAATAATTCTCAAGACCCGAATTGCAAATCTGAAGTCCAAAGCACCGTTGCGTGTAAAGTCGTTACCACCTGAACGTAAACGACGGGCCCAGTTGCCCGTCTCATAGGAGGTGTACACAAGCTCGGCTATCTTATCGAGCTGCGAACAGGTGACATTCTTGGTTTGAGAAGCAAGTATATCGCCCATCGCGTAATAATTACGCGTGCCGCGTTTGTACTGCGTATAAACTGTGCCAGCATCATATGTTAAAAATGCCATTGAGGCGAAAATCGGCAAAATAAATGCCATTTCAACAGCGATAGAACCCTTGTCGTGCCGCCCGAAACGGATAATTTTGCGTTTAAGTGCGTTACGAATATTCTGGAAAATTCCCCTATACTTTTGCATTTTAATAAGGCTCCGTCATGAAAGTCAGGCCAGCGGTCACTTTCATATTGTCTTCACCAAAAATCGCTTCTCCAAAAGCAACACTTGGAACTTGGATTTGAGCTTCAAGGCGCATTAAAATACCTGAAGCCCCACCATCGAATTCTCCGGAATCCTCTGAGTTGGCATAGCTTTTGTAGTCTTCGTCATACTTTTCCATCTCCAGCTTGATTGTATCCAAGCAGTTGGGGATGCTGGCTTTTTTGCAAATTTCTTTTTTGATATATTGCTCGGGTGGAGGATTTCCGGCAGCTGCAAACCTCTCATAGATGTGGCCGGTACGCATATCGTAAATCACATCTTCCAATGCCCGCTGGGCTGAAGAATTGACGTAAATAAAGAATGAAATTTCGAAAATCGCAGCCATAAGCGCGAAAAAAGCAGGCGCTAAAATAGCAAACTCAATTGCTGCTACGCCGTCTTTCTTTCCTGCAAATTTCCGTAATATTTTCATCATTACTAACTTGTCATCCACCTTTTTTGAAAAGCTACTTCAAAAAGATTTCTAATTAGTAAGTGCAGTAATCCACAATTTACCAATCGTAAAAACGGCCTATTAACGGCTTTAGATTAAGTTGTGCCCATCACAATTCATTTTGGTGGATACAAGTATGGCTAAAACCAACATTCTGCGCAGGTTCCGCGATGACAAAAGCGGCTCGGCTTATGTGCTCGCTGCTTTGGCGATTGTACCTATGTTTGGCATGATGGCGCTTGCTGTCGATTATACCAACCACGACCGCATAAAGACAGATCTTGAAACCGCAACAGAAACTGTTGCCTTGCACCTTGCCAAGCGCGTGGCACTAAATCCGAATGGAAGTCCGGGAGATTTTGAGGAAGAAGGCAAGAAGATCCTTGAAGAACTTGTAGACGAACCAGTGACTTACGATAAATTTGCTGTCGATGTTACTTCAGGTAAAGTGCAAATTGTCGCGAAAACGCAAGTCAAAACTTATTTCATGCATTTGTTCGGCCACGAGAACCTAGCAGCCAAAGTGCAAACTGAATCCCGCTTCGGCCGACAAAGCATTGAGGTGGCTATTGCTATCGATAATTCCGGCTCTATGAATATTAATGCCGCAGGTATCGGCCTACCGTTTAAATCCCGTATGGATTCTGCCAAGTCGGGTGCCCGGACATTAATTAAAACCGCCACTGACTCCATCGCCGATTTGCAAAGTGCGGAAATCAAATTCTCGCTGGTTCCCTGGAACCATCACGTGCGGGTTCCTAATAAATATCTAGGATCCGGCAATTCGCAAGATGCATGGTGGATTGATTGGGAAGGCAAATCTGTCGATCATTTCCGCTATCTGGCGCCTTACAAAGCGTCCGGAAGCAGCAAAGGCGACATGTACTACGAAATGCCACGCCGACAGTCTGACTGGCCGGAAGCAAAAAGCGATGAGTGGGTATATTATGACCCGAACAAATTAAAAGACGTTTTGCCGCTAACGCCAAATGGTCAGGGTGTTGACCTTGTAACACTAAAAAACCAGCCAGGTATCGGAATCGTCACACGCAAAGACGTGTTTAACCGGTTTCACAACGCATCTTGGAAGGGCTGCTTTGATCACCGCGCAGGTGAATTTAGAGAAACCTTTGATGCGCCAAACCCGCAAATCGGCAACTCGCTGTATTTGCCGCACTTTGCGCCCGATGAATATGATTTTGACGGCTGGGACGGATATAGATACTGGCGTATTAATTACATCGATGATGTGAACGCAGAAAGTGACTTTGAACCCCACAGATACGGCTTTGGCTATACGACGCTTGAAAGCTCTGACTCAAGCGATGGCGATCATCTGTCTACACGACAGAAGCATTACAAATTCACGAACGACGACATTTATCGGGCTCGTACTTTCAACACACCAAAGTATGTTGGGAGTAAAACCTATACACGTAATACGACGCTGTGGGGTAGCTATGGTCGGGAACGTGTAGGGCCAGATATGGATTGTATCGTTCCTCCGATGCTAGGTTTGAGCGATGACGTCGACGGCATCAACAACAACAAGAGCGATGGTGAACTTGCCAAAGCAATTAAGGACATGACACCAAATGGTGCTACTGATCTGTCAATAGGACTTTCATGGGCAATGAACACTCTGACGCCTTGGGAGCCAATGAGAGGTGCCGGAGATTTCAAGGATACACAGAAAATTCTCGTTCTTATGACCGACGGCGACAACACAATCAATTTTCCAAATGAATACGCATATGGTCACTCACCGCATGGTTACGCCATCGACGATCCTTATGATAAAGGCTGGGGACTTTACGGCCCCCCGAGCTCAGATGCAGCAAACGGCATGCTGGATGATGTTGCGAAGGGAATGTGCACCAATATAAAATCTATGGGTGTTAGAATTTACTTCATTTATTTTGGCGCCACTAAATACAGCACACGTGCGGGCAAACTGATGAGTCATTGCGCCTCATCGCCTCAAAATGCGATTTGGGCAAAAACCGATATTGATTTAGAAAAAGCGTTTGAAAAAATCGGCGGCGATATCGGGCGCTTGCGCCTGACCAATTACAGCGATTGAGCACAATACCAGTGTATAATAAGGGTGCGGTTGAGGAAATTCAGCCGCATTTTTTTCTTATCGCCCGCTAATTTTGACGCATTTCATATAGCGGCATATTGACTCTGAATTCACTAATCACTATCTCCGGCTAGCACTCACTAAAGGCGAGTGCTAACGCAAAATTGTGTTAATTGATCAACTAATTTTAAGGGTAAAATCATGGCTGAGGTGAATTTTCGTCCGCTGCACGACCGGGTAGTCGTTCGTCGCGTCGACTCAGAAGAGAAGACAGCAGGTGGCATCATCATTCCTGATACTGCTAAAGAAAAACCATCTGAAGGCGAGATTGTTGCAGTTGGCAACGGCGCACGCGATGAAAGCGGCAAAGTTATTGAACTGGATGTTAAAGTTGGCGACCGCGTTCTGTTCGGCAAATGGTCCGGCACAGAAGTTAAAGTCGGCGGTGAAGACCTTCTTATTATGAAAGAAAGCGACATCATGGGCGTTATTGGCTAACCCCAAGCGCTTTCGCTTTTCACTTTAAAACTTTTTATTGACGGGCTCGTCCCGAGGAGAATTTGAAATGGCTGCTAAAGAAGTAAAATTCGGCCGCACAGCGCGTGAACGTATGCTGGCTGGCGTAAACATTCTTGCTGATGCTGTTAAAGTTACGCTTGGCCCTAAAGGCCGTAACGTCGTGCTCGATAAGTCTTTCGGCGCACCACGCATTACTAAAGACGGTGTTTCTGTTGCAAAAGAAATCGAACTTGAAGACAAGTTCGAAAACATGGGCGCGCAGATGCTCCGTGAAGTTGCTTCAAAAACCAACGACATTGCTGGTGATGGTACAACAACAGCGACTGTTCTTGGCCAATCTATCGTTCAGGAAGGCCACAAAGCTGTTGCTGCTGGCATGAACCCGATGGACCTGAAGCGCGGTATCGACATGGCTGTCAGCGAAGTTGTTGCAGACCTTATTGCAAAAGCAACAAAGATTAAAACTTCTGACGAAGTTGCTCAGGTTGGTACAATTTCTGCCAATGGCGAAAAAGAAATTGGCGACATGATTGCCGAAGCTATGCAGAAAGTCGGCAACGAAGGTGTTATCACTGTTGAAGAAGCTAAAACTGCTGAAACAGAGCTTGAAGTTGTTGAAGGCATGCAGTTCGACCGTGGTTACCTGTCACCTTACTTCGTGACTAACCCGGAGAAAATGGTTGCCGATCTTGACGATCCATACATCCTGATCCACGAGAAAAAGCTTACTAACCTTCAGGCAATGCTTCCAATCCTTGAAGCTGTTGTTCAATCTTCACGCCCGCTTCTTATCGTTGCTGAAGACGTTGAAGGCGAAGCTCTTGCAACGCTTGTCGTTAACAAGCTACGCGGCGGTCTTAAAATTGCAGCGGTTAAAGCACCAGGCTTCGGCGATCGCCGTAAAGCAATGCTTGAAGACATCGCTATCCTGACTGGCGGCCAGGTGATTTCTGAAGAACTTGGCATCAAGCTTGAAACAGTAACACTCGACATGCTCGGCACTGCGAAGAAAGTGAACATCTCTAAAGAGAACACAATCATCGTCGACGGCGCCGGCAAAAAAGAAGACATCGAAGGCCGTGTCGCTCAGATCAAAGGCCAGATCGAAGAGACTTCTTCTGACTACGACCGTGAAAAACTCCAAGAGCGTCTTGCCAAGTTGGCTGGCGGTGTTGCTGTTATCCGCGTTGGCGGTTCAACAGAAGTTGAAGTTAAAGAGAAAAAAGACCGTGTTGACGACGCATTGAACGCGACACGTGCTGCGGTTGAAGAAGGTATTGTTCCTGGTGGTGGTACAGCACTTCTGCTGTCATCAATTAGCATCAAGTCAAAAGGTGCGAATGCAGACCAGGAAGCTGGTATCAACATTGTTCGTCGCGCTTTGCAGGCTCCTGCCCGCCAAATCGCAACCAATGCCGGTGAAGAAGCTTCGATTATCGTTGGCAAAATTCTTGAGAAAAACGAAACAAGCTACGGCTTTAACGCTCAGACAGCCGAATATGGCGACATGATCAAAATGGGCATCGTTGACCCGGTTAAAGTTGTCCGTACAGCCCTTCAAGACGCAGCATCTGTTGCTGGCCTCTTGATCACAACTGAAGCGATGGTTGCAGATGCGCCATCAAAGGAAGGCGCTTCAGCCGGCGGCGGCATGCCTGATATGGGCGGCATGGGCGGCATGGGTGGTATGGGCGGTATGATGTAAATGCCGCTGGCAACTTACACATAACGCTTCCACTCTGGAAACACGAAAGCCCGCCGAGTAATTTCAGCGGGCTTTTTGTATGAGCGGAAAACAATATACTAGTTGGTGTTAGGAACTTAATTACGCGAAATTTTTAAGCACGTGAGGCAGATCTATCGGCTTGGAAAATATTGGCGCGGCCGGCACTTTGTCATCTTCCAAGAAACGTGAAATTTGTCCTGTCACATAGGCAAATTTGACGCCTAAATCCGCGAGCTTGCGGGCAATTGGAGCACTTGTCCTATCGCCAAGATTGTAATCAAGCAACGCATAGTCCGGTGTGCGGTTTTCCAGAATCTTTTCTGCTTCTTCCACGGATCGCGCAACACCGATTACCTCGTAACCTTCTTCGATCAGCGATTCTTCCAAATCCATCGCCAAAAATACATCGTCTTCCACAATCAAAAAGTGTGATTTATTGGACATAATTATTTTACCACCCTTTCTCGTTTGTGGTTTCGCTTTCGAATATTAACCGCATAGAATGAAATTCGTTCCGTTATGTAACACTATCTGCCCATTATGCTTAACCGGAGGTAAATGTGAAGTTATGCGCGCCGTACTTCCATTTGATCTCTGAACAGCCCCATTTGGCCAATTGGTAATATAAGCTGAAAGAGCGCAGTTTACCGAAGCCATTAAATTTTAAGCATTTCGTGAAAGCTTTTCCATAAATGAAACTTTCAAGGCAGCCAAATGCAAGACACCGCAGCAACGGCGCAGTTCGATCAGGCGCAGGAATATCATAACCTCATCGACGGCCTTAATGTTGGTTTTGCCATATATGGGTCAAACGGTCAGTTACTGACTGCAAATGAAAATTTCTATTCATTTCACAGCATCAGTAAAGATGATGTCTATATCGGAATGACGATGCTCGAGGTAATCGGCTATACGGTAAAGTCCAAAAAGTTCGGCAAGTTTGATGCGCAAACAATCTACAAAATGGTCACGGATACTTTCGAGAGAGGTGAAGCTTTCAGGATTGAACTCCTTGATAAGCATGAACGCAAATTACGTATTTCAAGGCATTTAAAACCAAATAGAATGGTCGTGGAGACCATTGAGCATCTCTTTACAGACACGACATCAAATAATTTCAATCAGGATCAAAATCTCAAACATGCTCCGAGTTTGACAATAGAAGAGCTAACGTCGGCTCTAAATCGTACCGCTGATGGCTTTGGTCTTTTCAGTGCAGAAGGGCAACTCTTAGCCTACAATAATAACTATGTGAGTTTGAACCCTGATATTGCCCATGCCATTCGTATTGGCGCACGTCACACCGACATAATTGCTGCTGTTTTTGATAGCGGACAAGTTAATTTGAATGGTATGACCCGTGAACAGTTTCACGCCTATGCTGAAAGAGAACGACTAGCGCCGACAGGGGCCACAGCGCACCAGAACAAAGATGGCAAATGGGTTCGTTTCAGTGCGCATCGTCTCGAAAATGGCTGCACCATTTTCAATGTTTCAGACATCAGTCAGCTTAAACATCATGAATTACTTACAAAAGACCTTAGCCAACAGGCAGCAACGCAGGAAGTGCAGCTTCACTACGCGCTTGCCAATATGTCTCAAGGTCTGGCCATGTTTGATGAAAAACAGGAAATACTTGTCTGGAACGACCAATATCTGAAAATGACCGGTGTTGATCCGGCATTGATAAAAAAGGGCATGCCGCGCCTCGACATTCTGCGCAGTTCAATCAAGCGCGGCCATTACTCAAAAGAAAAAGCTATCGAAACTCTCAAAATGTACAAGGATAAAGGCTTTACCGGCAAGGAAAGCATCAACCATCATTTCCTTGCAGATGGCCGTATCATCGAAGTGCACAATCGGCCAGTCTCCAACGATTATACTATTGTGACCATGTCGGATGTAACACAGCGTGAGCACGATACATCACAATTGGCAAAATACACAAAAAGTCTCGAACGCTCGAATGCGGAACTACAGGACTTTGCTTATGTTGCTTCGCATGATTTGCAGGAGCCTTTGCGAAAAATTGAAACATTCGGCGACCGCCTGGCCCAAAAATACGGCAGCACGTTGCAGAAGGATGGCGCTCTTTATCTGGATCGTATGCAACATGCAGCATCGCGGATGCGCCAGCTCATTAATGATCTGCTCACCTACTCGCGCGTGACCGAGAAAAAACGACTGCTTATTCCCATCGATTTGAACACGGTCATTGAGGGGGTTTTAAATGATTTACATATACAATTGGAAGATACCCGCGCCACGATTGATATCAACGGGCTGGCAACGATTGATGGCGATGCAAGCCAGTTACGGCAATTATTTCAAAACCTGATCAGTAATGCCCTGAAATTTAGAAAAAGCAATGTACAGCCAATCATACAAATAACGGGTGAAACTGTTACAATCGAAGATAAATTAGGAACATCTAAAGATATTCATCACATTAAAATTACGGACAACGGCATCGGGTTTGACAATCGCTTCAAAGATCAAATTTTTACAATTTTCAAGCGTTTGCACGGACGTATGGAATATGACGGCACCGGCATAGGACTTTCGACTTGCAACAAAATTGTCGAACAGCATTTCGGGACGATTGAAGCGGATGGCCAAGAAGGTATTGGTTCTACATTTGAGGTGCGTATTCCTGTGAAACACGCAAGTGAAAGTAAAAGATGAGCGAAAGCAGTAAAGTCAAAATTCTAATAGCCGATGATGATGCGGACGATCGTATGCTCATCGCGGATGCTTTCGAAGAAGCTCGCTTGGACAATCCGATTGATTTTGTTGTCGACGGGCTGGATTTGCTCGACTACCTGAAACGGCAAGGCAAATATGAAGGCATGGAAGGCGAACTTTTACCGAGCCTGATATTGCTTGATCTAAACATGCCGCGAATGAATGGTCGCGCAGCACTAGAGGAAATTCGCAAAGACCCCAATCTAACGGCAATTCCGATTATTGTCCTGACAACATCGAAATCTGAAGAAGATATACTCCAAACTTATAATCTGGGTATTAATTCATTCATTACCAAGCCAGTCACATTTGACCGGCTTGTGCATGTCGTACAAATCCTGAATAAATATTGGATAGAGATCGTATCGCTTCCGGAAAAGCGATAAGCAAAGTTACTCGTGATCAATAATGACCCCAGAGCGCTCTTTTTGCGCTTTGTGAATTGCCCAAGCGCCGAAAATTGAGCCTGTGAGAGCAGCCAGAACCGCCGCACCGATTGCGGCCAAGCCGATCCACACCAATATTGGTACAGCAATAACAGCCAGCGCAATTGCAAATCCAAATCTCAAGAATGATTTAAGTGTATCCATAATAATCCCTTTCCTGATTTAGAAATGGGAAGGAAGAGCGTTGCTTACAACGGCATTGAAATTACAAATTGGTAAGGTGGTATCGATGTTGATGGCAGGTCATGTCATTGCATTGAAACTTAATTGCTATATGAGAGAGCAAAAAACATCCATCTATATACGGAAAACTCATGCTAAAGCCCACTTTGGCTGCCTTCGCATCGCGCTTTAAATCCAATGAAGCGGCGCGGACCAGACTTGTTGAATTCACACCATCTGTCATTAAAACAGAACTACTTTCCGGCCTGACGGTTGCACTGGCACTGGTACCGGAGGCGGTTGCCTTTGCGTTTGTTGCCGGCGTCCATCCTCTTGTCGGCCTCTACGCCGCCTTCATCGTCGGCCTTATCACCGCTCTCATGGGTGGCAGGCCGGGCATGATATCCGGTGCGACCGGAGCACTTGCCGTTGTTATGGTGGCTTTGGTTGCACAGCACGGTGTTGAGTACCTTTTTGCAACTGTCATTTTGATGGGCATATTGCAAATTCTGGCAGGCGTCTTTCACCTCGGTAAATTTATCCGGCTTGTGCCCCACCCTGTGATGCTTGGCTTTGTAAACGGATTGGCGATTGTCATCTTTCTTGCTCAACTTTCGCAATTCAAGGTTCCGGGAACAGCAGAGGCCAGTGAAGGTATTTTCAGCGGTCAATGGTTGTCTGGCCTTCCTCTCTTCCTGATGCTTGCTCTTATTGGCCTCACAATGGCTATCATCTGGATCATGCCGCGCATTACCAACGCGTTTCCGGCACCGCTTGCAGGTATCGGTATCGTTGCAACAATCGTAATTTTGTTTGGCATCGATGTGCCGCGGGTCGGAGATCTGGCATCCATCGAAGGCAGCCTGCCACCGTTTCATATTCCCTTTGATCTTGGGGGAACTGGCGAGACCGGACTTTATGGCACTTTACTGGCGCCGCTTACCCTTGAGACACTTTATATCATTCTGCCTTACGCAGTTATTCTTGCAGCGATTGGCCTGATTGAAAGTCTTCTAACACTGAACCTTGTTGGCGAAATTACCGGCCAGCGGGGCGGTGCGTCAAAAGAATGTGTCGCACAGGGTGTTGCAAACACAGTAACCGGTTTTTTCGGCGGTATGGGCGGCTGTGCGATGATCGGTCAATCCATGATCAATGTTAAGTCCGGCGGGCGCACACGGCTTTCAGGCGCGTCTGCTGCCTTGTTTCTCTTAGCTTTTATCCTTGTTGGATCATCGCTTATTGAGCAAATTCCACTGGCGGCACTTGTGGGCGTTATGTTCATGGTTGTGATCGGCACATTTGCCTGGAACTCACTGCGCATCATGGGCAAAATTCCAGCAATGGATGCATTCGTCATTGTACTTGTGACTGTTGTCACCGTCATGACAGACCTTGCGATCGCGGTGGTTGTCGGCGTGATCGTTTCCGCGCTTGCCTATTCATGGCAAAACGCGACACGCATTTGGGCAAAGTCACATATCTCGCCAGAAGGCGCAAAGGTTTATGGCATTGAGGGCCCGCTATTCTTTGGCTCGACCGACGGTTTTTCTGAAATTTTTGACCCGCAGAATGATCCTGCTGTTGTCGTTGTGGACTTCATGAATTCGCGTGTCGTTGACCAGTCTGCGCTTCAGGCGCTTGAAGATTTGGCAACACGCTATGAGGCCGAAGGCAAAACGCTGCAATTGCGTCACCTTTCCCGCGATTGCCATCATTTGCTCAAACGTGCCGGTCAATTGGTTGTCGATGCTGACGATGATCCGGAATATGGTGTTGCCGTGGATTATGGCGTTCGCACCGGCTCATTTAGTGGTGGTCACTAAAACTGCCTACCGCCTAGAGAAGTTTAACGCCCCCGCTGATGCGGGGGCTTTTCTTTAGTGGATGATATTATGAACAGGTCCATAAGGGAACTTGGTGATGTTTTCGACAGTTCCATCCTCGCCGATCACCAGAATATCGTGCTCGCGGTAACCGCCAGCACCCTCCTCACCTTCCGGTATCCAAAGCATTGGCTCCATAGAGACCACCATTCCCGGCTCTAAAACGGTATCGATATCTTCGCGAAGTTCCAGTCCGGCTTCACGCCCGTAATAGTGCGAAAGAACACCAAACGAATGACCATAGCCGAATGAACGATATTGCAGCAAATTCTCAGCTTCTAAATGGGCGTTAATTTCAGCGCATATTCCAGAGCAAGTTGCACCGGGTTTAATCAGCGAAATGCCAAGCTCATGAGCAGCAATATTTGCCTCCCAGATTTTGCGCGAGGCGGCATCCGGCTCTCCCACCCATAATGTGCGCTCAAGCGCCGTATAGTAGCCTGAAATCATCGGAAACGTATTGAGAGACAATATATCGCCTTTTTGCAATTTTCGCGATGTTACCGGATTATGCGCGCCATCGGTGTTGATGCCTGACTGGAACCACACCCATGTGTCGCGATATTCCGCATCTGGAAAACGCTTTGCAATTTCCAGTTCCATCGCGTTGCGCCCAGCCATGGCAATATCGATTTCACGGGCACCTGCCGAGATTGCTTCATGAATGGCAAAGCCACCGACATCGGCAATATGCGCGCCTTCTTTGATCAGGGCGATTTCTTCAGCAGACTTCACCATACGTTGACGCATCGTCGCGCCTGCTATGTCGACCGTCTGTGATACACCCAGCATTTCACGTAGCTTTTCATGGCTTGCGAGTGTCATATGATCGCCCTCTATGCCAATCCTGCCAGCATTACCGATCAGTTCTTTAATCGCACGCCAGTAATTGTCACGCCTCCAGTCGGTATAGATTACATTGTCCTCAATGGACCTGCGCCATGGCTGGCTGGCATCAATATTTGCCGAAACGGTGGTGCAGCTATCAGCTGTCACAACGCAGCCATAAGCGCGGCCGAAGGAACAATAAAGAAAGCCGGAATAATAGGCGATATTGTGCATCGAGGTTAAAAGTACAGCGGGCAAATCCTGCTCCGCCATGATTGCGCGCAAGCCTTTTAACCGGCGCTCATACTCAGCCTTGGTAAAGGGAAGCGCCGCTTTTCCGCCATCTTGCCGGCTGAAAAATTCAGGACGTTTCGTTGTATCGCTCATGCTCAAATCCTTAGTGTTTGGCACCGGATATTGAGACAACCGGTGCACTGTTTAAAACAAAGCATCCGGGCGTACAGGATAATTTTTAGTGATTGTCAGGCGACGCCATCGCCTCGCCGTAAATTAAGCGATCAGCAATCCTCGGTCAAACAGAATCTAAATGCGTGAATTGCTATCTGCGCTCTGAAAGCTTTTGAGCAAGCTCAATGATAATCGGATTTTCCGCGCTGGCTTTACCGGCAAATAAACACGCTTCCGAAGCCAATATCACGCCATCATCCAACACACGCAATGCGTTCGCCCGCAGCGTTGATCCTGTTGATGTAATATCGACGATAATATCGGCCTGTCCGGCTGCCGGTGCACCTTCTGTCGCGCCAAGGCTTTCAATGATACGGTAAAGCTGGATGCCATGCTGGTTTGAAAAAAACTGCTGCGTGAGCTGCCAGTATTTTGTCGCGATGCGCAAACGTCGGCCATGCAGCGCTCTGAAACCGGCAGCGACTTCACCAAGATCGGCCATGCTATGCACATCAAACCAGCTGTCCGGCACAGCCACAATGACATCCGCACCGCCAAAGCCAAGCTTTGCCAATAGCTTCATGGCATTATAGCTATCGGGAATATTCTCGCGAACGAGGTCCTCACCGGTGACACCTGCTTCGACATTTCCTGCTGCGACTTCACGTGCAATTTCCGAGGCGGACAGATAAGCGATCTCTATGTCATCGCGCCCTTCAATTTTTGCACGATAGGAGCGCGGATCTGCTGGCGGCAGTACGTTTAGACCAATGGCGCTTAAATATTCGATCGCGTTTTCTTTGAGGCGGCCTTTGGATGGCAAGCCGAGAGTAATCATGCGCTTGCCTCCACAATCCTGTCCAGCCAGATGGAAAATCCAACGCCCGGTGTTGCTTTTGCCGCGCCCAAGAGCGGCAATAGCCGGTCATAGCGGCCACCGCCAACCAGCACGTCACCGCTAAGCGAACGCAGTTCGTAAACAAGGCCGGTATAATAATCGAGCCTGCGGCCGAACGAGGCGTTGTAGGTGATAGAGCCAAGATCAAGCCCTGCTGCGATGCATGACTTGTTACGTTCTTCAAAAACTGCAATCGCTGGCGCCAAATCAATCATATTGTCTTTTTCAAAAGCGCGGAGCACGTCAACAGACTGATCAAGCGGCACAGAAATTGACAGAAACTTGCGCAGAATATCCAGCTTTGCTTCTTCCGGCACCAATTGACTTTGCACAAATTTGGCCTGCAAACGCTTGGCAATTTCTGACGCGGACCGCCCGCCAGCATTTGTAAGGCTTGCTTCATCCATTGCCGTGGAGATCAGCTCTTCCAGCTTTGCTGTGTCTTCCTCTTTCACCGCCTGCAATATTGGATCCGGCAGTTGCGGCATTGTGATCGGCTGGGCAAGGCGCTCGAGCGTTGCTTCAAGCGTTGCATCATGGCCAAAGGCATGGGCAAGGCGCAAACGCCAACCCGACGGCAAGCCCAGCGCCGCCAGCACCTGATCGAACACCGCCTGATCGCCGATCAAAACGTCACATTGCTCTGGCTTAATACCCAGATCACTAACGCAAGCCAGTGCATCGGCGAGCGAACGCGCGTCAGCTGCATTGGTGTCGGCGTTGCCAATATCTTCGATACCGGCTTGTAAAAATTCCGATGCGCCCACATCGCGCTGGCGAAATGCCGTACCGACATAGCCATAACGGCCCGAAGCTTCTTTGCTTTCAATGTGCTGCAAACAGACAGGGATCGTAAATTCCGGTCGCAAACACATGGCGCGTCCGTTCTGGCCTTGCGTTAGAAATATGCGCCTGCGGAGTTCTTCGCCCGCCGTATCCAAAAACGGCTCTGCCGGTTGCAGTACCGGCACATCAATGCGCTCGGCATCGCGGGCGGCAAGTATCGCCTCAATATCAGCACGTGCGGAGAATGAACGAAGAGCAGCCATTAAGCAGACGCCTGTACCGCCAGAAGTTTCTTCACTTCGTCAACAAGGTCTGCTGCATCGATTTCAAACTGGCCCGGGCGGGCAGCGCGGTATTCCTCGTTGGATTCAATGGCTGCTGCCTGACGCTTGCCTTCGATCATATCTTTGAGTTGGACCTTGCTGTTCTCGCGCTCTTCATTGCCTTGAATGATAACAATCGGGCAGCCGCGTTTATCGGCATAGCGCATCTGCTTGCTGAAATCCTTCGGGTTGCCCTGATACATTTCTGCGCGGATGCCAGCGCCGCGTAAGTCTTGAACCATTTTTTGATACGCGCCGAGGCTTTCAGTATCTTTGTCCATCACTGTGACGAGTACTGGTGCAAGCACTTCGTCCTGACCGAGTTTGCCAAGGTTTTTGAGTGCTGTCATCAGGCGCGACACACCGATGGAAAATCCGGTTGCAGGTACGTCCTGACCTGTAAAACGCTTGACCAGACCGTCATAGCGCCCTCCGCCGCCGACAGAACCGAACTGGACCTTTTCGCCCTTTTCATTGGTTACATCGAACAGGAGTTCGGCTTCATAAACGGGGCCGGTGTAATATTCGAGGCCACGGACAACGGATGGGTCAAACCATATACGGTCTTGTTCATAGCCCGCTGCTCTCACTATACCTCGGATCGCCTCGAGTTCTTTTACGCCCTCGATTGATGCTCCATCAAGCGATAAAGCTTTCTCAAGATTTGCAAGTGTTAAGCCGTCCGAAACTCCACTGTTGGAACCTGACGAAACTTCATTCCAGCCTGTCGCATTAACAATACGCATGATTTGTGCATCGTTTAAGCCTGCTCCCTTAGTATGGTCACCACTTTCGTCCATTCTCCCCTTAGTGCCCAAAAGTTGAACAACGCCTTCGAGCCCAAATTTGTCAAATTTATCTAACGCTCGAAGAACGGCCAAACGCTGCTCGCCGCCATCATCTTCAGCAACCTGGACGGAGGCCATTATTGCGTCCAGCACTTTGCGGTTGTTGACGCGGATGACATAGTCGCCGCGTTTTATGCCAAGCGCTTCCATGGTGTCGGCCATCATCATGCACATTTCAGCGTCTGCCTGAACGCCGGGCGCGCCGACTGTGTCGGCATCGAACTGCATGAACTGGCGGAAACGGCCCGGCCCCGGCTTCTCGTTGCGGAACACCCAGCCATTGCGATAGGTGCGGTAGGGCAGTGTAATCTCGTTGATATTTTCGGCAACATGGCGCGCCAGCGGCGCTGTCAAATCATAGCGCAGGCTCATCCATTGTTCGTCATCATCCTGCACAGAAAACACGCCGGCATTGGGCCGGTCCGTATCCGGCAGGAACTTGCCCAGACAGTCGGTATATTCAAATGCCGGTGTTTCCACAGGGTCAAAACCGTAACGCTCATAGACCTCGCGGATTTTACCGATCATCTCATCGGTTGCGCGAATGTCTGCCGCCGAGCGGTCCACAAAACCGCGCGGGCTGCGCGCTTTGAGTTTCTGTGGTTTTTTCTTCTTTTTGTCAGCCATTTCAGCACTTCATTTTACGAGAACTTGTGTTGCCGCTCTCTTAAGCGACACACCGCCTCTTGCCAAGTGGTGTGAGCGATGGAATGGTGCCCGCGTTCGGTGAACGGGAAGTCCGTGCAATTCGGAGACGTGCCCAACGCTGTGATGGAGATGGTCGCGCACAGGCCACTGGGAAACCGGGAAGGCGCGCAAACCAGTTGATCCTAAGTCAGAAGACCGGCCGGACAAAAACGGTTCTTGCGCGCGGACGGCGCAAGCGCTCTGATTTTTGCATTATTGGGAGCAAATGATGCTGAATAAACCTATGCGCCCTGCGCTGGCACCTGCCTGTTCTTTTTCCGACGAAGAACGGGAGGCCGTCTACCGCGCGATCAATGAGCGGCGCGATGTCCGCGATCAATTTCTGCCAACGCCCCTGCCCGATGATGTGTTGATGCGGCTTTTGCAGGCTGCGCATCAGGCACCTTCGGTCGGGTTTATGCAGCCCTGGAATTTCATTGTCGTACGCGATGCCAATAAGCGCGAACAGGCATGGAAAGCATTCAGCAAGGCCAATGATGAAGCCGCCAATATGTTTGAAGGTGAGCGCAAGGCTACCTATCAAACCTTAAAGCTTGAAGGCATTCGAAAAGCGCCCGTCAATCTGATCGTGACCTGCGATCGCAGCCGTGGCGGCAAAGTTGTGCTTGGGCGTACACATAACAAACAAATGGATTTGTACAGCACCGTTTGCGCGGTTCAAAATCTATGGCTTGCCGCGCGCGCTGAAGGCATCGGGGTTGGATGGGTCAGCATTTTTAAAGATGATGACATGCGCGCGCTGTTCAATATTCCCGATGAAATCGAGATTATTGCCTATCTGTGTATCGGCTATGTGGATGAATTATACACACAGCCGGAACTTGCCGCCAAAGGATGGCGGCAGCGTCTGGAACTCAAAGACTTAATCTTTGAGGAAGAGTGGAACCGGCAAAGTAACTAATTCCACTCTTAGAATTTATCTCGCATAGGGCGAACGGCAGCGCTTGCGTGGGCCATGATATGGCTGGAACGTGTTGTCCGATGCGCGGTATGAGCGATATTTCGAGTAACACCATTTAACATGCAGTGTGCCCACATTTACAATGCGCGGACGGGCCGGTGCACGGCGGATAACACGCCTTGGTTCAATATAACGGCGCGGGCCAATGTGAATTGTCACCGAAAACGCGTCGCGTGGGAAATAATATCCATTGTGGCGACGATAGCCGCGCCGGTGATGACGATAGCCGCGATGTCCATTGTAAAATGCGTGGCCTCTATGACGGTAAAATCCGCGTCGGTGTTCCCAGCCGACCTTTTGAACCAAGCCATCTGCTGGCGATGCAATTGGCGCAATGGCAATCGGGGCAGCGCTTGCGGCTGTTGAAAAGCCGAAGCTTGCGGCAATTGAAATTGCGGCCGCAGTCAAGAATCTACTGATATTCATTATCATGCTCCTTGTCAGGGTTAAGCGTCCCTTTATTGTTAATCTAGCGCAAATTTTCCTTCTGGCAAATTTTCTGGCTTTTCATATTCACTAAATTGTCACTTCGTTTTTATGACACTCGTGCTAGCACGGCGTTTTAACCGGACTTGCCGTCTTGCCTCTTTTTGTACTCACCACACTTGTTATGATCGCTTTTGCCGCAAACTCAGTGCTGGCGCGTGCTGCTTTGCTTAAACCGGCAATTGACCCGGCCAGTTTTACAACGATCCGGATTATCAGCGGCGCAATAATGCTATCCCTGCTTCTGCTGATGCGCCAGCGGTCATCAGCGCGTGATCTTTTAAGTGGCGGGAACTGGCATTCTGCTTTTTGGCTTTTTGCTTATGCCGTAACACTTTCATTTGCCTATATCGGACTGGATACAGGCGTGGGCGCATTGATATTGTTCGCTCTGGTTCAAACCACCATGATCGGCTGGAGTGTTTTTAGAGGGGACAGGCCTATTTTGCCGGAATGGGCAGGGCTGGCCATCGCATTTAGCGCATTTGTCTGGCTGGTATCGCCAGGGCTTGAAGCGCCCGATCCTTTCAGCGCATTTTTAATGGCGCTCTCCGGCATTGCCTGGGGTATCTATTCATTGCGCGGACGCGGTTCTACCGATCCGCTGCGTGCAACTACCGGAAACTTCCTTTTGGCGGTTCCGATGACCGTTGTGATTTCCGCGATTTACCTCTCGCAAATCAATCTGAGCATATATGGGATTATGCTCGGCGCAGCCTCGGGTGCGATCACGTCAGGTGTCGGATACGCGATATGGTATCGTGTATTGCCGCAATTATCGGCCATGCAAGGCAGCATTGTACAGCTTACAGTGCCAGTGATAGCCGGTTTGGGCGGCCTTATCTGGAGCGGGGAACCGTTTACAACACGGTTTGTTCTCGGCTCCATATTCATTTTGGGCGGTGTTGCCCTTGCGATTGTAAGCAAATCCAAACGTCAATGATCAGCTTTTGAGCTTGTAAGTCAGCGCCATGCCAATGCAGTGCTTGAGTGCATCGCGGTCATATTCCTGCCCTGCTTCAAACACCAGAGCCCGGCCGTCCTGATAGTTGAAAGCGTTTGGATAAAGCTCGCTAAAACGGTCCACCAAACGGGTGGTGCATATGAAATACATGGCCACCGTTTTATCATCGGTCTTTGACAGACGAACGGAACTGCCAACATTCTTTCGCTTTGACGTAAAGCTGCGCTGGCCCCATTTCAGGCTTTCTTCCAGCGCGCCGATTTTGTCGTTTTGAGTTGCGACCTCAAATATTTGCGCTTTTAGATCGTCATACAGGTCGTTTGAATTCATGACGCAAATCCTCGATCTCCTGACGGAAGCAACAGCCCTCCAAATGGTCATTGATCAGTCCCATCGCCTGCATAAATGCATAAACAGTTGTCGGTCCGACAAATGACCAGCCGCGCTTTTTCAAATCCTTGGAAATTTTGGTCGATGTTTCGGTAAAACCCGGAATTTCACTTTTGACAATGCGCTGCGGCCTTTCTTTCTCAGGCGGTTCATGCGCCCAAAAATATGCAGCCAATGAGCCAAACTCCTTGCGCAGTTCCTGCGCGCGCTTTGCATTATTTATTGTCGATTTGATTTTACCGCGATGGCGCACAATGCCCGCATCATTGACACAGCGCTCAATGTCTTCATCGGTAAATGCGGCAACCTTATCAATATCAAAACCTGAAAATGCCGCGCGGAAGCCTTCGCGTTTGCGTAAAATCGTCAGCCACGAAAGACCCGACTGAAAGCCTTCCAGGCATATTTTTTCAAAAAGGCGTGTATCATCAACCACCGGCCGGCCCCACTCATTATCGTGATAGAGTCGATACTCTTCCAGATCACCGTGCCACCAGCAGCTTTGTCTGCCATCAGGACGTTCAATCAATCCATCGCTCATATAAGGGTCCGATTCAGTTTTGATTCACCATTTGCTGAAACGCGATAGTAACCTTGCTGAAAGCTTTCAGCCAGGAATCGCATTTTATGCATTTTGATTCATAATTGAGTCTCCGCTTTGAGTCATGTTTCAGTCAGAAGTCTGCTGACGTCTTATGTCAGCGGATATCGGGCAAATTGTTGAGAGTATGCTTGATGAAGAAATTTGTACTTTTATCAGCGGTGGCCGTTGCGCTGGCAACACTTCCCGCTCAGGCAGGTGACCGCTACGCGACACCGCCTCCACTGACGCTTAGCCCTGACTTGGCAAGTCCATGGTTGCTACAGCTCCAGCCGAACAGGCGTGTCCGCGCTACCGCTCCACAACCGACCCAACGTGTGATTGTCACACGTAAAAAGCAGGCCAAGAAACGCTATCAGCCGCGCGTTCAACCAATGGCCAGACAGCGCGTTGCTGCACTTAACCCGCCGAAACCGCAGGTTAAAGGCATTGATCCCATCTATCTGCCACGGCAGGTGAATTATAATGGCAACGAAAAACCCGGCACGATTGTTATTTCGACCCGCGACCGGTTTTTATATCTTGTGGAGCCCGGCGGCAAAGCCATGCGCTATGGTGTGGGCGTCGGCAAACAGGGCTTTTCATGGACTGGCACGGAGCGCATTACCCGCAAACGTGAATGGCCGTCATGGCGGCCTCCGGCTGAAATGATCGCACGCGAAAAGAAAAAAGGTAAAATTCTGCCAACCTTTATGGAAGGTGGTCCGTCCAATCCACTTGGGGCGCGGGCACTTTACCTTGGCTCGACCCTTTATCGCATTCACGGAACCAATGCGCCATGGACAATAGGCGGCGCCGTATCTTCGGGTTGTATCCGCATGCGCAATGAAGATGTCAGCGCGCTCTATAACCGCGTGAGTGTTGGCGCAAAAGTTATTGTCCGATAGCAGACAGCTTTAACAGAATTCGTTCTTCGGGGGCGAAGGCACCGCCGCTTGGTCTCATAGCAGATCAGGCGGCGGATTTATTTTTGGCGCGCTAGACACCAAGTTTATGAAGGCCATAAGCTATACTGATACCTAACGCAATCGCCAGGCCTGTCCAAAGACTATCCTTCTTGAACGCCTGCGGAAATACTTCGGTCGATAGACTCGCTGCTACGGCACCAGCGGCAAATGCTTTAATAAGGGCGAGGTAAAAATCATCAACATCTTGCAAAAATAGATACCCAGCAACCGCTGACGAAGATAGTAAAATTGCAGTCCCTGTCCATATGACCATTGTGTGCTTCTTCGAGTAATTATCCTTTTGCATTTCCATTGCACTACCAGCAGCTTCCGGTAAGTTGGATAAAAATATTGACCCGGCAAGCGCGGCGATTTGTGCCGGACCACCACCAATCAATGCGACGCCGAGAGCTAGATTTTCCGGAATGCCATCCAAAGTGACAGCAGCCAGCAGGCCAAAACCACCTTTAGACTTCATTCGTTGCTTTATAAGGTAATCTATAGCCGTGAATACACCCGCGCCAATCAGGATCAGCGCTAAGATCCAGAACAACGACGCTTCACTACTCGCAGGTTCAATGAGCTCCAACACAAGTGAGATAATAAGTGCGCCGCCTGCCACAGCGACAATAAAGCCCTCAACTTTTTCTGGAAGTTTTCCGCTTACACCCCACAAAGCTCCAACAACGAGCGAAGATGTCACAAAACATATAAAGACAAATACCAGCATCGGAAATTCTCATCGCGAAGTGAAATATCGACAGTGTAATATTACATTGAGGCTTGCGCCGCCAACTCTACGAGGCTGGCTCGCTTATTTATAGTATTCTCGAGAGGTTTTGGCTCTGGTGCATCCACTGGTTTCTCACCGCCATAGGCCCAATTTAACAGTTCGATTGTATGGCACAGTGGAATGTTTGTGCCGGTTGAGATTTGCGTGATGCAACCAATATTTCCGGTCGCAATTATATCAGCTTTCGTGGCCTCGATATTTTTGACCTTGCGAGCTTTCAATTGAGCAGAAATCTCAGGCTGCATAATGTTATAGGTTCCCGCCGAGCCGCAACACAAATGCCCTTCCGCAGGATTACGCACTTCAAATCCTGCCGCTTTCAATAATGTTTTTGGTGCCTCGGTAATCTTCTGCCCATGCTGCATTGAGCAGGCAGAGTGATAAGCAACCACTAGATTAGGCCTGATCGCTGGTTCAGGCATCTCAATTGATGACAAATACTCGGTAATATCCTTTGCTAGAGCCGATATGCGCTTGGCTTTCTCCGCATAAGCAGGGTCAAGCCGCAGCATATGGCCGTAATCTTTAATCGTTGTTCCGCATCCCGATGCCGTAATGATGATGGCATCCAATCCGCCTTGTTCAAGCTCCCGCGTCCAAACATCTACATTGCGGCGGGCATCGTCCAGCGCCTGCTCTTCACGGCCCATATGGTGGACCAGCGCACCGCAGCAGCCCTCACCTTCCGGCAGCACGACTTCCACGCCTATGCGGGTAAGCAGTTTGATCGTTGCTTCATTGATACCGGGTTTTAGGACCGGTTGGGCGCATCCTCCAAGTATTGCAACGCGCCCACGTCTATCTGTCTCAGCGCTATGCGTTGCTGGCTGGGTAAAAGCAGATGGAGCAGCAATTTGGTCAGGTGCCAGCTCCAGCATGGCACCAAAACTTTTCAGCGGCGGTATAGCTTTTAACAGCGGTGCAAAAGGCCGCCCAAACCGTGCCAGCGAAAGCGAAGCCTTAAAACGCTTCGGATAAGGCAAGACTGCAGCCAGAACATTGCGTGTCAACCGATTGAAAAATGGTCTCTTATAGGTTTTCTCAATATGCACGCGGGCATTATCGACCAAGTGCATATAATTCACGCCCGAAGGGCATGTTGTCATGCAAGCAAGACACGATAGACAGCGGTCGATATGGGTGACCGTTTTTTTGTCAGCCGCGCGGTTGTTTTCAAGCATATCCTTGATCAGATAAATACGCCCGCGCGGACTGTCGAGCTCGTTGCCGAGTGTAACGTAAGTTGGACATGTGGCCGTACAAAATCCGCAATGCACACATGAGCGCAAGATTTTCTCCGAAAGCGCAACGCCTGGATCTTCTAGCTGCTCAGGTGTGAAATTGGTTTGCATGTCAAATGTCCAGTGAGATTAAATCAACCAGCTTTGCGGGTCGGCTATCGGTTCATTCTTACCAAGTGCCATCAGGCCTTTGACCACGCGAATGATCGCCCAAATGGCAACAGCTATGGCGGCAAAAATACCGATGATAACAAACATCAAAATGGCTGCGATGATGCCGTATAAAAGACCGATCCAGAATGTGCGGATGAGCCATGTATAATGTGTTTCGGTAAACCCGCCGGCCTTGCCCCGGTTCATATAGGCGATCACCAATCCAATTATGGCCGGAATACCGCCAAGAAGGAAAGATGCCAGGTAAAGAATATAGATCAGTTGCGCGTTCTTTGGCCCGGGTCCAAGCCAATCATCGGTCGCTACAGGTTCGCGGCTTTGATTATCACTCATAGTGTTTTCCTCTTACATGGATTGATGCGAACAAAGTTAACCGCAGTTTTGCAATACACTCAAGCATAGTGACTTGCTGCCTATGTTCTCATCTTGCCGATGTTAAAAAGATTATCCGGGTCCACTGCCTCTTTGATGCGGCCGGAAAGTGCGGCAATAGCCGCCGTTTCAGGCTGAAATACAGAGGTTGAGGCGCGCACTGTTTCAGAGGCACGGATCAAAGTCGCATAGCCGCCATATTCAGCAATGGTGCTTCTAACTGTTTGAGCACTTGCATCAGATACGTCATATAATCTGAGCCAAACCAGCCCGCCCTGCCAGTCGTAAAATACCTGTCCGTCCAACTTGCCTAAAATAGCGGTCGCAATTTTAGGACCGTTCATCGGCGCAACAGATATGCGCCAGACAGGTGTTTCACTCTGATCCGCAAAAGGCAGAACATCGCGTATTGCTTTCCATAATGTCGACGAGGCACGTGCGTCCAATTCTTCGATGTCCAGCCCTTTTTCCAGTGATTTTATGATACGGTCGCGGCGCACACTGATCGTTTCTTTCAACCCTTCAAGCCGTAAAAAAGTAATACCGCCTTTTACAGGCGCTTTCATAAGCTGCGACGCAATATCAGCAGGCGCATGGGCCGCACCTGTGACATCCGCGCTAGTTGCCATAGCCGATGCCATAATTTTTGCCGCTTCGCTATCTGACACATTGTGGATGGCCAGCGTGATCTGAGTTTCAGCGCGCGGGAAAACTTTAAATGAAACTTCGGTCAAAAATCCGAGTGTTCCCCACGATCCGCCCATCAGTTTCACAAGATCAAGGCCCGTAACATTCTTCATCACCTGGCCGCCATTTTTGATGACTTCGCCATGACCGTTGACAAAGCGCACGCCCAGCAAACTATCACGCGCAGCACCCGAAACATAACGGCGTGGTCCCGACATGTTACTGGCGGCAATGCCGCCAATTGTTTGCTTGCCGCTTGTGCCAAGCAGCTTGCTATAATTAGCAGGTTCAAAAACATGCATCTGTTTGTGTTTGGCCAGCGCTTTATCAATTTCAGAAAGCAAGGTTCCTGCCTTGGCAACCATAACCAATTCAGCCGGATCATACTGAACAATACCGCTAATTGCTGATGAAGAAATGACTTTTTCAGCCGTTACCTTGTTGCCAATGGCACGTTTTGTACCGTTGCCTCTAATTTCGAGCCGCGTACCCTGGCTTCGTGCCTCGGTGATGAACTGCGCAGCTTCAAACTCGTCAGCAGGTTTTAATATCTTCAAAGCCATTTTAAGAGACCTTGCGCTGTTCGATATCAAGGGGAAAAACCTTGGACGGATTTAAAATCCAGTCCGGGTCAAAAGCGGCCCTTACCCGCATCTGCTGATTTAGATCCACTTCGTCGAACTGGTGCAGCATGAGGTCGCGTTTCTCAATCCCAACACCATGTTCTCCCGTCAGGCACCCGCCTGCATCAACACAGAGCCGCAAAATATCCATCCCGGCATCTTCAGCAGCCTGCGCCTCTTTCGGATCATTAGCGTTATGCAGGATGAGCGGGTGCATATTGCCGTCCCCGGCATGAAATACGTTGGCAACCCGCAACCCGTAACGTTCAATTATCTTATATGTCTCTCTTAGCACATAAGAGAGTTTTCCAAGCGGAACGGTGCCATCCATACAGATGTAATCAGCGATACGGCCAGTTGCACCGAAGGCCGACTTGCGCCCTTTCCAGATTTGCGCCGCTTCTGTTGCAGACTGGCTTTCCTTGATGTTTTTCACATTGTGTTTTTGTGCAATCCTGATGATCTTCTTCAGCATCGCATCCATCTCTTCGTCAGAGCCTTCAACTTCGATGATGAGCAATGCTTCAACATCCATCGGATAACCGGCGCCGGCAAATGACTCGCAAATATCTATGGCAGGCTTGTCCATAAATTCGATCGCCACAGGTATGATGCCGCTGCCAATAATATCGGTGACGCACGCGCCTGCAATCTCTGCATCATCAAAACCGAAAAGCACAGGGCGTGCGCCCTCAGGTTTCACAATAAGGCGCACTGTTGCCTCGGTTACAATGCCAAGCTGGCCTTCCGAGCCACACAGCAGGCCAAGCAAATCATATCCGGGCGCATCAAGCGCCTTACCGCCGATATCAACGATTGTGCCATCGAACATGACAAGTTTTACGCCCAACAGATTATTGGTGGTTACGCCATATTTGAGGCAATGCGCACCGCCTGAATTCATGCCGATATTGCCGCCTATTGTGCAGGCAAGTTGTGACGACGGGTCCGGCGCATAAAAGAAGCCGTCTTCTGACACCGCATCTGAAATAGAAAGATTTGTTACGCCAGCTTCAACAGTAGTAGTGCGGTTGTCATAATCCACATCCAGCATACGCGTCATGCGCGACACACCTATGACCACCGCATCCTCCTGCGGTATCGCGCCGCCCGCCAATGACGTTCCCGCACCGCGCGGGACAACCGGAATTTTATTGGTCGAACAATATTTGAGTACATCCGCCACCTGCTCGGTCGTATATGGTAAGACAACAGCTAAGGGCAAACGGCGATATGCGGTAAAAGCATCCGTTTCAAAAGGCACCAGTTCGCGCTCATCGGAGATCACACAATCAGCGGGCAAAAGATTGAAAAGCCCTTCGATGATAGCGCTGCGACGAGCGGTTATATTTGCATTGGGCTTCAGAAATTCGATCGTCGTCATTTCCGTTCCTCCCATTCAAATGATACGTTGGCACCTCTATAACTGGTAAATTATAATTACCAATTAGAGTCAAGCGCGTGTCCGGCGAAACAGTTTCAACGGCAGCGCAATCATAAAGTTAACAGGTATGGACTTTTGAGGTCCCTGCCCCATTTTCATAGACACAATAAAATATAAGATCGATAAACATACGAGCGAACAATCAATCGGCAAACTAACAATCCAATCATAATGGTTAGCCTGTATAATGAGTAACTTCGGAGACTTAGAAATTTTTGCCCGCGTCGTCGGTGCTGGGAGCATGTCGGCAGCGGGGCGCGAACTCGGGCTGTCACCGGCGGTGGTTTCAAAACGACTGCGTAGGCTGGAAGACAGGCTTGGCACACGCCTGCTGCAGCGTACGACGCGGCAGATCGCACTTACCGAAGCCGGACAGGGATTTTATGAACGTGTTGTCGCTATTCTTGCGGGCGTTGAAGAAGCCGAGGCATTCGTATCGCGTCGCTCTGCCATTGCGCGGGGCACATTGAAAGTTTCAGCGCCAACTTCATTTGGCCGGATGCACATTGCGCCAAACCTCGGCGACTTTATGAAAAACAATGATGATTTGAACATCAATTTGCTTTTATCCGATGACCTTGTCGATATTGTCGGCGAAGGATTTGACGTCGCGATCCGTATTGCGGAACTTGAAGACTCCAGTCTGGTTGCACGAAAACTCGCGCCGGTAAGAAGAGTGCTTTGTGCGACACCCGAATATTTAGCTGAAAACGGCACACCTAAAATACTGGACGATCTGGCGCACCATAATTGCCTAACGCACCAAGTATCCGATACTTGGCGCATGGAAGGGCCTGAAGGGGATGTAAGCGTTCGTCCCGCCGGCAACATTCACACCAACTCTTCTGAAGTTGTGCGCGAAGCTGTTCTGGCAGGGCTTGGCATCGCGCTACGCTCGACATGGGACGTAGGGCGGGAACTGGCAGATGGTCGCCTTGTGCAAATTTTACCCGAATTTGAAAGCACATCCAATGTCGGCATTTATGCGATCTATCCTTCGCGTCAGTTCCTTCCTGCCAAGGTGCGTGTTTTTATTGATTATCTTGCGCAAATATTTGGCGGCGTACCTTATTGGGAGAGCGGTTTGAGCACACAAGAAACGCCTAAACTGAAAAAAGAAGCTTAGGGCGTTTATGCGCGCCTGACGCACAAGCTACATTTCAATATCAGCGTGTTTCGCACGGATACGGCGCACGACAAGCCACATACCAAGTACTGCGACCGGCACGAACAGCGCGACCAATGTTGCATGCGAAATACCGGGAAGCGACATGCCTAAGCCTTTCGCAAGATAAGCAAAAAGCCCCACAACATAGTAGGAAACTGCTGCAACAGACAGCCCTTCAACTGTTTGTTGCAAGCGCAGTTGCAACTTTGCGCGATTAGCCATGGATTGCAGCAAATCACGGTTTTGCTTCTCGACTTCCACATCAATGCGGGTACGCAGAAGTGTTGCCGCGCGTGCCAGCTTTCGTGATAAATTTGCCTGTCTTTCTTCAATCGCACGACATGTACGCATGGCAGGCGCCAAGCGCCGTTCCAGAAAGAATTTCAACGTATCGCAGCCCAAAAGCGGCTCACGCTCCAGCTCATGCAACCTGTCCTCAACGATATTGTCATAGGCGCGACTGGCGCCAAAACGGTAGAGGCTCGATGCGGCATCGGCTTCCAACTCGGCCGCCAGTCCTGTCATTTCGTCAAGCAGCTCTTCCGAATTTGCCGGTTCCAGATTTCGCATTCTATGGGTTAACTCTGCCAAGCGATCCTCGGCTTTTCGCATTCTGGGTGAAAGCCGCTGCGCCAAAGGTAAACCGAGCATGGCCAATGTGCGGTATATTTCAATATCAAACAGTCTTTGAGAAAGAGCGCCAAGGCGCTGCGGGGCCATGCCTTTATCCAAAATGACAAAGCGTGTCAGCCCTGATTGATCCTGCCGGAAGTCTGTTGCGATAATACCAAGACCGTTACGTGTCACAGATGCACACAGTGTACGCCTGTCAAAATGATCGAGCGTTTTTTCCTCCTGCTCTTTGCTCCATTTTATAATATCGATACGGACAGCAGAAATGAGCGACCCAGGAGCAGGAAAAGCCTCCCCGAATGGATGGCCTTGGGGTGCGGTATCAAAATTTGCCGCCGCCGGACCTTCCCAAAGATAGGTAGACGCTTCGGTATGGCGTTCCCACCAAACGCTGCTTTTGCCCATTTCGATCCGGTGGTGACGCGCACCATCAACAGGCGGTGAGACGCCGTTTTGACGGGACAGTTCCGCCAGAACAGCTTGATCAACAGTGGAACCGCCATCTGTAACAAAGCATAATTTTACGAGCGTTCGCGGTGTCGAAATGATAGGCGCGGGACGTGCATGGACTTCGCCAAGAGCTAAAGCTCTATCGGTATGAAGCGGGAATCCGAAAACGCCGCGTGGCGCGACCTCAGACCGGTTGGCAGAACCAGTATTTTTGCCCGTCATATTATCCCCTCATGCACATTGGCGCTCACGCCAGAGCCAACATTAAAGAAGATTTTATTATGGCCTATAGGTTTTGGAAATAAGCAAGGCTGCTACATAAACGCACGTATGCTTCCGCCGATTGGCTAAAATTATTGACCAGTCCGTATACGCTCCATATGATTGATTATGGAGGGGTGAATGGGCACGACTATTTTTTCACAAATCAATCACGCGCGAACTGCCGATGAAGTGTGCGCGCAAATAGAGACGTTGATTCTGGAAGGTGTTCTTCGGGTTGGTGATAAATTGCCGGGCGAACGCGACCTGTCAGAACAATTGGGCATTTCACGTCCTATTTTACGCGAGGCTCTCAAGGATTTGGAGGCACGCGAGCTGCTTGTGACCCGTCACGGCGGCGGAACCTTTGTTGCAGATGTGATTGGCGACGTATTCTCAAAAACCATGCTGGAACTTATTGCTGATCACCCCAAAGCAACATCGGATTATTTAGAATACCGCCGTGAAGTGGAAGCGATTGCCGCGGCCTATGCGGCGCGGCGCGCAACAGATGATGACCGTGCGCTGTTAACCGAGATCATTCTGCGCATGGAGGAAGCGCACAAAAAAGAAGACTTTCGCGATGAAGCGGCCATCGATGTTGAGTTTCATCAGGCTATTTGCGAGGCCGCACACAATTTAATTTTGCTTCACACATTGCGCTCATGTTATCGGCTTTTGACCAATGGCACATTTTTTTCGCGCTCATTGGTTTACCGCGCACCGGGCGCAAGAACACTTTTGTTGAAGCAACACCGCGCGATTTATGAAGCCATTATGGAAGCAGACCCGGAAGCGGCTGCCGCAGCAGCGGCAGCCCATATGGAATTTGTCGAAGAAAGCAAACGCGAAGCTGAAAAAGTCGGCGCTTGGCAAACGGTATCCAAACTAAGAAGACAAATGCGCAATGCTGATTAAAGCCGGTTTTGACGCGAATTAATGTAAAATGCGCTAAATCGCTTACAGACACTATGCAACCAATAAGACATTTATATGCAATATTTACTTCGTTTCATGCTTTCTTTTTTGGTTGTAATTTCGCACTTTTGGTCAAGTCTTTTGCCCGGTGGTGACGGATCTCTTGCCGTAATGGGCTTCTATGTTATTTCCGGCTACGTAATCACTTTAGTCTGGTCAAAGACTTATGGAAACGCTCCAAATGGATTTAAACGTTTCTGGCTAAACCGTTTTGTACGCCTGTACCCCACGTTTCTCGCATCCAGTGTCATAGGTTTCCTTGCAATATATTTTTATCCAGAAGCGGCACGTGCGATTAATCGCTGGATGGAATTACCTTGGTCACCTGAAGGTCTAAAACGAATTGCGGAAGCTGGTATTGACCCTTCGTATTGGTGGGCAATTCTGATTCCACAAATTACCTTGGTTGGATATCAAGCTCCCGCATTTTGGGGAGTTCCAATTACGTTTTCGCCAAATGCGTGGAGCGTGAATATGGAGTTATATTTTTATCTCGCCTTTTCATTCGGCCTTACGGCAACATTTTTTCGCGCACGTCGATTTTTTCAAGCCGCGTTTCTAGTTACAAGCACTTACTTTCTGGCCCTTTGTATTGCGGGACATCAACTCTTATCAACAGATATGATGGCCCCTTACATCGCGATAAACTACCATCAAATTTTCTATAAAACGCCAGTGGGAATTGCTTTCTTTTTCTCTTTGGGCGCGCTTGTTTATTACTTCCCCAAAAAAGCTTACCCCAACGTTTTCAAAGTCAGCGCATTTATTTTACTGTTTGCAATTCCATTAGTTCCCGTTCCTACACCCATTCCGGTGATCTCAAGGTTGCTCGCCTTCGGTATTCTTTGCGCAATCACTTTGTTGCTATGGCCTGACACAAAACCGAAAGGTATCCTGAAACTTCTTGGTGACTTGTCCTATCCACTCTTTTTGTTGCACTGGCCAGTCGGTGTCTTTGTTTCCGGCCTAACCGGGCTGGAAAAGAACTCAGCCGCGTTTTTTATTTTTGCTATGCCTGCATCACTTTCTGCGAGTGTTTTGGCCGTCTATTTTCTAGAACGTCCATTAGAAGCACATAGAGAAAAAATTCGCCCAAAAACGGAGACTTAAATCTAAAAACCAGACTTTGGTTTCAGCTCAATAAGCGTATTCCAAAAACGCCGGCTCTATGCTGCCTGCCCAGTTTGATTGATATTGCAGCAACATCTGTTCAGCAGATGTTGTGCCTCGTGCGGCAACTTCTTCTAAAGGCGCAAGGAAATGCGCCTCATCAAAGCCGTCATCGTTAAGACGCGCGCGGGAAATCAGCCCCTGCCGTGCAATACCGAGAACTTCTTTGGCAAGATCATGCATGGACTGGCCTTTTATTGATGCCTTAAAGCCATCTTTTGGAACGGCGTTTCGAAGCTCCACCACGTCTTCAAAAGTCCAATCCTTGGTCAGTTGCCAAGCGGCTTCCAGCGCGGTTTCATCATAACAAAGACCGACCCAGAAAGCAGGCAATGCGCAGATACGGCGCCAAGGGCCGCCATCTGCACCACGCATTTCAATGAACTTTTTAAGCCTAACTTCGGGAAACACTGTTGAAAGATGGTTCGTCCAATCACCCTTGTTCGGTTTGGCGTCAGGAATTTCACCTTCAAGCGCTCCGTTCATGAATTGGCGAAATGTCACATGCGTGCAGTCGATATATTTTCCGTTACGCAAAACGAAATACATAGGCACGTCCAAAGCCCATTCAACATAATCGGCAAACCCGAAATTGTCGTTAAAAACCATCGGCAGAACACCGGCCCGGTCGTTATCGGTATCGCGCCAAATATCAGCACGCCAGGACAATAGCCCGTTTGGTTTGCCTTCTGTGAAAGGTGAGTTGGCAAAAAGCACTGTGGCGAGAGGCTGCAATCGATATGACATCTGCATCTTCTTGCGCATATCGGCTTCGCTGTCGAAATCCAGATTGACCTGAATTGTCGACGTCCGGTGCATCATATCAAGACCTTGCGTGCCAACCTTTGGCATATAATTGCGCATGATATCATAGCGTGACTTTGGCATACGCGGTGTTTCAGCCAGCGACCATTTCGGACTTGCGCCCAAGCCTAGGAACTTGATGCCCAGCGGATCAGCAATTTGGCGGAGCTGCGCTAGATGACGATTGCTCTCGCGGCATGTTTCATGAATGGTTTCGAGCGGTGCGCCGGAAAGCTCAAACTGGCCGCCAGGCTCCAGAGATATGGCGCCCATACCATTTGGCTCGAATAGGCCAATGAGATTGCCCTCATCAATGATCGGCTCCCAGTTTAGCTCAGCCTGCATTCCTTTAAGCAGCGCCTCAATAGACCGCTCACCCGCATAAGGTATGGGCGTGTGATCCTGCATGCAAAATGGAAACTTTTCGTGCTCGGTGCCGATACGCCATTCTTCCTTCGGCTTACAACCGGAGGCAAGATAGGCCGCCATCTCTTCTACGCCGCTAATTGGTGCTTCATCGGTTGTGTCGCGGGCCATATCACTTGTCCATATTATTAAAGTTTTTGTTCGTTGCCCGATTGTGCCTTATGCGGCAAGCCAATTTTTGTGAACAATCATTCAACAGAAGTTGATCTGAGGTCAACTTTATCCTCACCAGTCACCTGCAACTGCTTGAATTACCGCCATTGCAGCCACAGCCGCAGTATCAGCACGCAATATACGGCCTCCAAGCGGAATAGCGACGACAAAAGGTTTTGCACGCAACGCCGCGCGTTCCTCATCTGAAAAACCGCCTTCAGGGCCGATCAAAACGCCCAATTGGCGGCCTTTCAATTCTTGTAATTTTTTAACAGGGTTATTTGTCCGCGCATCTTCGTCACAAAATATGAGCGTGCGGTTGTCATCCCAATTATCAAGAAACTCATTAAATTTAAGCGGCTCTGAACATTGAGGTACATTCAGAATGCCGCACTGTTCAGCGGCTTCCAATGCATTTGCATTCATCTTATCGACATTAAGGCGGTGATTTTGGGTGTGCTGGGTCAATACAGGCTGTAATTGGCTTGCGCCCATTTCAACAGCTTTTTGTGCCATATAATCCAACCGGCCGACTTTCAGCGGAGCAAAACAGTACAGAAAATCAGAAGCCTGCGGTTGTTCACGTTCTTGGGACAGGCATTTCAGCGACACGCGGCGCTTGCCTTCCACGCCTACCTCGCAGAGCCACTCTCCGTCACGTCCGTTAAACAACAGCACATGATCGCCGGACTTCATACGCAGGACATTGGCAATATAATTAGCCTGCGGTTTATCAAGAGTGACAATTTCTTCATGGCCTAAAGGCACATCCAGAAATAGTCGCTGAATTTTGTAATTTGCTCGCATCCAGATGCGTTAGCGCGACAAAGCACTATCATGCAAGACCGGTTTATAGCCTGATCTCATTGCAGCAATGATCGAAGGGGGCGTTATCAGATATTCAGGACTCGCTAGCTGCTCTTGATAGCCCTGCGGTGACCACAATAACAATGTCCGATTTAGAACAAGATAAGCTTGGTCTTCTTGACCGATAAAAGTTCCGTTCGGCAAAGAACGCCAGTCGCAATCAAGTTCATGCAGTCTTTTATCCCGCTTTTTCAAGCGTTCCTGATGGAGAAGCCAGTCAATATGAGAAGCAGGTATTTTACTTTCATTTTGCCCTGTTGAAAACGCTGCCTGAAACTTAAGGGCATTTTGCCTTTGGCAGTGAAAACATGGCCTATGGCCTGCCGCAAGTGCGGTCGCCTCATCCAAAAAGAAAAGCTCCGACCAACTTAAACCGCCGTTTTTTCCATTGCGCCCGAAAACATCGCGGCGGCGGTCTTTAAAATCACAGGCACAAATGATCCAAGCTTTGGATGACCACCGGCGCGACGGATGCAAACTGCGTGTCTCAGAATTGTGAATGATTCCGCGGTGACCTGTGAATAACCCACGCGCTTCATGGGCGATTATGTTGCCAAAAGGTGTCACTCTGTTCTGAAGCGTCAAACAATTTACCTTTTAATAACCTTTTTGTAGCGCTGCATGCGGAACCATTATAGATCGCCGCTGTTTATTGAGCATCACATAATAAAAACACGATAACTAAAACAGGATCAAACATGGCCTTGCGCGCTATTACATTATCAGTCGGCATGATTGCAGCAACAGCTCTATGGGGCCTATCTGTATACTCAGCAGACGCAATGGCAGGCAAAGTCTCCGATGACGGTTACGGTGTATCAGCGGTAGCCGGTAATTAGACCTGTCCACATTACGCCGCTAGCCGCAGCAAATTTATACGCTTTTGACCTTGCCTAACCCGCAACGATGCTTTTAATCAAAAAGTACCGAGTGGGAGAATGATATTATGTTTGGTCCGGTTACCTGTATTGAAGATTTGCGCAAACGCGCCGAGTTTCGCGTTCCGCGCATGTTTTATGATTATGCGGATTCTGGCTCTTACACAGAGGGCACTTACCGCGACAATACGGAAGCCTTTTCAAACATAAAAATCCGCCAGAGAGTGGCTGTCGATATAGATAACCGTTCGGTAAAATCCACTATGATCGGACGGGATATATCCATGCCCGTCGCGCTTGCGCCAATCGGCCTTTGCGGCATGCAACACGCGGACGGAGAAATAAAAGCAGCGCGGGCCGCTGAAAAGTTTGGCATACCCTTTACGCTCTCCACCATGTCGATTTGTTCGATTGAAGATGTTGCCCAAGCGACGAAAAGTCCGTTCTGGTTTCAGCTTTACGTGATGCGTGACCGTGGCTTTACCGAAGATATGATTGCCAGAGCAAAAGCTGCCGGATGTGATGCACTGGTGCTGACGCTTGATCTACAAGTTTTGGGCCAACGTCACAAAGATATCCGAAACGGTCTTTCTGCTCCGCCGAAACCAACGATCAAATCTATCTTAAATCTTATGACCAAGCCGCAATGGTGTATGGAAATGCTCGGCACAAAAAACCGGACTTTCGGCAACATTGTCGGCCATGCGCCCGGTGTGGACAATATGACGTCTTTGTCGGAATGGACAGCCAAGCAGTTCGATCCGTCTTTAAGCTGGGAATCGATCGAATGGATCAAATCCAAATGGGATGGCAAGCTTATCCTTAAAGGGATCAACGACATCGAAGATGCACAAATTGCTGCAAAAACAGGCGCAGATGCCATAACGGTATCGAATCATGGCGGCCGCCAGCTTGATGGGGCAGCAGCTTCTATTGACGTCCTTGCAGATATTGCTGATGCGGTTGGCGATAAGATCGAAATCCATATGGATTCCGGTATTCGCTCCGGTCAGGATGTGTTCAAAGCCCTTGCCCTTGGCGCCAAATCCACAATGATCGGGCGCTCGTTTATTTATGGTCTGGGCGCGATGGGCGAGCAAGGTGTTACCAAAGCGCTGGAAATCATCAAAGACGAGCTAGACCGGACAATGGGTTTTGCGGGTGAAACGGATATCAATAATGTCGGGCGGCACAATTTGTTGCAGGGCGGCAAAAACTATCAAAAGATGGCGTGACCGCTATTTTTCACCGGCACTAGGCGTTTCGATCGCATCGATATCGACAAGGTTCCAGCTCATATCCTGATTCCGGAATATGCGTTTGTTACGCCGTGGATAGTCAGCCACGTCATGAGCACTGCGCTCACCCACGACGATGCACCGCAAAGGCTCAGTGCCGGTATTTTTTATCGAGTGGGAATAGCCGCCCTTTCGATAACCAATAAAATCGCCCGCGCTGATTTCTATACTGTCATAGCCAATGTAAGCTGTTGCCGTACCGCTTAGCACATAAACACACTCGTCCTCATGATAATGCACATGATGTTCGGTTGTTTCGTGTTCGGGCTGTACTTCGATAATATGAAAGCCAAAGCCAGTTAAACCTACCACATCGCCCAGTGATTTATTATTGCGTCTGGCATTGGTGTTCAGGAAATGCGCCTTATCCAAACCTTCCATCTGCTCAATTTCGGCATGTGAAATGAAATATCTGTCTTCGCTCATTTGCTGTTCCTTTTTAGCATGAATTAGGAATTACCCGCCCAACTTTATAAATCTCAAACCCCAAGCGCAGTGGCCTTCCATAATACGTTTCGTCCGGCCACCCTGCCTATACTTGGCAGTATAAATGCTTCCATTATTTTTAGGAAAAGACAAACGCAGTAATTTAATAAGATTAGTTCTTCCCACATTGTGTGCAGTTTCGCCTGTGCTACGATGGATCAGATGCAAGGAGAATCTCATGCTGCCAATTTTTGATATGCTGACAAAAGCGCAAAATGGAAATGCCATTGACATGATGGCGGAACAGTTCGGACTTTCTGCAAAACAAACACAGGATGCACTTGCTGCATTATCACCCGCATTTTCTACAGGATTAAAACGCAACGCCTCTGATCCCATGGGGGTCGCCGGTTTTATGCAGGCACTGGCCAGCGGCAACCATGCAAAATATTTTGAAGATATGCAGCATGCCTTTCAGCCGCAGGGCTTAAATGAAGGCAATGGTATATTAGGCCATCTGTTTGGCTCAAAAGACGTTAGCCGTGCGGTTGCAGAGCAAGCCTCACAAGCAACCGGCATAGGGCAAGATGTGCTCAAGCAAATGCTTCCCGTTATTGCATCAACATTGATGGGTGCCATGTATAAACAGACAACCCAGCCGCAGGCTCTCGGTGTTAAAAATTCCGCGAACGGTAATATTCTTGGCCAGATCATCGAGCAGATGATGAAACAATCCGGACAATTAACATCTGCCCCGCGCACCAGCCCGACACCAATGGACAATCCATTTGGTAAAGCGCTGCAAGATATGTTTGGCGGAAACCAGACGCCACAAAACCCAATGCCGAACCCTATGGATCCGGCATATAATCCATTCGGCAAAATGTTCGAGGAAATGATGGGCGGCGCCAAATCTCAGCCTGAACCAGCCCGACAACCAGCAAAAAACAAATATGAAGATTTATTCGGCGATATGTTTGAAACAGGCCGAAAACAACAGGAACAATATCAAAAGTCCGTTGAGTCGATATTCGATCAATATATTGATGGTATGAACCGACACAGATAATTTATGAGCAATATCCCAGCACCTAACTCAAACGTAACAGAATTTTCCGTTACAGAACTTTCCGGCGCGATAAAGCGCACAATGGAAGACACTTACGGACGCGTGCGCGTGCGCGGCGAGTTAGGGCGTGTTTCCCGGCCCGCTTCCGGCCATATATATCTCGACCTGAAAGATGACCGCGCTGTACTTGCCGCCGTAATTTGGAAGGGCGCAGCGGCGAAGATGGCTGTAAGACCGGAAGAAGGTCTGGAAGTTATCGCAACGGGCAAGATAACCACCTTTCCCGGACAATCGAAGTATCAGTTGGTTATCGATAATATTGAGCCGGCAGGTGAAGGCGCGCTCATGGCCCTGCTTGCCGCGCGCAAGCGTCAGTTGGAAAGCGAAGGACTTTTTGATCCTGCGCGCAAACAGCTTCTTCCCTATATGCCACGGGTTATCGGCGTGGTTACATCACCGACCGGCGCTGTTATCCGCGATATTCTTCACCGGCTCTCGGACCGCTTTCCGAGCCATGTTCTTGTCTGGCCGGTACGGGTTCAAGGCGAAACCTCCGCGCAGGAAGTCGCGACTGCTGTGCGCGGATTTAATGCCATTGATGGCGGTTCGGGCATTCCCAAACCCGATTTGATTATTGTTGCGCGTGGCGGCGGTTCGCTTGAAGATCTTTGGGGTTTTAACGAAGAAGTGGTGGTGCGCGCTGTTGCTGATTCTGACATTCCTGTCATTTCCGCCGTTGGTCATGAAACAGATACAACGCTTGTTGACTATGCCGCCGATGTTCGTGCCCCCACCCCCACAGGCGCGGCGGAAATTGCGGTTCCGGTTCAGGCTGAACTGGTCGCTCAAATGGCGCAGCTTGTCGCACGTTTACGCGCCGGATTAAGCCGTTCGACAGACCGCAAAAAAGAGCGCCTTTCCGGGCTGACCCGCGCCCTGCCGCACCCCGATGGGCTTCTTGCTTTACCGCGGCAACGTCTCGACGGGCAGCAAGTCAGACTTGGCGCAGCGCTGGATCGCTTTACAACACATAAACGCTCACGCCTTACAACAGCAGAGGCAAAACTTAGCCCTTCCCGTCTTATTCATCGCTTTGACAATGTACGCAGCAATCTGGATCGGTTGTCACGTAGCCTGCCTTCTGCGCTCGGGCGCAATATCCAGACCCACCGGCGCGAGCTTGGGTTTCGCGCGCAGCGTCTTTCACCGCAAACGGTCAATCGCAATGTTAAATCTGGTCGCGAACAGTTGGTTGCATTTCAACGACGCAACGATCTTGCTGCTGAACGGCTGATAGGAAATCGCCGAGACAGGGCTAATCAGGTTTCAAAACTTCTTGAAAGCTATTCATACCAGCGTGTTCTGGACAGAGGTTTTGCCCTTGTCATGGATGAGAGCGCAAAACCAATTCGAAGCTCGAAAGGCGTGGCAAAAGGTGCGGGCCTCACCATTCAATTTGCAGGCGATGATCGTTTGGCTGCAATCGCAAACGGTGATGCAATTCCTGCGATGAATAAGCGGTCGTCTGCCAAACCACAAAAGAAACAACCCAAAGCGGCCCAGACTTCTCTATTTGATGAATAATGCCGGACAAAACCGTACGCAAAGCGCGACATAGAATATAATATTTCGGGGAAATTGTTGGTGGTACGAACGGGTGGATTTGAACCACCGACCTCTGAAGCCACAATCCAGCGCTCTAACCAACTGAGCTACGTCCGCAAGCCAACGAGGGTCAATTAATCCGATGTGCGCGACAATGCAAGAGTTTGCTGTGCACCAATTACGTTTCTGGCAAAAAAAATAAACGATCGGCCGGATTAATGTCCGGCCAGTTGTTGTTTTAATGCCAGTTAAGCAATTATTTTGGTTTAAACGCGCCCATTGCTTTTTCGGCAGCTTTCTTTGCCGGCGCACCCGCATCATTAACGGCGTCTTGGTAGAGAGCCTGCATTGACTTGGCGTTATCCATAGCCATTTGTGTCTGCGAACTCAGAAAGCTTGTTTGCAATTCCATAAATTCTGAGATCGATTTTACACCGGACAGTTTTTCCATATGCGTCAAGGTGGCTTCGGTGTTTGAGCGCATAGCGTCTATTGTTGCTAATGAAATTTTGGATGAATGCCCCTGCGCCGTGCTTAAATTTGCTTCAGCTTCCTTTTTGGCCTCTTCAAATACAATTTGAGCCTGCTCATAATTTTCTTTTGCCTTGGACAAGCCATCATTTGCCATTGCTTTGAGCTTTTCAAGATATTGCGCCGGATCAACACCTTCCGGGAATTCGAACGTATCTTTCTTTGCGGCCATAGAGGTTACTCCTGATCTGTTGTTTTCAAAAATGCTAACATAAATAATAGTGCGTCACAAAATTTGCAGGCCTGCAAACCATATTAACTAAACCCGCAATCAAAATTCGCTCAATAGCGATAAAACTGGACGATACCGGCACAATTTGGCTATTAAATATTTGTTAAGCTTCACATTACAGGTCAAGATTACCGCTAATGAGTAAAGACATGTCACAGATTCCATTCATTGACATCGCCGTGCAGGATGCGGTGCGCGAAACAATGCTTAACGGCAAAGCTGCAATAATATTTGACCAGTCTGTAGACCAAATCATTTGGGCCAATGGAACAGCCGCAAAAATGTTCGGCTATGAGGCGATTGGCGAGTTTTTAGTCGCCGGTATTGCGTCATTTAATACAACCCTTCGCCAACTAAAATCAGCTGCTGCACGTAAACCGCGCACGCCGCAACCTGTGTTGCTTAGAATTACTGTGGGTATGCGCAGCGATGCGCACCATGCGCAATTGCACTTTATTTCCATTGACGGCGCGGACGAAGATGTAGCGCTTTTGACATTTGACCGTCAAAACAGCGCTGATCAGAACACACTTTTATATGACGCTATTGCCGGCCTTGAAGAAGACGGCGCAGGCGCTGCGATGCTGGGTGAAGATGGGGATATTCTCGTTAGCGGTTCGTTTTTTAATTCGCTTGATATCCCGCAGCCGGAACTTCACGCGTTAACGGATGAAGTACACACCGAAGAAGATCGCTTGGTTAAACGGCTTGTGCTGCGCGGTGAAGGCAAAACAAAAATTGCCGTGGGAATCGGGCGCTTGAGTGAAGAGCCCGTGCGTAATCTGTTGGTTGCCATGGAAACCGAGATTGAACAGACGGCACCCTTGCAAACAAAAGAGGCAAAAAATACTTCGTCAGATACTGTGACGCCAAAAATGCAAGTCATTGATTCTGCGCCGCCGCTTGTCGATCATGACGACGATGATGAATTTGCCTTTGAAGAGGCACCAACTTCTGACGACAATGATGACGGTAAAAACATCACCAGCTTTGAGCCGGTTATTGCGGCAGCAGAAGCAAAACCTGAAGAGTTTAAAGCCGATTTTAACCGCCGTCCTGTGCGCTTTGTCTGGAAGACCGACATTGATGGATGTTTTACAGAAGTCTCTGAAGAATTTAGCGGCGCTGTTGGCAACAATGCCGCCGATATTGTCGGTCGCACGATGAAGGACGTTGCCAAAGTATTCGAACTTGATAACGCCGGCGAAATTGAAGCGTCCATGGCGCGGCGCGACACATGGTCCGGCAAAACGGTCCTATGGCCAGTGCAGTCAACGACAGTGCGCGTACCGGTCGATTTGGCCGCTTTGCCTTACTACAACCGTAACCGCGAGTTCGAAGGCTATCGCGGCTTCGGCATTGTTCGCTTGAGCGACTATGTCGATGATCCTGAACAGCTTGGCCTATCACTTCATCAAATGACTGCTCCTGAACCAGTCGCAGAAGCTGAAGTAGAAGATACTCCTGCGCCGGCAGATGATCACACTGCAGAATTAAATGATTCCGACTTATCTGACCAAGGTGAAGAGGATTTATTTGGTGGTGAACCACCGGTTTTCCAATCTGCATCCATCACACCAATGCGTCGGGAAAGCGATAAAATCGTTCCTTTAGACGAGCATCGCAAAGAGCGCAGGAAAATTGAAAGTCTTGATGCGGGCGAAGCTGCGGCGTTTAAAAAAATTGGCGAAGCTCTTGGCAAAAAAGCAGATGAGCCAAAAGAAGAAATTGAAGATCATCTTGTCGGAGAAGACGATTCTTCTGTAGCGCCAGAACGGGAAGAAGATCTGCCTTTGCAGCAGCTACAACCGTTTGTCGTCGGCAGCACCGACAGCGTTGAGCAGCAAGTTGAGTTTATCGAATTTAACGATGACAGCGACGATAGCGATGATAGCGATGATGAGGCCGCACCCATTAGCGCTGACATTGAAGATGATGTCGAGCTGTCTCATGAACACACCGGTTATCAGGATGATGAAACCGCGCGTCCTCTTGCTGGTATTGGTCCTGATGAACTAAACGCGCTGCCACTGCCGCTTTTGATCGTGCGCGGGGAAACAGCGCTTTATGGTAATGAAGCCTTTTCAAACATTACAGGGTTTAAAAGTGTCGAGAAGCTAAACGACCTCGGCTTAACCGCATTGTTTGCAGATGGATATGAAAGCTCCGGCGATGAAAGCGCTGTTGCGAAAAGTACCATCAAATTAATTGCCGAAGACGGCCGCGAGATAACAACACGTGCACATTTGCAGATCGTGCCTTGGCTTGGACATAACGCTTTAATGTTCGCGTTCGAGCCTATCCATAGCGAAGACGAAGAAACTTCACGCGATGACAGCTCTGTCGAAAGTGTTTCTGATACTTTGCGCAGCACTGCATTTGATGAAGTTGCGGAAATGCGGGCAATTTTAGACACCGCGACGGATGGTGTTGTGGTCATTGCTCAAGATGGCACTATTCGGTCAATCAACAGCGCTGCATCCGCTCTGTTTGGTTACGCCAACGATGATGTCGCCGGTAAATCATTTTCGATACTCTTTGCTACTGAGAGCCAACGCGCCGCGATGGACTATCTGAACGGATTTTCAGATTACAGCGTTGCCAGCCTTCTTAATGAAGGCCGGGAAGTGCTGGCCCGTGAACGCAATGGCGGGTTTCTGCCTGTCTTTATGACAATCGGCAAACTGCCGACATCCAATGGTTTTTGTGCTGTGATGCGCGACATCACATCCTGGAAGCAAACAGAGCAGGCGCTGGAGACAGCCAGACAAGAAGCCGAAAATGCTTCGAATATCAAATCTGAGTTTCTTGCCAAAGTCAGCCATGAAATCCGCACACCGCTCAATGCAATAATCGGGTTTTCCGAACTCATGAGCGAAGAGCGTTTCGGCCCGATCGGAAATGAGCGCTACAGAGAGTACCTGATCGATATCAACAAATCCGGACGTCATGTCCTTGATATGGTCAATGACCTTCTCGACATTTCCAAGATTGAAGCCGGCGAACAGGAACTGGAATTTGAGAGCGTTATTCTGAACGAGACTGTTGCAGATGCCATTTCGATGATTCAACCGCAGGCAAACCGTAACCGCATTATCGTTCGCTCATCATTGGAAAGTAGGCTGCCTTCAGTTGTTGCTGATACGCGATCAGTCAAGCAAATCGTCCTGAACCTTCTTTCAAACGCGATCCGCTTTACGCAGTCAGGCGGACAAGTGGTCGTTAGCACCAATTACACTGCGGCCGGCTCTGTCATATTGCGTATCCGGGATACCGGTATTGGTATGTCATCGCGCGAAATAGAAACCGCTCTCAAGCCATTCCAGCAAATCTCGACAAGAGACAGAGAGCACAGTGATGGCACTGGACTCGGCCTGCCGCTGACACGTGCGCTGGTACACGCCAACCGTGCAGAGTTTGAAATCGCGTCAGAACCAGGACGGGGCACATCTATCGAGATTACCTTCCCGCCTGCAAGGGTTCTTGCTGACTAAATGGCAAAAAAAAGCGCCGTGTTACGGCGCTTGATAAGTTCAGATGCTGTTACAACGAGAAACTTTGATAAAAAGTGTGCAATCAAATCCTGTTAACGCAGCATTAAGGTTCAACACTTAACGAAAACCTATCAAAGGTGGTTAACGCTGCCCTTAAGATCAGAAAAATCAGGACACTGGTTAATTTCACGAACGAACGGCTCTCATATGCATTAACCATATGCATCAGCGCCATTTTGCCGTATGTCTTACAATAATTGGTGCACATTTCATATCTGCTCATTGAAATGCTATGGCGCATCAAAGAATTTTGATACCAAGGCGTCATGGCGAAAAAACTGAAACTTCCACTTATAGGAACGCTTGCTCTGCTTCTTATTGCGGCTGGAAGTCTGTTTGCCGCGCTGCCATGGCTGGTTTCGTCAGATTTGATGCGCGGTGCTGTACAGCGTGAACTGAGCAGTTTTGTTGGCCGACAAGTCGTTTTGGATGGCAGCATAGAGCTTGACCTGTTCCCCTCACCCAAAGCCAGAATTACCAATGTGCGGGTTCCATCCAGAGACAATCAGGACGACAATACGCTTGCGATAAACCGCGTTGAAGCAGACATCTCGCTGCTGACAATCCTGTCGCGGAACCCAAAATTCACAGCGTATAAATTAGATGGCCCTCAACTGACTCTAAAACGACATGCTGATGGTACGTTCAACTGGCCTGATATTTTAGGTAAAATCAGCGCAGCGACACAGCAAGCCAAAGCTGCCCTTTCGGCACGCGAACAAACTCAAGGCGATCTTGCTAATGATACGCCTGTACAAAATATTGATCTATTGCCGGACAGTTTTCCGACACGAATGGGCACTGTATCCTTTTCATCGGGTACTATCATCATAGAAGGTGAACAGGGTCGAGAACCGCTCAAACTAACAGCATTAAACGGATCGATTATCTGGAGCGATCTGGATAGTGCGGCGAGTACCAAGATAAGCGGTGTTTATAACGGGCAACCTGTTTTAATTGAAGGGCAAGCCCAAAGACCTCTAGCTTTACTGGCAGGTGACAAAAGCGCGATCCGACTACTGGGCACCAGCGATTTGGGGAATTTTAATTTTGAAGGCTCCATAGGTTTCTTAAAAACCTTTTTTGCCGATGGCAAAGTGCAAATTTCAGCGCAGGCACTTTCACCATTAGCCGAATGGCTGGACACCGGATTTGATCCAAGCGGCAATATTGCGGAACTTTCATTTGCAGGTGGCATGCAAGTTTCCAACCGCAAAGCACGCTTTGACGCTCTTGATATTCAGATGGATAAAAACCTCGGAAAAGGTTTGCTGGAAATAAGCTTCCCCAAAAACGACAAACCCCACGTCTCCGGGACGTTTGATTTTTCTGAGCTAAACCTGACAGATCTAGTCGATGTGTTCATCAAAATACCAGATGCCGGTCTTAACTCTTTACAGGAACCAGAATTTGATCTGATAGAACAGATCCGAGCAGATATCCGTATTTCCGCTGCATTAGCAAAGCTAGGACAGGTATCGCTTACCAATCTGGCTGCAACAGCACAAATTAGCGATGAAACAGCGATTTTCGATATTGGCGATGTACAGCTATTTGGCGGCAACCTTCAATCGCAGTTGCAAGTTACACGCAAACAGTCCTCCGGCGGCATTGTGCAGCTAAAGCTGAATGGCACTCAAATCGATACCCTAATGGCCACTGAAAATATCGCGCTGCCTTCAATTGTACCGCTTGGCAAGGCTGATTTCACTTTTTCCAGCCAGTCTGGGATCGCCTCTTGGCGTCAAATGGCTCAGACAACCGAAGGTAAAATTGCCTTCAAAATGCTGAATGGTACCGCACGAAATTTTGCGGCAAGCACACTTTTGAGCAGCGATAACACCGGCCAGTTTTTTACACTGTCAGACGATGAAGACGAACAGGATGTATTCGAAACGCTTGATTTTGCAGGACAACTCTCAGACGGCGTTGTCACTATACGCGATACGGTCGCAACCTATCCGGCAGGTACGGTTCATTTCGAAGGTGTCGCGCCTTATCGAAGCAGCGGCATTGCGCTTACCGCGATAGCGACCCCTTCCCAATCCGATACAGATGCGCAGAACCCCAAACGTTTTTTCATAGGCGGCTCTTGGGACCGCGCGTTTGCGACACCGCTTCTGCCTGCTGATTCATCAGCGCTCTCCGACTAAGCTAATTGCTATGATGAAGGCTTCGTAAATTTTTTTATTCAATCTTTAATCGTTTTTTACGCATTTGGGTGACACTAAACACTCAACGGAAGCTTTTTGGGTTATTTCTAGTGTTTAATGTACTGGCAATTGTCATGAAAATTAGCTTCGCATCGTTAGTTGTCGGTGCGGGTTTGTCATTTTTTGACGTGACCGCGTTGGAAATTTTAGCCAGAGCCGGCATGACGCCTGAACAGGTTGCCGACATGCTGGCAAAAGGTTTCAGTTGGGCTTTGCCGAACATTATGCTGGGGTCGATGATTATCGTCCCATTATGGCTTTTAACGTATATGTTACGCCCGCCGCGCGGCTAATCTACTTCTACACTTTGGAATCTATACGCGCCTCACGCACCATTTTGCGCTTGTTAATCAGGCTTGCAATAATAACGCCCGTGGCCACCAAGCCAATCAGCACTGTACAAACAGCATTGATTTCAGGGGTCACGCCCAAGCGAACTTGACTGAAAATCTTCATAGGCAATGTTGTTGCACCTGGTCCGGAGGTAAAGCTCGCGATGACCAGATCATCCAGCGACAATGTAAATGCGAGCATCCAGCCTGCAATAACGGCAGGTAATATGACGGGCAAAGTTACCTTATAAAACGCCTCAAACGGTGTGCATCCCAAATCCTGCGCCGCCTCTTCCAACGACATATCATAGCTGACCAAACGTGATTGTACGACAACAGCGACAAAGCACATGGAAAATGTGATATGGGCGAGAGATACGGTCCAGAAGCCACGCTCAAAGCCTACCGAGACAAAGAGCAGCAAAAGAGAAAGGCCAGTAATAACCTCCGGCATAACCAGCGGCGCATAAACCATTCCAGTAAACAATGTGCGTCCGCGAAACCGCGTATGACGAACCAGTGCCAATGCTGCCAATGTGCCTAAAACAGTTGCCACCGTGGCAGACAAAAGGCCGACACGAAAGGTAACCCACGCGGCATCCATAAGCCCCTGATTGGATAGCATTTCGCTATACCAGCGGGTCGAAAACCCGCCCCAAACAGTTACCAGTTTTGAAGCGTTAAACGAATAAACGATCAGCAATACAATTGGCAGATAAAGAAAAGCAAATCCGAGAACGACAGAGACGATGTTAAAAATGGACCAATTCCTATTCATCGACCTGCCTCCGCCGCACGCGCTTGCGCATTTTGGAACAGCACAATCGGAACGACCAATATTGCCAGTAGAATGATTGCAACGGTTGAGGCCACAGGCCAGTCACGGTTGTTGAAGAACTCGCTCCATAGCGTTTTACCAATCATCAATGTTCGCGAACCACCCAAGAGTTCAGGAATAACGAATTCACCAATGGCCGGAATGAAAACAAGGAAGCAACCTGCCAGAACACCCGGTAGAGCCAATCTGGCAGTAATCTTCCAAAAGGCACCAAGGGCGGAGCAACCCAGATCGCGGGCCGCTTCTACATAAGAATAGTCCATTTTCTCAAGCGTTGCATATATCGGCAAAACCATAAACGGCAGATATGAGTAGACGATGCCGATATAAACGGCGATCTCTGTATTATAAATGCGCAAGGGTGTACTTATAATTCCTGCGCCCATCAAAAACTGGTTCATCAGCCCTTCAGGTTTCAGGATACCAATCCAGGCGTAAACGCGAATGAGAAAGCTTGTCCAAAACGGCAAAATAACAAGCATCAACAGCATCGGACGGATAGTCATTGGCGCGCGCGACATACCATAGGCAAGGGGAAAGCCGATGACGAGTGTCAGGAATGTCGATATCAAAGCGATACGCAAGCTTGATAGATAAGCATTTGTATAAAGACTATCTTCAAGCACGAATTGAAAATTATAGAGCGTGAACCGCGACACCGCATCGGTAAAAGCCTGCCAACCTTCGCTTAGGTCAAACTGAGGCGCAAATGGCGGCATTGCCAGAACAGGCTCAGAAAAAGATACGCGCAGGACGATAAGGAACGGCAAAAGGAACAGTAAGCACAGCCACAGATAGGGAAGTCCGATTGTTACTCTTTTGAAAAAATTTCCCATCTTCTAGCGCTCCAGAACAATGCCTGCATCGGGCTCGAATGAAAGCCAGATGCGGTCTTCATAGCCTATCGGATCGTCGACGGTGCGCTTTGCATTGAGTACGGAAGCCCGCATGATTGTGCCGCTGTCGAGCATGACATTAAACAGTGTCATATCGCCCAGATAACCGATATCCCAGACCTCGCCTTCAACAGCATTGGTCTGCTTGTCGGGTTTGGAGCGCGATACCTTGATCTTCTCCGGACGTATTGAAAACCATGCCGTATCATCCGTGTTCAAGGCAAACTGGTCAGTGGTTGCCGCTTCAATGGTGAACCCGTCCTTACCAACAATCTTGACTTTGCCGGCAGCCTTTTCTTTCACTTTACCTTCCAGTGTATTCACTGTTCCAATAAAGTCGGCGACATAGCGCGAATTTGGTGCTTCATAAATTTCTGCCGGTGTCCCTGTCTGGATAACTGTGCCCTTATCCATAACCGCAATGCGGTCCGACATCGTCATTGCTTCTTCCTGATCGTGGGTAACGATCATAAAGGTCAGCCCAAGCTCATGCTGCAGATCCATCAGCTCGAATTGTGTCTCTTCGCGCAGTTTTTTATCGAGTGCGCCAAGCGGTTCATCAAGCAGCAAAAGTTTTGGCCGCAAAACGACCGAACGCGCCAGCGCTACGCGTTGCCGCTGACCGCCGGAAAGCTGATCCGGCTTTCGCTTGGCAAACTCCTCGAGCTTGACCAGCTTCAAGATGGCATCAACACGCTCGGTGATTTGCGCTTTTGCAATGCCTGCCTGTTTCAGGCCAAATCCGATATTATCACGCACACTCATATGCGGAAAAAGTGCGTATGACTGAAACATCATATTTACCGGACGTTTATGGGGCGGCACACCTTTAAGCGAGACCCCATCAAGGAATATTTCGCCCGATGTCGGCTCTTCAAAGCCTGCCAGCATACGCAACAAGGTTGTTTTTCCGCATCCTGATGGCCCTAACAGTGAGTAAAACTCACGCTCATAAATATTAAGCGTAAGATTATCGACGGCGACAAAATCTCCAAATTTCTTGGTCACATTTTGAAACGAAATATACGGTTTGGTCTCTTTGTCGAGCCAAGGGGTGAAACTACGTCTGGTAGAGCCAAGTGATTTCATAGACAGCACATCAGGTTGCAAAATAAGGGCAAGAAATGAAAAGCCCCGAATTTTATATTCGAGGCTTTTTATAAGTTTTACTGGCCTGTGACGACTTTAGTCCATGCCCGTGTGTAAACCCGGTCTGTACGCTGGTCGTTTGGTGAGACTGTATAAAGACGCTGCACTGTTTCCTCGCTTGGATAAATCGCAGGGTCGCCAATCACATCTTCCGCCAGCATTGGTTTGGATGCTGCGTTACCATTGGCATAATAGACATAGTTCGAAGCTTTCGCCATCACATCAGGGCGCATGATATAATTTAAGAATTCATGGGCTTCATCGACATTTTCGGCATCTGCCGGAATTGCCATATTATCAAACCACATCAGTGCGCCCTCTTTTGGGATCGCATATTCGACAGTAACGCCTGCGTCGGCTTCAGCAGCACGGTCACGTGCTTGCAGCACATCACCCGACCAGCCAACAGCAACACAGATATCGCCATTGGCAAGCGCATTGATATATTCCGAAGAATGGAATTTGCGGATGTTAGGACGGATGCTCAAAACAAGCTCTTGTGCTTTTTCAATATCCTCCGGCTTTTTGGAATCCGGATCCATGCCGAGATAATTGAGTGACGCCGGAATGATTTCTGTTGGCGCATCCAGCATATAGATACCGCAGTCTTTCAGCTTTCCGGCTATTTCAGGGTTGAAAATCATGTCCCAGCTATCGACGGTATAGTCTTCGCCAAGAATTTCTTTCACTTTATCAACATTGTAGCCGATGCCGGTCGTGCCCCACATATAGTTGATTGCATATTCGTTGCCCGGATCATATTTTTCCAAGCGCTCTGAAATCGCCGGATCCATATTTTTCAAATTATCAAGTTTGGATTTGTCCAATTTCTGGAACACACCCGCCTGAATTTGACGCGCGAGGAATGTTCCTGTTGGCACAACAACATCATATCCTGTTTTGCCTGCCAGCAGTTTGGTTTCCAGAATTTCATTGGAATCAAACACGTCATACGTGATTTCAATGCCGGTTTCTTTTGTAAAATCAGCCAGAATTTCTTCGTCAATATAATCCGACCAGTTGTACACATTCACAGACCGATCCTGCGCAATGGCTGTGCTGCTTGCTGCAAGCGAAACAAGTGCGACGGACGTCAAAAGCGTTTTTACGCGAACCATTTTCATTCTCCCAATTGTAATTATGAGGCTAAAAGTCCCCATCTTGTTAAAAAGACTATTTTGGAAATTAGGCATGTACAAGAGGCATTTATGCAAATGAATTGTGCATTGCGCCTAAATTTTAGAGATAGGTTGATTGCTCCAAAGGTGTAATTTCCGCCCAGAAGGCAAGAATTTCCGCTCGTTTCAAATGTTTGTAAATACGTGACAATTCCGGCCCGAGAGCACGGTCGGCAAACTCACCGCGCTGCATCAGGATAAGCGCTTCATCCATATCATCCGGCAACAACTCCGACTTATCGTCATCATATGCGTTGCCGGTAATCTGAGGCGGCGGCGTTTCCAGCTTTTCAAGCCCGTCCATCATCGCCTGAAGCAAAGCGCACAAAACAATATAAGGATTGGCATCCGCCCCGGCTATACGGTGCTCAAGGCGCCGGTTCTTTGACGTCGATGCCGGAATACGCAGCGCCACGGACCGGTTGTTTTCGGCCCAAACAGCGCGCGTCGGTGCATATGAGCCTGGCTGTATGCGGCGAAAACCGTTCCATGTGTTGATAAACATCAACAATCCTTGCGGCATCGTGCGGATAAGTTCAGCTATCGCACCACCCAGCTTCTTCCCGGCATCGTCAAATTTTTCCTCGTCGAAAATATTGTTGCCGTCACCATCAAGAACCGACGCATGGATGTGCATGCCGTTGCCCGCATAATCAATGAAAGGTTTGGCCATAAAGGTTGCCTGCAAACCATGTTTGCGCGCAGACCCGAACACAATCCGGCGCAGCATGATAACATCATCGGCAGCCTTTAAAGGGTCACAGCGATGCTTGAGATTAACCTCAAACTGTCCGGGCGCAGCCTCTTTTATTATGGTATCAATCGGAACCTTTTGTGCATCCGCCGCAGCGCGAATATCATCGAACAGTTCCGCATATTCTTCCAGATCATCCAGACCATACATGCGTTGACGGTCTGGACCGGCGGATGCACCAACCGGTGACGGCATCATGCCATCGCCGCTTGTGTTGGGTTCAAGAAAATAAAACTCCACCTCGAATGCGACCACCGGATAGAGGTTCCGCTTGGCCAGCGCCTTGGTAATACGTGCGAGCGCATTGCGGCAGTCATAGCGAAGCGGCTCACCATCGGGCGTAAATGTCGTCAACAGCACTTGCGCCGTTGAACGGCTTGCCCAAGGAACGCGGCTCAAAGTGCCCGGCACAGCGCGGCAAAAGCCATCCATATCACCTGTCTCTATATGAATGCCTGTCTCTTCAACTTCACGGCCCCAGATATCCAGACCATGAATGGACATGGGAAAGTTTACTCCCTCCTCAAAAGCCTTTCTCAAGGCATCAGCTGGTGCCCATTTTCCCCGCATGACCCCGTTGGGATCAACCATCAAAAATTCGACGGCCTGCAAGTCGGGATTTTCTTTTATGAAATTGTTGTATTCTTCAATATCAGCTTTGGCGTCAAAACTGGCTTCTTCGCGCGGCGACAAGTTACTCAATTAGATTCACATTTTGTTATTTAAACCAATGTGATTGGAAGCCGCCGCACGTGCTTTGTCAATGGGGTCAGACAAAATCAAATGCCGATAATCCTGCCGCCATTTCGTCAAGTCCGAGCGGCTTTGTGACGGGCGCTTCAGCGCGGGCCAAACAACCTGCGCGTTCACAAACCCTGCAAGCAGGGCCAATAGGCACAGTCAACATATCGCCATCTTCTGTTAGTCCGCCTGGCAGGGCAGTGCCATAAATCACTTCGTTTTTGTGCTTTACATCACACCCCAGCAAAATTGCTGTCCGGCGCGTGCGTTCATTAAAGGCACCCTGCGGCCCCTCCAGCGTTCGGGCAATAATCATGAACTGGGTACCATCCGGCATCTCAACAGCTTCGGTCAAAATCTGTGCAGGCTGAGAGAAAGACGCATGTACCGGCAGTTTGGGGCAGTAACCACCAAACCGTGATTGCGGATAGCCTTCTGCGCCGGCACGCCTGAACTTATTACCAGCCTGATCAACTTCACTCATAAAGAAAGGGATGCCGGCGGCATCCTTGCGGCCAAGCATCGTTATGCGGTTCGCGGCCTGCTCAAAAGAAACACTGAACCGTGCCCGCAGCACATCAATATCATATTTTGATTTTTTGCACGCCTGCAGGAAGGCGTCATACGGCATCATCAATGCGTGAGCTGCATAGCGACCCATTTCGAACCGCATCAGCCGCTTGGCCTCATCTGACGATAATTTCAACTTTTGTATTTCTGCGGCAATCGCCACCTGCATACGCACAAGCGATGCTTCCATTGCCACTTCGCGCAATTGGTCAAATGGGGACAACCGTTCAGAGATGAACAAGCGGTTCGTATGCCGGTCATAACGGCGACGCCAGTTGGGCATCGCTTTGACAGGCAAAATCTTCACAACAATGCCATGCTCTGCAGTAAACCATTTTTTCAAGGCTCCAAGCAGATCATCGCCTGCTTGCAAAAGCTTGTTAAAAGATTCCGCTTCCCCCTCAAGCGCAGGGAAATGGTTCGGCCTTTTTTCCAACGTGTCGCGCACCTCGTCGGTGGGCAGCCTCGCTGCGGCCAAGCTCGTCTCATGCCCTTCTCGTGCCAAAAGATCAGACAAGTCGCTCAATCGCGTTTGGCTTTCACTATATGCCCGATAAAGCTTTTGAACCGCGACCGATACATTTGGGGCAACTTCGGCAATTTCGATAAGCTCCTGATCGCCGGGCAATTCAGCCGCAAGAAGAGGATCAGAAAAAATTTCCTTCAGCTGCGAGAGGCTGGTGTCATTGGACCCTTGCAGCGCCTCCATATCAATTTTGTAAACCGATGCGAGCTTGAGCAGCAGCTGCACCGTTAGCGGGCGCTGGTTTCGCTCAATTAAGTTCAGGTAGGAAGGCGAGATATCCAAATCCTGCGCCATAGCGGTCTGGGTCAGTTCCAACTGGTTACGGATGCGCCGGATTCGTGGCCCGGCGAATATCTTTTGTTCTGCCATGTTAAGTGCCTCTGCTATGCCACCCTTATATTTACACTTTTTACAAATTGACAGACTAATTTTGTCATAAAGCGCACATTGCAACGCGATAAATCCCAAAAAATATACGATTTTTCGTGCTTTTTATCGGAAACCATTCCACATTCAGGAACAAGCGCTGTCGCATTGACAAGTGTTTACAATATATTTCGAGGCACCTCGAAGTAACGAAATCAAACTACGCAGTTTTTGAAAGGACAAGCGTTATGAATGCCCATGAACGGCCGAAGACCGGCGTTAAAGAACGCGCACAAGAGCAATCTTCCTCAATGGATGCAGATCAACAGGCTATGATCCGTATGGTTGCCAATGACCTTCACCGCCTAAACCAGTCGGTCATGAAGGCAGTCGAAGCCGGTGTATCTGTCGAGCTTGTGCGTTCAGCACGCCATCATGGCGGTGACGGGAATTGGGGCGATCTGCTTATTCCGGTTATCGTTACACAGGGCAAGTAAAACCCAACCAAAAAAATTTGATCTCCAGTCTTATCAAACAAAAACCTCTCCTGACGGGGAGGTTTTTTGATGGAAATTCACCAATAAATTGCTTTCTGTTTGCGCTCGGCTTTACGCGGGTTATAAACAACTGAAATCAAAACAATGGTGATTGATGGCTAAGCCCGTTAAAGCAATTAAAAATGCCGCAGAAAAAGCTGTCGGCACAAAGCAAAAACGCAAACAAGTACCTGAATATATTAAAGCACCGCTGGGTGTGAAAAGTTGGGAAGAGGCCGCGGAATGGCTGGCCTACCGCAATATTGAAGATATTGAGTGCATAACGCCTGATTTGGCAGGCGTGCCGCGCGGCAAAATGATGCCGACGAACAAATTCACATCCAATACAGCATTAGCGCTTCCTTCTGCGCTGTTCCGCAAAACGATTTCAGGTGACTACCCTGAAGAAAGCGGCGACTTTCGATATGACCCCAATGACGGGGATTTGAAGTTGATGCCTGATCTTTCAACGCTCTGCGCGGTCCCGTGGGAGAGCGACCCGACAGGCGCAGTCATTTGCGATCTTGTTGACCCGAGCGGTGAAGCTGTTCGTTATACGCCGCGCACTGTGCTTAAAAATGTTATTGCCGCTTATGCGGAAAAGGGCTGGACACCGGTTGTTGCGCCGGAAATCGAGTTTTATCTCGTGGCGCGGAACACAGACCCCGACTATCCGCTGCAACCGCCGACCGGCCGGTCTGGAAGGCCTATTGCAGGCGGTCAGGCATATTCTATTGCTGGTATCAATGAATTCGACGAATTGATTGACGACATTTATCATTTTTCAGAAGCCCAGGGCCTCGAGATCGATACACTGATCCATGAGGAAGGTCCGTCGCAATTGGAAATCAACCTGCGCCACGGTGATCCGCTCGCACTTGCTGATCAGGTGTTTATGTTCAAACGGACATTGCGCGAAGCCGCTCTCAAGCATGATATGTATGCAACCTTTATGGCCAAACCTATTCAAAGCGTTGCCGGCAGTGCGATGCATATTCACCAATCGGTTATTGACAGTAAAACCGGTGAAAACATTTTCTCGAATCCCGACGGCAGCGAAAGCGAACTTTTCCGCTCCTTTATCGGCGGAATGCAACACTACATCCCGCGCGCCTTGGTTATGTTTGCCCCTTATGTGAACTCCTATCGCCGTCTGGCTCCGGACATGGCCGCGCCGGTCAACACAGCCTGGGGGTATGACAACAGAACCACCGCTTTCCGCATACCGACATCCGACGCCAGAGCACGCCGTGTCGAAAACCGCCTGCCCGGCTCTGATGCGAATCCCTATTTAGCACTGGCCGGCTCGTTGGCCTGCGGATATTTAGGCATGGTCAACGGGCTTGTGCCAACCGATCCGACGGCTGCAACGGCCAATGAAGGTGAAATCAGCTTGCCGCGCGGGCTTCTTGAAGCAGTATCGCTGATGGAAGAAGAAGACGCGCTCGGCAGCATTCTAGGGCGTGAATTTATTGCCAATTATGCAGGCGTGAAGCGCGGTGAGTTTGAAACTTTCATGCAGGTTATCAGTCCGTGGGAGCGCGAGTTCCTTTTGATGAATGTTTGATGCAATGACTTATCAAAGCCCAATTTCCCCCGGCTATTCCTGGTATGAAGCGACCGTTGGCGAACGGCCGGAATATCCTGCTTTCAAAGGCAACGAAAACTGCGATGTTGCGATCATTGGCGGCGGTTTTACCGGTCTTGGCGCTGCTGTTCATCTGGCTAAAGCGGGGCTTCGGGTAATTTTGCTTGAAGCGCATCGGTTTGGCGATGGCGCTTCGGGCAGAAATGGCGGACAACTTAATACAGGCCAGCGTTCTCATGCGGAAGATCATGAAAAGGCATTGGGTTTTGAGCGGGCAAAAGCACTTTTCGATATAGCCGAAGAAGCAAAACATCATCTTTTGTCATTCGCCGAAGACAACAATATCGATATTGAATATCAAAAAGGGCATATGTCAGTGGCGCATAAAAAGCGCTATGTGAAAGACTATGAAGAACATCCAATCGCGATGGCCGAGCGTTTTGGTTATAAACATTTGCACTTTATGGACGCTGCAGAGACGGCTGAACGGCTTGGATCATCACGGTATTATGGCGGCACTTATGACAGTGAAACCGGTCATATTCATCCGCTAAAACTGGTTGTCGGTACGGCGCGCGTTGCTGCGCAAAATGGCGCACAATTACACGAAAATTCGCCCGTTACCGATCTGCGCCACGAGAGCGGCAAGACCATCATTAAGACTGCGGCGGGACAGATAACAGCAGACCGTGTTTTGCTTGCCGTCAACGCCTATGGGTCTGAAAAACTTGAGCCGCAAACAGCAAGTCACATTATGCCAATTCGCTCATTCATCGGGGCGACTGCACCCCTTGGTGATGCTGATGTGTTGCGCGGTGGAGAGAGCGTCGATGACAGCCGCTTTGTGGTGCGTTATTTTCGCAAAAGCAAAGACGGGCGCCTGATCTTTGGCGGCCGCGAGGCTTATACCGCTGACAATCCCGGCGATATCTCCAAACATATCCGCAAGCAGATAGAGGAAATATATCCTGCCCTTAAAGATGTAGAGATTACTCACGCATGGGGCGGATCAGTTGGCATTACATTGCCGCGCGAGCCTTTCGTGCGTGATGTCATGCCAGGCGTTACGGCCATTGGCGGCTATTCCGGCCATGGTGTCATGCTATCCAATTTTACCGGTAAGCTTTATGCGGAGGCGATTACCGGCAATCGAGACCGGCTGCGCTATTTCCGCGAGTTGAAAGTTCCGGCATTTCCAGGCGGCAGGCAGTTTAGAAAACCACTGCTCACGGCTGCACTGACTTGGTATGCCATGCTGGATAAAATCTAAAACGGGTTCACATAATCGACAACCGCCCAGGCGCGGTCGACCAGCCAACCGGCTGTATCCTGACTTTTTGATGCAACACTGCTGGCTGCATCAGAAACAGGCTTGGCAACCTTGGTTACAGCTTCGCGGACACCAACACGAAACCAGCCTTTCTCCTCTTCCTCTGAAAGATCAACAATCGCAACCTCATGCGCTAATTCGTTCGCATCAGCATCATTGATTAAAGAGCGGTCCGCGAGTGTAGCCGGTGTTTTCAAATCGCATTTTGCCATTACCATCGGGTAGTCGGCACCTGCATGTGACTCGAAAACATCCTCGGATGCGCGAAGACAATCAGCCTCTGAAGTAAAGTGCCTGTTTTGCACCTCAATATACTCGCAGTTCCTAGCCGCGTCGTCACAGCCCATCAAAGAGAGGATAATAATGGCAGATTTCATATTGTCGTTCCTGTTTGAAATTACGTAGCTGCGAAACGTGGACAAAGCGTGTCGCAAATCCGGCGATTTCTGGACGTCAACAAAAGCTGAACTTTAAATGACCCACTATCACCTTGTTTGTGTATGCGCGGCAAAGCCGCAGACTAAACACTCGACATTTCCCAACTTTCAGCATACAGAACGACAACTGAAATGCGTACACCTACGCACACACTTATGGCTTTGCATCATTCATTTGCGCCACCATTATTCGAAAGACACCAATGTCCAAATTTGAAGGCGTCTCACCGGCGCTTGTTACCGCGCTGTCAGACCGTGGTTATGAAACACTCACACAGGTTCAAAGTGATATTCTGAACCCTGACTTTCGCGAAAAAGATCTTCTTGTCTCAGCGCAAACCGGTTCGGGAAAAACTGTTGCTTTTGGCATTGCGATTGCACCTACCTTGCTTGGAGGTGATGAGAAGTTTCTGTTTGCGGCAGAGCCATATGCGCTTGTTGTTGCGCCAACGCGCGAGCTTGCTTTGCAGGTTAAGCGCGAACTTGAATGGCTATACAAAGATGCAAACGCCGTCATCTGCTCATGTGTCGGCGGCATGGACATGCGCGACGAACGTCGCGCTTTGAGCCGCGGCGCCAATATCGTTGTTGGAACGCCGGGACGCCTGCGTGATCATATCATGCGCAAATCGCTTGATCTCTCCCAGATGCGTGCGGTTGTTCTTGATGAAGCTGACGAGATGCTTGACCTCGGCTTTAAGGAAGATCTCGAATTTATTCTCGACGAAATGCCGACCGAACGCCGTACATTGATGTTCTCGGCAACGGTACCGGCGATGATTGCAAAGCTGGCGAAAAGCTACCAGCGCGATGCTGTTCGTGTGGAGGCAAAAGGCGAAGACAAGCAACATGGCGACATTGAGTACCGAGCTTTAAGCGTTTCAACACGCGAAAAAGAAAACGCAATTATCAATGTGCTTCGCTACTATGAGGCTAAAAATGCCATCGTGTTTTGTAACACGCGCGCCAGCGTCAACCATTTGGTGGCACGGTTTAACAATCGCGGCTTTTCGGTTGTCGCCTTATCAGGCGAGCTTTCACAAAACGAACGCACCCATGCGTTGCAAGCCATGCGCGATGGCCGTGCGCGCGTTTGTATAGCGACCGATGTTGCCGCGCGCGGGATTGACCTGCCGGGTCTTGATCTTGTTGTTCACGCTGAATTGCCGAGCAATCCTGAAACATTGTTGCACCGTTCGGGCCGAACAGGCCGTGCGGGCAATAAAGGCGTCAGCGTTTTGATGATTGATCCGCGCGGACGCAAAAAAGCGGAACGTATTTTGCGCTTTGCCAAAGTCGAAGCAATTTGGGCAAACCCGCCAAGCGCCGATGAAGTTCTTGCGCGCGACGAAGAACGCTTGATGGCTGATCCTGTTCTAAACGATCCTATCGCAGCAGAAGAACGCGATTTTATAGACCGCCTTATGGACCAGTTTTCCCCTGAACAACTGACCGCCGCATTTATTAGAACCATTAAGACGAACAAATCCGCACCGGAAGATATTGAGCAAATTCCATTTGATGCACCGCGCGAACGGGGCGAACGTTCCTCCCGTGAGCCACGCCCTGCACGTGATGAATTTGAAAACGTGCAATGGGTTTCGCTTTCCGTAGGACGGCGCCAAAATGCGGAGCCACGCTGGCTCATCCCGCTGCTTTGTAATGCCGGCGGCATCACCAAGCGCCAGATCGGCCAGATCAAAATGCAAAACGAAGAGACTTTTGTTCAGCTTGACGGCGATCATGCTGAAAAATTCTTTATGTCACTTGGTCCCAACAATACGCTGGAAAAAAACATAATCGTCAAAGCGCTCGACGGAACACCCACATTTAAACAGGAAACATTCCTGAAGCCGGAAGAGCGCGAACGCGCACCAAAACCAGCAAAAAAAGGTTTTGGAGCCCGCAAACCACGCGGCGAAAGACAGTCGCAGAAGTTTGACAAATCTACTGGAAGCAAAGCCAGCACAACAAAAAGAGGCAGCAAGCCTGCGGGCGATCCGCCAAACAAAGAGGGTTGGGCCAAGAAGAAACCAAAGGGTGCCAAGACGAAAAAAAACAAGTCAAATGCCGGCCGGTCGAAGCCTAAATTTTAAATTTGCTGTTGACGCTGTTGTCGCTAAACAACAAAATTAGACCAATGGAGCGCAACATATGACGACAGATCAAATTATTCTTTTTGCGCTTTTCGGCGTGCTGTTTGGTTTTCTCATATGGGGCCGTATCCGCTACGACCTTGTTGCATTTGCAGCTCTGCTTATCGCGGTATTACTTGGCTACCTGCCCTATTCTGAAGCATTTATGGGCTTTGGCCACCCCGCTGTCGTTATCATTGCATTGGTTCTCATTGTCAGCAGAGGTTTGATGAACTCCGGCGCAGTTGAATTGATTGCGCGGTTTGTGGTCAAACCCGATAGGCCTTTGCCTGTACACATTTCCATTATGTCCGTTGCGGGCGCTGCTTTATCGGCTGTTATTAACAATGTCGCGGCGCTGGCTCTCTTGATGTCGCTGGATATTGGCGCGGCCAACAAGGCCAAGCGCGCGATTTCTCTGTCGCTGATGCCGTTATCTTTTGCCACGATACTTGGCGGCATGATCACATTGATCGGCACCCCGCCCAACATTGTTATTGCGCAATATCGCGGAACCGCTTTAGGTGAGCCGTATCAAATGTTTGATTTTGCTCCAGTCGGCATCACCGTATCATTGGTCGGCATATTATATGTCGCCATCATCGGTTGGCGGTTTATCCCCGAGCGTGCCAATAGCGGTTCGCTTGAAGGCGATGCCGGTCTTTATGTTTGTGAAGCAAGGGTCAAAGACGAATCCAAATCGATCGGCAAACAGTTACGCGACCTTTATCCTTCAGCCAATGAGCATGACATCACCGTTCTTGGATTGGTGCGCAATGGTAAGCGTCTGCCCGGTTTCTCCCGAATGGTGGAAACACGCGCCGGCGATTTTCTTGTTCTTGAAGGTGACCCAAAATCCGTTGAGAAATTCATGGGCGCTGCCGATCTGGATTTCGTGGGGGCGGAAAAGCATGGCGGGCTGCGCGGTTCATCTCTGACCATTCTGGAAGTTATTGTGCCGGATAATGCGCGCATCGCTGGACGTACCGCTATAGATTTGCGCTTGCTCTACCGGCGCGGTGTTACGCTCCTTGGCGTGTCGCGTAACGGTGTGCGTTTTCGTGACCGTGTGCGCCGTCTGCCCATCAAACCAGGCGACATGCTTTTATTGCTCGGTCCTGAGGAACGGATGGACGAGGTCACGGCATGGCTAGGTGTTCTACCGCTTGCGGACCGTAGAACCGAAGTCATTCAGCGCACAAAAGCTTTATTTGCTATCGGCGCATTTGCCGCTGCCATAATGCTACCAGTACTTGGTATCACCGACCTTACAATAGCGCTGGGTTTATGTGTCATTGCCTACGTTGCAGCCGGCCTGATCGGAGGATCAGACTTTTACGAATTGATTGAGTGGAAAGTCATTGTTCTTTTAGCTTGCCTCATTCCGCTTAGCGGCGCTCTGGAAAGCACCGGCGGCACCACCCTTATTGCCGATGCCATCGTTACACAAACCGCCGGATTACCGGCATGGGCAATTCTGACTGTGCTTATGGTTGTCACAATGACACTTTCCGATTTTCTAAATAATGTCGCGACCGCATTGATTGCGGCACCTATCGGCGTTTCTGTTGCCAACTCAATTGGTGCAAGCCCCGACCCGTTCCTGATGGGGGTTGCCGTTGCTGCTTCCTGCGCATTCTTAACGCCGATCGGCCACAAGAATAACACCATTATTATGGGACCCGGCAACTACCAGTTTGGTGACTATTGGCGGATGGGACTTTTGTTGGAAATTATCGTCATTGTTGTCGCTGTACCGGCATTAATGGTATTTTGGCCATTATGAGGGTACATCCTCATTAAAGGCTATGCGGAATAAGAATAAAGGCTCCCGGGATGACCCAAGTTGTAATTACTGGCACTGGCGTGTTTACGCCCGAAAATGTCATTACAAACGAAGAACTTGTTACAGCTTTCAATACCTATGCAGATAATTTCAATGAGAAGAATGCTGCAGCCATAGACGCTGGTGAAATAAATGCTGTCCCGCACTCCTCGCCTGAATTTATCAAGAAAGCTTCCGGCATTGAACAGCGATACGTGCTGAACAAGACAGGCGTTCTCGATCCTGATATTATGCACCCTGTACTGCGCGCGCGCGAAGAGAGCGAACTTTCCCAAATGGCTGAAATGGCTGTTGCCGCTGCCAAGGTCGCGCTTCAAAAAGCCGGCAAAACGGCTTCAGAGATTGATGCTGTAATCTGTGCAGCTTCAAACCATGAACGCGCCTATCCCGCTATTGCTATTGAAGTGCAGGAAGCACTTGAGATCAAAGGCTTTGCTTTTGATATGAATGTCGCCTGCTCCTCAGCTACCTTTGGCATTCAAGCTGCGCGCGATATGATACGCGGCGGCTCTGCGCGATCGATACTTATCGTCAATCCTGAAATTTGTTCTGCTCATCTGGAATGGCGCGACCGCGATTGTCATTTCATTTTCGGTGATGTGTGTACTGCAATGATTTTGGAACGCGCTGATTTGGCATTATCGGACAGCCGGTTTGAAATCATAGACACACGCTGTGTTACCGAGTTTTCGAACAATATCCGTAATGATGCCGGTTTTTTAAGACGCACACGCGAAGGCCATATGCAGGACCGGCGCGACATGTTGTTCCGTCAGGAAGGCCGGAAGGTTTTTCGCGAGGTTGTCCCGCTGGTCAGCGCACTGATTACGGAGCATCTGGAAGCCAATGATTTATCAGCCGACCAATTGTCACGCCTATGGCTCCATCAGGCGAACAAGACCATGAATGATTTTATCGGTAGTAAAGTCTTGGGCCGGACACCGGAAAAACATGAACAACCGAACATACTTCAAAACTACGCAAACACATCGTCAGCAGGGTCAATTATTGCCTTTTCGCAGCATAGTGATGATCTGAATAGTGGCGACCTAGGCGTTATATGCTCATTTGGTGCCGGATATTCAGCAGGATCAATAATTGTCAAACGCCTTTAGTACTGCATAAAGTTTAGTCAAAAGGACACTTGCACATTTACTCCTATGACATACGTTTATTGTTAAGGGAGAGAAATCTATGTTTTTTGATGAGATGTTTGGGCATACCAAAGACACAGACGCTCAAGCGCGTGAGCCCTATGCGGACTATGCTAATTGGTTTGATTCGCAAGACCCTGCCCGCCTTAAAAAGAAGGCACTCGAATGCGAAGGCTTCTTTAGGCGCACCGGCATTACATTTAACGTTTATGGTCAAGAAGAAGCAGACGAACGTCTTATCCCTTTTGACATTGTGCCGCGCGTTATCGCCGCTAAAGAATGGAACAGGCTGTCCCGCGGTATCGAGCAAAGAGTTAAGGCGATTAACGCCTTCCTTTATGACATCTATCACCGGCAGGAAATTTTGCGTGCGGGACGTATCCCTCACCATCTGATAGCGGAAAACGATGCGTTCCTTCCGCAAATGATTGGTGTGACTCCACCCGGCGGCATTTACACGCATATTGTCGGCACCGATTTGGTGCGCACGGATGATGACCAGTTTTACGTTCTTGAAGACAATGCCCGAACACCTTCCGGCGTATCTTATATGCTTGAGAACCGTGAGACGATGCTCCAGATGTTTCCGGAAGTTTTTTCAAAACTTCAAGTGCGTCCAGTGAGCGACTATCCGGCAAATCTACAACGTTCTTTGGCCGAGTGTGCACCGGCGGCGACCAAAAACGAACCTGTCGTTGCCGTATTGACGCCGGGCATTCATAATTCTGCCTATTTTGAGCATTCGTTTCTTGCTGACCAGATGGGTGCAGAACTTGTTGAAGGGCATGATCTGCAGGTTGTTGACGGGCGTATCGCAATGCGTACGACCCGTGGCTACACGCCGATTGATGTGTTGTACCGGCGCATCGATGACGACTATCTCGACCCCATGAATTTCCGGCCGGACTCGCTTCTTGGCGTACCCGGTATCATGGACATCTATAAAGCTGGCGGCATAACCATCGCCAACGCGCCGGGGACCGGCATTGCCGACGACAAGGCGATATATTCTTACATGCCGGATATCGTTGAGTTTTATACCGGCGAAAAAGCAATTCTCGAAAATGTGCCTACATGGCGCTGCTCGGAAGAAGATTCATTGAAATATGTCTTGGACAATTTGGCTGACCTTGTCGTCAAAGAGGTTCACGGTTCCGGCGGGTATGGAATGCTGGTTGGGCCAACCGCAAGTAAAAAACAGATTTCTGAATTCCGTGCGAAGTTAAAAGCCAAACCGGCAAATTATATCGCACAACCAACACTTTCACTTTCAACGGTGCCAATCCTGACGAAAAAAGGACTTTCGCCCCGCCACGTGGACCTGCGCCCCTATGTTTTGGTTTCACCAAAAGGCGTCGATATCGTGCCAGGCGGCCTTACCCGTGTCGCACTGAAAAAAGGGTCCTTAGTTGTGAACTCGAGTCAGGGCGGCGGCACCAAAGACACATGGGTTCTGGAGGAATGATGCTCGGTAAAACAGCAGGCGGACTATTTTGGATGTTCCGCTATCTTGAACGTGCAGAAAACACCGCGCGCCTTGTTGAAGCAGGATTCCGGATAGCGCTGACACGGTCTAAATCCGCAGAAAAGGAATGGCAGTCGATTATCAGGACCGCCGGTGCTTCGGTGGCGTTTGACGCAACGCATGACAGCTATACCGGTGCCAATGTTATTGATTTTCTGCTGCGCGACAAAAACAACCCGTCCAGCGTTCTATCTGTCATTGAAGCCGCACGGAACAATGCAAAGCTTGTTCGCACAGCGCTGACACGCGAAACATGGGAAGCAACCAATGAGTGTTGGATGACGCTTTCCAAACTGCTGTCAAAGCGTGTTACCGAACAGGAACTGCCTGAAGTGCTGACGACTATCCGCCAACAAAGCGCACTTGTGCGCGGCGCGACGCACGGCACCATGATGCGTAATGATATTTTCAATTTCATTCGTCTCGGCACATTTTTAGAACGCGCTGACAGCACGGCACGTATTTTGGACGTTAAGTACTACGTTCTGCTGCCATCGGTGTCGCTTGTCGGCTCCTCGCTCGACAATGTACAGTGGGAAACGATCTTGCGGTCAGTATCAGCTTTCCGCTCCTATAATTGGACCCATACGGGTAAAATGAGCCCGAAAACGATTGCCGATTTTCTGGTGCTTGACAAACGGATGCCCCGTTCGCTGGCCTTCTGCTGCATACAGATATTGGACAATCTCAATTATCTTCGTGAAGAGTATGACTCTGATCTACCTAGTTTCGAACTCGGAGATAAACTGAACCAATCTGTCAATAACCGCGACATTGACAGCATTTTTGATGAAGGACTGCACGAATTTCTCCGGCGGTTCCTAAACAACAGCAATGCACTCAGTGTTCAAATTCAAAAAGATTACCGGTTTACGGAATAGATATGCGTTTAACAATCAAACATGAGACCACATATACTTATGAAACGCCCGTTTCTTATGCGTTGCAGCAGATCAGACTGACGCCGAAAGACCGTGCCGGACAAAACATCATCAATTGGAGCACCACAATTGAAGGTGGAACCAAACAGGCTTCTTATGATGACCAGCACAATAATCATGTTGATCTGGTTTTGTTTGAACCGGGGCGGTCGAAGATTATCGTGGTCAGCGAAGGGGAAGTTGAAACGAGCGATAATAATGGTGTTGTCGGCTCTCATGGCGGCTATACCCCGCTTTGGTATTTCAAACGTTCGACACCACTCACTAAACCGGGCGTAGGCATCCGGAAACTCGTCCGCAATCTGGATAAGGATGAAGATGATATCCCCCGCCTTCATGCTTTATCAGCGCTGATACGTAGCGAAGTTGACTACGAAACCGGGACTACAAACTCAAAAACAACTGCTGAAGAAGCACTGGAAAACAAATCAGGCGTTTGTCAGGATCACGCCCATATATTTATCGCTGCGGCCCGCCAAGTCGGATATCCCGCGCGTTACGTCAGTGGCTATCTGATGATGAACGACCGTGTGGAACAGGAAGCCACGCATGCATGGGCAGAAGCCTATGTCGAGGGTATTGGCTGGGTGGGTTTTGATGTTTCAAACCGCATCTCGCCTGATGAGCGCTATGTACGTGTGGCGACCGGCTTGGATTATAACGAAGCCATGCCGATTTACGGCCTGAGATTTGGTAACGCCAATCCAGAGAAGATGCTTGTATCATTGCAAGTGCAGCAGTAGAATCAGGCCTTAAGAAAATAAGGCGATTCTTGAACTATGACTTACTGTGTTGGCATGTCTCTGAATAAGGGACTTGTTTTTATGTCTGACACCCGAACCAATGCGGGTGTAGATAATGTTTCCGTCTTTAAGAAAATGGTTACTTGGGAAAATCCTGGCGAGCGGGTTATCACACTGATGACTGCCGGCAATCTCGCCACGACCCAGGCTACCATTAGCCTTCTTGAAGAGCGCACTAAAGCGCCAGAGGACCGCGAACCATCAATCATGGAAGCGCCTTCCATGTTTCAGATTGCGCGTATTGCCGGCCGCGTTCTTCGCGAGGTCATTCAAACCAATTCACGCAGCGGCGAAGAAGCATCATCATCATTTAACGCAACGATGATATTGGGCGGCCAGATAAAAGGCTCTGCACCGCGTCTTTTCCTGATTTACCCTGAAGGCAATTTTATTGAAGCGGGCGGTGACACACCATTTTTCCAGATCGGTGAAGCAAAATACGGCAAGCCAATCCTTGTTCGTGCATACGATCCGGATATGTCATTTGAAGATGCCGTAAAACTTTTGATGGTATCATTCGACTCGACAGTGAAAGCCAACCTCTCCGTCGGCCTTCCATTCGATGTGCAGGTTTATGAAACCGACACGCTAAAAAGCGGCACCTCTCAACGCATTGAAGCTGATGATGATTATTTCGCTAGCATCTCCAGCGGGTGGGGAGAAGCGTTGAAAGATGCCTTTAATTCATTGCCGAATTTTAAGTTCGATAATTAGCCTAACTCTTCCGATCGTTTTTTGGCCGCAGCAACGGCTTTTGCCATCAAGTTTTTCAGCGCATCCTCTTCCATCAGGACCGACAATGCTGCCGCGGTTGTGCCGTTTGGACTTGTGACCTGCTCGCGCAATGTTGTCGCGCCTGCGCCGCTTTCTCTTGCGTAACAAGCAGCACCATAAACTGTTTGTTCTGCCAGCAATTTAGCAGTTTCATCAGGAAGCCCAGCGGTAATTCCAGCTTCTATCAATGCTTCTATCATATGGAAAATGTATGCCGGACCTGAACCTGAAACGGCCGTTACAGCATCCATCAAGGCTTCATCATCAATGGTTGTCGCCGCACCATTTGCACGCATTAATTCTTCAACAAGAGCAGCCTGATGCTCAGTCACAAATTTGTTGGCATAGATAACCATCATTCCTTTTGCCACTGCAGCAGGGGTATTGGGCATCACGCGAACAACAGCGGTTGAAGCGCCATACGCTTCTTCAAATTTCTTGGTACCGACACCGGCAGCAATGCTCAAGACAGCCGCTCCACCATCGATATATTTTTGATACTCTGAGACAACCTCAAACATCATTTGTGGCTTGATCGCCATAATAACGAGCGTAGGTTTCAAATCTTCCGGTAGCGACGTTGCGGAACTGTGAATGTTGACATTGAATTTCGTCAACTTGCTGCTCAACGCTTCGACCGGTTCTACCACATGAATATTTTCAGGTTTGACAGTTTCGCAAGCAACCCAGCTTTCCAGCATTGCGCGTCCCATATTCCCGCAACCTACAAGAATGATTGATTTTTGAGTATCGGTCATGCTTTGCCTTTCATTAGAAAGATGTTTGCATAACGTTGCAGCTCACTAGGAGCAAGGGCTCTAGCGCGCCCTCACCGGCAATCTTGCAACCAGCCGCAAACCAAAGAGAGCGATTACCAAAGTCAGCCAAACAGGATCAACGCGCCGGAACATAAAGCTTTCCAATGCCGCGTTCATTGTTGTGAAAGCAACAATCATAAATAGGAAATCCGAGAGCAGGACATTTTCCTTCAAATTCGGCACACGAAGATAATCGATTATCGGCGCGATCAATGAAAGCCATATAAGCAGCAACATTGCCGGCACGCCCATAATAAGAGCAATATCAAGATAACCATTATGGCCATGCACGATGCCGCGCGGGTCCCATGCACTATCAAATGCTGTCTCTGCATATAAAACCAGATCAGACAGCCAGAAACCGTCATAGCCATATCCAGTCCAAGGCTCGGCAATTAAAAATGGCTTTGAAAACTCCCAAATACTAATACGCCCGGTGAATGTGGTTAGCGGATCAATCGACCGTAATATCGAGTCCAAAGTTTCAGAATAGACGGTACCGATCGTCATTGCATGAGTTGTAAGAACAGCAGCCAAAACAAGAAAAGCAGAAAGTCCCCGCATTCCCGCCAATGTCGGGACCAATACGATTGCAGCGACCGCTGGTGCTACGATGAGCGAAGTTTTTGAACCCGTTTGCGATATGAAGAAGAGAGCCAGCAATGCAATTGCAATACCACTTATCCAGCGCCCACGGCGCATAATATATACGCCTGCAAAAGCAATCACCGCCATAATTGGCCCTGCCAGGTTCTTATGGATATAGATACCGCGCCACAATCCTCCATGCTGTGCCTCTGCTTCATATGATTGGTGGACAGCAGCTTGCGGCCATAAGATGACCCCTGCCAAAGACAAACCAAGAACCAGAAAACAGGCAATTGCCAAGACATTACACAGCTCATCCGCATTGCGTGGCAACAGGACAAAACTTGCAGCAAGAAGCAATGCTATCAATGTAAATGCAACAGCGCGCCGGGCATCTTCGGGGGCTGGAGAAAATATCGTCGAGAAAACCAACAATGCCATGATGAGCAACCAAGGCAGGCTGACATAAGTTAGGGCTACACGCCGGTCAATGGTACTGAGAAGTGTCAGAATGCTCACAGCCAGCAGACCGGTGTAACCCAGCTGGTTAAGTAGTGAACTTTCGATCTCCTCAGAAGAGCCAGCGGCAAAAGGACGAAACGAGATCCAAATCAGTGCAAGTACAGCAAATGCCAAAATCGGGCGAATTGCTGAAGCAACAAACGCGGGCGATACCCGCGGCTGATTAATTCTGTTCTGGATTGCGATATTGTTCATTGGCATAACCAAACTCGGACGCGATGCGCCCCAGTGCAATATGAACCGGATATAGAGAACTCAATACCGAACCGGATCGTACAAATTGAAGCAATGAGCGAAACGGCGAAGCTGCCAGTAACGCGATTGAATGAAGCACAACTTTTACATGTGCCCAACGACTATCTGCACGCCGATGGGCAATCAAGGCCGAAAGCTGCCCATTGCGCAGAGCACGTTTTTGAATCCAATTCCAGGTTACACGGCGCTCTGGAACTGTCTCATATATTTCAGCTTCTGCACACCAGGCAAACTCAAATCCCTTGTCCTTGGCGCGCCGCATCAGGTCGGAATCACCACCGCCGGTAAAATTAAATGCTAGATCGAAATAGGGCTGTGGCATTGAAATCAATGCGTCGCGGCGCACGAGAAGATTGCCCGATGAATACAGAATATCCACCTTGCCGGTTGTTTCATAATGCGGCTTGAATACCTGATGGTTCTTCCACTTTTCATGAACATTGCCTTCGAAAACCGGATGCTGCGGTCCACCGACAAAAGCAACATCAAATTTCTCGGAGGTTGAGCAAAGACCTTCCAGCCAGTGCGGCGCTGCAATCTCATCGTCGTCAATCACAGCAATATATTTCAAGTTTGGAAAATGGGTCAAAGCTGTCAGCCAGCCTGCATTGTAAGCACAACAATTGCCGCGATCATGTGCAATAATCACAAGCCCGTCATATGTGCCATCCATGAAAAACGGCGCACACGCATCAGCACCTTCGTGCGCTTCAGCTTCATTTTCCATTACGATGACCGCAATGTTACGTTCGGTATTTTGAGCGCCGACACTCTGCAACGTCTTGAGAATATGCTCAGGGCGCTTGAACGTCGGTATCGTCACGACAACATCAATTGCACCGCAATCCAAATCCGGTGTCTGGGCTACCAGCGATATGTTATCTGCCAAACGTTGTTTCATTTTCAAGCCTGTTTCCACATGACTACTTATCGTTAACAAGTGCTACAGAAGCGTTAAAACGATGGATATTGATGTTTTTTCGCTGCAATTAAGGGCAGATTCAGAAAACAGTGCTACACGGGCGTTAAATCAAGTCGGGAATAAATATGCATCTGGTTTTCGCATCTTCGCTCGTGCCTTGCGGCGCACCGGAAAGTGGTTTTGATATCGCTAATCATGCTGTTGTCGGCGCGCTGCGCCGCGCAGGTGTGAAAGTCACACATTTTGGTTTTAAGTGGCCAGAAGTTGAACTGGCTGATCCGGAAAATACAGTTTGCCTTGGCGAAATTGATCCTAAGACCGATACGGCATCAACCAAGCAGAAACTACTCTGGCTTGCCAAGGCAATAACTAACAATACCACATTTTCGTCAGCAAAGCTGAAGGTGATCAGCGACCAAGCTTTACAAGCCGCCTTCGCGAAAATTGAAAATGTCGATGGCATTGTCTTGAACGGTGTGCCGCTTGCCGGCGCTTTTGAAACAACGCTCACCGCAAAGCCTTATATTTTCGTGGCACACAATGTTGAGCACATTTCCGCGCAGGCCAATGCTAAAGCAGCCAGCAGTATCATTGAAAAGCTCATGTTCAAGCGCGAGGAAAAACACCTCGAGAAACTTGAAAAACGCCTCGCGAAAAACGCTCAATTCGTACTCACATTTGCAGACGAAGACCGCGGGCCGCTTGGTGTTGACAACGATTCACAATCCCTATGCCTGCCGCTTGTAACCCCTGAAGCAGAAAAGCCCAAAGACGGACGCATTAAAGCATTTGATGTCGGCATGATCGGCACATGGACATGGGCGCCCAACCGTATCGGCCTTGAATGGATGCTTCAGGAAGTGATGCCACACTTACCCGACGGTGTAACTGTAGCTATTGCCGGTAAGCTGCCGAAAGGCTTCCCGCAACGTGATAAACGCGTTCAGTTTCTCGGCCGGGTTCTTAACGCGAAAGACTTTTTGCGCCAGTGCCGCGTTATCGCGCTCACATCGCGGGAAGGAACCGGCGTTCAGTTAAAAACCATCGAAACATTCGAAATGGGTCTTCCAGCCGTTGCCACACAGTCCTCTATCCGGGCGATTGCAAATTTACCCAGCAATGTGCGCGTAGCTGGAACAGGCAAAGAGTTCGCAGCAACCCTTGCCGACCATGTGCTTGATGTCAGAACAAATGTTACTGGCGACATTGACGGCTCGGAATTCCGTCGCTCACAAATTGCCCGCATGGATGAGATCATACAGACAGCCCTCACACATCTGTCTCAGAAGTAATGTCATGCAGCATAACCTGCCAACGCTAGATATAATCGGGACAGAGGTTGCAAATGTCCGTCAGTCCGATGCGCTTTCTTTCATCTACAAACAGCTTGAGACCAATTCTTTCACAGTCATAAATTATCTCAATGCGCATTGCGCCAATGTTGCGCAGCGCGACCAAACTTATCAAAAAGTGCTTGGAGACTGCACCGTTTTACCCGATGGCATTGGCGTCGATGTGGCGGCTAGAATAATCCATGGCAAAAAATTTGAAGCAAATCTAAACGGCACAGACTTTACGCCTTTGGTTCTGACATCGGCACCCAAAACATTGAAAATAGCGCTCTACGGTGCAGCACCGACAATTGCACAAAAAGCAGCCCAAAAACTATCCGCACTCGACACGCGGCATAACATTCGCGTTCTTGGCCATGGTTTTATAAACGATGCTGAGCAAGAAGAAATGCTTGTCGCTCTATCGGATTTTCAACCCGATATTCTGCTTGTAGCACTTGGTGTTCCAAACCAAGAACTTTGGATTCACGAGCATATAAAACCGGAACATTGTACAATTGTTTTTGGTGTTGGTGCGCTGTTTGACTTTCTTGCGAATAATGTGAAGCGCGCACCTGAATGGGCGCGTAATTTAAGAATTGAGTGGATTTATCGCTTGATGCAAGAACCTGCGCGCTTATGGCGTCGCTATATTCTTGGTAACCCGCTTTTTATTCTTCACGTATTGCGATACAAATTTTTTGCCCAACAGCGCAGAAATTATACAAAATGACAAAAACGAATGCCATTATTACCGCGAGCTATGCGCCCGATTTCGAGCGCTGCAAGATTTTATGTGAAAGCATGGATCGCTACGCGACAGGCTATGAATGTCATTATATTCTAGTGGATATGCCCGATGTTCCTCTTTTCAAACAGCTAGAAGGGCCCAACCGCAAAATTGTAACCGAGAAACAATTGCTGCCTTGGTGGATATATCGTGTCCCCAAACTCTTGTCGCCCAAGGGGCGCCGCTTATGGGTCAGCCCCCTTACTGTGCCACTACACGGCTGGCACATTCAGCAAATCAAACGGATCGCAATCGCCTTCTTCCTAAAAGATGACGGTCTTTTGTACTGCGACTCGGATACCGTGTTTGTGAAGCCGTTTAATGTTCGTGACATCTGGCACGGTGATGACTTGCGTTTATGGCGTGAGGTAAAAGGCGCGCTTACTGCCGCAAGCGATCACCTGCACTGGAAAGCACATGCCGGGCGCGCATTGAGCATTCCAGAACCGGAGCAGCCAGACCATAATTATGTCTGCCAATTTGTTACTTGGAAGCGCCAATCTGTTATCGATATGTGCGAACGTATGGAAAGCCGGCATGGCAGGCCCTGGGCATCTGTCATTGGTGCCAGCCGGAAATTTTCCGAGTGTATGATTTACGGCGCCTATGTCGACAGCATTCTGAAAGGTGAAGGCCATCACGAGACTGAAGTTTCTTTATGCCCAATGTGTTGGTTCGATCCTGCGCCAAGTGACGAAGATCTTACCAAGTTCATGCATGATTTGACAGAAGAACAAGTTGCGATTGGTGTTCAATCTTTCATTCCCATGGATCCTGAAAAATTTCGCGAGCTCACTTCTGCATTCAAGCCAACCTAACCGGCGTCAGATACGAATTGCAGGCTTTTTGAGCGATGTGTAGGTGAGCAAAAGCGAGGCCGCATAAAGTACCGCGAAAACGCCATTGATCCAGATCATCCATTCGGCCGGTGTATCATATGTGGCAAGCAACCAGACAAGCAACACCGCTTTTAAAATTCCAAGTATAAAATAATTAAGCAGACGCTGAAAACTTTGGCCGCGACCATAAAGCAGTTCAGCCTGATATTCGATCAGATTACGGAATGCCGGTACCAATAATACAATTGCCATATAGGGCGCGACTTGCGCCACATTGTTTCCAAGCAGGTCAGGCTTGATATGAAGAGCCAAAGCAATGCAGGCAATTGCAGCAACTGAAATGCAAAATACACCTGCCTCAAATCCAACACGCATTTTGATGGAGTTCATCAACTGTGGCTTACGCATCAACCGCTGCGTCAACAAGGTGGAAAATGTACGCACCGGCATCGCCGTCAAGTCGACCAGTCGCATAATAATCGAATAAAGTCCCGCGGCGGTACTGCCGCCTACAGCCAGTACAACCAGCTTATCAAGCTCGTTCTGCACATAAAAGAGAACCTCCGCGCCAGACACAGACAGTGCATCCGGTATCCGCCGTTTATAGAGCTTGGGTACAAAACGTAGTTTCTTACGCGGATAAAAGAGCACTATCGCACTTGCCGCCATAAGAGCTTGCGAAATCAAGTAAATCAGCGCCCATGAACCAAGGTCGGGCTCAGCGCTAAGTGCGAAGAACAGCGCTGCGAGCGCTTTGACCGAGAAGCCAAACACAATCACGATAGAGGCTAAACCAAACTTCTCCAGCCCTTTATTGACATTGATAACGGCCTCCAATGTCCGCCAACAGAGGACTTCCGTTCCCACGATCATTGCAAAAACCACTAATGGCATCAGGCCTGCAAAAAATAGCGCGTGCACACTCCAGCTAATAAGCACAACCAAGGGCAAAGATAGCATCAAAGCCAAAAGATAACCGGCAGTATACACCCCGATTAATCGCGGCTTCACTGTTGCAATCCTATAAAGCGGCGAGAGAAAGCCAAAACCGGCCAAACGCGAAAGCACAATTCCTATAGAAGACGCGGTGGCAAACAAGCCGAATTCCGCAATCGTCAAAGTGTTTGCGACAAGGTAGAAATAGAAAAGCTGTATGAAAAGACGGATGCCGTCACCGGAGAACGCTTTCAGATATTTTACCGCAAGACTGCGCTTACCCTCACCTTCGACAGGTAGAGTTTTAATGTCTTGTGGTGTGATCAAGGTTCTATCCATAGCCAAAACTTAGTTCACAACGATTAAAATGCCGTTTCATTGATTTGTCAGGCTCGCAATTTAGTTTTCTTTTTCAGCTTTGTTCATGCGAATATTAACTATTTGTTTGTCATAAAAATTTAGCGTGCATTTAGAAATTGACCTTCTTCATTTCGAAGATGGCGCATTGGCATGAAATATGTTTGGCAACGGAAACGACGAACAAAAAAAATCGTTACTAATGCTCGCCAATAGCGAGAATGCTGACGCACGCCAGAACAATAGCCGCTCCAATGTTCACGAGCTTCACGCTGACGAAGACCTTCTAAGCAGGCATCGCCGTGCGCGGTCCGCTCGCCGTTCCGCCAAACCAAATGGTTTTCTGGCCGCTTTAGGTATGGAAAAAGAAAAGCCAGCGAAAGAAAATACGAACAAATCTGATTTTGATGACTTAGATAGCCCAAGGCAAGATCATTTAAATTCTCATGACAATTACAGTCATGCGTCCCCCAGCGGCCTGATCGCTGCTTCTTCACAACCTGTCTCCCAAGATTATGATGCGGCTTATGACGCTCCACGGGATGAAGTCTTCAAACCTTTGATTGATCCGATGATCATGATCAGTGCGGTTTGGCGCTGGCGCTGGCCCATCGTAGGCCTGACATTAATTGGCGGGGTTGTAGGTGCTGCTTATGCGCTTAGCATGCCTAAAATTTACAGCGCTTCAACTCAGCTCATTGTTGATCCGCGTCAGGTAAAACTGGTGGACCGTGATTTGACTCCGGAATTTTTGGGCAATGATGCCGCTCTTTCCATTGTCGACAGCCAGCTTGAATCGGTTCTTTCCACGCCGGTTCTCAAGCGGGTCATTACAAAACTAAACCTCGACCAAGATCCCGAATTTTCAGGATCCGGTAATAATGGCATCGCTCTGTTTGACGGCATTGCGTTTGTTCGCTCTCTTTTCAACGGTGAAACTGCCTTAGATACATCAGAGAGAGAAACGCTCATATCACTGCGTGAATCAGTATGGGCAAGCCGAACGCCAAAGACCTTTGTATTTACAATCGGGGCTGATTCTCAATCTCCCAACAAAGCGGCAGAAATCGCGAATGCACTTTCTGAGGCTTTCATCGAAAGTCAGAACGAAAAGCAATCCAACGCAGCAAAACAAGCAAGCAGCGCCTTGGACGGCCAGTTGGGTGAACTACAAGAAGCGGTTGAAAGCGCTGAGCGGCGCGCCGAAGATTTTGCACAAAGCAATAATCTACGGCGTGTTGAAGGGCTGACACTTAGCGATACCAATCTGGTTGCGACCTCCAACCAATTAACAGAAGCACGCGCAGCAACGATTCGTGCAGAAACACTTGCCAATGAAGCACGACAAGTAACATTGAACGATGCAGTCAACGGCGGGTTGCCTGCTGAACTTGCAACAACTGCACTCAGCACACTGCGCTCTCAATATGCCGCACTGGTACAGAACGCCGCGTCTCTTGAAGCAGCGCTTGGACCGCGCCACCCGCGCCTGGAGCAGGCCATAGCAACCCGTGAAGCGGCCAGAGATGAAATAGCTGCCGAACTGAAGCGTATTGTCGCCGGTACGCAAGCTAATTTGCGCCGGGCGGTTCAAAACGAGCAGGAAATTGCCGTCTCACTGGCACGTGCAAAGTCTGAAGCCGGTCAGGACGGTGATGCGCTTATTAAATTGCGTGAGCTGGAAGCAGAGATTGCCGCTGCGCGTACAGTCTATCAAAATGCATTATTGCGTTCACGCGAAACCAATCAGCTCAGTGAATTGAGCAGTGTTAATGTCAGTGTCTTGGCAGAAGCTGATGCGCCATCCTCACCGTCATCCACTTCGCGCAAGATTATCACGGCAGGCGGCATGATGGGTGGGTTCATGCTCGGCTTGGGCCTTGCCTTTATCGCCGGCCTTCGTGACAATTTCACATCTAACGGCTCTCCTCGAAGCCCGTCTCCATCAACCCCTCGCGGCGGCAGCCGGTCAAAGCGCACGAAACGTAACGAGACATATCAGCAGGGTTTATCGCCTGCGCGTCCAACTCAAAATTCATCTCTCACAGCTTCAGCGGAAAGCGAGAAAAACATGTATCCAGGAGCGCCTTACTATCCTTACGCGGCTGCGCAACAACCTGATGCGCAAACGCCTTCCATGCAACAACAGCAACCGCAAATGCCTTCCTATGTACCTATGCAGCCGCATGGATATCCTGCCTATGGTCACCCGCCACATGTACAGGTCCAGCCAATGCAACCGCCTCAAACGCAGGCCGGTTATGGGCATTATTATCCGCAGCAAGCGCCGATGCCACAATATCAACCTCACCCGCATATGGGCGGCGGATATCCGGCACAGCCACCACAGCAGCCAATGATGCAACCTGCTCCGCATTATCCGCCCATGCAGCAATGGCAACAACCACCGGCCCCGCAACAGCCTTATCCGGTTCAGCAAACCCATGAAGATGCTGAAATGGAAGAATTGCGTCAATCTGTACAAGACATCCGCGATGTCGTTGACCAGCTCGCACAAAGACAGGGCACCAAACGCCGTTTCGGCTAGAACTCTGCGTCCAGCTGTGTAAAAAGCGCCATAAGAAGGCGCGACCGTGATGTCGAAGCAATTTCGTTTCCGTCAAGGTCGCGCCAAATCTACTTACAGGGTGCATAATCATGGCAGAAATTATTGATGGTAAAGCAGTGGCCGCCGATGTTACGGCAAAAGTGAAAGTCGCCGCCGATGCGCTTTTAGAAAAAGCGAACGTCCAGACTGGACTTGCCGTTGTCATTGTCGGCGAGGACCCTGCATCAAAAGTCTATGTCGCCAATAAGGGCCGCACCGCAAAGGCCTGCGGATTTCACTCTGTTGAACACACGCTTCCCGAAGACACATCTGAACAAGAACTTGTAGATCTTGTAGAATGCCTGAACGACGATCCATCAATTCACGGCATTCTTGTGCAGCTACCGTTGCCAAAACATATTGACGACGGGCGTATCATCCAAACCATTTCACCTGAGAAAGACGTAGACGGATTTCATTTTATCAATGTCGGGAAGCTTGGTACCGGCGAAACCGACACGGCTTTTGTACCATGTACGCCTGCCGGTTCCATGCTGTTGATCGAGCGTGTGCTCGGCAAAGACTTATCCGGTAAGACCGCTGTTGTTGTCGGCCGCTCAAATATTGTCGGCAAGCCGATGTTTAATTTGTTGCTTGCCGCGAATGCGACAGTCACAGTTGCCCATTCGCGAACACAGAATTTGGAAGCGCTTTGCAAGACAGCTGATATTCTGATCGCAGCCGTTGGCCGCCCTCAAATGATCAAGGGGGACTGGGTAAAACCGGGCGCCGTGCTTATCGATGTGGGGATCAACCGTATTGACGCGCCTGAAAAAGGTGAAGGTAAAACCCGCCTCGTGGGTGATGCTGATTTTGAAAGCTGCCAGACCGTTGCTGGTGCGATCACCCCTGTGCCAGGCGGCGTCGGCCCCATGACGATTGCCATGCTGATGGCAAATGCTGTGACTTCAGCTTACCGAAGCGCTGGCGAGGAAGCGCCTAGTTTCTAGCGCTCCTGACTCAAAGTTCTTAAAGCCGTATCGATTTCGGTGCGGCTTTTTTTGCTGAGTTTTCGTTACCCGAAAACACTCGCGCCTTCATCGGCATGACCGGCCACACGGCGAAATGTTTCAAACAGTTCACGCCCCATACCGTGTGTATTGGCAGACAAGTCAGCTGATGCTTGCTCTCGTACTGCCAATGTCGCCTCATCCAGAAGAACTTCCAGCGTTCCTTCATTCGCATCAAGGCGCACGATATCGCCTTCCTGAATTTTACCAATAACACCGCCATCAAGGGCTTCCGGTGTTACATGAATCGCCGCCGGAATCTTGCCTGATGCGCCCGACATACGGCCATCGGTAACAAGAGCAACTTTCAAACCGCGCTGCTGGAGAATACCAAGTGTCGGCGTTAATTTATGCAGTTCCGGCATGCCGTTCGCTTTAGGTCCGTTAAAGCGAATGACTGCGATAAAATCTTCTGTCAGTTCACCAGCCTGAAATGCGGCCTGCATTTCATTTTGGTCATGGAATATGCGCGCAGGCGCTTCTACGACACGGTGCTCTTCTTTAACGGCTGAGGTTTTAATGACCGCTCGGCCAATATTACCCGAAAGCATTTTCAAGCCGCCTGTCTTCTGAAAAGCTTTGTCAAAAGGTGCCAGCACCTTTTCATTACCAGATTTTTCTGGAGATTTGTGGCGCTCGACACCGCCTTTTCCGTCAAGCTTGGCTTCAACCATGTAATCATCCATACCGTGTCCGTAGACCGTATGAACATCGCGGTGAAGCATGCCATTATCCGCCAATTCACGAATAAGAAAGCCTAGTCCGCCGGCGGCTTCAAAATGGTTCACATCAGCCAGACCATTTGGATACACACGGGCTAGCAAAGGCGTAACATCAGAAAGGTCAGAAATGTCGGCCCAATTAATTTTAATGCCTGCTGCCGCTGCCATCGCAACCAGATGCATTGTGTGATTGGTTGAGCCACCTGTTGCGTGAAGACCGATAATGCCGTTCACAATAGAACGTTCATCAATCATTTCACCAACCGGTGTAAATTCATTACCAAGCGCCGTGATTGCCAGTGCTCGTTTTGCGGCCTCTTTTGTCAACGCGTCGCGCAGCTCAGTGCCAGGATTGATAAAACTTGCTCCCGGCATGTGAAGGCCCATGATTTCCATAAGCATCTGGTTTGAATTGGCCGTGCCGTAAAAGGTACAGGTGCCCGGTCCGTGGTAGGATTTGCTTTCTGATTCCAGCAATTCCTTTCGTCCGACTTTACCTTCCGCATAAAGTTGGCGGATTTCCGCTTTTTCATCATTTGACTGACCGGTTGTCATCGGACCGGCAGGAACAAAGATTGCAGGCAAATGCCCGAAGGTCAGTGCAGCAATGGTAAGGCCAGGCACAATTTTATCGCAAACACCAAGGTAAACCGCTGCATCAAACATATCATGAGACAGCCCGACCGCAGCCGCCATGGCAATAACATCGCGTGAGAACAACGATAATTCCATGCCCGCCTGCCCCTGTGTCACACCATCACACATAGCCGGTACACCGCCTGCAACCTGCGCTACACCACCTGCCTCACGCGCCGCTTCTTTAATAAGTGCAGGAAAGGTCTCAAATGGCTGATGCGCAGAAAGCATGTCATTATAAGCGGTGATAATGCCCAGATTGGCGACTTCATCACCTTTCAGATTTTCCTTGTCGCTGACACCGCAAGCCGCAAAGCCATGGGCTAAATTTCCGCATGAAAGCGTGGAACGTTTTGGTCCTTTGGACGCCCGATCCTGCAAACGGCCCAGATAAGTTTCACGCATTGGTTTCGAGCGTTCAATAATCCGGTTGGTTACCGCCGCAACAGTTTCATTCACATCAAATTTTGTCATTTTTGCCCCACTTTGAGGTTGCAATTATGGTGCCCAGAATACTTTCACAGGCTCAGGTGCTTTTTTAACGACACAGGCGATTGGCATTTGTAACGGGTCTTTAAGACCAAGAGCCCTCTTCAGCACATCGGCTTTTTCCTGTCCCTCAATATGAAGAGCCAGAAAGCGTGATGACTGCACAACCGGCATCGTCAATGTCAGGCGCGGCTCTCCAGCGCCTTCGGCAAGCATCGATAAAACCTGCCTACTGCCTTGCATATCGAGTGCTTCTTCCAAATGGTTTCCACCCGGGAAAAATGAAGCCGTGTGGCCATCAGTTCCCATTCCAAGGATGGTAACATCAATATGTTCGAGCGAAGGTGCGAGTTGCTGTTCGCTCTTTTCCGCACATTCAGCGGCATCACACCCATCCGTCACATAGGGCAGAAAATGTGCTGCTGCAGCATTATCTTGCAGCAAAAATTCGGCAATTAGTTTGGCGTTTGCACGGTCATTGTCCGGTGGCACAATACGCTCATCCACCAGCATCACCGTCACATTTTTCCAATCAATATCGCATTGCGACAATTTCTTGAAAAAGAGTTTTGGCGTTGAGCCACCCGATACGACAAGCGTAGCTGTTCCACGCTCTGCAATTCCACCTGCCAAAATACCCGCAACAGACAACGCCAAAGCTTCGGCCAATGCATCGCGGGTCGCATATGATTGAAGATCAATATCTGGATCAGTTGGTACTATCGAATCAGCTTTCATGCCACGTGCGTCCATCGCGCTCGATTAGGGCTATTGAAGACGAAGGCCCCCATGTGCCGGAAGTGTATTTCTGTGCCGGTTGCTCGGTGCTCTCCCAAGATTTCAAAATCGGGTCGATCCAGTTCCAAGCCGCTTCAACCTCATCACGGCGCATAAACAACGTCTGGTTGCCGCGAATAACATCCATGATCAGCCGTTCATATGCATCCGGATTGCGCACATTGAAACTTTCAGCAAAGCTCATATCCAGTGGAACGTGACGCAGGCGCATACCGCCAGGGCCGGGATCTTTGATCATAATCCACTGCTTTACGCCCTCATCCGGCTGAAGGCGAATAACGAGATTATTTGACTGCATACCGGTACCGGCTTCACCAAAAATGGAATGTGGCACCTCTTTAAAGGCGATTACAATTTCAGAAACCCGTGTCGACAATCGCTTGCCGGTGCGCAAATAAAACGGCACGCCCGCCCAGCGCCAGTTACCAATTTCCGCTTTTATCGCAACGAAGGTTTCAGTGTTGCTTGCAGCGCCAAGCTCTTCAACATAACCGTCCACAGGTCCGCCACTTGATGCGCCGGGGCCATATTGTCCGCGAACGGTAAGCTTTGATGCATTTGCTTCTTCAATAGGCGTGAGACTGCGTAAGACCTTGAGCTTTTCGTCCCGCACTGCATTTGCATCCATTGACGCAGGCGGCTCCATAGCCACAAGGCACAGCAATTGAAGCAAATGGTTCTGCACCATATCACGCAATGCGCCAGCGCGGTCATAATAGTCAACGCGGCCCTCAAGCCCCACCGATTCAGCAACTGTAATTTGCACATGGTCAATATGAGCCGAATTCCATAGTGGCTCGTAAAGCGCATTGGCAAAACGCAGCGCCATCAGGTTTTGAACCGTCTCCTTGCCTAAATAGTGATCGATACGGAAAATCTGATATTCCTTGAACACCTGCCCCAGCGTGTCATTTAACTCCATGGCCGATTCAAGATCACGGCCAATCGGTTTTTCGACGATAATACGCGTTTCGTCGGTGATGAGCCCGTTATCCCGCAATCGGGAAGCGATATCTCCAAACAAAGATGGTCCGACGGCCAGATAGTAAGCCCGCTTTTTCGTGTCAGCATTACCGATAGTGTCGCGCAAGACGTCCCATCCGCGGTCAGACTTGGCATCAACGGACACATAGTCCAGCTTGCTCAGAAACAGTTTTACCTGCTCGTCATCAAGTTCTTCTTTTACATGCTCTTTAAGTGCAGCCAGCGCAAAGTCCTGATATTCGGCTTTTGTCATCTCTGAACGCGATGCGCCGATAATCCTTGTCGGCTCAGTCATCTGGCCATCTTTCTGGCGATGATAGAGAGCCGGCAACAATTTGCGCTCAGCGAGATCGCCCGTACCGCCAAAAACGATACAGTCAAACGGGTCAACCGGAATAATCTGACTCGACATTACTTTGCCTCCAAATGTTATAAACCCTATAATCTAATCGATTTAAAAAAGCCAGTGCATCGACGAAACTTCAATAAATTAATCGCGGCGGGCCCGCTCAGCCTTAGCTACACCGGCGCACACAGGAACAGACAAATGTGAATATACAGCTTAATGCAAATAATTCGCATTAGCTTTTTATTGCAAATAGTTCGCATTACCATTACAAGGGGATTAGAAAGTCTATTTACTCGTTCAACCGGAGTCTAGAAATGCAGTTCTCGTTATCTCGCTTTACGCTTTTTGCAGTCACACTTGCTGCCACATCGGCGCTGACACTGACCGCATATGCACAGGACAAGAAATTCAAAGCGGTTACGACCTTCACCGTCATTGCCGACATGGCTAAAAACGTTGCCGGTGATGCGGCGGAAGTTGTTTCGATAACAAAACCAGGCGCAGAAATTCACGGCTATGAACCAACACCGCGTGACATTGTGCGCGCAAGCGATGCCGACCTGATTTTACGGAACGGTCTAAATTTGGAGATCTGGTTCGAACAATTTCTCAATAATCTTGGCGAGGTGCCGTCTGTCACCTTAACTGAAGGCATTAAACCAATCCCCATCGCTGAAGGCTCATATGAAGGCAAAGCCAATCCGCATGCATGGATGGGTGCCGATAACGCTCTTGTCTATATTGATAATATTGCAGCGGCATTTGCGAAATATGATCCTGAAAATGCCGATACCTATATAGCCAATGCCGAAACCTATATGAATGAGGTGCGCGCAACACTTGATCCGCTGCGCGAGCAAATTGCAGCCATTCCCGAAGACAAACGCTGGCTTGTAACCTGCGAAGGTGCGTTTAGCTATCTTGCAAAGGATTTTGGCCTTAAAGAACTTTACCTTTGGCCCATGAACGCCGACCAAATCGGAACACCGCAACAAGTTCGCAGTGTCATTGATGGTGTTCGGAAAAACGACATACCCGTTGTTTTCTGTGAAAGCACCGTCAATACCTCTCCGGCAGAGCAGGTCGCGCGTGAAACAGGCGCCACCTATGGCGGCGTTCTTTATGTTGACAGCTTAAGCGAGCCTGATGGCCCGGTGCCAACCTATCTTGATCTGTTGCGCGTGACATCAGAAACTGTTGTCGATGGCCTGACAAACAATCTGAACTAAGTTACTTATTGATGCATATGCCTCCGTTAATCCTAACGGAGGCAAAGAGGACGCAAAATGCTGAAGACAGCACCATCTGACTCTGCCATGCCTGACAATGACGATATGAGCGCCGAAGGGGCGGCAGGCGGAATATATGCCCGCGATTTAACAGTGACATACCGCAATGGACACACCGCGCTCCACCACACGAATTTTGAAATTCCGCGCGGCACAATCACCGCACTCGTGGGCGTCAATGGAGCAGGAAAGTCGACACTTTTCAAGGCGATTATGGGCTTTATACCGACAGCAGCCGGTGAAATCCGCCTGCTTGGAAAAACCGTAAAAGAAGCACTTAGAAAAAATCTTGTCGCTTATGTCCCCCAGTCTGAAGAAGTCGACTGGGGGTTTCCGGTTCTGGTCGAAGATGTCGTCATGATGGGGCGGTACGGTCATATGGGCTTTTTAAGACGCCCAAAGCAAAAAGACCGCGATGCCGTTAATGAGGCCCTAAGGCGCGTCAATATGCTTGGCTTTAAACACCGGCAGATAGGTGAACTTTCCGGCGGACAGCGCAAGCGTGTTTTTCTGGCGCGCGCGCTTGCCCAAGACGGGCAGGTTATTTTGCTGGACGAACCGTTCACGGGTGTGGACGTAAAGACCGAAGATCAAATCATTTCCTTGTTGCGTGAGCTACGCGATGAAGGTCGCGTTATGCTTGTTTCAACGCATAATCTCGGCTCCGTACCGGAGTTTTGCGACCGCACCATACTGGTCAAAGGCACCGTACTTACCTATGGCACAACCGAAGAAACCTTCACCCATGATAATCTAGAAAAAGCATTTGGCGGTGTGCTTCGCCACTTCACGCTTGGCGGCACCGATCTGCACGACGATGATGATCCGCGCGAAATTCGCATTATTACGGATGATGAACGTCCATTTGTGCATTATGGCGAACGGGACAGCGAGAGCGACAAGTCATGATTCAAATGCTGCTGGAACCGTTCACCTATAATTACATGTTTACTGCGATGTGGGTCTCCGCACTTGTTGGCGGTGTTTGCGCATTTCTATCCTGCTACCTGATGCTCAAAGGATGGTCGCTGATCGGCGACGCGCTTTCCCACTCTGTTGTTCCGGGTGTGGCAGGTGCTTATATTCTTGGCCTGCCATTTGCGCTTGGCGCGTTTATTGCCGGTGGTCTGGCTGCCGGCGCGATGTTGTTTTTATCTGAGCGTTCAGGCCTCAAGATTGATGTGATTATCGGGATTATCTTCACCTCTTTTTTCGGGTTGGGGCTTTTCATGATTTCCATTTTCCCGACGTCGGTCAGCATACAGACAATTATTATGGGCAATATTCTTGCGATCACGCCCAGCGATACACTGCAATTGGGGATTATCGGCTTTGTGTGCATGATTGTTCTGTTGGCTAAATGGAAAGACCTGATGGTCGTGTTCTTTGATGAAAACCACGCGCGCACCATCGGGTTGAAACCAGAGCTTCTACGCGCAGTTTTCTTCATGTTACTGTCGGCAGCAATTGTTGCCGCCATGATCACGGTCGGCGCTTTTCTCGTGATCGCCATGGTCGTAACGCCCGGCGCAACAGCCTATCTTTTGAGCGACCGTTTTCCTCGTGTGATCACCATTTCAGTTTTTGTCGGCACCGTCACAAGCTTTGTCGGTGCTTATATAAGCTACTTTCTTGACGGAGCGACGGGAGGCATCATTGTCACCTTACAAACGATTATCTTCCTGATTGCATTTGTTTTTGCGCCCAAGCACGGGCTTCTGGCAGCGAAGCGGAAAGCAAAGCAGGCCCTTCTTGCGCCTGCTAAGACCAAGGTTCAGCCATGATTGATATTATTTTGCAGCCGTTCCAGTTCCCATTCATGCAAAATGCGTTTCTGATCGCGTTGCTTGTTGCGCCGCCAACGGCACTTTTATCGTGCTTTCTGGTTCTCAAGGGCTGGGCCCTGATGGGTGATGCCGTTAGCCATGCCGTTTTACCCGGTGTTGTGCTCGCATGGATTACCGGCATTCCGCTTATCATCGGCGCTTTTATCGCTGGCATGGGCTGCACATTGCTTACCGGTTATCTGTCACATAACAGCAGAGTCAAACAGGACACTGTCATGGGTGTTGTTTTTTCCGGCATGTTCGCCGTTGGCATTATCCTATACACGTCAATCACCACCAATGAGCATTTGGACCATGTTCTTTTCGGCAATATGCTGGGTATTGGCACTCAGGATTTATGGACTGCCGGTCTTATCTCGCTTGGATCATGTGCGTTTTTGATCCTGAAATGGAAAGATCTTTTGCTGCATGCGTTTGATCCTGCGCAGGCGCAGGCAAGCGGCCTTAACACGTCGCTTCTGCACTACGGGCTGCTATCTATCCTGTCCTTGTGCATTGTTGCAACATTGGCAGCCACCGGCCTTATTCTGGCGATCGCGCTTCTTGTTACGCCTGGCGCTATTGCCTTTTTAACGGTGCGCAGTTTTGGGCCAATGTTGATCATTTCCGTGGCGGTTTGCCTGCTCTCAATGCTGGCAGGCACATATCTCAGCTTCTTTTTGGATAGTGCGCCCGCAGCAACGATAGTGCTGGTTCTGACGGCGGTTTTTATAGTCGCATTTGTCCGCCGCTTGCACATTACGCACAAAACGTCGCAGCAAAAAGCAAGTTTGGCCTCCGGAACAAGATGATGGCAGTAGTAGTCAATGAACAGCAAGCTGACGCAATTATCGCTCAGTATCGTGCAGATAATCCTGAGTTTTGGCGCGAGTTAGAACGCCACCAGCGGTTTTGGGCGATATTGTGGGATGAAGACCTGCCTCGGCCTGAAGATATTCCAACTCGCGAACTAAGGAATTTACGAGAATTTCAATAAACTAATGAAGTTCTGTCGCGAGATTCATGTTTTTGGAGATGTTAGCCCCGGTGAAGAGCCTTTAGAAGATGTCGATGACACTTGCCGTTTTATCAAACAAAGGATTGAGGACCTTTTACTTGCTGGAGCGAAGAAAGAGGTGAAAAACCTTTAAGCGATTGTTTGAAGCAATTCCGAACACAAATTTCTAGAAAGTGGTGCCCGAGGGCGGATTTGAACCACCGACACGCGGATTTTCAATCCGCTGCTCTACCCCTGAGCTACTCGGGCAACGCAGCCTGTCGGCTGGTGAGGTGGGCGGGTTATAGCACTAAATTTTGCTCTGTCCAGCCGCAACATTTAAGAAAATACAGTCTTTCGTCATGAATGCCGAAAGTTTTGCAATTTGTTGACCTTGGCACCCTAACATAGCCAAAATCTTTGCGGGAAAAGCCATGGCTAAAGCTGACGAAAAACTATGGAACTGGGGAATCATCGGCACAGGCTCCATCGCGCGGAAGTTTGCCGATGACCTTTCTCAAGTCGCATCCGCACGAAAAGCAGCTGTCTTTTCCCGCACAATGGAAAATGCCGATCACTTCGCATCACAACATGATGTCGCGCAGAGCTTTGACGATCTTAATGCGTTTTTGACGCAAGCCGATCTGGATATTGTATATATCGCAACGCCGCATGTCGCTCATTTGGAACAGGCACTCGCTGCAATCAATGCCGGTAAAAACGTGCTCATTGAAAAGCCAATCAGTATGAAGTCAGAGGACGTGCGCACAATAAAAGCTGCTGCCGCAGCCAAAGGCGTTCTGGTCATGGAGGCCTTATGGTCACGCTTTTTGCCCGCCATTCAGTTTGCCAAAACGACCATACAAAAAGGTGGCATCGGCAAAATCACGCGCGTTGAGGCCAGCCTCTTTTTCAACCGCGAGTATGATCCTTCCGACCGGTTGTTTGATCCGGCGTTAGGTGGCGGTGTTCTGCATGATTTGGGTGTCTATCCCATCTCGCTGGCGCGATATCTCGTTGGCCCATTGGAATTGGTATCAAGCAGTTGGCAGGCCGCACCGAACGGCGTCAACCGATCTGCGACACTGCATTTGAAATCCGGTGACGTGCCCGTCACGATCACAACAGGGTTCGGCCCTGAACAAAACAATACATTTGATATTTACGGTGAGGCTGGCGCGCTTAGGATCGACAGGCATTTCCTGCGCGCGCATTCTGCAACCATCTGGCGCGGGCCACAGAGCCAATTGCCGTCTGCAAGCGGCAGTCTGATAAACCGTCTTGGCAACAAATTTGCCTTACAGGGCGGCAGACGGCAAAGCTTTGAACGCAAAAGCCATGGCCTTAATTTTCAGGCCGCGGCCTTTCAGGCGGTGCTTGGGCAAAAACTCACGCAGCATCCTGTAATGCCGCTTGGCGAAAGTGCGGAGGTTTTGCAAATTATCGAACAGGTTTTATCCAGCCCCGCGTCTGACTAATTAGTTCGCTGTTTCAGATTCGCCGAATTCTTTGGCAATACCCATGAAGCGGCGCATGAATTTTTCCATATAGCCAAGGCCGCGTTCGAATTCTTCATCGCTGGGAAGGCCGTCCTTGTTTGCCATCGGCGCACCACCGGCAAATTTTTCCTCAAGCGCGGCGATGCGATCTTCTAATGCTGCAATATCTTCATTAAAAGCCGCACGTTCATCGGCTGCCATTTTACAAATGATCTGGTCGTTCTTTGTCTGGCAGACTGACATAGCGCCGGACTGCGTATCCATGCGCACATAGCCGTTTTCGGTTTTTTCCATCACATAGCGCCCATTCTCCGCAATTGCGCTTGTTGCCGTCAAAGCTGCAAACAAGGCTGCAGAGATTGTTACCTGTTTTAGCGCAATCATGATGTTTCCCCTTGAAACTGAACTGTTGATCTTTGTTTGTACCCATACAAGACGACAGAAATTAGACAATAATACATGATTGCAGCCCTGCCCTCTTTCAACCATTGAAAAATGCTCATAAGAGAAGCCTATGACACAAAAACTGATCTATAAAATTGCAACGCGCGACCAGTGGGAAAAAGCCGAGAAAAGCGGTTTTTTTGAAGGCGCTCCAATCGATCTCACCGACGGATATATTCATTTTTCAACGGCAGTGACTGTGCGCGAAACGGCTGCTAAACATTTTGCCGGACAGGATTCGCTTTTACTGATTGCGGTTGACGAAGCCGCTTTGGGTGACAAGCTTAAATATGAAGTTTCACGCGGCGGTGCGCTCTTTCCTCACCTTTACGACAGACTTGATCTGAAAGCTGTCATTTGGGCCACTGAACTGCCGCTTGACGAAGCGCAAAACCATATATTCCCCGAAACTTTCGAGTAATAGAGCGTTTAATGTTACATCATTTCTGGAAGATGATTGGACGGCCGGCCACCTTTTTGATGGATGCGGAAACAGCGCATGGTGTCTCAATAAACGGCCTTAAGACCGGCGGCATCAAGGGCGGCAAATGCCACAACGATCCACGCCTTTCCCAATCTATTGCCGGACTTGAATTTCCAAACCCTGTTGGCGTTGCCGCCGGATTGGACAAGAACGCTGAAGTACCGGATGCGCTGCTCAATCTCGGCTTCGGGTTTACAGAGGTTGGAACGGTCACACCGCTTGCACAGGAAGGCAATCCAAAGCCCCGTATTTTCCGTGTTGTTGACGATGAAGCGGTTATCAACCGCTTGGGTTTTAACAATCAAGGCCATGAAGCCGCCTTCCAAAGGCTCAAATCCCGCGCACAAAACGGCCTTGTCGGCGTGAATATTGGTGCCAACAAAGAGAGTGCCGACTTCACGAAAGACTACGCACTTGGCATAGAGAAATTCTATGCGGTGGCAAGCTATTTTACCGCCAATATATCCTCGCCCAATACGCCGGGCTTGCGCGACCTGCAGGCACGCGATCAGTTGGCCGAATTATTAAGCCGCATTCTGGAAGTGCACGCCGCCAAAGCCGATGAGCATGGTCGCTATGTGCCGGTATTTTTGAAAATCGCGCCGGATGTTTCCGAGGCGGAGCTGGATGATATCGTTGAAGAGGTATTGGATAAAAAGCTGGACGGCATCATCGTCTCCAATACAACGCTGGACCGCACAGCTTTGCGAAAGCCGAATAAAGAAACCGGTGGCTTGTCAGGAAAACCGCTCCATGAGCGCTCGACAATTATGCTTGCCAAAACCCGCCAGCGGGCGGGAAAAGATTTACCGATTATTGGCGTTGGCGGGGTCCACAATGCCGACAGTGCTGCTGCTAAATTTGAGGCTGGCGCCGATCTTATACAGCTTTACACCGGCATGATTTATGAAGGCCCGACCATTGCCAATATGATTAATCGTGGTTTGAGCCGAAAACTCGACGGATTGGGGCTTACGCATATTCGTCAATTGCGTGACCGCAAGCTGCAGGAATGGGCTGCGCGCAGCCTCGGCTAAAGCTCAAATTTCTGAAGCCCGTTTGGGAAGCACAAACAATAAGCTTACCCCGCGCAGGAACAACCAGGCGTTCAGGGCAACCCAGATGCCGTGATTGCCGAAGATTGACGGCAATGTATACCCAAGCACCACAAAGACAAGCAGCGAAAGCAGCATCATATTACGCATATCGACCGACCATGTTGCGCCGATAAATACACCATCCATTTGAAAAGCCAGCACGCCTGCCACCGGCGTTAACGCGGCCCACGGCAGATAGGTTTTGGCGGCTTCACGCACGCCCTCAGCGGTCGTCATCATATCAATCATCTGATCGCCGAATGCCAGCAGCAAGGCCGCTGCAAGAAAAGAAAGCGCAAAGCCGAATCCGCAGGATTTCCGGATTGCCTGCCATAAAGCAGCGCGCGAGCCGACACCAATCGCCCTGCCAGCCAATTGTTCAGACGCAGCCGCCAACCCATCCAGAAAATAGGAAGATACAAAAAAGAAGTTCAGCAAAATGGCATTTGCCGCAAGCGTAACTGTGCCCATATTGGCACCCAGGCGTGTAAACAATGTCAGCGCAATGAGGAGCGCGAAAGACCGGATCATAATATCGCGATTGACGCTGACCATTTTAAGCAATGACGCCCGATCAAGCACTTCTGCCCAAGCCGGCTTTTGTGTCTGATCAAACCCGCGCCATAGCCATATGAATGAGGCAATTGCAACGGCTGCCTCTGCCAGCACAGTGCCCCACGCGACACCGACAATATTCCAACCCAAAACAAGACCAAGCACAACCGATAGAATTATGTTGAGGCCATTAACCAGCGTTTGAACGCCAAGGCTTGCCATTGGCCTATCCTGCCCGAGCAGCATGCCCAATATTGCATAATTTATTAGACTGAATGGCGCTCCCAAAAAACGAATTACCATATAGGTCGTCGCAGCCTCACGTACGCCGCTTTCAGGATTGATCCAGTAAAGGCCCAACTCACGAATAATCGGGGATAGCGGCAAGATGAGGATACCGATCACTGTCGCGGTAATTATCGAGCGCCAAAACCACGCCTGCTGCTCACGCTGATTGCCTCTGCCCAATGCTTGCGCGACAAAACCTGTCGTTCCGGTTCGCAGGAAGTTAAATGTTGCAAAAACGATATCAAAGATAACCACCCCGACAGCCAAACCACCGATCAGTGCCGCCTGACCAAACTGGCCGACAATAGCGGTATCCACCAGACCAAGGAGCGGCACGGTTAGAAACGCAATCGTCATCGGTACCGCAATGCCAAGCACCATGCGATTTGTAATTTCAAGCTTTGGCGCTGCCATATTCATTTATTGCCGACTCACAATTGGGATGGTTATGAGGATTAAACGATCAGCAGATAATGACCAGCAGTCATTGCAATTTTACACGCAAAAGCTATCTGCTTAGCATGGTATTACCGATTGTTCATTCTCCGGCCTATGACGCTCAATTTCCTTCAGGGCACCGTTTCCCGATGAGTAAATACAGGCTCTTAGCCGACGTGATTGTTGGCGATGGGTTAGCGACCAGAGACAGTTTTCATGTCCCCTCGCCCGCACCAGCGAATTGGGTCAAGCTGGCGCACAATGCCGACTATGTCGATCAGGTCTATGCCTTTGACGTACCGCAGAAAATTCAAAAGCTCGTTGGTTTTGAAATGACTGAAAAAGCTATTATCCGTACGCAATGCGCCACGACGGGAACAGTAATGGCTGCGCGCCTTGCTCTTGAAACGGGCATTGCCTGCAATACGGCGGGAGGGAGCCACCACGCAAATTCATTGCACGGTGCAGGCTTTTGCACATTTAACGATGTCGCCGTTGCCACACGCCTGCTTATATCATCAGGGGAAATCTCGAACGCACTTGTGTTTGACACCGACGTGCATCAAGGCGATGGCACGGCGGAAATTTTCCAGAACGATGACCGCGTTTTCACTGTCTCCCTGCATGCTGACAATAATTATCCGCATCCCAAGCAAGTTTCTGATCTTGATGTGCCTTTGCCCGATGGCATGGAAGATCATGCCTATTTGAAAACAATAACGCTGACACTCGAAAGCTTACGCGACCAAATTCATCCCGACATCGTGTTTTTCAATGCCGGTGTCGACGTTCACAAGGATGACCGTTTAGGTCGTCTTGCGCTCACGGATTACGGTATCGAGCAGCGCGAACGTCTTGTGATCTCACATTTCAGATCACGCGGCATTCCTGTTTGCGGCGTTATTGGCGGCGGATATTCAAAAGACATTGAAGCCCTGTCAAAGCGTCATGCCATCCTGCATCGCGTTGCTGCAGAATTTGCTTATTGATTTAAATTACTCGGAGAGAATCATAGCCCAATAGGGCCGGTTTCCGGAATTTGCGTTGCGCGCGACAGCCATGCCAAAGCGGTTATAGCTTCCAAGAAGGTTACGCCGGTGCTGGCTCGATTTTTGCCAGGCGCGAATAACCTGCGCAACCGTATCGTGGCCAAGCGCAACATTTTCTGCAGATGGAGAAACGATTCCTGCATCCTCCAGGCGTTGATCAAAGTTGGCGTGCGTCAGCGAACCCAGCCGCGCCATTTCTTCAGCATGTTGTAAAGCCGCGCTTTCGGCGCGCGGGTCGATTACCAGCGGCTCTCTATTGTTCCCGCTGCGATAACGATTGATCAACGCCATCGCTTGACCGGTTACAATCGCGCTTGACTGTCTGGGGTTTGCCAAAGCTGCCATTGTGGTCAGGCCAACAAATGGTAAGCTTAATAAAAATGTGCGACGGCCAATCACACTCAACCCCTGCGGTAGTTTAGTACGCGCAGGATTATAAAGGCTGGGACAACAATACTTGCGCCTAGGATCAACCAGTCGCCAAAGCGTCCTAGTGCGGCAAAGCCACTTTCCCAAAGGCGAACGAAGAAATCACGGATACCGTAAAGCACATCGAACGGCGCAATGTTAAATACGCTCATGACCATGCCAACCAGCACCGAGATCACCAATAATTTGATAATCGTGCGTCCGACGGTATCACCTAAAAATCTATTTGCTTGCATTATCCAGCCTTCTCTATCCTTGATAAATAAGGGTCAACATTCGGCAATGCAAGTTTTGATACTGTGTTAGTTGAGCATCATTTCCAGTGTCGGCAACCAGTCAGCTTCACTTGCGGGTTTGTCCCAGCGCAGTTTTGAAATGCGTGGAAACCGCATAGCTACACCTGATTTGTGACGTGAAGATTTATTCAAACCCTCAAATGCGATTTCCAAAACCAGCCCGTGTTGCGGTTCCGCACGTACCGAGCGAACAGGACCAAAGCGGTCAATGGTGTTATCGCGCACATATTTATCGATTTGCTTGAGCTCTTCATCGGTAAAGCCAAAATAAGCCTTTCCCACCGGTACAAGCTGAGGATTATCCTGCTCACCGGACCACACACCAAATGTATAATCTGAATAATAACTGGAGCGTTTGCCGTGGCCGCGTTGCGCATACATCAAAACGGCGTCAATCAGCATTGGATCGCGTTTCCATTTAAACCACGGCCCCTTTGGCCTGCCGGGCACATAAACAGAATCCTTTCGCTTGAGCATCACGCCTTCAATGACAGGATCTGGCGGATTTAAGCGCAATTCAGCAATTTCGTTCCATTGCGAAAATTCAATCTGTTTCGATAGATCAAACCGCTCCGTTGGAAGATGTTGAAGAAAAAGCTCAAGTCGTTTGCGTCTTTCGACAAGCGGCAACCCTCTTAAATCTTCCTGCCCGTCCTGCAGCAGATCATAAGCACGGATAAAAACCGGAAATTCTTTTTGTTTTTTTGCTGATATGGTTTTGCGGTTCAGGCGCTGCTGTAAATCGGAAAACGTACCTGTTCCCACTTTCCCGTTACGCATATGGCCGACCAATAATTCACCGTCAATCGAGCCGTCAAAGTCCACCGCGGCAACCAAATCAGGAAATGAGTGAGATATGTCGTCACCTGTACGCGAATATATGCGCGTAACACCTCTTTGCGAGGTTAGCTGTACACGAATACCATCCCATTTCCATTCGGCGATGTAATCAGATGGTGTGTACTTTGCCAGTTCTTCTTCATCTGTGGGCGTTGCCAGCATCACCGGTCTAAACGGTGAGGGAGCTAGATTTTCGGGCTTGTCTGCTTTTCCATCAAGCCAGTCAAACAAATCAAGATATGGCGCTTTTAACCCATGCCACAGCTCTTCAATCTCGGTAACATCTTTGCCGCCATAATCACCCAAAGCCTGCTTCATGAGCCGTGAAGATACACCAACGCGCATACCGCCCGTAATCAGCTTGATTAAAGCATACCGGCCTTGATCATCCAGTTGATCCAACCATTTCTCGATCAGTTTCGGCCCGTCGGATCGTGAAGCAGATCTCAGTTCCTCAACAACCGGTGACAATTTCAAGTCCGGCATTTGCTCCGCGCCGTGCACGGGCCAAATCAAAGCAATAGTTTCAGCCAAATCACCAACAAAGTCATAAGAGTACTGAAACAATACCGAATCGACCCGCTGTTCCATCAATGTGCGAACCATTGCCGGCTTCACATTCATGATATCCAAATCTCGGGTAATGGCGGCAACAGCATAGCCGCGATCCGGATCAGGTGTTGTCCGGCAATAATCAACAAGAAGGCGAAGTTTGGCGTTACGCGACGGTGTCAAAATCAGGCGGTCAAGAAGTTCAGCGAAAGCTTTCATCACTCTGCCTCATCTTCATAGCCGACCATATTGAGCGGCTTTGCCTTGATTTGATTAAGCTCGCACCAGCGTACCAATGCTTCTTCGCGGCCATGTGTTACCCAAACTTCCTTGGCATTCGTGTCTTTAATTGTTTGCGTAAGCTCATCCCAATCAGCATGATCTGACAAGATAAGCGGCAATTCCACGCCGCGCTGCTTGGTGCGGGCTCGAACCCGCATCCAGCCTGATGCAAAGCATGACACAGGATCAGGAAAGCGTCTTGCCCATTTATCGGCAAATGCTGACGGCGGACCAATAATAATTTTACCGGCGAATTTTGCCTTATCGCCGCCGTCAACGGTTGCAGGCTCAAGTCGACCAAGATCGATGTTTTGGCTTTCATAATAGCTGCAAAGTTGCTGCATCGCCCCATGAATATAAATCGGCTCGTGATATCCGGCTTGGCGAATAAGTGCGATAACGCGCTGTGCTTTTCCCAATGCATAAGCGCCTACCAGATGCGCCCGCTCCGGAAACTGCTCCAAGCTCTTCAGCAGTTTTGCGATTTCATCACGGTCATCAGGATGGTGGAATACCGGAAGGCCAAATGTGGCCTCAGTAATAAATACATCGCATTGAACGACTTCAAAAGGAGCGCAGGTCGGGTCTTGTCTGCGCTTATAATCACCGGACGCGACTATTTTCATGTCATCTTTTTCAACGGAAATTTGCGCCGATCCCAGCACATGACCTGCCGGGTGCCATGAAACCTTAACTCCGTTGATGTCCATAACCTCACCGAAAACGGCGCTACTGCGCTGTCCGGCAAAATCCTGCCCGTAGCGAATAGCCATGATATTGAGTGTTTCCGGTGTGGCTATAACCTTTTTATTGCCGGAACGCGCGTGATCGGCATGGCCATGCGTGACCAACGCCAGATCAACCGGACGCACGGGATCAATGTAAAACCCTGCCGGTGGGCAATATAACCCTTTGGGTGTCGGGCGCAGTAGCTCTTCTGGTTCCATCCAATCAATTTAGATCGAAAGGTGAACATTTCAACTTGGCGTTTATAGATAATCACCCTATCTCTGGTGCATGAATCTTTTTGAACATAGTCAAACACATGAAAGCGCAGCCTTCGATCTGCCGCCGCAATTTATTGATTGGTTCTCAAAGAAAGGCTGGCAGCCACGCGCCCACCAGCTTCAATTACTTGCCAATGCGGAAAGCGGGTATTCGACACTGCTGATCGCGCCGACAGGTGCCGGTAAAACGCTTGCTGGATTTTTGCCCGCCCTTACCGATTTAGCGCGGCGCGAGCCCCATAAGCCCGGGCAAATCAAACCGGGCGTACACACTCTTTATATTTCACCGCTCAAAGCGCTGGCGGTTGATATCGAACGGAACTTGACAACACCGGTTAATGAAATGGACCTGCCGGTGCGCCTTGAAACCCGTACAGGCGACACGCCGGCCTCCAAACGCCAGAGACAAAAGCTCAACCCGCCGGATATTTTACTGACGACACCTGAGCAGCTCTCGCTTTTGATCAGTCATAAAGATGCCAGCCGGTTCTTCGGTGATTTACGGTATGTGATATTTGATGAACTGCATTCACTGGTTACATCCAAACGCGGACACCTTTTGTCATTGGCATTGGCACGGCTTTGGCAACTGGTACCCAACCTGCAAACAATAGGGCTTTCAGCGACTGTGGCCGACCCGAATGATTTGCGAAAATGGCTTGTACCGCAGAACCGTGAAACCACGCCTCTCAGCGAACTTGTCACCGTTGATGGCGGGGCAAAGCCGGACATTTCAATTTTAAAAACCGAGCAACGCATCCCGTGGTCCGGCCACTCGGCGCGTTATGCCATGCAAGGTGTTCTGGATGCGATTAAAGCGCACCAAACCACACTCATATTTGTCAATACCCGAAGTCAGGCAGAGCTTATTTTTCGCGAACTCTGGACCATTAACGAGGACAGTCTGCCGATAGCGCTGCATCACGGCTCTCTTGATGTCAGTCAAAGACGGAAAGTCGAGCAAGCGATGGCTGCCAATAGTTTGCGCGCGGTTGTTGCAACATCCACGCTTGATCTTGGTATTGACTGGGGCGATGTCGACCTTGTTGTCCATATCGGCTCGCCCAAAGGGGCAAGCCGTCTTGCGCAACGCATTGGCCGCGCCAACCACCGTATGGATGAAGCATCACGCGCAATACTCGTTCCAGCCAACCGCTTTGAAGTGATGGAATGTCAGGCAGCGCTCGACGCCAATTATATCGGCGCGCAGGACACACCGCCCGTCGGTGACGGCACACTCGACGTCCTATGCCAGCACATATTAGGCGTTGCCTGTTCGGGGCCATTTTTTCCTGATCTGCTCTATCAGGAAATCATTTCCGCAGAGCCTTATGCGCGCCTTAAGCGTGAACAATTTGACCAGTGTTTACAATTTGTCGCCAATGGCGGTTATGCTTTGCGCAGCTATGACCGATATGCACGGATTCGCGAGACCGCCGACGGATCCTGGCGCATTGCACATCCATCCGTTGCGCAGCAATACCGCCTTAATGCCGGCACCATTTTAGAAGCGCCGATGCTGAATATTCGTATGACACGCAATCGCGGTAAGTCTGGCCATGCTGACAGTAAAGCAATGCGCGGCGGCCCAACGCTTGGCAAGATCGAAGAGCTTTTCCTGGAAATGCTGACACAGGGTGATACGTTTTTATTTGCAGGCAAAGTCTTGCGGTTTGAAGGCATTCGCGAAAACGAATGTTTTGTCTCCAAAGCATATTCCAATGATGCCAAAATTCCAGCCTATGCCGGTGGTAAATTTCCAACGACCACATATCTCTCCGAACAGGTCAGAAAGATGATCGATAATCCGGATAGCTGGGAAAATCTGCCCAATCAGGTATCACAATGGCTTGGCTACCAAAAGCTGTTTTCAGTTCTACCCAAACCGGGCGAAATGCTGGTCGAAACATTTCCGCGCGGTGAGCGGTTCTACATGGTTGCCTACCCTTTTGAAGGGCGGCTGGCGCATCAGACATTGTGCATGTTGCTCACGCGCCGCATGGAGCGCGCAGGAGCGCAGCCGATCGGTTTTGTTGCTTCAGATTATGCAATTGCAATCTGGGGGCTTAAAGATTTTGGTTCGATGATTGCTTCAGGCAAAATGCCATTGAGTGAATTGTTCAGCGAAGACATGCTTGGCGATGATCTGGAAGAATGGCTGGATGAAAGCTTTATTTTCAAACGCACCTTCCGCCATTGTGCCGTGATTGCCGGCCTCATAGACAAGCGGCATCCGGGCAAGGAGAAAACCGGAAGACAGGTCACCGTCTCTGCCGATCTGATCTATGATGTATTGCGCAGTCACGATCCCAATCACATTTTAATGCAGGCAACACGCCATGATGCACGTGCGGGCTTTCTGGATGTTGCGCGTGTCGGCTCTTTATTGTCGCGGATTAAGGGACGAATCGTGCATAAGAATCTGGAGCGAATTTCTCCCTTGGCCGTTCCGGTGATGCTGGAAATCGGCAAGGAATCAATCGCGTCCGATGAAACCAACGATGCCTTAATGGAAGAACTTTCAATAAACAGCGATGACATTGTGCGCGAGGCAATGGGCGTCAATTTTTAGGAAAATTTGTGCGAAACGGCCTTAAAACACTACAAGATATGCAAGCTGGAAAATCGCTCGAAATCGAATTTGGCGGCGATGAACTATTATTGGATCCGGCCGGTGTTCTTATCATCAAAAGCATCAATGCGCTTGTCGTATCTGATCTTCATCTTGAAAAAGGCTCTTCGTTTGCCCGAAGAGGCCAGTTTTTACCGCCTTATGATACAGTAGCCACCCTTACGCGGCTGGCGACATTGATCCACAAATATAATCCATCAATGATCGTCAGCCTTGGCGACAGCTTTCATGATGATGAAGCCAGTCACCGCCTTGGTGATGAAACGATAGAAGCGCTTCAGGCCATGACGCTTGACCGTGAAATGATTTGGATTACCGGTAATCACGACCCTTCTCCGCCCGACCATTTGCCCGGGCAATGCTTTGAAGAAATAGAAATTGACAAAATTGTCCTTCGCCATATTCCAGACGCTCAATATAAAAATCACGAAATTTCAGGGCATTTTCACCCTTGCGCAAAAGTTCAGGTGCGTGGCAAGAATGTCAGGCGCCCCTGTTTTGCATGTGATGGGACGCGCATGATTATGCCGTCATTTGGTGTTTTAACCGGCGGCCTTAATATTTCAGACCGTGCATTTAACGGTTTGTTTCATCGCAATAATCTGCGCGCATACATGCAAGGCAAGGATAGAGTTTTTCCCATAGCATCGGGAAATATCAGCGGCTTTGGTCAATGAAGAATCATCCGCCTTTTAGTCTTATATTTGATAAGAAAAAGGCAGCACCGCTAGGCACTGCCTCTTTTAGACTTTTTAAAAGTTATTTCTTTTCAGCGATTTCAAGTAGCTTGGCGACCAGTTCCTGCGTCACTTCGCCGTTTGCCTTCAGGCCATTGGCTTCTTGGAAAGCGCGAATTGCTTCTTTGGTTTTACCGCCCATTACGCCGTCAACCGGACCGGCATCATAGCCGCTTTTGTTCAAAATAGCCTGGATATTGCTGACGGCTTTCTTCATTTCGGCCGGTGATAGTTCCGGTGCTGTCGCCGCCGTTTTCGCAGCATCGGTTCGCCAAGCATCAGGAATATCAACAAAGTTGGCCTCTTCGACCATCTCTTTTTTCTTCCATAACTCAACCGCGCCGCGTGCCATTTCCAATTGCTCCGGGCGCAAGGCTTCAGCGACTTCATCCCTTTTGCTCGCTGCGTCCTTGTCACCAGTCTTGGCGGCAATTGCGAACCATTTGTAGGATTCAGCAAGGTTCTGCTCAATGCCATTACCCTGCGCGGATAGGATGCCGAGATTGAACTGGCTGTCCTTAACGCCAAGCTCGGCAGCTTTTTGGAACCAGCGTGTTGCCGAGGCAAAGTCCGGCGTGCCATCGGGCCCATTTGCCAGCAATACTGCAAGGTTATGCATCGCTGCTGCATTTCCTTGTGATGCGGCCATTTGATACCAAGTCTTTGCTTTCGTCAGATCACGCGTTCCGCCAAAACCTTTCTCATAAAAATTACCAGTGCGGTACTGAGCCGGCGCATAACCGAGTTCGGCAGATTTTTCATACCATTCCAAGGCTTGGCCCAAATCATTACCTGATTGTCCTGCAACGCCTCCGAAATAATAGTCACCTATCAAATACAGTGCCTTCGCATCGCCGCTTACCGCAGCTTCACGCAAAGCGATCGGCCCGACCTCTTCAGGGATATCTTCCAGCGCCACGTCGTTTTCAGCAAGCTCTTGGTCGGTAACTTCGAGTTCGGGAGCCTCTTCAGCAGCAACATCAATTTGATCGTCTTGGCCTTCTTCACTCAAAATTTCTGCATCGACACCCGCTTGCTCAGATACATCACGAACTTGAGGTGCTTCGAGATCGGCAATCTCTTCTTCCTGAACGCCGGTATCGGCAACTGTGATATCATCAATCACAGGTTCTTCTGATTGCTGGACTTCTACACTTTGCACTTCAATCGGATCGCTCGGCGCGATAAAGCCTTTGATTAAAGGCAGTGCCAACAACGCTAACAAAATTGCGCCAGCGCCCATCAAAATAGGTTTACGGCGTGAGGCAAGCATAGAACCGAGCGATGACTTGCTGTCCGCTCCTTTTCCTGCATCGGAACGGCTGGCAACTGTTGCATCTGCAGCAGCAGCCCGTGCGGCACGACGCGCAGCAGCAATGAAGTCAGACTTCCCATTGTCAGCATCATCGGCGGTAACGGGAGAAGCGCCAACTGTACCTGCGCGTTCCTCACGCACACGGCGCATAATGGCGCTCAAATCGGCATTACCGGCCCCCGGTTCAATCGGCTCATCCGAAACCGGCACACCGTTCTCAGCAGATAGTTCTGCGCCCAGTTCAGGATCGACCAATGTGTCGTGCTCAACTGCCGGCGCGGCTGTTTTTGCACCACGGCGCAGTTTTTGAGCCATACCTTTTAACAGGGATTTGTTTTTTTCCGGTTGCTCGACTTGCGGTTTTTCATCAGCAGGAGAAACCTCAGCGACATTACCCTCATTAACCGCTGCCATTGCAGCGGCGGCTGCGGCTGCGGCTGCCTGTTTTGCCTGTCTTCTTGGATGCGAACCTGCTTGTGGTCCACCCTCATCAACAAATTCATTGTTGCGGTGGCCGAATGCTATGTCCTGTTCGTCTTCATCATCGGGCTGCAGTGGCGGCGCATCCTGTACCTCGACACGTTGTGAGCGCATTTTATCTGCTGACGAGAAGTTCACTTTGTCTTCCAAACCAGACAAATGATCGACAACTTTCAAAAGAGTATCGTGAATTGCTTCAAAGGTACGTGTGTTACGGTCATCGCTATCACGCGCCAATGATTCCAGCATCTTCAAATCATCGGTCAAATGATGAAGCGTTTCATTACCTGCGCCGCCTTCGCCAGCCCGGGCAACGGCTTCCTCGGCGGCCAAACGCGCGGTTGACAGCAAGCTCTCTTCATCAAAAGCCGATGCGCCTGTGTTGAGACTTTTTGTGAGCTCGGCAATTTGCGCTTCCAAATTTGCAATATTGTGGGATGGTTGGGAACCACCACCAGAAGCGAGCATCTCTGCAATTTCTTCCAGACGACCAGCCATATGATCCAGCGACGGGACATTGGTCGCACTGCGCTCATTGGCTTCAATACGATTGGCCAATTCAGCCATACGTCCGTCCAGCGAGGAGATAAGAGAGCGTGATGCTTCTTCTTGCTGGTTTGCCGTGTGATTTACTTGTTCGACAATATAAGCAAGGCGGTCATCAAGTTCCTTGACCGCGCTGGCATCAAAATTATTAGTACCGCTTCCCGAACCTATTTGCTGCGAAAGCGAAGCTATTTGCGCTTCAAGCGCTTCAATCGCGCCAACCGGAAATGAATTGCGTGCTTCCTCCTGCAACGAGTCGAGCCTACTGGCCAATTCTGCAAATTGAGCATCAAAAGCATGTGAGCTTTCCGCACCTTCTGATTCCTCGATTATTTTTGCGACCCGCGCAATGCGTGCTTCAATGCGCTCCAAAGCGCTGGAATCCATTGCCGGATTAGCTGGCTGCGATGTCGGGATTGCTGCGATTGCACGGCTGAGTTCATCCAATCTGGATTCAAGGCCGTCGACAGACGATGAATGGCCACCATTTTCAGCCATACGCTCTGTTGCGACCGCCAGCATCCGAACCTGCTCTTCCATCGCAAGGAGGTCGTTGCTTTGCGGAAGTGTATTGAGCGCGTTTTGAACATGTTCAAGGCGCGCTGCCATTTGCATAAGATCGTCGCGCGAGCCCAAAGCCTGAGGCAGGTTCGCTATTTCACGTTCAACAACTGTCCAACGCTCAAGTAATTCTTCCAAAGTGTCCTGCCGCGCAAGACGTGCAACATCTTCTTTTAACAAGGCAATATCGGACCGCAACTGGCTAGCCGCTGTCGCGTTGCTATCGCCATTGCCCGCATTGGAAACAGACTTTTGCAGACCGTGCAGATCATCGCGCAATGTCTGAAACCCTGCAGAAAAGTTCCCGCTCATTTCGCGTTCCATTTCAATGCGGATATTTTCAAGTTCGGAGCGCAACTGATCCGCTGTGATCATTGGTTCACGCGACATCGCCTGATTGGACTGATTTTTTGCAGGTGCATATTGGGTCGACGAAGCAAGCGCGGCCTGCCGGGCCCGTATTTTGGCAAGATCGTTAAGATCGCCCGATTCAGACCTAGCGCTTGATCTGTGATGACCTGTCTGCTGTTTGGCAGCATTCAACCGTCCCTCAAGGCTACTGAGAGCTTGGTTAAGGCGATTAAGCGTATTGTTGGTATCGTCTTGCCGGTTGACCATAATTTTTCCGCTTCCCTCAAAGGCAGCCACAACAGGCGCCTTCTTGTTTACTTCTTGGCAATTGCGGAAATGATTCCGCATGAACCGGTTTGTGTCCACAGAATATGCAGGCAATCACCGACTCACAGTGCCGCGCGTTAACTTTTTAACGAACGTGGTAAACAACGCGTTAACTGTTGGAATTTTTTCATGAATCATGCCGGTTTTTCGAAGCGGAAACGCTGATTTGGCGCAAAATGTAACAAACCGTAATATTACGTAACTTTCAATTTACCTAACAATCACTAGAGGGGGGAGTTTACTTGTTCTAGGTGCTGCAAAAACCTAGAAGACCATCCCAACCACATGTGAAGGCAAATATTCTTATTTGGCCTTGAATAATAATATGCACGCAAGTGCGAAATGGAGCATTTATGAACGGCCATGAACGGTTCGAAAATAACAATGCGGAAGAAACATTCCGTATTGGTCAACTTGCTGAGGAGTTTGACGTCACATTACGAACACTGCGCTTCTACGAAGACAAAGAACTATTGGCACCCCGCCGCATCGGTAACACTAGAATTTATTCACGTTCCGACCGCGCACGACTGAGAATAATTCTCTTAGGTAAACGACTCGGGTTTTCACTCGCAGATGTTGCTGAAATTCTGGCTCTCTATGATCCTGAATCCGGCAATGTCCGCCAGCTAAAAGTATCTTTGGAAAAAGGCGAAGAGCAACTCACCAAGTTAAAAAACGAACGCGAGCGCTTGGACGCATCTATTGACGAATTGCAAAAGACGATTGTTTCGTTTCGCAACATGTTGGCAGAAGCTGAAAGCAAATAAGCGCAGGCAAAACAATGTGGTTGTGGCCATAAATTTTCTGCCAACAGTGTTCGCAGATCACAATTTATACACCGACCACCATTACACTAGAAACGCAGCATAGCAATGTGCTGCGTTTTTTTATCAACTCTTTCAGTTTGCCCAAAAGCTCGTCATTATCTTTTTACGCATCACTTTTATGTACAATGATCTACACACCTCAATTTTGACGTTTACGCAAACGTCAAAATTTGCTATTAGGCGTCGAAATTAGAATTCAGACATTGAATTTTAGGCACTAGCCCATTGTTGGAGGAAACATGCCGAGCTACAGCGCACCTATTGATGATACCCTGTTTATCTTAAATGACGTTCTTAAATATGAACGTTTTAACAATCTGCCCGGCTTTGCCGACGCATCCCCCGACATTGTGGAAGCTGTTTTGCGCGAAGCGGGCCGCGTCGCCGAGGAAGTGTTCTTTCCGCTTAACCAAGTCGGCGACCAAGAAGGTTGCGTTCGCCATGATGATGGTAGCGTAACAACGCCAAAGGGCTTCAAAGAAGGCTTTGAAAAATACAAAGAAGGCGGATGGATGGGGCTCGGTTTTGACCCTGAATATGGCGGCCAGGGCCTTCCATATGTACTCCACACGGCTGTGAGCGAATATTTGTCATCAGCGAATATGGCATTTGCGATGTATCCCGGTCTTACTCAAGGCGCGATGGCGGCTATTCATGTGCATGGCACGGACGAGCAAAAGCAAACCTATCTGCCAAACATGGTTGAAGGGATTTGGACCGGCACAATGAACCTGACCGAACCGCATTGCGGCACGGATCTTGGCCTGCTTCGCACGAAAGCTGTTCCACAAGGTGACGGTACTTATAAAATCACAGGTCAGAAGATTTTTATCTCGGCCGGTGAGCATGATATGAGCGACAACATCATCCACCTGGTTCTTGCCCGTATTGAAGGCGCACCGGAGGGCGTTAAAGGTATCTCGCTTTTCATCGTTCCCAAATTTGCAGTCAATGACGACGGTTCTGTTGGTGATGCCAATGGTGTTTCATGTGGTTCCATTGAAGAAAAAATGGGTATCCACGGCAACTCCACCTGTGTGATGAATTATGATGATGCTGTTGGCACACTTGTTGGCGAAGAAAACAAGGGCCTGAAGGCCATGTTTATCATGATGAATGAAGCGCGTTTGGGCGTTGGGCTTCAAGGCTTGGCCATTTCCGAAGTTGCTTACCAGAACGCTGTTACCTACGCTAAAGAGCGTATTCAGGGACGCTCACTGTCCGGTGCAAAACACGAAGATAAAAAAGCCGACCCGATTATTGTTCACCCGGATGTGCGCCGTAACCTGATGACAATCCGCTCGTTTAACGAGGCAGGACGCGCATTTATCCTCTGGGCAGCACTGAAATCAGATATAGCGCACCGCTCCGAAGACAAAGACGATGCAGCACTTAATGAAGAAATGATGGGGTTGCTGACACCTGTTATCAAAGGTGTTCTGACAGACAAAGGCTTCGACCACGCTGTCATGGCGCAGCAAATGTATGGCGGCCACGGCTACATTGAAGAATGGGGCATGAGCCAATATGTGCGTGATGCCCGTATCGCCATGATCTATGAAGGTGCCAACGGCATTCAGGCACTTGATTTGGTGGGCCGTAAACTTGGTATGAATGGCGGACGCGCTGTTCAGGCGTTCTTTAAAGAAGTTGGTGATTTCTGCCAGGATAACCGCGAGAATGAAGAACTGACATTCTTTACCAAGCACCTCAAAAAAGGTCTGAATGATTTGCAGGCAGCCACAATGTGGTTTGTACAAAATGCAATGGCAAAGCCTGAAAATGCAGGTGCCGGCTCTCACGATTACATGCACTTGTTTGGCTTGGTTGCGCTTGGTTACATGTGGGCACTGCAGACAAAAGCGGCGCAGGAAAAGCTTGCAGAAGGTGCAGGCGACAAGCAATATTTCGACAATAAGATTGCGACATCGCGCTTCTTCTTTGAGCGGGTAATGCCGGAAACATCGGCTCACCTCGCGCGTATATCGACCGGCGCTGACAGCATGATGGCGATACCGGAAGACGCATTTTAAGCACGACTAATTCAGGCGGGATATACTCCCGCCTTTACAGTTTTCGATCACAAGCCCTGCGGGAAGCAGGCAAACGGGAGAAATCATATGGCTGATGCCTTTATTTATGACGCCGTGCGCACACCACGCGGTCGCGGAAAAAAAGACGGCTCATTGCACGAAGTGCCAACACCGCGCCTTGGCGCAAAGGTTCTTGAGGCGCTCAGAGACCGCAATGAACTCGATACATCTAAAGTCGATGACGTGATCTTTGGCTGTGTTGATCCGGTATATGAGGCGGGCGGTGATATAGCCCGTGCATCTGTCTTTGAAGCCGGTTACGCAACAGAAGCACCGGGCATGCAGATCAACCGCTTTTGTGCATCCGGCCTTGATGCCGTAAACTTTGGCGCTGCTAAAATTGCGCAAGGCGCCGACGACATCGTTATTGCCGGCGGCGTAGAAAGCATGTCACGTGTTGGCATGGGCGCATCAGGCGGCGCATGGTATATGGACCCGTCGGTCAACATGCCTGCCTATTTCATGCCGCAAGGTGTATCAGCAGATTTAATTGCGACAAAATACGGCTTTAGCCGCGATGATGTGGATTCCTATGCGGTGGAAAGCCAAAAGCGTTCTGCGGAGAGCTGGGAAAAAGGCCATTTCAAGAACTCTGTTATTCCGGTTAAAGACCAGAACGGCCTGACCATTTTGGCAACGGACGAACATATGCGCCCGGGCACAGACATGCAGTCACTCGGCCAGCTTAACCCCAGCTTTGTGATGCCCGGTGAAATGGGCGGTTTTGAAGCTGTCGGTATTGCGGGCCACCCCGAAGTGGAGCGTATCAATTATGTCCACCATGCGGGCAACTCGTCAGGCATTGTTGACGGCGCTGCAGGCGTACTTCTTGGTTCGAAAAAAGCTGCCAAAATGATCGGCAAAGCACCGCGCGCGAAAATCAAGGCTTTCGCCAATATCGGTTCTGATCCGACATTGATGCTTACAGGTCCGGTTGATGTGACCGAAAAGCTTTTGAAAAAAGCCAAGATGACCATCGATGATATTGATTTGTTTGAGCTTAACGAAGCGTTTGCCGCGGTTGTTCTTCGCTACATGCAGGCGTTTGAAATCGACCACAGCAAAATCAATGTTGCAGGCGGTGCGATTGCCATGGGCCACCCGCTTGGCGCAACAGGTGCGATGATTCTCGGTACAGTTCTGGACGAGATGGAACGCCGCGACAAAAACACAGCGCTCGTAACTTTGTGTATCGGTGCCGGCATGGGCACTGCAACAATAATTGAACGCGTTTAAGGGCTGGGAGAGATATTATGACTTACAAGAATTTCACAGTCGAAACGGATGCAGACAGCATTGCACTCGTAACATGGAATATGCCTGACAAGTCTTTGAACGTCTTCACCGAAGAGGTGATGATCGAACTGGACAAAATCGTTGATCAGGTCACTGGCGATGATGGTATCCGAGGCGCGGTTTTCACATCCGGCAAGGATGGTTCTTTTTCCGGCGGTGCGGATATTACCCTGCTCAAACAAATGTTTGACACGATACAGGAAGCCAAAGCGAGCGGCGACAAAGAAGCAGGCACGCAAAAGCTGTTTGATCGCGCCGGTGCTATGAGCCAGATTTTCCGCAAGCTTGAAACTTGCGGCAAGCCATGGGTTTCAGCCATCAATGGCGTTTGCATGGGTGGAGCGCTTGAGCTTTCACTCGCATGTCATGGCCGTGTTGCAGCCGACTCGCCCAAAGTTAAACTGGCATTGCCGGAAGTGAAAATCGGCATCTTCCCCGGCGCTGGCGGTACGCAGCGCGTTCCGCGTTTGGTGAACGCACAAGATGCGCTTCAGATGATGACCACAGGTCAAAACTTGAAACCATCACGTGCCAAGGCAATGGGGCTTCTGCATCAGGTTGTTCCGGCAGAAGAGCTTATTTCCGCCGCAAAACAAATGATCATTGATGGCCTTAAGCCGGTTCAACCATGGGATGAAAAAGGCTTCAAGCTTCCGGGCGGCAAAGTTTATACACCTGCCGGTGCACAGCTTTGGCCTGCGGCTTCTGCTATTTTACGCCGCGAAACCAACATGAACTATCCGGGCGCTCAAGCGATCCTGAAATGTGTTTATGAAGGGCTTCTCGTACCGTTTGATCTGGCTCTAAAAATCGAGCAGCGTTACTTCACGCAAATTCTGCAAACAACAGAAGCAGGCATGATGATCCGCTCGCTGTTTGTTTCCATGCAAGAGCTGAACAAGGGCGCACGCCGCCCTAACGATGTGCCTGAGACCAAGTTCAAAAAGATCGGTATTCTTGGTGCCGGCTTTATGGGCGCAGGCATCGCTTATGTTACAGCCAAAGCCGGTATTCCGGTTGTGCTTCTGGATCGCAACACGGAAGCCGCGGAAAAAGGCAAGGCCCATTCTGAAGACTTAATGACAAAGGCCATGCAGAAGGGCCGCGCGACACAGGAGCAGAAAGACCAGCTTCTATCGCTTATCACGCCAACAGCAGATTATGCTGACTTTGATGGCTGTGACCTCGTTGTTGAAGCCGTATTTGAAGATTCTTCAGTTAAGAAAGCTGCAACGGAATCTGCCGAAGAAGTAATCAAGTCTACCGCAATCTTTGCCTCCAACACATCCACTATACCGATCACCGATCTAGCGAAAAACTCAAAACGCGCTAAAAACTTTATCGGAATTCATTTCTTCTCACCTGTCGACAAAATGATGCTTGTCGAAATCATTATGGGTAAGAAAACCGGCGACAAAGCGCTGGCCGTTGCGGTAGATTTTGTTCGTGCGATCAAGAAAACGCCCATCGTTGTCAACGATACGCGCGGCTTCTACGTCAACCGTTGCGTGTTGAAGTATATGTCTGAAGCCTACAATATGCTGGCCGAAGGCGTACCACCGGCAATGATCGAAAATGCCGCCAAAATGGCTGGTATGCCGATCGGTCCGCTCGCGCTGAATGACGAAACGGCGATTGATCTGAGCCAAAAAATTCTCAACCAGACCGTTAAAGACCTTGGCGAGAACGCGGTTGATCCGCGTCACATCGAACTTGTAAATACGATGGTCGATACACATGGACGCCATGGCCGTAAAAACGGTAAAGGATTTTACGACTACCCTGAAAAACCTGCCAAAAAGCATCTGTGGCCCGAACTCAAAACACTTTACCCGCAGCAAAATGCCGATGACATTGACTTTGAAGAGCTGAAACAGCGCTTTCTTGTCGTTATCGCATTGGAAGCGGCGCGCGTGATGGGCGAAGGCATTGTGACAGACCCGCGCGAGGCTGATGTAGGATCAATCCTAGCATTTGGGTTTGCACCATATACAGGCGGAACCCTGTCTTATATTGACGGCATGGGTGTCGACAACTTTGTTGCCGCATCCAAGAAACTGCAAAAGAAGTATGGCGCCCAATTTAAAGTGCCGAAACTGCTTAACGACATGGCGAAAAACGGCGAGACTTTTTACTCGCGGTTTGACCCTTATGCAGACAAGTCAGATCAAGCTGCCTGATTAACAGAACATCCAATGAAAGCCCCGCCAGCAAAAATTGCTCGCGGGGCTTTTTTATGAATGGCGTATTTAGCAAAGGAATGTCTCAGAACGACAATTGTTAAAAGCCGTTTCTATGAATAATGTTATCCAATCAGGTTCCCGAACGGCAAAGCCCAAGGGGATTAAAAGGGAATACGGTAGGGACGACCCAATGCGGGCCTGATCCGTAACTGCCCTCGCAACTGTGAACGTGGAGCTTGCTGCCACAATGCCACTAAGCAAAAGCTTGGGAAGGCGGCAACAAGCAGAGAAGCGTGAGTCAGGAGACCTGCCTGATATAGTGAAACTAACTTGCACGATGGGTGCAGAAGGATACGAAAATGCATATTGAACCAGGCGTCGTTGACGCAGTAAAAATGTCTCTTTCCTACGCGACAGCCGCTGCGGCTGCCGGTGTTGGACTTAAATTCGCATGGGACGCGATCAAAAATGATGGCGGTGTTGCCGGCCTCGTCGTGCGCTCTGTAATTGCTACGCTTGCCGTCTTTATTTTCTTTGAAGTACTGCCACATTTTGCTGTTGGCGTTTCAGAAGTACACTTCATTCTCGGATCGACAATATTGCTTATGCTCGGCACTGGTCCAGCAGCGATTGGTCTTGCCTTGGGACTGCTCATTCAAGGCATGTTTTTCGCGCCAAGTGATCTGCCGATGTATACTGTCAACGTAACAACATTGCTTGTACCGCTCTTTGCGATCAGTGCGCTTGCCAAGAAAATCATTGCGCCTAAAACCGCATATGTGGACATCACCTATAAACAGGCATTCATGCTATCAACGGCTTATCAGGCCGGTATCGTCGCCTGGGTTGCGTTCTGGGCTATTTACGGCCAAGGCTTTGGCGTTATCTCGTCTGTTGCCTCATTTGGCGCTGCCTACATGCTCGTCGTTGTCATCGAACCATTTGTTGATCTGGCCGTTTTGGCTGCCGCAAAATCCTTCAAAGGAAAGGATGCAACGCCTTTCCTGACAAAGCGCTTAGGCCAAGCAGCTTAAACCGTTACTTATACTAAAATGAAAACCCCGGAGCCAAATCGGCTTCCGGGTTTTTTCTTTACTGTTAAGAGTTAAAGTCAGGCGACTTTGCTTTTGCGCTTCTCGCCGCGTGCCCAACGTGATGGGCCACCATTTGGATCGGCAACTTTAAACCGTTTGCCCTGCCTTGCCCGCTTTTTGTTCTTGGCTTTTGGCTGGCCGTCACCTGCGCCCTGTTTGCCATCTTTTTTAGGTGAACCAAGTTCTGCAACACTGCGGCGCCCGCGGTGTCCTTGTCCGCCACCTGAGCGTTTGCGCCCCTGTCCTTTAGGTGCTCCGCCACGTGTTTTCTTTTCAGGTTTATAACCTGCCGGCGGCGCTTCTCCACTGGCAACAGTGATTTTAATGGCCATCAATTTTTCAATGGCCTGCAAAAGGTGAATTTCATCCGGCGAACAAAATGCGACGGCTTGGCCTTCAGCGCCTGCGCGTGCAGTACGCCCTATCCGGTGCACATAAGCTTCCGCAACTTCCGGCAAATCATAGTTGAAAACATGTGTTACGCCAGAAATGTCGATGCCCCGTGCGGCAACATCGGTCGCGACCAGAATTTGCGCTTTCCCAGCCTTGAAGGCTTTAATCGCCCGTTCGCGCTGGTTTTGGCTTTTGTTGCCGTGAATACTTTCTGCTTCAAAACCACGCTCGACCAAATGACGCTTTAGCTTTTCGGCACCGTGCTTTGTACGCGCAAAAACGAGTGATAGCCCCTCGCCTTTTGCTGTCAGCAACTCTTTGAGCAAATCGGCTTTAGAGCGGTTTGAAATATGGTGCACAGATTGGGTTATCTTATCGGCAGCTTTTCCTGGAGGGGAAACCTGCACGCGCACCGGATCATTCAAATAGGCACCTGCCAGATCATTGATCTGTTTTGGCATCGTTGCAGAAAACAGAAGTGTTGTGCGCGGCACCGCAAGCATTTTTGCTATTTTCTTCAGCGGCACAATAAAGCCCAGATCAAGCATCTGGTCGGCTTCATCAAGAACGAGATATTTAACATGGTTGAGGCTGACAGCTTTGCGCTCGATCAGGTCTAGCAACCGGCCCGGCGTTGCAACCAGAATATCACACCCCGGCGCAAGGTTACGCGCCTGAACATTGATCGACGCACCGCCAACAACAACCTGCACGCGCAAATGTGAGTGACGCACATAGGCACGCAAATTTGCGTTAATTTGATTTGCCAGTTCACGTGTCGGTGCCAGAATAAGCGCACGGCATGTTTTGGGTTCCGGTTTTTTACCGACAGAAATCAGGTTTTCAATAAGAGGCAAGCCAAAGGCGGCAGTTTTACCTGTGCCTGTTTGCGCCAACCCCATAATATCATGGCCTTTGAGAATGAGCGGAATACACTGTTCCTGAATTGGTGTGGGTGTATCATAACCAAGCTGGCCGAGTGTTTTTGTAATAGACGGTGAGAGACCAAGCTCTTCAAACGTCGTTGTGTGTTCGTCTGTCAAAATGACATACCTTTCATATCGGCGCACAAATATGGCCGAATACAGTCAGAAAGTATGAACATAAAAAGCGCCCATACAGTCTCTTGCGGTTGCGGGAAATAGCTCACCAGTGGACCGAATGTCCAATCGCCGCTCGCCCGTCAGAACCCCGCGTGAAATGGGAACTTGATTTTTTAAATTCCGGTCTGATCAGATCCGGTGTAAAATTGGCACGATTAATTCGAATTTTTCGTTAGCTTATCTAAAAAGCGTTGCTCACGCGGCAACTACCAATAGGCGCTATATCGGGTGCCAATTAGCCAAAGTCAAGCTTGATGATTGCATGGCAGGTAGATCACGATTTCATTACCTAAAATGCAACCCCCTTGTAACGGCTCAAATTATATGGCTAATCTTGGGTCTATATCGTGTGACGGAATAGATATAGCCTAAGAATTTCACACAAGTGGAACACGCATAGCTCCCTTCCAATGCATCGATGAGCGCGGCATTTTTACCGCAAACCGGTTTGCGAAATTTGGAGAGGATTTCTGATGGCAAGCGGCACAGTTAAATGGTTCAACACGACAAAAGGTTATGGCTTTATCGAACCTGATGATGGAAGCAATGATGTATTCGTACATATCAGTGCAGTCCAGCAGGCGGGCATGCAGTCTTTGACCGAAGGACAAAAGGTCAATTTTGAGCTGGTTCAGGACGAGCGGTCCGGTAAACAAGCAGCAGGTAATTTAAGCGCAGCTTAATTGCTCAGCACGCAGCAATAACAGCTAAACCCGTTTTGGCTGTTCGTTCACGCCTTTGTCACTGGCGGCAATGGCGCATGTGGTTTACGGTTTCCAAAACACTGAACCGAGGCACATAATGACTTCAATTGACTACTATTTTTATTCTGTTTCCCCTTTCACCTATCTTGGCCATCAAGCGATCGTCGATGTTGCAGAGAAACATGGTGCGAAGCTAAATGTGAAGCCTGTTAATCTGATGGCGCTTTGGGCGGAATCAGGTGCTGTGCCACCCGGCCAAAGCCCCCCTGTACGTCAACGCTACCGTCTCGTAGAGCTGCAACGTGTCGCTGATTTTAGAGGCCTGCCAATCAACAAGAAACCCGCGCATTTTCCCGTTGATGCGACACTGGCGGATTGTACGATAGCGGCAATTGTCGCAGCTGATGCCAATCCGCTGGCCTATATGAATGATTTGTTTGCCGCTACGTGGGTGCATGAAAAAGACGCTTCAGATGAAGCAACGATTGCTTCCTTGCTGGAACAAAACGGCTTTGATTCCGAAGTCATTCTCGCTTCAGCAAAAAGCGAAACCATTGCTGCCATTCGCGAACAAAACTCAAAAGACGCCATCGCCGCAGACGCCGTGGGCGTACCAGCTTATGTTGTTGAGGGTGAAGTCTTCTGGGGACAGGACAGAATTGAAATGCTTGACCACATGCTGACAAGTGGCCGTGCACCATTTGCACCTTAAGCGAAAAGAATAGCACTTGTATGATCTTCCATTTAGAGGTATTTATTCCTCTATCCCGAAGTTTCAGGATTAACCCATGCTGTCACACGAACGCATCTGGCGGGCGATTGATCGTCTAGCAGAGGCACATGATTTAACACCATCCGGCCTTGCCAAGCGTGCAGGGCTGGATTCCACGACTTTCAACAAGTCCAAGCGATTTGCTTCCGACGGGCGTGCGCGGTGGCCTTCTACAGAATCCCTATCCAAAATCATGGAAGCGACCGGCTCGAGCTTGCGTGAATTTACAAGCATGATTGATGGGGCAGCAAGCGGGACAGATTACACCCAGCCCGCACTCAACGCTGCTGCAGGTCTGGCGGAGCCTAGCCATCTATATGATATGTCGCTACGCGGTGTGCCGGTGGTTGGCATGGCGCAAGCCGGTGGCGGTGGATTTTTTGATGATGCGGGTTTTCCGGTCGGCCAGGGCTGGGACCAGGTTCAGCTTCCGGGCGTTGATGCAGACAACAACACCTATGCCCTCAAAATTACCGGCGACAGTATGCTGCCGCTCTATCGCGAGGGTGATATTATCATTGTGTCACCAACCGCTTCCGTGCGCAAAGGTGACAGAATTGTCGCCCGAACGACTGAAGGCGAAGTTATGGCAAAAATACTGAAACGCAAAACTGCGACTTCTATCGACCTGTCTTCAACAAACAACGAATATGATGATTTGTCATTTGCCATTACAGATATTGAATGGATGGCGCGGATATTATGGGCAAGCCAATAGCTGCTGATATATTGAAACAATCGCCCTGCCTTCCCATCTTTACCAGTAGAAAATGGAGCAGCTATGGCAAAACCCGTTACAATCACAATCTCCCATGAGCTTGGAAAAGATGCTGCGAAGTCGCGCATCGATAATGGTTTCCAGAAAGTCGGCGACCGGCTTGGGTTTGGTCTGACAATCAATCAGCGCTGGCAAAGTGACACGATGCATTTTGATGCCCGCGCTATGGGACAAACCATTGAAGGCACTTTAGAAGTGCATGAAGCCAATGTTGTCATCACAATTATGTTGCCGATGTTGTTGGCCGGTATGGCAGAAACCATAAAAGCGAAGCTTCAAAAAGAAAGCACCCTACTTCTGGAAAAGAAATAAGGTGCCAGAATATTTATAGAGCTGTAAAAGCTCAGTTGTGTTCGGCGTAAAGCGAACCATCCAATGCGCTGGCAATCAATGCCGCTGTTTCTTTGACGCCGTATAATGCGGCGAATGACCCAAAGCGCGGGCCACGTTCTTGGCCAAGTAATATACGGTAGAGCGCGTTGAACCACTCACCGGTTACAGCCGGCGAGCCGTCCGGCGCCGTTTTCTTCGGGTCGTGATAACGCTCATATTTGCGACCGACCCTCAGAACCGCATCCTGAATTGTGGCGCCATCCGCATCTTCGGCAAGCGTTTCAAAAACCTGCTGCAACTCGACTAAAGCTGCACGTTCCTCTACATCAGGTTTTGAGAACTGCTTTGTCGGTTTAACAAAATCGTTGAAATAGCGAATTGCAAAGTCGGCAAGTTCATCCAGTTTTGGATGCGTCTCAGCTGTCACACCAGGCGCATAAGGCGAGATAAAGCCCCACAACACATCACGATTGCTCGCATTGGATGCGCTAACCAAATTCAACAGCATTGAAAACGGAACCGGCATATCAATCTTTGGCAGATTGCCAGAATGTATGTGCCAAACCGGATTGTTTAACTTTCCTGCTTCATCCTGACGCTCGAATGCAGACGCGAATGAAAAATATTCGTCAACGGCTTTTGGAATAACATCAAAGAACAAGCGCTTCGCTGTGCGCGGCTTCTGGTACATGTAAAGCGCAAGACTTTCGGTTGGCGCATAAGTCAACCACTCGTCAATTGTCAGTCCATTACCTTTGGATTTGGATATTTTCTGGCCCTGATCATCGAGGAACAACTCATAAATGAAATGCTCAGGTGCTTTGCCGCCCAGCGCATTACAGATACGGTCATAGATGATTGAATTAGCCGCGTGGTCTTTGCCATACATCTCAAAATGTACATCGAGCGCTGCCCAGCGCATACCAAAATCCGGCTTCCATTGAAGCTTCACATTGCCGCCCTTAACGGACAATGTTATCTCTTCACCTTCTTCATCATCGAATGTAATTGTGCCGGCCTCAGCATCAATTGACTTCATAGGCACGTAAAGAACGCGGCCAGACTTTGGCGAAATCGGGAGAAACGGCGAATAAGTCGCCTGACGTTCCTCGCCCAAGGTCGGCAGCATGATCGACATGATCTTATCGTAATTCTTCAGCGCATTCATCAGCGCATCATCGAATTTGCCTGACTTGTAATACTCAGTTGAGCTTGCGAACTCATAGTCAAAGCCAAATTTGTCGAGAAACCGGCGCAACATCGCGTTGTTATGATGGCCAAAACTTTCATAATCGCCACCAAACGGGTTCGGTACTGCCGTCAACGGCATATGAAGGTATGGCTCCAATGCTTTTGTATCGGGCACATTATCAGGAACCTTGCGCATTCCATCCATGTCATCGGAAAAGCATATCAACTTTGTTGCTACTTTATCTTCGGTCAACAGGCGGAACGCTGTACGCACCATAGTCGTGCGCGCAACCTCGCCGAATGTACCGATGTGAGGCAAGCCGGACGGGCCGTAACCTGTTTCGAAAAGAACAGTTTCCGGAAAACCTGTTTTTTCAAAACGCTTTGTTATCTTTCGTGCTTCTTCAAACGGCCAGGCCTTGCTCACCTTAGCGGCCTCTACAGCTGCTGGTGTTATATCAAGTTCAGGTAAAGCCGGATTGGCACTCATTTTATTTTTCCTACATTTAAAACTGCGCGATCTCCTACCTCATAGCCGGAGCAATGAGAAGAGTGAATATCATTGCTGCATCTGTTCAACACTTTGTGAGTTGCAATGAGCTAACCAAATAACGGAAAAGAGTACAAAATAGGGATTGATGCCGTGTCTGAAGCAACTGTGCGCCTTGCAGCCTTTTTGGGTATTTTCACCACAATGGCGATTTATGAATTGTGGTCCCCGCGCCTCGAACGCGCGGAAATGGCTGGCGCGCTTAAATCGCGGCGTTGGCTTACCAATCTCTCTATGGTGATAATCTCATCAATATGCCTGCGTATCATTTTTCCAGCAGCAGCCGTTGGCACCGCCATATGGGCGCAATCCGCTGGATATGGCCTCTTTAACAATTTTGAAGCTCCCAAAGCTCTTATTGGCATCTTTTGCTTTGTTCTGCTGGATTTCGCTGTTTGGCTCGAACATTTTGCCAGCCACAAAATACCACTGCTGTGGCGCATCCACCGGATGCATCACAGCGATCAGGGATTTGATCTTACGACAGCTTTACGCTTTCATCCTTTGGAAATTGTTCTGTCGATGGTTTGGAAAGCAGGCATTATAGTTCTAATCGGAGCGCCGGTTCTAGCTGTGCTTGTTTTCGAAATTGTATTAAATGGTATGGCAATGTTTAATCATGCCAATGCAAAACTGCCAAAACGGCTCGACCGCGTATTGCGCACTCTGATCGTAACACCAGATATGCACCGCGTTCACCACTCCACTATCAACAAAGAAACCGATTCAAACTACGGCTTTAACTTTTCGTTTTGGGATCGTATTTTCTCGACCTATATCGACCAGCCCAGCCTAGGGCATAGGGGTATGAAAATTGGCCTTAACGACTTTCAAGGGGATCAAACATCAAGCTTGAAATGGGCATTACTTCTGCCATTTCGCAAGCGTTAGAAATTTTGGCTATGCGGGCTAATTGGAAAATAGCGCTGGTAGATTTCTGTATATTTACCTGACTGTTCCAAATTTTTCAGCGCTGCATCAATGGCAATGCTCAAATCAACATCCTGTTTGCGCGTTACGACAGCCATTCCAATTCCAAAGTAATATTCCGAATAATAAGGACCGCTTAAATAGGTGCAGCAATTATCTGCTTTTGTGGACGTCAGCCAGAACGATGCGGCAACGCCGTCAACAAAAGCCAAATCAGCTTGTTTCTCTTTTACCGCCTCATAAACATCCTGAATGCTGCCGAGCAACGAAACTTCAACATTTTCAAAATGGGCTTTGAGCATAGCGGCATGGGCCGAATTTTCGACAACGGCGATTTTTTTGCCTGCAATTGAATTTAGAAAGTTCTGTGTGTCGATATTTTCCGTATTACGGTTTACAATAAATCTTCCCGGAAACCGAAAATAGCTATGGCTCAAATTATATAGAGCACGCTTTTCAGGAGAAATTGCCGTACCGGCAATAATTGCCTCGCCACGCCGTGCTTCCAGCGCATCTTCAAGATCTTCCCAAGGCAGCGCCTGAATTTCACATTTCGCTGAGATTTTGAGCTCGTTACAAATCGCTCTTGCCAAATCCACATTAAAACCGGTTGGCTTTTTGTTAGCATCGGCAAAGTTAAATGGCGGAAAATCAAGACTGGTGAGAAACCTCAAACGTGGCAAGCCAGCCAGTGAGGGCGCAGTAATGCGCCATTCCGGATCGAAATAATTGGGTGTCTGGGCATTTGCAGCATTGATCATCACGCCGCCGATCAAAGTAATCGCCGTATAAAACCTTATAAACCCGCCCAATTATTCCACCTTTCCTGCGACATACCACGTTTTTGTAAAATTTACTTTACGTTAACTAAAATTAATTGTTCAATAAAATGCAAACTATTCTCACATTGCGAGATATCAACTGTTTGGGGGAACAGTATGCGTTATGAGTTTGATGAAGACCTTCGCCGCTTAATACTTCAAGCGCCTCGCAGCCTACCTTCAAATCCACCATCGCTTAGCCTTCCCCGCACAGATAAAAAATCGGACACCACAACTTTAGACGCCTCCATAGCATTTCTATCGCAGTTTGGACTACCGCATAAGATGCTGCATCGAGCAAGCGAACTGGCAAAAGAAAACGGCACGTGCGGCGCCAAAGAGCTGATTGCGTTTAATGGTGTTCAAGAAATTCATTATTATCAGTTACTCGCTAAACATCTCGATGTTCCATTTATCGAAGAAGATGAAATAACCAAGCTTGTCGACTTGGGGGAAATGTCAATGGCAGCTTTCGCGCAAAAGCAGGTTGTATGGGGCGATCTGGGAGAAGGAATTCTCAGCCCTATACTTGCGCCGGATCCACAACAGATCGCACGTCTGGAAAAAATGTTCGCGGACCGCAAAAAACAAATCCCAATCGCAATCACTGCTCCGTCGATATTGCGTTCTGTTGCGGTCAAGCAGCAAAAAAATCATCTGACTTATGAGGCGATAAACCAACTTCATATCGAGCAACCCAGAGCTTCTGCGCGCATTGGCGCGAGTGCGTGGCAAGGCGCAATAATTAGCATAATTGTTATTGCCATCGCATTGGCACTCAGCTTATCAAATGGAGCAGCCGGTGTTGTCTTTCACATTCTTTTGTCGTCGTTCTTTGCTGCCTGTACCGCACTTCGCCTAGTTGCATTTGCAAATTTTAGCCCGATCCGACCTGCCAAGCTCACTTTAACACCTAACAGGGATAAACCGGTATATAGTGTTATGGTTGCTCTTCATGATGAAGCTGATGTCATTCCCGACCTGATACAATCGCTTAAAAGACTGAAGTGGCCCCGGTCAAAACTCGAAATCAAACTCGTGTGTGAAGCCGACGACTACAAGACGATTGAAAAAATAAGAGCCGAAGATCTCGATCCCCGCTTTGAAGTCATTCTTGTGCCGACGAGCACGCCCCGCACTAAGCCAAAAGCACTGTGTTATGCAATCGGCTTTACAAGCGGCAAGTTCATCACACTCTATGATGCAGAAGACCGTCCTCATCCTGAACAATTGCTAGAAGCCTATCAGCGTTTTGAGGACGCTGATGAAAATCTGGGTTGTCTGCAGGCGCCGCTGAAAATTGCCAATGCACGGGAGAATTCAATTAGCAGCATGTTCCACTTTGAGTATGCAGGCCTTTTTTATGGGTTGGTTCCGTGGCTCGCACGCCGCCGCGCGCCAATTATGCTCGGCGGTACATCCAACCATTTTCGGCGTGATGCCTTGCTTGCAGTTGGTGGCTGGGACCCCTTCAACGTAACCGAAGATGCCGACATCGGAATAAGGCTTTGGCGCCACGGCTACGATATTGATTTCATAACCCGTCCGACACTTGAAGACGCGCCTTTGAAAGTTTCAACTTGGATTCCTCAAAGAACGCGCTGGTTTAAAGGCTGGATGCAGACCTGGCTTGTTCATATGAAAAACCCTCTGCAACTGGCTAAAGAAGGTTCGTTCTCATCCGTCTTCATTCTCAATATATTGCTTACCGGAACGATTGCATCTGCGCTGCTGCATCCGTTTGTACTTGCCAAGGCGATCTATCTTTCCGCAATAGGCGGCGGTGATTACGGCACTATCTGGATCACGGCAATTACGATTATTGACTGGGCGACAGTGGTCATGAGTTATATCGGCTTTATAGCCATGTGCTGGGTTGCCACTGAAAAACCGTTACGGCGGGCGATCAGTTACCGTTTTGTGCTAACGCCTCTATACTGGCTCGGAATTTCATTTGCAGCATGGCGGGCTCTGTTCCAGCTACAAACAGCACCATTTAAATGGGAAAAAACAGCCCACACGCCTTACAAAAAATAATCAGACAGTGCTTTATATCTGCAGTATAGACGCCTATATCTGCCGAAGCTCTCTCAGCACTTTCTGGCGAAAATGACATCACTTAAAGAATTTATCCAATCCAAAACGTTTGAGCGCGCCATCGTGGCCCTCATCATCATCAATGCAATTACGCTGGGTTTGGAGACATCCCAAACCGCGATGAACGCGGTTGGTCCCCTTTTGATACTACTCGATAAAGTCATCCTTGGTGTATTTGTTGCCGAACTGATCGCGAAATTTATCGTTTATCGTCAGGATTTCTTTAAAAGCCCTTGGCGAATTTTTGACTTTGTGATTGTCGGCATCGCCCTTGTACCGTCCGCCGGCGCATTTTCCGTATTGCGGGCACTGCGTATTTTACGTGTTCTGCGCCTTGTATCTGTGGTTCCTTCACTGCGCCGTGTTATTGGCGGCCTCCTCAACGCTCTTCCCGGCATGGGATCGATCATTCTGCTCTTAGCGCTGGTCTTCTACGTGTTTTCTGTCATGGCAACCAAACTTTTCGGCGGCACATTTCCGGATTGGTTTGGTTCGCTTGGCGCGTCGGCCTATACCCTATTCCAGATCATGACCCTTGAAAGCTGGTCGATGGGCATTGTTCGCCCTGTTATGGATGCTTTCCCATGGGCGTGGGCATTTTTCATTCCATTCATTGCGTGCACGACTTTCACTGTTCTTAACCTGTTTATCGGTGTTGTCGTTTCAGCAATGCAAAAGGAGCATGACGAAGATGCTGCCGGTTCGCGTCAAGAACTCCATGATGAAAATGTCGTCATCATAAATGAACTCAGAGCACTGCGTTCAGAAATCAGCGAGCTAAAAAAGCAGCAAAATTAAGCGCTTTTAAAATGCTTGGACAGCTTTAAGCCCTGAGCCTGATAATTTGATTTCAAATCAGTGCCGTAAAGCGCGGATGGTTTTTTAAGCATGTGCTCATAAACCAGACGACCGATAATCTGTCCGTGCTCAAGTACGAACGGGACTTCGTGACTGCGCACTTCCAGCACCGCTCGGCTTCCCGTGCCACCAGCAGCGGAATGACCAAACCCCGGATCGAAAAATCCGGCATAATGAACGCGAAACTCGCCAACCAAAGGATCGAACGGTGTCATCTCCGCAGCATAGTCGGGCGGAACATGAACGGCTTCACGCGATACGAGAATATAAAACTCATCAGGATCGAGAATGAGTTCGCTACGCTCGCGGACATAAACAGGCTCCCAGAAATCCAAAATCTCGTGCGCATTGCGTTTATCAACGTCAATTACCGCTGTGTGACGCTTACCGCGGTAACCGACAAGCCCGTCTTTATTGCCTTTGAGGTCTACTGATAATGCAATGCCATTATCGGTAATGTTGGGCGTATCATCGGCTACGAGAACTTCATCCTGATGCAGGGCACTCAATGAGGCGCCATCCAACAAGGCATGGCCGGTACGGAAGCGTATTTGGGAAAGCCGCGAACCGGTTCGAACAACGATCGGGAATGTGCGCGGCGATACTTCCAGGAAAAGCTCGCCATGATAACCATGAACGATCTTATCGAATTCAACGCCATTATCCGTCATCACACGGGTAAATATATCAAGACGGCCCGTCGAGCTTTTAGGGTTCGCAGATGCGGCAACATCGCGCGACAACGAAAGCGTTTCCAGTAAAGGAACGATATAGACACATCCGGTTTCTAGAACCGCACCTTCACGCAGGTCAATCTCGTGTAATTTGTAAGTTTCAAGCTTATCACGGACGCTGTGACTGGCACCTGGCATAAAGCTGGCACGCACCCTGAACGCCTTCTCGCCCAAACGCAGATCAAGGCTTGCCGGTTGTATCTGGTCAGCATCCAACGGCCGCGAACTGGCTAGTGCGCCACTGTCAAATAGTGCTTTAATATCCTGATCGGGCAAAATGCCGCTTTGCCGTATATTCATGTGATCACCCCGTGTTCGTTTTGATAGAATTTCCAGACGTATTGACGCAAGATCGCCAACACCTTATGGACAAGTTATTCATTGTGGTGATTTGGCCGGTCGGCTTGCAGCCAC
>NZ_JXMU01000019.1 GCF_001293565.1 Ahrensia marina | reverse complement strand
TGGCCGGTCGGCTTGCAGCCACGTAAAATAACTTGCTAAAGGGCCGCGCTGTTTAAGCAACCGGTTCATGGCGACATGGTCCGGTTTTTTTGTGCCGGAGAGTTTGGAGTACGTGATGACAAAAAATAAAACTCACTGGGGCCCTGCCACTCAGATGGTTCATAGCGGGAGCCTGCGCTCTCAATATGGTGAAACATCGGAAGCGATGTTTCTAACACAAGGTTTTGTCTATGACAGTGCGGAAGCGGCAGAAGCCCGCTTTAAGGGCGAAGATGATGGTTACGTTTACTCCCGTTATGCCAACCCGACCGTTGCCATGTTTGAAGAGCGCATGTGTGCCCTTGAAGGCGCTGAAGCTGCAAAAGCAACAGCTTCCGGCATGGCCGCTGTTTCTGCGGCGTTGCTTTGCCAGTTACAAGCAGGTGACCATGTTGTTGCCGCACGCGCACTATTTGGTTCATGTCGGTGGATTGTAGAAAAGCTACTGCCTACATATGGCATTGAAACCACACTCATTGATGGTACGGATCCGAACGCCTGGGAAAAAGCCAGTCGGCCCAATACGAAAGTCTTTTTCTTTGAAAGCCCGACCAACCCCACATTGGAAGTGATCGATATTGCCCATGTGGTTTCAGTTGCCCGCTCGTGCGGCGCAAAAGTTGTACTGGATAATGTTTTCGCCACTCCTATTTTTCAAAAACCTATGGAGCTTGGCGTTGATATTGTTGTTTACTCAACAACCAAACATATCGATGGTCAGGGGCGCTGTTTAGGCGGCGTTATTCTGGCCGATCAAGAATGGGTCGATGAAAAACTATATGATTTTTATCGCCATACCGGCCCGTCCATGAGCCCATTTAACGCATGGGTTATGCTGAAAGGCCTAGAGACTTTGCCACTGCGGGTTCGCGAGCAAACACGCAATGCCGCTGCGATTGCAGACTTCCTTGCAGAACATAAAGGCATTAAAAAAGTCGTCTACCCGGGCCGTGCCGACCACCCGCAAGCCAATATCATTCCGAAACAAATGTCCGGTGGCTCAACATTGATTTGTTTTGAGATGAAAGGCGGCAAGCAGGCTGCATTTGCGATGGAAAATGCATTGGAAATCATCAAACTATCGAACAATTTAGGCGACTCAAAAAGCTTGATTACCCATCCCGCAACGACCACTCATAAAAACCTTTCAGAAGAAGATCGCGCAGAACTTGGCATCAATGAAGGTACCGTGCGTTTTTCGGTTGGCCTTGAGGACACAAAGGATCTGATCGGCGACCTTGAGCAAGCGCTATCGAAGGCTGTTTAATTCAGCAAAGCCTTAGACTGCCAAATGCGTACCGCAGCCGTGTAAAATACCACGGCTGCGAACACATATGCTATTGGCGAGAAATATGCGGGAAACAAACAAAAGGCAGAAAAGACGGCAAATGTTTCTGTGGCTTCGGCCAAACCTGTGGTGAAGAAGAATGATTTTTTACCGCGTTTATCGGTCTTCAATTGCCTCTTCTCAGCCATAATAGCAAAAGCTAAGAAGCTTGCGCCATTTACATAGAATGAAAAAAGCAAAACACCGCCTGCAACGGCATTGGCTGACGGGTTGGCCAGAATAAATGCCAGCGGTATCAAGCCATAAAACGCAAAATCAAAAACGATATCGATGTAGCCGCCAAAATCAGTCGAGCCGGTTATTTGCGCGACGGCTCCATCCAACCCATCGCACAAACGGCTGACCAGCAACAACACCAAGCCCAGCAAATAGTACTCAAATAAAATTGCCAGACCTGCAAGCGCGCCGATAAAAAGGCCCAGTACAGTGACCGTATTTGCTGTGATGCCAACTGCGGCAAGCCTGCGCGCTATCGCGTTGAGCACTGGATCAATTTTCGGACGTAATGTTCCGTCAAGCATTTTCGTCTCCCATTACCCTTGCGCTTAGGCTAATGTTGACGCAGTGTCACTTACGAAATGCCCTACTGACAATATTGTTATCTGTCTTTATGCGTCTTTCGAATGTCTCAATCTTTCTTTATTTTTGACTTATGTACAGACAAACAACGCACGGTATTGAAGTAACCGCACGCCCGGAATTTCTTGAAGATGAATCTGCGCCTGAAAAATCGCGCTGGTTTTGGGCCTATACAATTATCATTGCCAATCATTCAGAACGGACGGTCCAGCTTGAATCCCGTTTTTGGCGCATTACCAACGCCGCAGGAAAAGTTGAAGAAATTTCCGGCCCCGGTGTTATTGGAGAACAGCCTATTTTAACGCCGGGCGACAGCTTTCAATATACATCAGGCTGCCCGCTAGATACGGAATCCGGCACAATGTTTGGCCATTACATTATGCGTCTAGCGGATGGTAATAGCCTTGTTGTCAAAATACCGCCCTTCTCGCTCGATTTGCCAAGCAAGAAGCGCACCCTGAACTAGCTACGCCTGCCCGTTATGCTTTGCTGGTTTGCTGCCGTTTTTTGTCAGAACCATAAATTGCGACCAGTGCATTGGTAAAATCATATCCAATACCGACAATCGCAGGCACCAAGAACAAGACCAGCAGCGTTGCGGTCGCTAAGCCAAAGACCATCGTTATTGCCATAGGCATTAGAAACTGCGCTTGAATGCTTTTCTCAAACAATAAGGGCACCAAACCGCCAATGGTTGTCAGAGAGGTCAACAGGACAGCACGCAGGCGATCGCGGCTCGCACCAATTGCCGCCTCGGCTATGCTGTCGCCCATTTTTTGACGTTCATCCAGCCTTGAAACCAGGATAATACTGTCATTGACCAAAATCCCTGACAGGCCGAGCAATCCGATCATTGACAAAATGGTGAGTTGGAAGCCCAGCAGATAGTGCCCAATAACCGCACCCACGATTCCGAATGGAATAATAAGCATGACAGCAAATGGTTTGAAATAGGACCCGAATACCCAAGCCAATACGATGTAGATGACCGAAAGCGCGACAATCGTACCTAGCTGCAAGTCGCGGAATGCGTCACGTTGTTCGCGTGAACGGCCCCCGAATTCATAGGTAATACCGTATTTGCGAGCTACAGCCTCCAAGGCTCCTGATTCAGTCAACCGCTCAACGACGCCGTCTGTCGTATTAACTGCAGGATCGATATCACCGCTTACCGAAATAGTGGTCTTTCCATCGCGGCGCTGTATGGTCGAGAAACCGTGTTGCTCTTTCAGTTCAACCAGTTCGAGCAGCGGCACGTGATTGCCTGCAGGGCTTACCAATTGCATGGAACGCAAGGCTGCCGTACCGTTGGCACCCATTGTCTGCATAACCCGAACGGTAACCTCATCGTCACCACGGGCAAAGCGGCGCGGAATTGATCCTTCGATTGCATTGCGCACCTGACGGCCAATATCATCCAGTGTAAAACCGAGAGCGGTGCCGCGTGGCTTCATTGTCATGAGGAGTTCAGGCTTGCCGTAAGGCAGGTCGTCCTCAACGCCGGACACACCAGCCACAGCTGCAATAATTGCGCTCACTTCCGTTGCAGCTTCTTTTAAAACACCTATCGATGAGCCTTTAAGCTGCACATCAATATCGGCACCCGGAGGCCCGCCGCGCCCCTGACGGACAGAGAACCGCCGCACAGAGGGAAGCTTCGGTGCAAATTCCTGCCATGCGCGGACAAAATCGGGTGTGCGTATTGTACGCGTTTCGGAACTGGTGAGCTGAACCTTAATGCGTGCAAGGTTATCGCCTTGGCTGCGCCCAGAAGATCCAAGCGTCACAAATGTCGCCCGTATCAGTTTTTCATCGCCGCCAATGCTTATTTCTGCTTGACGCAAAGCTTGTTCAAATTTGGCAAGGGCGCGCACTGTCTCTTGTTCGGGCGTCCCCGGATGAAAAGCTATATTGCCAGAAATATTCTCTGATTCAGGTGACGGGAAAAACACAAATCCCACATGTCCGCCAGCGGTGAGGCCACGGGCAAAAATCAATATCATGGCAATGGCAACAGCGACTGTCACATATCGCCAATTAAAAGACAGTGTTACAAACCAGTTGAACGGGTTCATCTTGAACCATTCAAATCCTTGGTCAAAATTACGACGGAACCAGTTCGGTCCATCGCGCCGTGACTTGGAACGCAAACCGAAACCGTTGCGCATAAACAGAACGATTAACTCAATCAAGCCAGCAAAAAGTAATGCTGCCAGTGTAACCGCCGTTGCAAATAGTCCGGGATTGATCGTTTCTTGCCAAGCTTCGATTTGTTGCATCACTGCAGAGCCTTCCACAGCAATACCGGTTCCCGCATCACGCGATAAAAATGCACCAACGAACAATGCCAGAATGAGCGCAATGATAAACATGCGCCAATAGGAAAAGCGCGGTGCCTTCGGCGCGCGCAATGCGTGGGATAAATGTCCCGGCAAAATGAAGAAACATTCCACCATGCTCGACAAGGCCACGGCGATCACAACAACGGGCAAAACACCCATAATCTGACCGATACCACCTGTAATAAGCAGGATAGGTGCAAAAGCCGCAATCGTGGTGATAATTGCCGCCGTCACCGGCGACAGCATTTGCCCAACGCCGTTTTCTGCGGCTGTGACGGGATCATCACCCAATCCGAGCATCGTGTCTGTATGCTCGCCAACCACAATGGCATCATCGACAATCACACCCAGCATCATGATCAAGCCGAACAGCGAAAACATGTTAATCGTCTCACCGAACATGTAGATCAAACCGATCGTGGCCAACAATGCTACCGGAATACCGGCCGAGACCCACAGCGCTATTCGCGCATCAAGAAAAATGAAAAGAATGATGACGACCAGTACAAGGCCGGACAGTCCGTTCGTTACGAGCAACCAAATACGATCTGATACTGCATCTGCACGTACCTCATAGGTTTGCAGCTCAATCGTATCGGGTATTTCATCTTTTATTTCGCTTAAGTAATCCGTCAAAATCTGATTGGTTTGCAGAGTATCGGCCGTAGCACCGCTCTGAATATCAAGCTCAATCGCCAAATTTTGATTGGAAAAACCGCGCACACCGCCTTCTTCAAATCCATCTTTTACGTCGGCAATATCGCCGATGCGTATTTTCTCGCCAGACGAAAAGGCTTTAACCTCGATATCGGCAAGTTCGCGGGCGGTATCAACACTGGAAACTGTTCGTAATTGCCTCTCAATACCGCCATCCAGATTTCCGGATGGAAGATCACGGCTATTGGCAGTGATCGCCTGTGAAACATCGCTGATCGAAAGATTTCTGCGGCGGAGCTCGCTTTCCGGCAAGATCACCTGCAATTCGGGATCGCGCAGACCTGTAAAAGTAATTTTTTCAATACCTCTTTCGATCAGATCATCGCGTATCCGCTTTGCCCATTTCCGCAATTCGGCCTCAGGTATGGCACCTGAAATTGATATGGAGGCTACCCTGTCAAACCATGCCGAAGTGCTCACTTTGGGATCATCGGCATCCTCCGGCAGCGTCGAGATCGCTTTGACCGCGGTCTCAACCTCGCGCAGTGCTGTCTGCATGTTATAGCCGTCTTGAAATTCCAACCTGATGGATGCGGAGCCCTCATTTGCATAAGAGGTCATCTCCTTTACGCCTTCGATATAGCGCACGGCAGGTTCGGCAACGGCCAGAATATTTCGTTCCACGTCCTCCGCACTCGCGCCAGACCACGATACAGAAACACTGATATTGTTAGTCTCGATCGTTGGGAAAAACTGCGTATTGATGCGCGCCAGCGCAAACAAGCCAAAAAGGATCATCAACACCATCAACAAATTCGCCGCGTTGGGATGGCGAATGAATGTTGAAACCAAGGAGCGCGGGTTTGTGAGGGGCATATTCATCTAGTTGTCCGCCGTCTCACTAGCTTTTTGTATGAACGTTCTGCGCTCTGCCCTTGGCAAAGCTTCCCACTCAGCATCAGAAAGTCCGCTGAGTTTCTTTGCAGAAGCCAGAATTTCTGGTGATGGCCGGTTGTTTGGTGGCGCAGAAGCGGTTTCCTGCCCTTCCTCGGCAACTCCATTGGCATTAACAATTCGGACGTCCAGACCTTCTTCAATTTCTGAAATGCGCGTCGATAAAATACGATCGCCTTCATTAAGGCCGCTTATCACAATCGCATCGGAACTATCGTAAGCTGCGACTTGCAATTCACGCGCTTGCAGCTTTCCATCAACAATCAAATAGGCTGTATTGGAATCAAAAATTGCTGTTTCAGGTACCCGCGCAGCATTTTCATAAAGCCGGTCGGGAACATCAATCGACACAAAAGCGCCAGGACGCAATTGCACCGGCACATCTTCATTTTCATCAATACGGGCAAATACATCCACACCGCCGCGTTCTGAAGCAATATCAGCGCCAATGCGGGTCACTTTTCCGGTATAGGAATATTCAGTGCCGCCGACGGCCCACTTCAAAGCCACGTTTCTTCCAATGAGCGGGTCACCGTCTGCGGCGATCCGGCCATATTGTGCATCGGTCAATGTAAAGCGAACATCCAAGGCCACATCATCATAAATAGACACGGCGACATCACTTGCCGAGACAATGCGTCCAATTTCCACGCTGGAGGAACGCACCACACCTGAGAACGGTGCGCGCACGACTGTATTGTTTAAATCACGGTTTGCCCGTTCGACACCGAGCTCCAAACGCTCACGCACCGCCTGTTGCTGTGAAAGGCGCGCTTGAGCAATGGCAATGTTGTTCTGCCGCTGGCTCACGGCCTGTTCACGCTGGCTTACAGTGAGCGAGCGATCGTCGATTTCTTTTTGTGTCAATGTGCCATTGCTGCGCAATCGCTCGGCGCGTTCTAAATCCGCTCTTGCCAGCAGCAACTGACTTTCAGCAAACTCAAGTTGCCCCTGTTCGGCACTCAGATTCGCACGGTTTTCGATAATCGTTGCATCTGTCTGTGCCAGATTGGCCTTGGCTTCCGCTACCGCAGTTTCAAAGTCAATACGGTCAACAGAAAACAACTCATCGCCCTGCTCGATACGCTGCCCTGCACCAAGATCCGGATTGACAGAAACAACTTCGCCGGAGACTGAAGGGCGTATCTCAAGTGAGCGCGCGGCAACAACCTCGCCGAACAGGCTTACTGTCGGGCGTTGATCACCCAAACTTACCGTTGTTGCCTGTATTGGTATTTGAACGTCAACTTTTGGTCTTGCTGTGCGTTCCGGTTTTGAAGCAACCAAGCGGTCCATGACGACATAAGCGGCAACAATAATTGCAGTCATCAAGGAAAATTGAATAATAGCGCGAACAGACGTCAAAAAGATGCCGCGCTTCTTTTGAGGCGCGCCATCATCATCGGTACCTTCCTCCGACTGTTTTGTCTTTGCGATCGACTGCAACATTGTCAAAAAAACTCCTGTACAGCTATCATTAAGATGCTTCAGGGTTGAGACAAGTTAAATATCGTTCATATAACTGCGATTGGTCACTTTATTTCGGACGGATCGAACTCATAATGCGTGGAACAAAACTCGCAATTGATTGAAATTTTACCGTCTTCAACTGCCTCTTCACGTTGTTCAGTTGTAAAGGACCGCAACAGGCCTTCCACTTTTTCGCGCGAACAAGAACATTTATCAACAACTGGATGCCCATCAAAAACACGAACGCCGCGCTCATGGAACAGCCTGAAAAGCAGCTTATGAACACCTAGATTATCATCAATCAATTCGCTGTCATCAATCGTTCCGACAAGCGCTTTAACTTCTGCCCAAGCATCGTCGTCATTTATCTCCTGGTCAGATAAATCAGCACCTTCAGGAGCATCGCCCGGATGTAAATCACGTTGCCGGACACGGTCTTCCGACTCTGGCAAAAACTGCGCCAGCAAGCCACCGGCACGCCATGTTAACTGCTGATTACCTTCGTCATCACGCGTAATAAGCTTGCCAACCGCAAGGCGTACTTCGGTAGGTATCTGTTCGGATTGCTTGAAATAATTGCGGGCGATTTCCTCAAGTGAAGAACCGTCGAGCTGTACCATACCCTGATAACGGCTCATATATTTGCCTTGGTCAATGGTAAGCGCAAGCATGCCCTTCCCAAGCATTTCAGTGGGAAGGGTGTTACCGGCCTCAATCGCAGCGTCAACGCGCTCGGCATCAAAACGTGCGTAAGCGCGAATTGCATCGGGCGATACAAAATCAACAACAAGAAGCGAAACAGGGCCATCTGTTTGCGTTTGCACGATCAACTTGCCGGAAAACTTAAGCGATGTGCCCAGCAAAACCGTCAATACAGTCATCTCACCAAGCAAGCGCGCTACAGGTTCCGGATAGTCGTGCCGCCCGAGAATAGTCGTCAAAGACGGCCCCAGAAGCACAGCGCGTCCACGGGCGTCCAACGCATCTATGTTAAAAGGCACAACTTCGTCCAGCTGCACAGGCGTTAGCTCGCCTTCAGCTACATTTAGTTCGGTCATGGTATTTCCATTTCTGGCGCACCGAAGACAGTGCGGCACATATTGACATTATGGCCTTATTTAAGACCTGTCACACACCATTCAATGATCGCCTTCTGCATATGAAGGCGATTTTCGGCTTCATCAAATACCACAGACTGGGGACCGTCGATCACTTCATCAGTGACCTCTTCCCCCCGATGTGCCGGTAAACAGTGCAAGAATAAGGCCTCTTTATCTGCCTTATTCATCAGTTCCTGATTAACCTGATAGGGCTGGAAAACATTGTGGCCCTTGGCCTGATCTTCAAACCCCATTGAAACCCAAGTGTCGGTTACAACAGCATGTGCTCCGGATACAGCAGCGGCGGCGTCATGCGTAAGCGCAACGCTTGCTCCATTTTTCACCGCCCAGTCGATATATTTCTGATCAGGTTCGCTGCCCTCTGGCACAGCGATCGACATATCAAAATTAAACCGTGCCGATGCTTCGATAAGAGAATGAAGGACGTTGTTACCGTCACCGGTCCAGGCAATCTTTTTACCCGCAACAGGACCGCGATGCTCTTCGAAAGTCATCAGATCAGCCATAATCTGGCAAGGGTGCGTGTCATCAGTCAGGCCGTTAATGACCGGCACTGTGGCCGCATCCGCAAGCTCAAGCAAGCGATCATGTTCTTTCGTGCGGATCATAATAATATCAACAAAGCGCGACAGAACCTTTGCTGTATCCGCAATTGTTTCATCCCGCCCCAGTTGCATCTCATTGCCTGTGAGCATGATTGTTTCGCCGCCAAGCTGACGCATACCCACATCAAATGACACACGCGTACGGGTTGACGGTTTCTCAAAGATCATCGCAAGTGCCAAACCTTCCAATGGCTTGCTGGCCGTTCCTGCTTTTTGAGCTTTTTTGCGGGTACCGGCCGCATCCATGATCCGACGAAGTTCGCCTCCATCAACAGCAGCAATATCTAAGAAATGACGAGGAGCCATGATTATGTTCCAAACTTATGTGAGTTTTAGCTGATGCGCTTTAAGGCGCTTTCGGCGATAGACTTTGGGCGGCTCTTTCCAAGCGTGCCAATCCATCTGAAATTTCTTCATCTGTTATATTGAGCGGCGGCAGAATACGGACAACATTTGAACCAGCCGGAACAGTCAACATATCTTGATCAATCAGAGCTTTGACAAACTCAAGATTGTTGACCTTGCATTTTAGACCCAAAAGCAAACCTTCACCGCGCACTTCTTCAATGATATCCGGAAAACGGTCTGTCAATGAAGCAAGGCCCTGCTTGAACCGCAAAGACTTTTGTTTAACCGCATCAAGGAACCCATCTTCAAGCACGACATCCAGAACGGCATTGCACGCAGCCATCGCAAGCGGATTGCCGCCATATGTCGTTCCATGCACACCGGGCACCATGCCGCTCGCCGCTTCTTCGGTTGCAAGGCATGCACCAACCGGAAAACCGCCGCCGAGCGCTTTGGCCGATGCCAAGATGTCGGGTTCGATACCCGCCAACTCATGCGCAAAAAGATGGCCTGTACGGCCGATGCCGGTCTGTACCTCATCCAAAATCAGCAAAACATCATTTTCATCGCATAATGCACGAATGTCTTTCAGATGCTGAACAGGTACCGAGCGGACACCGCCTTCACCCTGAATAGGCTCGATCAAAATAGCAGCAACATCGTGCGCCATAGCCGACTTCAACGCTTCAAGATCTCCAAAGGGGAGCTGGTCAAAGCCTTCGACCTTAGGCCCAAAGCCTTCAAGATATTTTTCCTGCCCGCCAGCAGCAATCGTTGCCAGTGTTCTGCCATGAAAAGCGCCTTCAAATGTCAATATCCGAATACGTTCAGGATTTCCTTTTGAATAATGGTAGCGCCGCGCCGTCTTAATAGCGCACTCCAATGCCTCTGCACCGGAGTTCGTAAAGAAAACGCGATCGGCAAAACTGGCATTGCACAGTCGCTCGGCAGCGCGTTTTTGGCCCGGCACTTCATAAAGGTTGGATGTATGCCATAGTTTTTCAGCTTGAGATTTTACTGCCTCCACCAAATGCGGGTGAGCATGGCCAAGTGCGTTTACAGCAATTCCACCGCCGAAATCCAAATATTTTCGGCCTGCCGTATCATACAGCCAAACGCCCTCACCGCGATCAACTGCGATAGGTGCTCTGTTATAAGTATTAAAGAGTGGAGACGGCGCGTTCATGTTTCTGGCCTAAAGGTACACATTAAATGAAAAATGCCGCCCTTTCGAGCGGCAATGACAGATAATGCGAGCCAAACGCATATGTCAATTGTTTCCGCCTGTGGTTAAATCTCCAGAAATCCCAGAAAGTGATGCATTTTTGACTCACTTTTCATTCAAGTTGGGGAAAACCGAGATTTCGGATTCGTTCGTGCGTTGGGACTCTTGATCGCGAGTCCAGCACTATTGTAGCTTATAAAAAACGGCAAGAAAGCCAGATAGTAAACTGTTCCTCATGTATAGAGTGCGTCGCAGGTCTTAATTCCATGACCGAGCAACGGAGAGGGATTCTATCTATAAACAGGATGGAGACGACCGTGAGTTGGACCGACGAACGCGTAGAAATGCTGAAAAAACTATGGGCGGAAGGCCTGAGCGCAAGCCAGATCGCTGCAAAACTCGGCGGTGTGAGCCGAAATGCTGTTATCGGTAAAGTCCACCGATTAAAGCTTTCCGGACGGGCAAAATCTACAAAACCGGCTGCGCCGCGCGTACGCCGTACACCTAATAGCGGCGGCAGCTCACGCCCGGCATCTTCATCATCAGGCAGCAGCAGCGCTTCTTCCAGCAGCGGTTCAAGCGTTGGCTCATACTCGATGCCGCAGCGCACACCGCCATCTGTAACGCATACAATCGGTGCAACGGCGCTCAAGCAAGATCATGAAGTCGTTGCCTACAAAGCGCCCCAGCGTGACACTGATGATGTTGTTGCGCCTATGCCGCTTAAACTCAAGCTTGTTGATATTAACGAGCACACTTGCAAATGGCCGTTTGGCGACCCGCTGCAAGGTGAGTTTTATTTTTGCGGACATGGCAATGAAGAAGGCTCTCCTTACTGCAAATATCACAGCAAGCTTGCCTTCCAGCAGCCGCAAGACCGGCGGCGTTCACGCTAGAGCAATAAAAGAAAGGCGGCCAGAGGCCGCCTTTCTTGTTTCATATAAACTTTAGTGAAATTACTTCACAGCTTCCAGAGCATAGCCTGCACCGCGCACAGTACGGATAGGATCCTTCACGCGGCCAATATTGATGGCTTTGCGCAAACGGCCGATATGCACATCCACAGTGCGATCATCGACATAGATGTTGTCGCCCCAGACACCGTCGAGAAGCTGTACACGTGAAAAGACACGCCCCGGTGCAAGCATAAAGAACTCAAGCAGGCGGTATTCTGTCGGGCCAAGCTTCAATTCACGGTCATTGCGGTAAACGCGGTGCGCTTCACGATCGAGTTGAATATCCCCAGCTGTCAAGCGGTCTGCAAGCACTTCCGGCTTGGCACGGCGCAACATGGCGCGCACACGCGCAAGCAGCTCAGGCGTGGAAAACGGCTTTACGACATAATCATCGGCGCCCGTTGAAAGGCCGCGAATACGCTCGCTTTCTTCACCACGCGCAGTCAACATGATGATGGGCATGTCTTTTGTCTCGCGCCTTGCACGTAGCCGGCGACAAAGCTCGATACCGCTCACACCCGGCAACATCCAGTCAAGCAAAAGGAGATCAGGCTGGTTCTCACGCAAAATGTCTTCTGCATCATCGCCGCGATCGACAGTCTCAACTTCAAAACCCTCAGCTTCAAGATTGTATTTGAGAAGAATGCTCAACGCTTCTTCATCTTCAACAACCATAATACGTGGCTTTGCGCTCATCACATCACCTCAAACCAGCGCCTCAGTCGAGGCTAACCTTATGTGTTTTGTCCTCATTTGGACGTGCAGGATCAAGCTTGTGACCCTTGACCATATAATATGTTGCCTCGGCAATATTCGTTGCGTGGTCGCCGATGCGCTCAATATTTTTCGCGCAGAAAAGAAGATGCGTGCACGTGGTAATGTTACGCGGATCTTCCATCATGTAGGTGAGCAATTCGCGGAACAAGGACGTGTACATGGCGTCGATTTCTTCGTCACGCTCAATAATGTTGTTAACATCATCAACAGACCGGGTTCCGTAGCAATCGAGAACTTCTTTCAGCTGGGCGGAAGCCAGTTCACTCAAATGTTCAAGGCCACGGGCAAACTTAACACCGTGCGAATATTCAGAAACTGAGCTTACGCGCTTGGCAATGCCTTTTGCCATGTCGCCTACCCGCTCCAAATCAGATGAAATACGAATATTCGCAAAAACTTCCCGCAAATCGCTCGCCATTGGCTGACGCTGGGCAATCAAAAGCACTGCTTTATCATCAATTTCCCGCTGACCTTCATCAAGGCGCATATCATCTTTGATGACCGCACGCGCAAGCTCGACATCCCCGGTCGTAAGCGCTTTTACAGACTGTCCGATCATTTTCTCGGCATGTCCGCCCATCTCCGCAATCTTATGCGTGAGAAACTGCATCTCATCTTCGAACGCTGAAACCGTATGCTGTTTTATCATTTCAATTTCCTAACCAGACCTAACTACACATCAACCAAAGCGGCCGGTGATGTAGTCCTGTGTGCGCTTTTCTGAAGGGTTGGTGAAAATGGTTTCAGTATCGTCAACCTCTACCAAGTCGCCCAAATGGAACATTGCTGTACGCTGCGAAACACGCGCGGCCTGTTGCATGGAGTGAGTCACGATCACAATTGTGTACTGCTCACGCAGTTCGCCGATCAGCTCTTCAACAATCGCCGTTGCGATCGGGTCCAGCGCTGAACACGGCTCGTCCATCAAAATAACTTCCGGCTGAACTGCAATCGCTCTTGCAATACAAAGACGTTGTTGCTGGCCGCCTGAAAGTCCAGTACCTGGCTCGTGCAAGCGGTCCTTGACCTCTTCCCACAGACCTGCGCCACGCAAGCTTTTTTCAACAATAACGTCCAGATCAGCTTTGGATTTTGCTAAACCGTGAATACGGGGGCCATAGGTGATGTTCTCGTGAATGGATTTCGGAAACGGATTAGGTTTCTGAAAAACCATGCCGACGCGGGCACGAAGCTCGACAACATCAATATTCGGGTCATAAATGTCTTCGCCATCCAGCGTTAAAAGACCTTTGACCTTACAAATATCAATGGTGTCATTCATACGGTTAAGGCAGCGTAAATAAGTCGATTTACCGCAGCCAGAAGGCCCGATCAGCGCCGTTACCTGCCGTTCATAGACTTCTAGATCAATGCCGTTAATGGCTTGTTTTGAGCCGTAGAAAACTTCCACGCCCTTACCTGCCATTTTCACCTTGGGCGTTTCGGTTTCGCCATCCATGCTCATGATCTCCGACTCTTTTATTACATCGTGTTTCATTGAATTCCGCCCATTACCAACGACGCTCGAAGCGTCTGCGCAAGAAGATTGCCGTGATATTCATAACCGCGAGAAATGCCAGCAGAATGATAATCGCACCCGATGTCCGTTCTACGAAAGCACGTTCGGCTTCATTCGCCCACATAAAAATTTGAACGGGTAGTGCTGTTGCAGGATCAAGCGGTGTTGCCGGCGCATCCACAACGAAGGCAACCATACCGATCAGGAGCAGCGGCGCGGTTTCACCAAGAGCCTGCGCAAGTCCGATAATCGTACCGGTCAAAATACCAGGCGCTGCAAGCGGCAGGACATGGTGGAAGACCGTTTGGTTTTTAGAAGCACCAATACCCAGGGCCGCAGCCCGAATTGAAGGCGGAACAGCTTTCAGTGCAGCGCGTGTCGCAATTATAATTGTCGGCAATGTCATCAATGAAAGAACAAGACCGCCAACAAGCGATGCAGAACGCGGCAAGCCAGCAAAGTTGATGAAGACTGCCAGACCAAGCAAACCGTAAACAATTGACGGTACAGCTGCCAGATTATTGATGTTAACCTCGATAATATCGGTTAGTCTGTTCTTCGGTGCAAACTCTTCAAGATAGATCGACGCTGCAACACCGATCGGCAATGATGTCAGAAGTACAATCAGCATCATGTATGCCGAGCCAATGATCGCGACTCCAACGCCGGCTGTTTCAGGCCTACTTGAGCCGCCATTTGTGAAAAGACCGGTGTTGAAACGCCCTTCCAGCGAGCCATCCTGCTGCAGCTTTTCAATCATCTCAAGCTGGTTGTCTTTGATCTTGCGCCGACTTTCATCAACCGAAAGGTCGAACTGACCTTTGATCGCGGAATCGACTTCACCGGCAGCCAGCACCCATACATTGACGGTCTGGTTCATCAACTCCGGGTTGGAAATCAGCATGTCACGAAGCTGGGCACGGGCACCTTTCGAAATAAGTGCGTCCGCAGCTTTTGTCCCGGCTTTGTCTTCGGCATCTATGCCCAGTTTTTCATACAGCGCAGCTTCCGCCAATTTAGGGTAATTGGCCGTCAACAGCTTCATCGGGTTTTCATTACGTTCATTTTTCGGGTCGATAACCGATTCATCGAAAGTGACATCCAGATTGATAGATGTCTGTTGAAACGCTGTGTAACCTTTAGAAACAACAGTCCACAAAAGAAGCGCCAAAAAGAACAGGCCGAAAGCAATAGCCAGTTTCCCATAAAATTGGAAACGACGCTCTGCAGCATAACGTTTTTTGAGGCCGATATCGCGGTGCCTTGGTGCTGCGACATTATTATCGGTAAGAGACGTGTCAGCCATTATTCATACTGCTCGCGGTATTTACGGACGATATAAAGCGCGTAGACGTTCAGCGCCAAGGTGATGAAGAAAAGTGTCAGACCAAGAGCAAAAGCCACCAGCGTTTGCGGTGAGTTAAACTCAAGGTCGCCTGTAAGCTGACTCACGATTTTAACCGTGACAGTCGTCATCGGTTCAAACGGATTGAGTGTCAGCCGGGCAGCAACACCCGCAGCCAGCACCACAATCATCGTTTCGCCGATTGCGCGTGATGCCGTCAAAAGTAGTGCGCCAACAACACCTGGCAGGGCAGCAGGTAAAATCACCTTCCGCACCGTCTCAGATTGCGTCGCGCCTAGCCCCAGTGAGCCGTCACGCATAGCGCGCGGCACCTGTGTAATGATGTCATCTGAGAGCGAGGACACGAACGGGATCAGCATGATACCCATAACAAATCCTGCGGTCAGCACTGACTGGGCCTGAATGAAGCTGCTGCCGCCATCGGTTACAATGCTTGAAATTTGTGCGGACAGATCACGCAGGAATGGCCCAACAGTTACAAGAGCAAAGAAACCGTAAACGATTGTTGGAATACCCGCCAAAACCTCCAACAAAGGTTTTGCAACAGAGCGCAGTTTCGGGCCCGCATATTCAGCCATGTAGATTGCGGAGAACAGCCCCACCGGCACGGCAACAAGCATGGCGACAAAAGCAATGTATAATGTTCCTGCGAGCAAAGGAATAAGACCGAACTGCCCAGCCGCATCCGGATCGCTCGCATTGGCAAAACGCGGATCCCAAACTGTACCGAAGAAAAAGTCCGTCATCGGCACGCTGGCGAAGAAACGTGTTGTTTCAGATAGCATGGAGAAAACAATGCCAACGGTTGTTAGGATTGCGATGGAAGAAGCGACAATCAATGCACCGGTTACAACGCCTTCCACCTTATTACGCGCACGCAGCTTCACGTTGATTTGCAGATAGGCAATTGCAAAACCGATAACAGACAGAGCGATGACGACGGCAGCGCGTATGGCATTGCTGGCGCGGGTCAACGCATTCATCTGGCGCGCCGAAGTGATCATATAAGTCTCGCCGCTACCTGCGATGGCTACGCCTTGCTGTGCAAGCATCGGCTTTAGATCTTCGATTGTAACATTCTCGTCAGGTCGATCTTCACCCACGAGCGTATCAAGGCCACGCGCAATGCTTTGCACGATATTCATCGAAAGATTTTGCTGCGCGCGGTCCTGCGCCTGGATTTCGGCCGGCAAATTACTGCGAACTTGATTATCCACATAGATGGGGCTGGCAATAGACCAAACCGCAGCCAGCAATAATGCAGGTAAAACAGCCCAAACAAAAATATACGAGCCGTAATAGGCAGGTCTTGAGTGGAGCTGAGAGGCGTTGCCTGCGACCAGTGATCTTGAACGGCTAGCACCGACAAACCAACCGATTACACCCAGAACAACTACAACCAGAATGATCGTCGAGAGACTCATTTCAAATCCTTAGTTCAGACCATTTAAATAAAAGCCCAGTGCGACTTGTATATAAAAAGTCTAAAGGTCCGTAATGCAAGCAGGCAGCATTATTGCCGCCTGCTCACGTTAAGCGTCTAATTACATTGTTTTACCGGATGTGAAACCTTCACGAACCATTTCGCGCTCTTCTTCCGGAGCGGCAACCAGACCGTACTCAGCCAATGGGCTGTCCGGGCCAGTCATGTCGTCAGAAGTAAAGAACTCAACATATTCCTGCAAACCAGGGATTACGCCCAAATGCGCCTTCTTAACGTAGAAGAAGAGCGGACGTGAAACCGGATACTCACCTTTAGCGATTGATTCAGTTGTCGGCACAACATCTGACATTGTAGCAACTTTAAGCTTGTCCGTGTTGTTCTCATAGAATGCGAGACCAAATACGCCCATGCCTGTTTTGTTTGCATCAATGCGCGACAATGTTTCTGTGTAATCGCCATCGATATCAACGGCAGCGCCGTCTTTACGAACTGCGTAGCAGTCTTTCTCCGATGTATCTTCGTCCATGCCTGCGTCCATGCGGGCTTTCAGACCGCCAGCTTCTTCACAGCCGACGAGAAGAACTTTTTCCTCGAAAACTTCACGTGTACCGTGCTTTTCACCAGGGATGTAAGCAGCGATTTCCCACTCAGGGAAGTCAGCATTAACTTCGTTCCAAGTTTTGTAAGGGTTATCAACGAGTTCACCGTCAACAACAACTTTGGCAGCAAGGCCTTTGTAAAGGTCGATTGGCTCAAGAGCGAAATCAGGGCCGCTGATATCTGTTGCGAAAACAATACCATCATAACCGATGCGGATTTCCTGGATGTCTGTAACACCAGCTTCTGCACAAGAAGCAATTTCTTTTTCACGGATAGCGCGTGAGGCGTTTGCAATATCGATGAATTCAGCGCCAACACCGCGGCAGAATTCTTTAAGACCAGCAGAAGAGCCACCGGACTCAACAACAGGTGTTTTGAAGTTCGGGAATGTTTCGCCGAAGTTTTCAGCTACGATTTTTGCATAAGGCAAAACAGTTGAAGAACCTGCGATCTGAATTTGGTCGCGTGCGTGTGCGAAAGAAGTCATTGCCGTTGCGCTGATAGCGACAGCTAGAGCGAGTTTAAGAGATTTCATAATTTTGCTCCCGTGGGGCTTGTACGTGTGCCGCGTTTTTACGCGGTGCGAATGCGACAGTGCTCCGCCGCTGCCGGGGTTGTAGGGCACGAGCATTGCCCTTTTATGACAGTTTAAGTAATTGTAATATAATATGTAATTACAACCTGTCTATTTAGGCTGGATTTTTGGCAAGGTAACCAAAAAACTTGTGCCGTGGCCAAGCTTGGATTTCACGTTCAAACGCCCTTTGTGGCGTTGAATAATGTGTTTGACAATTGAAAGTCCCAAGCCGGTGCCCTGCTTGTCACGGCTTGTATCAACATCTACGCGGTAAAAACGCTCGACCAATCGCGGCAGATGCTCTTCAGAAATACCCGGACCATTATCATGGACACCAATGATAAAATTTTGGCCAGTAGAGTCTTCGTTCACCTCAACACCAATGCGGCCGTCATCTTTTCCGTATTTAATCGCGTTTTCGACGAGATTTTCGAAAAGTTGGATTATCTCATCGCGATTACCGCGTAATTGCAGCGGATCAACCAGCCCCTCGTTAAAGGATAATTTTATCGTCGCACCGTTTTGGTCGGCCATCGGGCTAAGCGCATTGGTTACATGGGTGAGTACGGATTTAAGATCGACCTCACCAAAACTCGATTGCCCCCAAGCAGTTTCAAATCGACTCAAAGTCAGAAGGTCATCAATCAAACGGGACATGCGCCCTGCCTGATCCTGCATAATTTTCAAAAATCTGTCTCGCGCAGCTTCGTCATTTCGTGCAGGACCTGCCAGCGTTTCGATAAACCCCATCAAAGAAGCCAGCGGCGTACGCAATTCGTGGCTTGCATTGGCGATAAAGTCAGAACGTATTTTATCCGTCTTCTTTGTTTCGGAGAGATCATGGAAATGCATCAAATATTGCGGATTGGACACATCGTTCAAAACAGGCTTTAGCGACACGGAAAACCACCGCTCTAAGGGTGCCTTCTCAAGGAATTCAATCGACCCTGTTTTTACACCATTGAGTGTGTTGCGTATCAATGTACGGATTTCGTCACTTCTCAAACGAAGAACGATGGGCGTTCCAATTTCAATACGCCCGAATGCACGTTCGGCTTCCTCATTTGCATAAAGTACCGTGCCCATGGAACTGATAAGCATAATAGGATCGTTAATTGCACTGGCAATGGCGTGTATCTGCCGTTCGCTATCTGCTTGGTTTAAGGCATTTGCTTCAGCGTCAATGCGCATCTTACGTGATTGCACCGGCGCAATCATAGCCAGAACAAAAATGGCAAAAGCACTTATCAAACCGTGAACAGGTCTAAGCCAGCCGCCAATCATCAGACTGGCAAAAATGAGCAATGTACCCACTAACAGCCAGCGATGCGCCTTCAAACGGCGAATATAAGTCGTAACACTGTCCACTTCAGCAGCTTCTTCACCGTCGAAAAGAAATTGAGGCGCGCTCATAATCGCGTTTCCTTAGATATACTTAGGGCTGGACGAACCAAAACGGAAGCCCTAGCTTTCGCAAACCATTATGAAACATAAATGACGGACCAATCATGAGCACCAATGACGACAGCCGAGCGATAACAATTTCATTTGATGGCAAAGAGCATGTTTTTGATATTGATGACCCTAAAATACCGGATTGGGTTGAAGACAATAAAATAACTGCGGGCGGTTATCCATATGACAAAAAGCTCAAAAGAAGCGACTATGAAGAAGAACTAGAAACGCTTCAGGAGGAACTTGTTAAACTTAAAAGCCACATGGATAAAACCGGCGAACGTATGATCATCGTTTTTGAAGGACGCGATGCGGCTGGTAAAGGTGGTACGATCAATGTGCTGACGGACTATCTTAATCCACGTGAGACAAATGTTGTTGCCTTGCCAAAACCGACCGAGACCGAGCAAGGGCAGTGGTATTTTCAGCGCTATGTGAAACATTTTCCTACATCCGGCGAAATCACTATTTATGACCGCTCTTGGTATAATCGCGGCGGCGTGGAACCTGTGATGGGGTTTTGCACAAAAGAGCAAAATGAGAAGTTTTTGTCCGAGGTACCAGGCTTTGAAAGTATGATTACCGATGAAGGTATCCACTTTTTTAAGTTCTGGCTGAATATTGGGCGCGAAACACAACTTGAGCGCTTTCATGACCGACGCCACAGCAAGCTGAAATACTGGAAACTTTCAGGTATCGACATTATCGGCATGTCAAAATGGGACGACTATACCAATGCGCGAGACCAGATGATCAAGGCGACCCACACCGATAACGCGCCATGGAACATTGTGCGCTATAACGACAAGCGCCGCGGACGTTTGGAAGTTTTGCGGCACATTCTTTCAAAAATGGAATATGAAGGTAAATCAAGAAAAGTTATCGGGCAGCCCAATGATAAAATCATTGGTCAGGGCTACGATTTCATTGAGAAAACAAACCGTACCTAATTGCCAATCAAACGGGCGCGAACCTGCAATAGCTTAACGGCTCGCGCTTCATTTTCTATATCTGTGACGATTTTGATTACCCCCTGACGCGACGGGCTTGCGCCTTCGGGGATTTGCATTTGCATTAAATATTCCTGAGGCGCCTGCCCCAAATTAAAGCGCAGCCTTCCACAATCGCCAAGCGTGCCAAGGTCACAAGTCACGGACATCTGTGTCGGCGCATCATCGTCTGCATTGGCAATAAAACTCAACTGTATCGTGCCGCCCGGCGCCTGCTGCATTAAGTTAAGCGGCACATCTATTTGGACTTCAGCTTCTTCATTTGGCGTGACAAGATGAACATAATCACCGAATGGATCAGTTTTCATTTCTGCGGTCGCGCCGGCAACCAAGCCAAGCGTCGTTAAATCATTAGGAGAGAAAAGTTCTATCCAGCCATCATCGCCGGCCGAGTTATCGAGTGTCGCCGGCGCATTGGAAGTGCCCGGATCGCGCCCTTCAAAGCTTTCGCTTTCCAAGACTCTGTTAGGGTTTGGAACCGAGGTGTCGCGCGCTTCCTCACTCTTAAAGGCATCTGTCGTAAAGACCCAGAAAAAACCCACACCCAAGAATGAAACCAGCACTGCTGCTGTCAGCAGCTTGGCAAACGGCGCTCTTGTGCCTTTTCTCTCAGATTTTGTTTCAGCCGGTTTACGTTCGGGTTTTGTGTCTGCTTTTTCTGCACGTGGCTCAACGTAAAGCGATGGCTCGTTTCGGGTACCTGTGGTTGTGGCACGTCTTTCAGAAACCGGCTCAACGAGTGGCGGCTCTGTCTGGCGCACTGGTGGTTCCGGCTCAACTGACGGTTTTGCTGCAGCAGGCGCAGGGCTTGGCGCGGCCTTTAAGTCAGCTTCGATCGTTCGAATAACTTCGGCAAGTCGCTTGTTTTGCGCATCTATCGCTTCTTTGGTCGCATTGCCACGCGCTTCAAGCGAGCGGTGCATAGCATTGGCTGCAGATTCGTAAACTTTGCGCCGAAAAATAGGGTCTTTAATATCACCCTTTTTCAATGCGGACCGCAATGCGGTTTCCAAGTTACTCACGAGACCAATTCCCACTATTTTTGGCGCAAGTTGTTTGCGCCGCGCCCACCATCTTCTGGACATGGCATAATTATCATTGATTGAAAAGTATAAGCAGCCGCTATGCCGCCGGAATAGCATTTAATCCCCAAGGTCAGCCCCGCCTGTTTCAAGGATGACAGTTTAGAGTTTTTCGACCAATACGCACCGCTCGGCTCAAGTTCTGAAATACACAAAATCAACCTTGCCTCATGAGATAAGTTGATTTAATTGTCATTTACGTAAACGTCAATGTGAGGTTCATATGACACTGCCAGCAATTTTGAAAGACAATCTACGTTTGCCAGTTGTGGCAGCACCTCTTTTTATTATTTCGCATCCGCCTCTTGTTATGGCACAGTGCAAGGCCGGTGTTGTCGGATCCTTTCCCGCCCTTAATGCGCGTCCTGAAGCGCAGGTTGATGAATGGCTGGCAGAAATCACCGAAGGTCTGGCCGATCACAATGCTGCCAATCCCGACAAACCAGCAGCACCTTTCGCTGTTAATCAGATCGTGCATCCATCAAACAAAAGACTGGAGCATGATTTGCGCATGTGCGTGAAGTACAAGGTGCCAATCGTGATTTCATCGCTTGGTGCTGTTCCTGAAGTGAACGCGGCGATCCATTCTTATGGCGGCGTCGTGCTGCACGATGTTATCAATAATCGCCACGCCAATTCCGCTATTCGAAAAGGCGCAGATGGTCTGATTGCTGTTGCAGCCGGTGCCGGTGGTCACGCCGGCTCCCTTTCTCCATTCGCTCTTGTTCAAGAAATTCGCGAGTGGTTTGACGGCCCGTTACTTCTGTCAGGTTCGATTTCGACCGGCGATGCTGTTCTTGCGGCTCAAGCGATGGGCGCGGACATGGCCTATATCGGTTCGCCTTTCATTGCGACAGATGAAGCGCGCGCCGTTGATGAATACAAACAGATGATCGTCGATAGTGCCGCCAAAGATATTGTCTATTCCAATTATTTCACCGGAATACATGGCAATTATCTTGCGCCTTCCATTGAAAATGCGGGCATGGACCCGGAAAATCTTCCCGAAGCAGATCCTTCAAAAATGGACTTCGAAGAAGCGTCGAAAGAAGGTTCCAAAGCATGGAAAGATATTTGGGGATGTGGCCAAGGCATCGGTGCTGTCAAATCCGTCGGACCGGCGGCCAAATTAGTTGATCGTCTGGCAGGAGAATATGCGGCGGCCAAAGCCAGAATAGCAAAAAACTAATATTTTCTTTTTAAGCCGTTCAATCGTGTTCACATAACTTTGATGGGCAGTTGCTGGATTCGTTAAACATTTTCCAGCACTGTTTGCGAAGGAAGTTTTACGCTCACTCTTAAGTGAGCGATGAGCTCGTTTGACGCGGTTTAAACTGGAAATATTCAAATGATCACACGACGTCGTTTTCTGTTAGGTGCAACAACATCTGCGCTGGTCCTCACAACAAGCGGTGCGCTGGCACACAAAGCTCAAGGTTTTACCATTGCGCGCAAGTTTCTGCCTCAATCGGTCCGTTACAGATCGAACTACAAGCGCGGTACAATCATTGTCGATCCACGCAACCATTTCCTCTATTTGGTTGAAAGCGCACATCGTGCGCGCCGCTATGGCGTAGGTGTCGGCAAAGCCGGACTTGCCTTTAAAGGCACCGCGACGATCCGCCGAAAGGCCAAATGGCCCACATGGACACCAACCGCAAATATGATCCGCCGTGAGCCGGGCAAATATAAAAAATATGCGGGCGGCGTTCCTGGCGGCCCCGGCAATCCGCTGGGTTCGCGCGCGCTCTATTTGTATAAGGGCAAACGCGATACATATTACCGCATCCACGGCACCACACAGCCTTCATCTATCGGCCGGTCCGTTTCCAATGGATGTATTCGTATGATCAATGCACATGTTGAAGATTTGTACGATCGCGTGCCAATCGGCGCTCGTGTCGTTGTTATTTGACCCTGCCTGAATAAGCAATGACAAAAGCCCGCACATGAAATGTACGGGCTTAATTTTAATTGAAAGCCATTAATCAGCAGAAGAAACAGCGCGTTTGGTCATTACCTTTACCAAATTTGCGCGATATGCAGCGCTGGCATGGATATCACTCATCAGACCCGAACTATCTACGTCACAACTGTCTAATGCATCTGCTGACCAGTTTGATGCAAGCGCCTCTTCGGCCTCAGTCCATCGAAAGACGCCGTCGTCGCCAGCGCCGGTAACGCCAATGCGGACAGAACCGTCTTTCGCCTTTGCGGCAAAAACACCGGCCATGGCGTAACGCGAAGCCGGATTGCGGAATTTCTCATAGCCGCATTTATCGACACTCTTAAATGAAACCGCCGTTACGATTTCACCTTCCTCCAGTGCGGTTTCAAACATGCCAGTGAAGAAGTCGTCAGCGGCAATCTCCCGCTTATTTGTATGAATGGTTGCATTAAGCGCCAGCATTGCAGCCGGATAATCTGCCGCAGGATCGTTGTTGGCAAGCGAACCGCCAATTGTGCCGCGATGGCGCACTTGTGGATCGCCGATCCAGCCAGCCATTCGAGCCAATGCAGGACATGCTTTGCTTAATGCATTATCCTGATTGACCTCGTAATGCGTGGTCAATCCGCCGATCTTGACTGTATCTCCATCCACGCTCACACCGCTCAAACCGTCGATGTGGGTCAAGTCAACAAGATCAGATGGCGCCGCCAAACGCTGCTTCATCGTTGGCAGCAATGTTTGGCCACCTGAAAGAAACGCGCCATCATCTGCGCTAGCAAATATTTTAGCCGCTTCATCCAGGCTCGAAGCACGGTGATATTTTGTATCGTACATGTTCTTATCCTCTCTTAGCGCGGATTATTTCGCAGCTTTTGTAATATGGCGATCAAACTGGTTTTTATCGTCCCTGCTGCCACCTTTGTTATGCAGCGCGGTCCAAACCGCTTGCGGCGTTGCCGGCATAGTCAAATCATTATTGTCTATTGCATTTGTAATGGCATTGATAACAGCAGGCGGTGAGCCAATCGCACCTGCTTCACCGCATCCTTTGATGCCAAGTGGATTATGAGGACATTCGGTTACCGAGGTCGAAAGCTGGAAGTTCGGCAGATCTTCCGCACGTGGCATTTGATAGTCCATATAGCTCGCTGTCAGGAGCTGGCCGGAATCCGGGTCATAATATGTGCCCTCCATGAGCGCCTGACCGATGCCCTGCGCGACACCGCCATGAACCTGCCCTTCAACAATCATCGGATTGATAATATTTCCAAAATCATCGGCAGCGACAAAATCAATGATCTTTGTTGTTCCGGTATCAGGATCAACCTCTACTTCGCAGATGTAGCATCCCGCAGGGAAGGTAAAGTTGGCCGGATCGTAAAATGCGCCCTCTTTCAATCCGGGCTCCATGCCATCGGGCAAATTGTGGGCGGTGTAAGCCCCCAGTGCCATTTGGAACCATGGTACGGACTTATCAGTACCAGCAACTTTCAATTCGCCATTTTCAATCTCGATATCAGCTTCATCGGCTTCCAAAAGATGGGCCGCAATTTTCTTGGCTTTCATCTCGACTTTATCCAGCGCTTTCATAATCGCACTCATGCCGACAGCGCCGGAGCGGGAGCCATAAGTGCCCATGCCCATCTGCACCTTGTCAGTATCTCCATGAACAATCGAGACGCTGTCCATAGGGACACCGAAACGTTCGCAAACCAGCTGCGCAAATGTCGTTTCATGACCCTGGCCATGACTATGAGAACCGGTCAGCACTTCAATTGTGCCAACGGCATTGACGCGCACTTCGGCAGATTCCCACAGGCCTACGCCCGCCCCAAGCGAGCCAACTGCTTGAGATGGCGCAATGCCACATGCTTCAATGTAACAGCTCATACCAATGCCGCGCAGCTTACCGCGCGATTCTGCTTCTTTCTTACGTTTGGCAAATCCGGCATAATCTATCTGCTTCATCGCCGCATCCAGCGACACCTCGAAATCACCGGCATCATAATTCATGATGACAGGCGTTTGATGCGGGAACTCACGAATGAAGTTCTGACGGCGCAGTTCAGCCGGATCAACACCCAGTTCGCGGGCCGCTGTTTCCATTGTGCGCTCAAGCAGATAAGTCGCTTCCGGCCGCCCTGCACCGCGGTAAGCATCGACCGGTGCCGTATTGGTATAAACCGCCCGCACATTGCCATAAATTGCCGGAATATTATACTGCCCCGACAGAAGCGTTGCGTATAGATATGTCGGCGTTGCTGAAGAAAACAGAGACATATACGCACCAAGATTGGCAATCGTATCGACCTTTAGACCGACAATATTATTGTTGGCATCAAAGCCCATTTTAACTTTGGTGATATGATCGCGGCCATGTGCATCGGTCAGAAAGCTCTCGGTGCGGTCCGCAGTCCACTTGACTGGAACGCCTGTGCGTTTTGATGCCCAAAGACAGACGATCTCTTCCGGATAAATATAAATTTTAGAACCAAAGCCACCACCGACATCCGGCGCGATAACCCGTAATTTGTTTTCCGGCGCAACATTATAAAATGCGCTCATGACCAGACGGGCGACATGCGGGTTTTGTGAGGTGGTATAACAGGTATAATGATCTTCAGCGTCATCATAAATGCCAAGCGCAGCGCGTGGCTCCATAGCGTTGGGCACAAGCCGGTTGTTGACAATGTCCATTTCTGTGATGTGCGCCGCACTTGCCAGCGCCTTGTCTGTCGCTTCTTCGTCGCCAAGGCCCCAATCAAAAATCAAATTATTCTTCGCTTCGGGATGTATCTGCGGTGCGCCATCCGCCAGCGCCTTATCCGGCTGGGTTACAATATCAAGCTCTTCATACTCCACTATGCAAGCCTCTGCAGCATCGCGCGCCTGCGCCTTGGTATCGGCGACAACGATCAAGACCGCGTCGCCAACGTAGCGAACGGTGTCCTGCGCCAATGGCCGCCAAGCGCCCATATTCATTGGAGAACCGTCTTTAGAGTGGATCATCCAGCCGCAAATAATATTGCCAATGCCATCATCTGCGAGTTGTTGCCCGTTTAATATACCGATCACACCGGGCATTTTTTCAGCAGCCTCAGTATCGACTTTTTTGATTTTTGCATGAGCGTGAGGGGAGCGTACAAATACCGAGTGTTTCATGCCGGCTACGACCATATCGTCGGTGTAGCGTCCCTTCCCGGTGATGAAGCGTTTGTCTTCTTTGCGCGCAACCCGTGCGCCAATACCTTCGATTCCCATTGAACTTTCCTCGCTAAGTTCGCGCTTTCAGTGCTATCACGTTCAGCGCCTGTCTCCGCGCTTCATTCACAATGCCGGAGACGTTACCTCGACGCGCAGGACCATACCCGCGCGGGTTGTTCAGCTATTCGGCGGCGACTTTCGCGGCGCCGTCCATTTTGGAAGCAGCGTCCAGAATGGCTTTAACAATGTTATGATAGCCGGTGCACCGGCAGATATTGCCTTCAAGCTCGGCGCGTACCGTTGCCTCGTCAAGCTTTGTACCGTGGCGTTTAATGATATCGGTTGCGGCCATGATCATGCCCGGCGTGCAAAACCCGCACTGCAAGCCATGATGCTCGCGGAAGGCCGCCTGAACGGGATGCAAGTCACCGCCGCCGGACAATCCTTCTATAGTTGTAACTTCACACCCTGATGCTTGTGCTGCCAGCATCGTGCAACTTTTTACAGCTTTCCCATCAACATGCACGACACAGGCACCACATTGTGATGTGTCGCAGCCAATATGTGCGCCCGTCAGATTAACATCTTCGCGTAAAAACTGGACCAGTAATGTCCGGTCCTCAACGTCTTTCTCAACGTTTTTCCCGTTCACAGTCAGTGAAACTTTAGCCATAGATATCCTCCCGAATGAACGGTGGCAATCGGCCCTCCCAGACTGATCGTCACCGGGAGATAAAAGTGTGCCTCTATGATGAGGACTTGTCCAGACATTCGCAAAAATAAAGCCATCCCTGCTCATTCAGACGCGCCTAAAAACAACAATGACAATACTTCACAGGCAAAGATTGACGTTAACGTCAAAATCGCTTGCGTTTGAAAATTTGCTCTTTAGGATGGTTTCCAACGACAAATAGATGCAGCCGCACTGGCTGCCGGACGGTTGGGAGATCGTGCGGACAACATCGTAAGGGGAGGCAAAATGACCAAAAACAAAATAGATCGCATTTGGCTGGATTCATATCCGGAAGGTGTCGCAGGTGAAATTAACGAATTGTCTGAAAACTCCCTTACGGAGTTTTTCGACAAGCACTTGGAAAGGTTCGGCAGCAAGCCCGCATTCACATGTATGGGGAAGACGATGACCTATGCCGAGCTTGACGCTGAGGCAAAGGCGTTTACGGCCCATCTACAATCAAAAGGTTTTGTTAAAGGCGACCGTATCGCGATCATGATGCCGAATGTGCTTCAGTATCCGGTGGTTATGATTGGTATTCTACGTGCCGGCCTGACGGTTGTGAACGTGAACCCGCTTTACACGCCGCGCGAACTTGAACACCAGCTTAAAGACTCCGGTGCGAAAGCCATTATTCTCCTTGAGAATTTCGCCAACACCTTGCAGCAGGTTATCGGCAAGACTGATGTCAGACATGTAATCGTCGGCACAATAGGTGACGAGCTTGGCTTTAAAGGTCACATCGTCAATCTGGTCGTCCGCCATGTCAAAAAGATGGTGCCATCTTGGTCTTTACCAGCACATATTACTTATAAGGACGCGATATCTGACGGAAAAGGCAAGACTGCGAAACCTGTACCGCAGGAACTTTCCGATATTGCTTTCCTACAATATACGGGCGGCACAACAGGTGTCTCCAAAGGCGCGACGCTTACACATAGCAATATTCTGTCAAATATTATGCAATCAAAAATGTGGCTTGATGTCGGTTACCGCGACAAAGGAAAGCCGGATACAATCAACTTTGTTTGCGCCCTGCCGCTCTATCATATCTTCGCGCTGACCGTGAACGCGTTTGTCGGCATTAAAGAAGGCGGCCATAATATACTCATCACAAACCCGCGGGACATTCCTGCCTTTGTGAAAGAGCTAGAAAAAGTCGAATTCCACTTCTTCCCCGGCCTCAATACGCTGTTTACAGCCTTGATGAACAACGAGAACTTCAGAAAGCTGGATTTCTCCAAGCTGCGCATGACATTTGGCGGCGGCATGGCTGTGCAGGTTCCCGTGGCGAAACGTTGGCAGGAATTGACCGGTTGCTTGATCACGCAAGGCTATGGCCTTTCAGAAACGTCGCCTGTTGCTACAGGCATGCGCATGGATGCTACTGAATTTAAAGGCACTATCGGCCTGCCAATGCCATCAACAGATATCGCCATTCGCGATGAGAACGGCAAGGATTTGCCGATCGGCGAAGTTGGTGAAATCTGTATTCGCGGACCGCAGGTTATGGCCGGTTACTGGAACCGGCCTGATGAAACCGCAAAGGTTATGACGAAAGACAACTTCTTTCTTTCCGGTGACATGGGCTACATGGACGAGGCGGGTGAAACACATATCGTTGACCGCAAAAAGGATATGATCCTTGTCTCCGGCTTTAATGTGTATCCAAATGAAGTTGAAGAAGTCGCAGTGATGCATGAAGGCATTCTAGAAGCGGCAGCGGTTGGTGTTGCTGACGACCACTCTGGCGAAGTCGTAAAATTGTTTGTGGTCAAAAAAGATCCAAACCTCACCGAAGACGATGTGAAAAAACATTGTGCAGACAAGCTGACCAACTACAAACGTCCCAAAATTGTCGAGTTCCGTGACGATCTGCCGAAGACCAATGTCGGTAAAATTTTGCGCCGGGAACTTCGCTAATATCGGGAAGGCTTTCTTGCCGGTTATTTATCAATGCAGATGCGCTTGTTTAGCGCATCTGTGACCAGCTCTGTTAGAGCAAGAAGTTTTTATAATCTGCAAGCCGAAGCTACGGGTTTGCTTTTGGAAGTAAATTTTAATCGATTTAACTTCACGCTGTCATATTAATTTGCTAAAGCCAACGGCAACACACGGAGCCGATGATGACAAGCAAATCCAATGCACTCGCTACCCTGAAATCTCACTTTGAAAGTGACGCGCCGAAAGATATGCGCGCAGCCTTTTCAAATGACCCGAAACGGTTTGAGAAAAATTCTGCAAGATTTGACGACTTGCTGTTTGATTGGTCAAAATGTGCGGTCAATGATCAAACACTGAATTTGCTTGAAGATCTCGCTCTTGAGAAAGATGTGGCGGCCAAGCGTGATGCGATGTTCAGCGGCGAGCATATTAACACCACCGAAGACCGCGCGGTTCTCCACACCGCGCTGCGCAACCGCACGAACCTTCCGGTAACCGAGGACGGTGAAGACGTCATGCACGGCGTCAATGCGGTACTCGACCAGATGGGTAGCTTCTGTGAAGGTGTGCGTTCCGGCGAGATCAAAACGGCAAATGGCAAAAACTTCACTGACATTGTCAATATCGGTATTGGCGGCTCTGATCTCGGCCCTGCCATGGCAGTACTTGCACTGGCTCCCTATCATGACGGTCCGCGCTGCCATTTTGTTTCCAATATTGACGGTGCCCACATCGCAGACACGCTGAAAAATGTGCAACTGGAAACAACGCTTTTCATTGTCGCCTCAAAAACATTTACAACCATCGAAACAATGACCAATGCGCAAACCGCGCGTCAAGCTGTTGTCGATGCACTGGGCGAAGAGGCTGTCCCAAGCCATTTCTGCGCTGTTTCCACCGCGCTTGATAAGGTTGCCGAATTTGGCATTGAAGCGGACCGTATTTTCGGATTTTGGGATTGGGTTGGCGGGCGTTACTCGCTCTGGGGCGCAATCGGCCTTCCAATAATGATGGCGATTGGCGCCAAGCGTTTTGGCAAATTTCTTGACGGCGCCCATGCGATGGACAAGCATTTTAAAGAAGCACCAACACGCGATAATTTGCCGATGATGCTTGGATTGATTGGATATTATCATCGCGCAGTGTGTGACTATTCCACCCGTGCGGTCATTCCCTACGATCAACGCCTTTCGCGTTTGCCCGCTTATCTGCAGCAGTTGGACATGGAGTCCAATGGCAAGAGCACAACTTTGGATTCACAAAGCACAAGCGGACCGTCAGGACCAATCGTCTGGGGTGAACCTGGCACAAACGGCCAACATGCCTTCTTTCAGCTCCTGCATCAGGGCACAGATATCATACCGGTCGAGTTTATTGTTGCAGCCACCGCGCATGAGAAAGGCATGGATGTGCATCATGAACTCTTGCTTGCAAATTGTTTCGCGCAGTCTGAAGCTTTGATGAAAGGCCGCAGTCTGGAAGAGGCTCATAAGCAACTGACAGATAAAGGGATGGGAAAAGCCGAAGCTGACCGTTTAGCGCCGCACAAAGTTTTTTCCGGCAACCGGCCTTCCATAACTCTTGTTTATGAAAAGCTAACCCCGTTCGCGCTTGGCCGCCTGATTGCGCTTTATGAACACCGCGTTTTCGTTGAAGCCCAGCTTTATGGCATCAACGCGTTTGATCAATGGGGTGTAGAGCTTGGCAAAGAACTTGCCACAGCGCTTTTGCCGGTTGTGCAAACAGGTGAAGGCACCGGCAAGCTTGACAGTTCTACAGCGGCGCTCGTCAATTATATACGTAGCTACTCTGGTTGAGATTGCACCTGACCTACAGCCAAAGAAAAGTAACGGCTTGAAGCACAATTATCGATGGCTTAGGCATTTAACCATACACAAATTCAGAGGGTATGATGAGCAAAGCGCCAAAACGTCTACGCAGCCAGGACTGGTTTAACAACCCCGACAATCCCGGCATGACCGCATTGTATCTGGAACGATACTTGAATTTTGGTCTAACGCGCGAAGAGTTGCAATCCGGCAAGCCGATTATTGGCATTGCACAAACCGGTTCAGACTTGTCTCCATGTAACCGTCACCACATCGAGCTTGCAAAACGTGTGCGCGATGGCATCGTCGCTATGGGCGGTATTCCCATTGAGTTTCCTGTCCATCCTATTCAGGAAACTGGCAAACGCCCTACAGCAGCGCTGGACCGCAACCTGTCCTATCTGTCGTGCGTTGAAGTACTTTACGGCTACCCGATTGATGGTGTTGTGCTGACTATCGGCTGCGACAAGACTACGCCTGCAATGCTCATGGCCGCAGCGACGGTCAATATTCCCGCCATAGCTCTTTCTGTCGGCCCGATGCTCAACGGCTGGTGGAAAGGTGAGCGTGCAGGTTCAGGTACGGTTATCTGGAAAATGCGCGAGAAGCTTTCGACTGGCGAAATCGACTATGAAGAATTTATGGAGGCGGCCGCTGCCTCTGCGCCTTCGGTCGGTTATTGCAACACGATGGGCACAGCAACGACAATGAACTCGCTTGCCGAGGCATTGGGCATGCAATTGCCGGGTTCTGCCGCAATACCGGCGCCTTACCGTGAACGCGGGCAGATGTCTTATGAGACTGGCAAGCGTATTGTCGAAATGGTGCGAGAAGACCTCAAACCATCCGATATTATGACGCGCGAGGCCTTTGAAAACGCAATCGTTATCAATTCGGCCATTGGCGGCTCGACCAACGCACCTATTCATTTGAACGCGATTGCAAGGCATCTTGGTGTGCCTCTCACCAATGACGACTGGCAGAAGCTTGGCCATAAAATTCCTCTTCTGGTTAATTTGATGCCTGCGGGCAAATATCTAGGTGAAGACTACTCGCGCGCCGGCGGCGTTCCCGCAGTTGTCATGGAGCTCATGAAAGAAAATCTTCTGCCGCACCCGACAGCTTTAACAGCCAACGGCAAAACGATGGGTGACAATTGCGCGAACGTTAAAAACGCAAATGAAGATGTTATTAAAACCGTTGCAAAGCCAATGTTGGAAAATGCAGGTTTCATAAATCTGACAGGTAACTTGTTTAATTCTGCCATCATGAAAACCAGCGTTATTTCAGAAGAGTTCCGTCAACGATATCTATCCAATCCGGATAGCCCTGATGCGTTTGAAGGCAAAATTGTCGTTTTTGACGGGCCTGAAGATTATCATCACCGTATTGATGATCCTAAAGAGGGCATTGACGAAAATACAATCCTCGTCATGCGGGGCGCAGGGCCGATCGGTTATCCCGGTGGTGCAGAAGTTGTTAATATGCAGCCGCCAGCCCATCTTATTAAAAAAGGGATTACGTCACTGCCCTGCATCGGTGACGGGCGTCAATCAGGTACATCCGGTTCACCGTCGATCCTCAATGGCGCGCCTGAAGCTGCTGCAATGGGCGCGATTGCACTTTTACAAACGGGTGATCGTCTACGGGTTGATCTCAATAAGGCCGAAGTCAATATTTTGATTGATGATGCGGAATTAAACGCACGAAAAGAGGCGCTTATTGCAAAAGGCGGCTACCCGTATCCTGAGTCTCAGACACCGTGGCAGGAGATTCAGCGCGGCATTGTCGATCAGTTTGATGAAGGCATGGTGCTGAAGAATGCGCCCAAATATCAGGCGATTGCACAAAACCTCGGACTTCCCCGTGACAGCCACTAATTAGTGGATTGTGGCAATAAGCACCTTTGTATTTCACAGAGAAGTACTTAGAAGTAATATCATGAGTGATAAGAAAAAGGACCATCGGGTCGGGATTATTCCCTTTTCCATGCGCGGCGATTTAATCGCCGTGCTTTTTGTGACGTCTCAAACCCGGGGCCGTTGGATATTGCCTAAAGGCCGCTCAAAAAAGGGCGAGTCGGATAGCGAAGCCTCAATCCGCGAAGCATTTGAAGAGGCAGGCATCAAGGGAAAGATACTGACCGATTTTCCAATGACTGTCATGATTGAAAAATCAACCGTCGATGGGACAACCGACCGTGTTCCGGTAACTTATTACCCAATGTTTGTGCGCAAGCAGGTTGATGAGTTCCCGGAAATGGACAGCCGGGAACGGCATTGGGCTCTGCTTGATGATGCGCCGCGTGTTGCCTATCATGATGACTATCTTGAAGTCATAAAGCAATTCAAACGGCTTTCTCCCAGAATTAAACAAGCTGTAGAAGCCAATAAATAAAGGCAGAAAGGAACGCTGAAGCCGGAACTGTGATCACCCAGGCAGCCGCGATGGAAAGTGCAAAATTGCGGCGCACCAGACGACGTTTTCTGTGCGCGGCAACAGCATCAAACGCATCATCTGCGGTCGCGTTGAGCTTGTGACCGGGACGCAATTTGCGCTTGTTAGGGTTCTCAACATATTCTCTTAGAAAGCCAACACCAAAGACAGCGCCAATAGCAATGTGAGTTGAGCTTACGGGAAGTCCTAAGTTACTCGCAATCAACACTGTCACAGCAGATGAAAGCGCTACGCAATATGCACGCGGTGAATTAAGACGTGTAATTTTCTCACCAACGACTGAGATCAGTTTCGGGCCAAACAGCACGAGACCTATCGCGATACCAAAAGCACCTACAACCATAACCCAGATCGGAATTGCAACCTGACTTGCGATTTCATTTCCGCTTGAAAGTGTGGATACAATTGCAGCCAGCGGCCCGACAGCGTTGGCAACATCATTAGCGCCATGGGCAAATGAAAGGAGAGCAACACCGATGATTAAGGGAACATCAAAAAGACCATACATGTCCTTTTTGGTATTTTGCCGACCTACAATCTTCCGCTCGATATGGGGTCGTGCCAGAAAATACGCGACACCAAAAGCTAGCAGCGAAGCAATGACTATTTCTACCGAAGAGGGGCTCCATATCTTCTTAAGCCCTTTTGTTGCCATATAGGCCGTAAAGGCAGAGGCCATGACAGCGATCAAAATCGGCACCCATTTTTTGGCTGCCGGAATTCTGTCTTCAACGTTTAGAATTTTAATCTTAATCAGGTAAAGCAACGCGGCCGCCACCGCTGCGCCAAATACAGGCGAAATTACCCAGCTTGCAGCGATAAGCCCCATCGTATTCCAATCGACAAGGCCAAAACCGGACGCAGCAACCCCCGCGCCAAGCACGCCCCCGACGATGGAATGTGTGGTTGATACCGGTGCGCTCAACCAAGTTGCCAAGTTAATCCACAGCCCTGCCGCAAATAGTGCTGCAAGCATGAGTGAGCGAAAGTCCTGAACAGAGATTTGATCGCTTTCAGGCGAGATGATGCCCTTTGACACTGTCGAAACAACATCACCGCCTGCCAGCAAAGCGCCGGCTGTCTCACAAATAGCAGCAATGAAAACCGCGCCCAGAACAGTTAGAACCTTACCGCCAACGGCCGGTCCCATATTATTCGCAACATCATTGGCACCGATATTAAGCGCCATATAGCCACCAACGATGGCAGCGATTACAACGATGAGCGTTTCATTACCGAAACTGGAGTAAGAACGACCGACCAATAGCCCGACAACGGCAAGAAAAATCACCGACAAACCAAGCGGGACGACAATGCTGCGTAAATTGAAAAATTGCGACTGACCATATTCGATACGGCGCAGGTCATTTACATAACGATTTCCAGGATTTTTATCGGGTGCGGTCAAACTTGTACTCCGAATTTAAACACAAATATACACGGCAAAAGGCCCTGTTAGCTCAATTTTGAAATGAAGGCTTTAGCTGATGCAATATAGGCAGTGGATACTTGTCTAGACAGCGTCTTCGCCGCCACTTGAAACATGAGCGTTTATATTGGCGAAAAACGCAGATGCAAGCTTTTTGGCTGTCGAGTCTATTAACCGGCTGCCAAGTTGCGCCATTTTTCCACCGACATCCGCTTTTGCTGTATAATTTAAAGTTGTTAAATCAGGTGCTGTTTCAACCAAACTTACATCGGCTCCGCCTTTGGCAAACCCGGCTATGCCGCCCTGCCCTTCCCCGACAATTGTGTAGCCGTGCGGTGGATTGAGGTTTTGCAGTTCAACCGCGCCTTTGAAATTGGCTTTCACTGGTCCGATCTTTAAACTGACGACAGCATTTAAATGGGTTTCATCCTCTTTTTCCAACTCCTTGCATCCCGGAATACAGGTTTTCAATATATCCGGATCGTTAAGCGCGGCCCAAACCGTTTGAATGTCCGCCGCAATTTCTTCACTCCCTGACATTTCTAAAGCCATCGCTCGCCTCCCTGATACTCTCGACAACCTTACCTAAAAAACAGTGCGACACCAAATCTCTTATTGATATCGACTCATATTAGGCGCCAAAGGAGACAGCCTTACTTTAATCCTTCATTTACCATCGTTCAGCACAAAGCATATTACACGAAACTTTATTGCCTTTGGCTCCGTACATGCCCTCAACACAAGGGGATGAATGTGAATAAAGACGACAACGCCGCGCTTCAAGAAATCAGGCGGCGACTACAAAATGCTCAAACCGAACACGCCGCTAAAGCGAGATTAGCCTCACAAAGAAAGATGCGAGCACACATTAAGATGATGTGTGCTGTTATTCTGATCTGCCTGACTGTCTTCGTAATTACAAAAGGACTGGCAGCGCTTTGACCACACTTGCTTCACAGCCTGCAAAGTTCGAAAAACTTAACCTCGACCAATAAATGGCATAGTCGTTGCCATCACAGTCATAAACTGGACATTCGCCTCAAGCGGCAGATTGGCCATGTGTAAAACTGAATTGGCAACATGAGCCACATCCATTACCGGCTCTGGTTTAATTGATAAATCCGCCTGCGGCACACCCTCTACCATTGCAGCGGTCATATCGGACGCCGCATTGCCGATATCAATTTGACCGCAGGCAATATTATAAGGGCGTCCATCCAGCGAGATGGACCGCGTCAAACCTGTAATCGCATGTTTGGATGAAGTGTAAGGCGCAGATCCCGGACGCGGGACGGATGCAGAAATCGAACCGTTATTGATGATGCGCCCGCCTTGCGGGCTTTGCCTGCGCATGAGGTTAAACGCGCCACGGGCACATAAAAATGCGCCGTTCAAATTGACATTGATAACTTTCAGCCATTCATCAACGGGTATATCACCGATAGGGGCCGCAGATACGTTGCCGCCTGCATTGTTAAACAACACATCAAGACGGCAATGTTTGTCTTCAATAGCGCCGAATAGCGCGTCCACTTGATCAGGCTGTGTTATATCGCACGCTATTGCCGCACAATGCTCCTTGCCAATTTCATTAGCTACCTTTGTCAGCCTCTGTTGGTCACGGCCGGTAATGATGACTGCATAGCCATTTTGAGCGAGTGTTTTTGCACATGCCAGCCCAATGCCTGACCCTCCACCGGTAACCAGCGCTACTTTTGACAAAACATTCTCCTCTTCATGTGCCTTTATTCGTCTGCTTCGGCAACATGTACACACTAATGACTATCACCTTGGGACAAATGATTATGTAGCAATCGGTCTTATCGCAAGGTGTGAAACCGTTGGATTTAGCGCTGACAACAACTGCTTGGCCTTGCGCTTTTTCCATATGCAGCTATTCCACGCTTACCAAATTTAAAAATAGCGATGTAATTTCCGTATAGTCGCGCAAAAGACAATCTGGAATATCGTGACGGAGCAGCAGCAATGAGCCAATCTGAATTCACCATCAGAAAGCCGGACGACTGGCACATTCACCTGCGTGATGGCGATATGCTTAAAGCCGTAATTGCCCACTCAAGCGAAAACTTTGCACGGGCTATCATCATGCCCAATCTTGTGCCGCCGGTCGTCACAACGTCACAGGCCAATGAGTACAAAGAACGCATCAATGCCGCCAAGCCCGCCGGTCATGACTTTGTACCTTTGATGACTTTATACCTAACGGAAACAACAGACTTAAATGATGTTGTTGCCGGTGCCGCATCCGGTCTTATCAGAGCTTTGAAACTCTATCCGGCAGGCGCGACCACCAATTCCGACAGCGGCGTGCGTAACTTTGAAACAATTCTTCCGATTTTAGAGAAGATGGCAGAAATCGGCTTGCCGCTTCTTGTGCACGGCGAAGTGACCGATCCCGATATCGATATATTTGACCGTGAAGCTGTCTTTATCGAGCGGGTTCTGGATCCTATTCGCAGTAAAGTCCCCGATCTTAAAGTTGTCATGGAACATGTGACCACGCGCGACGGTGTTGATTATGTTTCATCAGGCGGCGATAATATCGGTGCGACAATTACCACCCATCATCTGATCATTAACCGGAATGCCTATTTGGTGGGCGGCATCAAGCCGCATTATTATTGCTTGCCGGTCGCGAAGCGTGAAGAACATCGCCTTGCTCTGCGCGAGGCGGCAACCTCCGGTAACGCGAAGTTTTTCCTTGGCACGGATTCTGCCCCGCATCCTGATGGTGCAAAAGAGTCCGCATGCGGTTGTGCCGGCATTTACACGTCGATTAACACATTGAGCTGCCTCGCCCATGTTTTTGAGCAGGACGGCAAATTGGATAATCTGGAGGCGTTTGCAAGCTTGAACGGTCCTGCCTTCTATGGTTTGGAGCCCAACGAAAAGTACATACGTTTTACCAAGTCTGAAACACCAATTGTCTATCCGAATAAAATAGACGTTCACAACGACAAAGTAACTGTATTTGACCCTGGCTTTCCCCTATTTTGGAAGCATCAAGAGATTGACGCCAACGCTGCTTGAGCTGTCACACCGATAAAAGGCAAGATAATGAACACAAGTAATTTCCCTGATCGCGAACTGATCGCCGAGATGACTGCAAAGATGCTACTGGAGATTGGCGCTGTTCATTTCCGCACTGACAAGCCGTACATGCTGACATCCGGACTGGCGAGTCCCGTCTATATTGATTGCCGCAAACTAATTTCCTACCCGCGTATTCGCAGCACATTGATGGACTTTGCCGCCGGGGTAATTTTGCGTGACATCGGCTTTGAAACAATCGAAAGTGTGGCTGGCGGCGAAACCGCGGGCATTCCATTTGCAGCATGGATTTCTGAGCGCCTTGGCTTGCCGATGCATTATGTTCGCAAAAAACCAAAAGGGTTTGGCCGCGACGCACAAATTGAAGGTAATTCAGTTGAAGGCAAACGTGTCCTGCTCGTCGAAGATTTGACAACCGACGGCGGCAGCAAGATCAAGTTTTGCGAAGCTATCCGCAATGCCGGCGGTGAAATTTCTGATACGATTGTTGTTTTCTATTATGACATCTTTCCTGAGGCGACTCAGAATCTTCAATCGATTGGCCTTAATCTGCATTATCTTGCAACATGGCGCGATGTCTTGGCCGTATGCCAAAAGCAAAGTTATTTCGACAAAGAAACCCTTACTCAGGTCGAAAGCTTTCTGGACGACCCGCTTAGCTGGTCAGGGGCCAATGGCGGCGTGACAAAAATTTCATCGGTGGACAAATAATAAAGCAGTACGCGCTTGCTGTTGTGCAAACAATAAAGCGGCAATAATTGACAAGCAGGCTGGCTTACTCGAAACAATAATCCGATGAAATCCCATCGCCTCGACAAAATTGATCTGAGTATTTTAGCCGCGCTTGTCAAAAATGGCCGCTTGAGCAAAAGCGAGCTCGCGCGCCGCACCGGTCTTGGCACAACATCCTGTTGGGAACGCATACAGCGTCTTGAGGAAGCAGGTGTAATTACCGGATATCGCGCAGAGTTTTCTTTGAAGGCTCTTGGTCCGACAGTCACTGTATTTGTGATGATTGAGCTTGGAGAACACCGCGCGCAGGATTTCGACCAATTCGAACGTGAGATTGCAAAGCACGATGAAATCACGGGATGCTGGGCTCTTGGTGGCGGATATGACTATCTGATGCAGGTTGTCACCCGCGATATAGAGACTTATCAATTATTAATCGACAATGTACTGGAGCAAAGGGCCGGTGTTAAACGCTATTTTAGCTACATCGTCACGAAACCAGTGAAAGACGCACCGCCGCCATTTGAGATACTTCTTCAGAAATAACGCCTTCTTCCGGCATATTTTCGGAGCAATGCCATAAATCTCCGAACAATTTTCGCCTGCCTCTATGGTAGCTTGAGACACTCCACTTTTTTGCAAATGAGGCTGATGTGTCCAAAACTATCAACAGCACCCAATCTATCTTTTCTAACTTGAGCGACCCAAGTCTGCTTCAGGAACAAGCTTACTTGGGCGGCCAATGGACAGAGGGACAAAATGGCAAAAAAATCGCCGTGACAAATCCCGCGACCGGAGATGCAATCGGCCAGATTGCCTGTCTTTCGCCAAATGACGCAAAGTCCGCATTAAAAGCTGCCCATGACGTATGGCCAGACTGGGCAAGTAAATTACCGCAAGAGCGCATGGCCATTTTGCGCGGTTGGTTCGAACTCATGCTGGAACACCGTGAAGACCTGGCGCTGATTATGACGGCCGAACAGGGCAAGCCTATTTCCGAATCCCGCGGCGAAATTGATTATGCCGCAGCTTTTCTTGAATTCTATGCGGAAGAAGCGCGCCGTCCGAACATTGAAAATGTTACATCGCATCTGCCCGATGCTGAAGTAGAGATATGGCGCGAACCAGTGGGTGTTGCCGCCCTTATTACGCCGTGGAATTTTCCGTCCGCTATGCTAACGCGCAAAGCCGGTGCGGCGCTTGCCGCTGGTTGCACCGTTGTAGCCCATCCGTCCATCGAAACACCTTACTCTGCGCTTGCACTGGCTGAACTGGCACAACGTGCAGGCATGCCGGATGGCGTGTTTAATGTGATCACCGGGCAAGCACCGGAGATCGTCGGGGCGTGGATGGAGGATGCACGCGTTAGAGCGGTCTCGTTTACCGGTTCAACGGAAGTCGGACGGCTGCTTTATCATCAAAGCGCGGACACCATTAAACGGTTGATATTGGAACTGGGCGGACATGCCCCATTCCTTGTTTTTGCAGACGCCGACATGGACCGCGCCGTGGACGAGGCGATAAAGGCCAAATTTGCAACATCGGGGCAAGATTGCCTGGGCGCCAACCGGTTCCTGATTGAGCGTTCGGTTTACGAAGAATTCTGTGAGGCTTTTACTGCACGTACAAAGGAACTGACAATTGGCGCCGGGATCGATGATCCTGACATCGGTCCCTTGATGAATGAAAAAGCGGTCGCCAAGCAAAAGGAGCATATTGAAGACGCAATTGCCCGCGGTGCGCGGCTGCTCTGCGGTGGCAACATACATTCGCTGGGCGGTCTGTTCTTTGAACCTACTGTGCTTGCCGATGTGCCAGCAGATGCGAAAATCATGCACGAAGAAACGTTCGGTCCTGTGGCAGCCATTTCATCATTTGACAATGAAGAAGAAGCAATTAAGCGCGCTAACGATACTGAATACGGCCTTGTTGCCTACCTTCATACGCAAGATCCGCGCCGCATTTACCGCGCCAGCCGGTCGCTTCGCTTTGGCATGGTTGCCGTCAACAGAACGAAGGTAACCGGTGCACCAATTCCGTTTGGCGGAATGAAACAATCCGGACTTGGACGCGAAGGGTCGCGTTTTGGCTTGGAAGCCTTTACTGAAATAAAATATGTCTGCCGTGACTGGGCTTAGAACAAAGGAAAAAGAGATGAATAAACAACTTACAAACGATCAGCTAACACAGTGGGATCATGATCATTTCTTCCACCCGTCTACGCATCTAGGCCAGTTTGCCCGCCGCGAAATGGGCAACCGTATCATTACGGGTGCAAATGGCGTTCACATTACAGACCGCGAAGGGCGCAGCTCGCTTGACGCATTTGCCGGTCTATATTGCGTTAATGTCGGATATGGCCGCACAGAGATTGCCGAGGCCATTGCCGAGCAAGCCCGTGAGCTTGCCTATTACCATTCCTATGTCGGCCACGGCACTGAAGCTTCGATCACGCTATCGAAAATGATTACGGACCGCGCGCCAGACGGTATGAACCATGTTTATTACGGGCTTGGCGGCTCGGATGCCAACGAAACCAATGTCAAACTGGTTTGGTATTACAACAACATTCTTGGCCGCCCTGAGAAAAAGAAAATTATATCGCGTTGGCGCGGTTATCACGGTTCCGGCCTTGTAACAGGCTCGCTCACAGGGCTGGAACTCTTTCATAAAAAGTTTGATTTGCCGCTCGACCAGATTCTTCACACAGAGGCACCTTACTACTATCGCCGCGATGATCTATCGATGAGCGAAGAACAGTTTACTGCCCATTGTGCCGCCGAGCTTGAAGCAATGATTGAGCGGGAAGGCGCAGATACAATTGCAGCTTTCATTGGAGAGCCGGTTCTTGGCACCGGCGGCATTGTGCCACCACCGGCCGGATATTGGGACGCGATCCAAAAGGTTTTGAACAAATACGATATTCTTTTGATCGCCGATGAAGTTGTTACCGGATTTGGCCGCCTTGGCTCGATGATGGGATCAGACCATTATGGTATGAAACCGGACATTATCACCATTGCCAAAGGTTTGACCTCTGCTTATGCACCGCTTTCCGGCTCAATCATCTCCGACAAGATGTGGGAAGTCCTCGAACGCGGCACGGATGAAAACGGTGCTATCGGACATGGCTGGACCTATTCCGCGCATCCGATAGGCGCTGCCGCCGGTGTAGCCAACCTGAAACTACTTGATAAGCTTGAGCTTGTTTCAAACGCTGCAACTGTCGGTAAATATCTGAATGAGACCATGACCACCGCCTTAAGCGAACATGTCAATGTCGGAGAAACTCGCGGTGAAGGAATGCTCTGCGCTGTCGAACTCGTAAAAGATCGCGATAGCCGAAAGTTCTTCGATGCTTCCGAAAAAGTAGCGCCGCGGGTTGTTGCCAAGATGCTGGAGCGCGGTGTTATTGCGCGCGCGATGCCTCAGGGTGATATTATCGGTTTTGCGCCACCGTTCTCACTGTCACGCGATGAAGCTGACAAGGTGGTTGAAGCAACAAAAGAATCTGTTGTTGAAGTCTTGGGTCAATAGGCCTCAATAAACTACACTTGATGTGAAGCCAGAACTGGCTTCACATTTTTGCCTGAAAGAAAAGGCCGACTCAATATTCTTTCAAATCTATGGCTGGGAGCGCGTGTTCGTTAAGCTTGAGAGCAGAGAAGAAAGAACGCTCTCATAAGCTTTGCTATCCGGCTGTCCGTTGCATGCCAGCGCAGCCCGATCAAACATTGCCGATACTAGATCTGCATATATATCCACCTCTTCGGCAGTCACGCCGGCTCCCATCGCCTCTTTAAGCCCGATCCGCAGTTCGCGTCCGCCAGTATCCAAATCTATCTGGCGCATCTCTTCAGGTCCAAGAACCGCAGGCCCTTCAATTAAGAGCAAGCGAATTCGGCCCGGCTTCCGCATAGCCTGAAAATAAGCTCTTGCGCCATCCAGCAATGCATCCGCAGAATTTGCCGCATCGATTGAACTAGCTTCGATCTCCTGAGCAATATTTGACGCTTCCACCTCCGCAACCGCTTTAAACAAAGCTCTTTTATCTTTGAAATGATGGTAAAGCGCCCCGCGCGTTACACCCGCCATTTCAACCACTTCTGGCGTTCCCGTTGCAGCATAACCCTTTTCAAAGAAGAGCGTTCGGGCAACGCCGATCAAAGCGCTACGCGTTTCCTGAGTACGGTCGATATTTTTACGTCTCTCTTGCATACATGCAGCCTGTATGTTATTTAATTATTCACATACAGTGTGTATGTTTTTATTGAGGAATGCAAGCGATGAAACTGACACAATATTATCCCGTTCTAATGGTGGAAAATGTCCCTGAAATCAGTACGTTCTATCAAACCCATTTCAATTTTCGGTCACTTTTTGACAGTGACTGGTATGTTCACCTTCAGTCTAACACTTATGAAAGTGTCAATCTGGCAATCCTTCAGGGAGATCACGCGACTATTCCTGAAGCGGCGCGCGGTCGGGCTTCCGGCATTTTACTGAATTTTGAAGTGGAAGATGTCGACTCAATTTATGAAGAGTTAAAAAGCAAGGACTTGCCGATCCTTCTTGAATTGCGCGATGAGCCTTTCGGTCAAAGACACTTTATTACACGCGATCCGGCAGGTGTATTGATTGACGTCATAAAACCGATTCCGCCAAGCGCTGAATTTATTGCGCAATTTGAAAGAGAAGCACTGCCGCAATAAACAAGCTTTTGGGCAGGTATTCTCAGTATCTGCCCTTTTTAATATTTTGAGGCCCGCCAACATTGGGGCCATTGCGCTAGCCAGACCATCTATATTCAAAATGAAAGCTGTGTACGGAAGAGGCCACTGAAGATGGGCCTGCGGACATGCTGAGTTATCTCAGATGAAATGATATTCTTATAGAGGAAAGAGATGGCGCACCCGGGAAGATTCGAACTCCCGACCCCTTGATTCGTAGTCAAGTGCTCTATCCAGCTGAGCTACGGGTGCTTTGCGCATATGCTCTGCATTGCGACTTGGCGGTTGGTAGTCCTTCGAAAACAAAAATGCAAGTGTTCAATTGCAGTTTTTCCATCTAACGCCAATTTTATCTTGCAAGTTAGTTTTCTACAGAGTCCGCTGGCATCTGAGGCTCCTTCTTGGGCATCATACCACCTTTGCCGACAGGCAGATGAATTTCGAAATGTGTGCCGACTGTGCGCCCTTCGCGAAGATTAATCGAACCGCCATGCGCGGTAATCAGTTCATGCGCGATGGCAAGCCCCAGACCGGTACCATTGTGACGGGCAGAACCTTTAAATGCGGAAAAGAGATTGTCCAAGGCCTTTTGAGGCAATCCAGGGCCGGTATCTTCAACATTGATGGTGATATTTGTTTCGTTCTTCGTAGCGGAAATATCAAGGCGCTTGATCGATGACGGCATTTGATCATCTCGCATCGCCTGAACTGCGTTACGGCATAGATTGTGCAAAATACGGAACAGTTGCTCTGGATCGGCATCAATTTCAAAATCACCGCCAACAGTCGACGAAAACGCTACATCTTCATCAACCGCGATTCCCAAGTGGTCACGCACATCTTCAACAACAGATGCAAGTGCAATACGGCGGCGTTGCGGAGATTGTTCCTGTGCCTTTCCGTAAGACAGCACATCGTTGGTATAATTGACCGCACGGTCAAGCGTACGGATAATCTTTGGCCCAAAGCGCTTCACTGCTGGGTCGTCACTATCGGCCAACATGTCCGACATAAGCTGAGCGGAAGCCAAAATGTTACGCATATCATGGTTTATTTTGGAAACGGCCAGACCAAGATCCGCCAAACGTTTCTGACTGCGCAATGTGTTCTGTAACTGGCGCTGCATGGTGATAAGCTCACGCGCGGCAATTCCCATTTCATCATTACGGTCCTCAAACTCTGTCACCGCATCCGGTGCAGACGGATCTGCCGCGAATTTTAGCATAGACCGCGTGATTGCGCGTGCCGGTCTGATCATGATCCGATTGATCGCCAGAAAAACCAAGAGTGCCGTGAATACTGATATCAGCAACGAAATGATCGCGACATTACGCGCATAGATAAGCATGGCATCCCGCAGCTTGTCGTCATTCAATACCATTTCGATTATTTGCTCGGAGTCACCGATTTTACCAACAACCCGCAGCGCTTTATCGCCGCCAAAAATCATCGTGTCAAAAGCATCGGCAATCGCATCAAAAGGCGAAAAATTGTCGACATTGACCATGTCGTCCACTTGCGGCGGCATTTCAGCAACGACAACAAGGCGGGCAGTGCCGTCGGTGCGCAAAGCAATTGCTTTCGCGCCGGTTGCCATCAAGACTTCGTCTTGAGCAGCCCGCGATAAATCTGCACTTGTTTCGGTCGAGATCAACACGCTTGCAGCGCCAGCCGTATTCAACCGCTCCTTAAGCCACTCAATCCGGAAATTGGCGACAGAAGGCACAAACATCAAAACTTCTGCAATCAAAACAAATACAATTGTAAGCCCCAAAAGTTTGGATGAAAGGCTTCGGGTAGCACTTACTTTGATTTTGCTTGTATCGGCTACATCAGCAGACATCGAGATACTTTCTTTGTGTGCACTATCGCAATTCAAGCCTAGCCAAACATGCGCAAGAAGCCAATTATGCGGCGTACAAATGGCTTACGCGTCATTGGTGCAGAGAAAGATGTCGCTGCCCGCTTTGAAATTTCCGTCATCGTCGGATAAGGCGCGATGTAGCCGCGCAAATCCTGAACCTTCATCTTTTGCGAGATAGCCAGAGAAAAGATATTGATCATCTCTCCTGCGCCCTGCCCCGCGATGGAAGCGCCCAGAATTTTACCTTTTTTACTGGTTATGACTTTAACAAGCCCTTCGGTCTTGCGCTCTGCTTGTGCTCTGTCATTTTCAGCATAAGGCCAGCGCAATATTGTAATGTCATTGCTTTGTTTTCGCGCCGCCTCTTCACTCAATCCCACATGGGCTAGCTCTGGGTCCGTATAGGTTGCCCAAGGGATAATATCGCGGTTCTCTTTGCCGGGCCAACGGAACAAAATAGACTGAATAACAAGACCGGCATGGTATCCAGCTACATGCGTAAACTGCAGGCCGCCGGCCACATCGCCAATCGCATAGACACGCTTATTGGATGTTCTAAGTGCGTTTGAAACTTTGATGCCGCTACGTTCATAATCGATACCGGCTTTATCAAGATCAAGGCCATCAACATTCGCAGCACGGCCCGTTGCCACCAATATATGTGACCCAACAACTTCTTCGTTTCCATCATCGGTTTCGACTGTAACCTTGATCGTCGTTTTGGTTTTTTGTGCAACCTCGACAACCTTGGCGCCTTCCATGATTTGCACGCCTTCCTCACGCACATTTCGCAACACAACCCCGGCAAGCTCTGGATCGTCTTTACCCAGCGCCTTCAAGCCTTCAATGACCGTCACTTCGCTTCCCAGACGGCGATGCGCCTGCGCCATTTCCATACCGATCGGTCCGCCGCCGATAACAATTAAATGAGCCGGTCGCCGCGTTTGCTCAAAAAGCGTTTCATTGGTCAGATATTCGACCGTATCAAGACCGGGAATAGGTGGCACGAATGCTGATGATCCGGTCGCGACGACGAACCGTCGGGCTTTGACTTCATAATCACCTGCGACAACAGTATCTTTATCGACGAACTTTCCGTGCGCTTCGATAACCTTCACGCCAAGCGCAGTGAAACGCTCGACAGAATCGTTGGGCGCGATTGCACCTATTACGCTGTGAATATGGTCATGTACTTTTTTGAAGTTTACTTCCGGCTCAACCGATTTGATTCCAAATTTGTTGGCATGGCGCATTGCGTTTGCGGTTTTACCGGCTGCGATCATGGCTTTCGATGGTACGCAACCATAATTCAGGCAGTCGCCACCCATTTTTCCGCTTTCAATCAGCACGACCGAGACCCCAAAAGCCGCCGCTGCCGCTGCCACAGTCAAACCGCCGGAGCCGCCGCCAATAACGCAGATATCCGGTTGAAGTAATTCAGTCATTTTTGTCCCCTTGATATCTCATGACCGCTATGCGGCTTAGTCTATTTCGTTTTGTGAGTTACGGCGGCGTAATTTTTTGACGATAGTCGGAATAACAGCAACAATGGCTAGGGCTGCAAATGCAAGCGTAATTTCCGTTGTAACAAGATCGGCAACACTTGCCTCCTGACCGGATTCCTGTGCGGCGATCAGAACACTTTCCACCCCTTGCCCCAAATAAGCATAGGCAAAAACGCCAGGCAGAATACCCAAGAAGGTCGCAGCCACATATGTGCGCAAGCTAACATTGAATAGCGCCGGCGCGATATTCATAATGAAGAACGGGAATACTGGCGCGATACGCAAAACAAGGAGATAGCTGAAAGCATCATTTTCAAAACCTTCAGCAAGATTTTTGACTCTGCCACCCACTTTCTCTTTCAGGAAATCACCAAAAGCCGTTTTAGCTGCTAGAAAAAGGGCTGTCGCGCCAAGTGTTGCCGAAACAGCCACAACAATACCGCCAACAAGCCAGCCAAACAAAAAGCCGCCAAATATGGTCAGGATTGAAGCCGCCGGGAATGAAAACGCCGTTGCAACGGCATAGAGTGCGCCGAATGACAATAATGAAATCGCAAAATTGGCTTCCACATAGGCGCTTAAAGCTTCTCTTTGTTCTGCCAGAAAGCTTAGACTAAAGTAATCATTCAGGCCGTAGGCGTAACCGATACCCAGCCCACCCAAGATAATGGCAACAGGCAAATAGCGTTTCCAGACGGCTGTTTTTGCCTGGGGCGATTCTACACTTTGTATATCGTCTGTTTTTTGGGTCATACTCATTGCTGTATCAGTCATTTCATAATTCCTGCAACGCACTTGCGTCGTGCTGCCATTTATCTTTTCTCTGAAATGCTGATTTTTGTGTTCAACAACAACCAACAAACCCGTGAAGCGAGTGTTATTGATTGAATCAGCGTTTCCCCTCACGGAAATGTGAGAAGGTTCTGCGGCCCGTCACCGTCAAGGAATTGAATGCAAATCCGTCAGATTGCATTGACATTCGGGTCTTGGTCGATCATAAGCCACCAACGATTGGGCTTAAGGGTCCGGCGGCAGCAAGTATTGCGCCTCTACCGGTCGATCTGGTCCTTCCAAGTAACAAGATTAGAGGTCATCGCTCAAGTGCGGTGAGATAGACATGTCAACGAAACGTACTTTTCAGCCTTCACGCCTTGTTCGCGCACGCCGTCATGGTTTCCGTTCGCGTATGGCAACTGCTGCCGGCCGCAATGTTTTGGCGCGTCGCCGCGCTAAAGGCCGTAAAAAGCTTTCTGCTTAATTTGTCTTACCGGCTTTGAGCAGCTTTAGGGCATGGCACAATCCGGAAAAGCAAAGAAAAATCTTCCTCACATGATGCGAAAGCGTGCTGAGTTTCTCAGCGCGCGCAATGGCGTTCGCGCCACCGCCAAAGCTTTGCGGTGCGAAGCACAGATTGTGGGTGAAAACCGCGATCATCCGCGCATCGGGTTCACCGTAACCAAGAAAAACGGTAATGCGGTAAAACGTAACCGCATCAAACGGCGTATGCGCGCTGCAATTCAAAGCGCAAAAAACCTAAAAATGCGCGACGGCAATAACTATGTGTTCATTGCAAAGCCGAACGCTTTAACGGTGCCATTTGTCACATTGCAGTCAGATATTGCTGACCTCATACGAAAATCCCACAAGCGGCTTGATGTTCGACCAGCCGCCCACAATGCGAAACCGGACGTGTAAACCATGGATAATAACCGCAATCTCTTTTTGACCATCGCACTGTCGGTTGGCATTCTGTCGCTTTGGCAGATTTTCTATGTCAATCCGCGCATTGAGGATCAGCGCCAAGCCGAGATTGCGCAGCAAGCCGCCAATCCGCAAACGTCCCCTTCCACCAGTCCATCAGGCGATATTCCTGTTGCAAATCCTTCCGGCAATGCTGCATCCAACGGTGATATACCGCAAGCTGGTTCGGATACTGCCGGTGCAGTGACTACGGATCGCGCTAGCGTTTTGGCCAGCAGCGAGCGCATCGCTATTGATACAGACCTGCTCAAAGGCTCGATCAATCTTAAAGGCGCACGCTTTGATGATTTGTCGCTTAAAAACTACCACGTCACGGTAGACAAAAGCTCCCCAATCGTTGACGTCTTGACACCTGCCGGTGCTGAACGTGCCTATATTGCCGAGTTTGGCTATGCTGGCTTTGAAGGGGCACCTGGCCCGAACACACAGTGGTCCGCGCCGGCAAATGCTACATTGACGCCTTCCTCACCGGTAACACTGACTTACGACGCGCCTAACGGATTGACATTTAACCGCACGATTGAGATCGACGATCAATATCTGTTCACGATTACTGATGCTGTTGAAAACACAGGTGCGGAAGCTGTTTCCATACAGAATTACGGCCGCACAACACGCTACTTCAAACCTGAAACCGCACCGATCTTTATCCTTCATGAAGGTATGGTTGGCGTCACCGGTGAACAAGGTTTGCTGGAGACGACTTTCGCAGAAATGGAAGATGAAGGGACAATCACACCGGATAAGTCGCAAGATGGCTGGCTTGGCATCACTGATAAATATTGGGCAACAGCTCTTATTCCTGGCGGCGGCGGTGCACAGACATCGTTCCAGCCGCGCTATTCTTATTTCACACAAGGCACGCCGCGATATCAGTCAGACTATCTAACCGATGCAATTTCTGTTGCGCCCGGTGCGACAACGACTGTTAAGTCGCAGCTTTTTGCCGGTGCGAAAAAGACAAGCATTATTGATGGCTACGAAGCCGACCAAGGTATCCGTCAGTTTGAGCTGATGATTGACTGGGGCTGGTTCCACTTCATCACGAAGCCGCTTTTCACCTACATCATGAACCCGCTGTATGAATTGATCGGCAACTTTGGTGTCGCGATTCTTCTAACAACGGTCATCGTAAAAGCTGTATTTTTCCCGCTTGCCAGCAAGTCATACAAGTCAATGGCGCGTATGAAAGTTGTCCAGCCAAAGATGCAGGAAATCAAAGAGAAATACGGTGACGATCGCGAAAAAATGCAAAAAGCGATGATGGAGCTGTACAAGAAAGAAAAGATCAATCCGGTTGCCGGTTGCTGGCCGATGCTGATCCAGATTCCTGTGTTCTTTGCGCTCTATAAAGTGATCTATATCACCATCGAGATGCGTCACGCGCCATTCTTCGGATGGATACAGGATTTGTCAGCGCCAGACCCATCAAGCATTTGGGAGTTGTTCGGGCTCATTCCATGGGGCGCAGCAGAAGTTCTGCCGGCCTTCGTGCTCTTGGGTGTATGGCCGCTTCTCATGGGCATTACGATGTTCATTCAAATGCAGATGAACCCTGCACCACCGGACCCCACGCAGCAGATGATTTTCCGCTGGATGCCGGTTGTCTTCACGTTCATGCTCTCAACCTTCCCGGCCGGACTAGTGATTTACTGGGCCTGGAACAACCTGCTTTCAATTATTCAGCAGGGCTACATCATGAAGAAGAACGGTGCTGAAATTGCTCTTGTTGATAATATCAAAGCAATGTTTGGCAAAGGTAGCGGCAGCGCAACCTAGCTTCTGACACACCAAACTTTCTTGAAAGGCTGCCCTATTGGGCGGCCTTTCTTGTTTTTGGCGCCGATTCATTTTATACAGCCGGAGAAACAGGAGTAAGTGCAGTGAACAATTAAGCTCTCTCCCGCGACAAGCGGGCAATTTGACATCTCAATTTCAAATGGAGCTTTATTATGCACGGCCCTAGCCCAGATACACTGTATCCGCTCGACGGATATCCACGCGCAGTATTCCTGAAAAACTTCATCACCAAACCCAATATCTGTATCGGCGATTATACCTATTATGATGACCCGACCGGCGCAGAGCGCTTTGAAGAAAACAATGTGCTGCACCATCATGATTTTTACGGCGACAAGCTGATCATCGGCAAATTTTGTGCGATTGCCACCGGAACTCAGTTCATCATGAATGGTGCCAACCACGCGATGAATGGCTTTTCAACCTATCCGTTCAATATTTTTGGTAACGGTTGGGAGCAAGGCTTTGACCCGAAAGTCTGGACCGAAGCAAGCCGGGGCGGCACTGTCATCGGCAATGATGTCTGGATCGGTATGGACTGCACAATCATGCCTGGCGTCAAGATTGGCGATGGAGCGATTATTGCATCCAAATCTGTCGTTACGCGCGATATCGCGCCCTATAGCATCGCAGGCGGCAATCCGGCAAAAATCATCAAACAAAGATTTGATGACAAAACCATTGAGACACTGGTCGATATTGCGTGGTGGGACTGGCCTGCGGCCCAAATCTCCCAGAATCTTGATGCAATTCGCGGCGGCGACCTTGATCTTTTACTCAAAGCGGCGAAAAGAGAAGCATGACCAACGAAACCGAACTATCCCGCCAAGCGGTTGATGCCGCCTTGAAAGCCCACGGAAACTGGGCTTTCGTTAAAGGTGTTCCGTCCATGGAGTTTTTACCGCCGCTCGGCCCGCCCGAGATCGCGTTTGCGGGCCGTTCCAATGTTGGCAAATCCTCACTCATCAATGCCTTAACAGGTAAAAACGGCTTGGCGCGTACATCCAATACGCCGGGGCGTACACAAGAGTTAAACTTTTTTGTTCCGGAAGGTTTTTCCGGCGCAATGGATAACCTGCCGCCATTGGCAATTGTTGATATGCCCGGTTACGGTTATGCGAAAGCACCAATTGAAATGGTCGAAAGATGGACCGAACTGGTGTTTGAATATATGCGCGGGCGGGTCACGCTCAAACGAATATTCCTGCTCATTGATGCGCGCCATGGCGTCAAGCAAAACGATCTTGATGCGATGAAGCTCATGGATAAGGCAGCGATGTCTTACCAACTGGTCCTGACCAAGACAGACAAGATTAAAGCGCCGGCAATTCCGCGGATGATTGATGAAACGCTCGACAAGATCAAGAAGAGTCCCGCGGCCTACCCGGAAGTCATAGCAACTTCGTCGGAGAAATCCCGTGGTCTGGATGATCTGCGTGAAGCCATAGCCAAAGCAATCAATCCATAGCGCTGGACGGGTAGGACGAACACCGCTATGCAATTTCCCGAAACATTATCGGATATTTCTCATGACTGAACTCAGCGCACCGGAATTCGAAGCAGCCGTTCTGGCAAAAGCATTGCCATTCATGCAGCGCTATGAGAACCGGACGATTGTGGTCAAATATGGCGGTCATGCCATGGGCGATGCCACGCTTGGAAAAGCCTTCGCACAGGACATCGCACTGCTCAAACAATCCGGCGTTAATCCCGTTGTGGTTCATGGCGGCGGACCTCAAATTGGCAAAATGCTCGACAAGATGGGCATAGAGTCGAAATTTGAAGGAGGCTTGCGCGTTACGGATCAGGCCACTGTCGAAATTGTTGAGATGGTGCTCGCCGGTTCAATCAACAAAGAGATCGTGCAATTGATCAACGAGGCCGGCGAATGGGCGATTGGCCTTTGCGGCAAAGACGGCAATATGGTTTTTGCCGAAAAAGCCAAGAAAACAATCGTCGATCCTGACAGCAATATTGAACGCGTGCTCGATCTTGGCTTTGTTGGCGAACCATCCGAAATTGACCACACATTGCTCAACCTGCTTGCCAAGTCAGAAATGATCCCTGTCATTGCACCTGTAGCGCCCGGCCGCGACGGCAACACATATAATATCAACGCCGATACTTTTGCCGGGGCTATAGCCGGTTCAGCACACGCCAAACGGCTCCTGTTCCTGACCGATGTTCCTGGTGTTCTAGACAAACAGGGCAAGCTGATAAAAGAGCTTACCGTCAGCGAAGCTGAAACCCTCATCAAGGATGGTACGGCAACCGGCGGCATGATCCCGAAGATTGAGAACTGTATCCACGCCATTAAAGAAGGTGTTGAGGGTGTGGTGATATTAAACGGCAAAGTTCCCCATGCCGTTCTTTTAGAGCTATTTACCGAGCATGGCGCCGGTACGCTCATTGTGCCGTAAAGTTTCTTACTCGGATTTAGCCATTAGATATTGACGTACAGCATCCTGCACATGCCGGAAGCGGTCTCCGCCGAGGTGCTTTCCGCCATACCAACGGGTCACGACAATGATGTGGTTATGCACTTCCTCACGCTCCAGCATGCGTAAAATAACCATGCCTGCACCGCTTTCACCATCATCATTTTTCACAGGCCCGTCATCGCAAATCAGCCCCCAGCTATTATGCGTTGCTTTCGCGAATTTCTTGTTTCGCTTTAACTGAGCGATAAAATCCTTTGCCTCATCAGCAGACCGGCATTTTCCGCCAGAAACTGCATATTTAGAACCGCGATCTGTAATGATATTTTCTAGTATTTTCAAAATAGCCCTAACTAGAGCATTTGCCGGTTAACTCATCAGCGCAAGCACGAGTACGCCGCACACGATCAGCAAACACCCGATAATTTCACGCTTGTTCATGCGTTCTTTAAACACAAAATAAGATGTCGCAAATGCGAACAGCATTTCTATCTGCGCAACAGCTTTTACCGCAGCAGCCTGTTCAAGCGTCATGGCAGTAAACCAGCCAAAGGACGCCAGTGCTCCTACAAAACCAACCATGAGGCTGGTTTTCCACTTAATTGCAATTCGTTTGAAATCAGCAGGGTCTTTGATCGCAATCCATGAAGCCATGATCGCCGCTTGAAGTGTAATCGCGATGCAAAGTGTCACGCCTCCCTGAACAAGAAAATTAGGACCGCCAAGTGAAAGGGAAGCTCCCCGAAACGAGACCGCTGCGAGCCCAAACATCGCCGCAGACGCCAATCCGACTTGCGCTTCTCGCTTGGTGACAGCAGAGGCAAGCGACCAAATGCCAACATGGGCATGGGCCATTGTGATCATCATAACGCCGACAACTGAAACAAAAACAGCAGTGACCAGCGGCAATGTCGGCGTTTCAAATAGCAATACAAAGCCAAATATTGCCGCGAGCACCGGCTCCACACGAATGTAAGCTGAACCGACGGCAAAGTTTCTCATCGTGAAAAGCATGATGAGCAAAGCTTGTGCCCCAATTTGCGCCAAAGCAGCAACAATGATCCAGCCCCAAAAGTCACTTTCAATGACTGGTAACTCACTGTCTGTCGCAAGCAACGCAAAGCCCAGAAAAGCCATGGCGAAGGGGACACCGAAACCAAAGCGTACAAAAGTTGCGCCGGCTGTACCCATTTGCTCACGCAGATGTTTTTGCAAGCCGGACCGGATATTCTGCACAAAGGCAGCGGCGATGGTAATGAGAATCCAAATTTCCATGGCTGCTTATTGATGGCACATAAAAATTTGGCAATAGGCGCATGGCATTTTGCCATTACCGTGCCATATAGGAGGAATGATAAAGACAACGAAAACCGCAAGCCCTGAAGATTTTGCCCACATTACCGAGTGGGTTTTTGATCTTGATAATACGCTCTACCCGCACCACACGAATCTGTTTTCACAGATCGATGTGAAGATGACAGAGTATGTTTCAAACATCCTGCAACTGCCGAAGGATGAAGCGCGCGCACTGCAAAAAAAATATTATCTTGAATATGGCACCACCCTGCGCGGCCTTATGGCAAATTACCAAGTTTCAGCCGATGAGTTTCTCAATTATGTCCATGACATAGATTATTCATGGCTTGATCCAAACCCTGCCCTTGGAGAAGCCATAAAAGCACTGCCGGGCCGCAAGTTGATTTTCACCAATGGTGATACCAAACATGCTGAAAATACGGCAAGGCAGCTTGGAATACTTGATCATTTTGATGAAATATTTGATGTGGTTGCAGCTAATCTCGTGCCAAAGCCGGCGCGCGAAACTTATGATAAATTCAAAGCTCTTCACCGCGTGGATACGCAAAAAGCGGCGATGTTTGAAGATCTTGCAAGGAACCTAGAAGTGCCGAAAGAGATGGGCATGAAAACCATTCTCATTGTTCCCAATAATTTCGAGCCAACATTCTCTGAGCATTGGGAGCATGATGGCGCCACAGATTACGTTGATTATTCAACGGACGATCTCACACAGTTTCTGACCGCAATCACGCGGTAGGTGAGGCCGACCAGAAAAGCGGGGTGCTATTCTGGTCGAAATTGGCTGACGGAGGATTATCCGCTGCTACGTGCCCGTTTAGAACGTTCACTGATATCAACCAATCCATGGCCTTTGACTTTGTTGGCTTTATGCTTCTCGGGCGACTTATCAACGAGATTGCGCTTGGTATCATTACCTTCCTCGGAACGGCGTCTTTCTGCCCGAACATCACGTTTTTGATGCGAAGGTATGAGCTCGTCATACGTTTCTGATACTTCTGACTGTTGCTGACTAATCTTTTCGGATGACATAATTCACTCCTTTAAAAACAGAAACGGCCAACTAAGTTGAAGGTTCCACTTCGCTCTCAAGTTCGTAATATTTTGCAATTATGCTCCATGCCTCTTCAGCCGTATCGACAACATGAAAAAGATCCGGGTCATCGGGAGAAATAGTTCCCTGCTCGGCCAGGAACTGCAGATTGATCGCGCTATCCCAGAACGACTTGCCAAAAAGAATAAAAGGTACTTTTTCCATTCGGCCGGTTTGGATCAATGTCAGCGCTTCAAACATTTCGTCCATTGTGCCGAACCCGCCAGGAAAGACGGTTATTGCTTTTGCACGTAAAAGGAAGTGCATTTTGCGAATCGCAAAATAATGGAAATTAAGGCTGAGTTCAGGCGTCACATATTCGTTGGGTGCCTGTTCGTGCGGCAACACAATATTCAAACCGATAGACGGTGCACCAACGTCATGTGCACCGCGGTTCCCCGCTTCCATAACGCCCGGCCCGCCGCCGGTAACGACAACCATTTCACTGTAATCTGTCGTTGCTGAATGCTCAGAACAAAGGCGCGCGAAACTGCGTGCCTCGTCGTAATATTCCGCATTTGCTTCCAGATTTTTTTTCTGGATTTCGTTTTTGGCAGCCCATGCAGCACCGCCTGGCTCCGGAATACGTGCTCCGCCGAACATAACCACTGTCGATTTGATGCCTGCCTCTTCCAGAACCATTTCGGGTTTCAACAATTCCAACTGAAGGCGGACCGGACGCAACTCTTCACGGCACAAAAACTCTGCATCATCAAACGCAAGGCGATAAGCAGGAGAACGCGTCTGCGGCGTATCCGGCACTTCTTTTGCCCGAAGACGGTCCACATGTGAGCCCGTAATCGGATCCCAGACATTATCTTTGCGCTTAATCACCATTATTACCCCTGTTTCGAATATCCAGTGCTCGTTTTCGTTGATTTTCAACGACGCATTGAATACCAATCGCCCATCTTGTTTTTTAAGGCTTGCTCAGCTTGCCCTTTAAAACCTTAACAGCTCACATGCACGTGAAAAGTAAAATGGAAGTTACAATGTCCGATTCAGAACACAGCGCCTTGGAAAAAACCATTGAAGCCGCATTTGATGCGCGCGACGAAGTCAATGTAAACACACAAGGTGACATTCGCGATGCCGTCAACAAAGCGATGAACCTGCTGGATAGCGGACAAGCCCGCGTTGCATCACGCGGCGAAGATGGCAACTGGAATGTGCATCAGTGGCTAAAAAAAGCTGTGCTTCTTTCCTTTCGCTTAAATGACATGGAAGTCATTATGGGTGGCAATGGTCAATCAACATGGTGGGATAAAGTGCCGTCCAAGTTTGAAGGATGGGGCGACAACCAGTTCCGTGCGGCAGGCTTCCGCGCCGTTCCCGGCTCTATCGTTCGCCGCGGCTCTTTTGTGGGCAAAAACGTTGTTCTTATGCCGTCTTTTGTGAACCTTGGCGCCTATGTTGACGAGGGTTCAATGGTCGATGGTTGGGCAACGGTTGGCTCGTGTGCGCAAATCGGCAAGAATGTTCACCTTTCAGGCGGTGTTGGTATCGGCGGCGTGTTGGAACCGCTTCAAGCCGGCCCGACAATCATTGAAGATAATTGTTTTATCGGCGCACGCTCCGAAGTTGTCGAAGGCTGTATCATACGCGAAGGCTCTGTGCTTGGCATGGGTGTTTATATTGGCCAGTCAACCAAGATCGTGAACCGGGCTACCGGTGGAATTTCCTATGGTGAAGTGCCGCCATATTCAGTTGTCGTCGCCGGCACAATGCCAGGCAAAGACATGCCGAACGGTGAGCCGGGCCCAAGCCTTTACTGTGCTGTGATCGTTAAGACTGTGGATGAGAAAACTCGTTCCAAAACAGGCATCAATGAACTTTTAAGGGACTGATCAAAATGGGTGACCTTCTCTTTTCTTTTGTTGGGCGCATGAAGCGTATTCAATACGCGATCAACATCATCTGCGTGATACTCGCCGCAGTTGCCGTTTTCGCTGTTCAACAAAGAATGGGAGATTGGAAATTCGCCAGTATTATTACGACGACAATTTCCGTTGTTCCTGCGATCATCTATTTAGCAGGAACAACAAGACGCTTTAAAGATCGCGGCCGTCATCCCTTAATTGGATTTCTTTTATACTATGTCCTGCCCACCGGAATTCTGTTCGGTGCACAACAAGCGTTGGGCGAGGCTCCGCTTATTAATCCTGAAACATTTGCCGAAGATGTGAAAGCGATAATAGCGCAAACAAGCTGGTCCAGTGAAGATATGATCCGGTGGGTATCAATTGGTCTGGCCGCATTATTGATACTTATGGGACAGGTCAGTTTATTCTTGGGGCCGGGGGCAAAAAAAGCTACCGTGTTCGATAATGAAGTATTGACTACATAGAATTTGGGCTCCGCCATGAACAACAGCGATCATCCACTTTCCGTTAAATGGCTGCTTTTCAGTTTTCGTGGTCGTATCGGACGCAAGTCGTTCCTGCTGGCAGCGTTATTCCTGATCCTGGTACAACTGGCTTTGCTGAGCTTCACTGTTTCCCTATTTGGTGACGGCAATTCAGATGATAGCAATCATGCAAGTGCGGCCCTGTTTGGTTTGCTTTTGATGGCCTCATGGGTCGTTATGGCTTTTTCTCTATTGGCTTTGGCGATTAAACGCCTTCACGACTTGAGTTTACCGCCCATATTGGGTGTGACGCTGCTCATTCCGGGAATCGCCTTTTTTGCATGGTTGTTCCTTGCTGTCGCACCGTCCAGACAGGAAACAAACAAGCATGGACCAGTGCCATTTCCGCGCAATTGAAATCTTGCGATTGACGCACATTCCCCGCGCCTTTACATCCATCGCATGACCCAAAACACGACCGATCCAGCCGCCGTTCTTGCAACGCTTATTCAATGCCCGTCCGTTACGCCTGACGAGGGCGGCGCTTTATCCGCATTGACCGATATGCTTTCACCGATGGGTTTTTCGGTTGAACGTCCCGTGTTTAGCGATCAAGACACACCTAACGTTGAAAATCTCTATGCGCGTCTCTCAGGCAATGGCCCGCATCTAATGTTTGCCGGCCACACAGATGTTGTGCCGGTTGGCGATGAAGCCGCATGGACCCACCCGCCCTTCAGTGCAGCTATAAAAGACGGCATGATGTATGGCCGCGGTGCTGTCGACATGAAAGGAGGGATTGCGTGTTTTGTGGCCGCACTTGCTCGATATATTGAAGAAAACGGAAAACCTTCAGGCTCAATTTCTTTTTTGATTACCGGCGATGAAGAAGGCCCGGCAATCAACGGGTCAAAAAAGCTTCTCGAATGGGCTGCATCGAAAGGCGAAACGTGGGACGGCTGTATATTAGGAGAGCCAACGAATCCCGATGCCATGGGCGATATGATGAAAATCGGCCGTCGCGGCTCACTGTCAGGCACTTTGGTTGTCAACGGTATTCAGGGGCATACTGCCTATCCGCATCTGGCAGACAATCCGACCCGTAGCCTCGTTGCCATGCTTGATGCACTTCTTCATCCGGCCTTTGATGAAGGCACGGATAATTTTCAGCCAAGTAATCTTGAAGTCAACATTCTGGATATTGTTGGCGGTGCGGTCAATGTCATACCGGCCAAGGCAAGTGCTGTCTTTAATATACGGTTTAACGACACTTGGAGTGTTGAGACGCTCAAAGCCGAAATTAATCGTCGTCTGGACAAAGCCGCTAAGGACAGAAAACTGCGCCCGACAAAATCCAATGACAGCGTTTTCGAAATCGAATGGCGTGAGCAGCCGAGCCATGTTTTCCTGACGCGCGATGACGCGCTCATCGACACATTGGGTAAAAGCGTTGAAGCCGTTACCGGCCGTTTCCCTGAACAATCAACAACCGGCGGCACATCTGATGCACGCTTTATCAAAGATTATTGCCCGGTAATCGAGTTCGGGCTGGTAGGTCAGACAATGCATAAAGTCGACGAATGCGTAGCGCTTGATGATCTGGAGACCTTAACGCGCATATATGAGCAGTTTATAGGTGACTGGTTTGCCGCCGCTGCTGACAAGGCTAAATAATGGTCAGTCTGGATTACGCCTTTTATCATATTGAACGCGTGCTTCGCATCATGCGCGGTGACGCAAGTGCGCTTGATGAAATGGATATTTCAACAGATGGCTTCTGGCGGTCGTTCAATGCCATTTTACTTTCACTGCCCGCACTCTTTTTCATGTGGGTGGAAAGTGCTCAGGAACTTCTCTCGCACGGGTCTGATTTGCAGATGTGGCAAATCTTTATGCGCAGAATACCGCTTGATCTTGTGTCCTGGGTATTGCCGTTCGCGTTCTATCCGTTCATTCTACACCTGCTTAACCGCAAGTCCCGCTATTCGCATCTGGTTATAGCGTTGAATTGGTCGTATTTAGTCCTTTACTATGTGTTTGCAGCGGTAATATTCATCTCGTTTTTATTACCAAAAACAGAAGCCATCTCGATCGTTATAGGCTTTCTGATGTTCGCAGTTCTGATTGCGTCCATTATCTTTCTGACCCAAGTGGTCAAGGTCGGCCTTAACGCTTCAGCCGGATTTGCTGTAGCGTTTATTATCGCCGAGATCATTGTGGTCTATACGCTGGTGTATAATGTCGAGAGCTTGCTTGGCCTTCACATTCCAACCTTGTCTCAATCGTAATCAACCTGTGTAAGATAAAGACCGCATGATGGTGCTAGCGCTCCGCAGCGTTGGTGGTCTTTAGCCTCAAGCGCCGCGACCAAATCATCGGACGACCATTTACTTTCGCCAACCAGTTTTAGCGCGCCGACCATGGAACGCACCTGATTGTGTAAAAAGCTACGCGCATAAACCTCAAAGAAAATGTCACTTCCTTGCCGCGCGACATCCAGTTTATCCAGCGTCTTGACCGGCGATTGCGCCTGACACTGCGCTGCTCTGAAGGTTGTAAAATCATGCGTACCGAGCAGATTTTGCGCGGCATCATGCATCGCCTTTTCATCAAGGTGGCGCCGTACCCACCACCCGCGATTGCGTGCAAGGGCAACGGGTGTTTCCTGATTGATAATCCGGTAGCGGTAATGCCTTGCTTTTGCTGAGAACCGTGCGTGAAATTCCTCAGTCACTTTTTCAGCCGACATAATGGAAACCGGCTCACCGTTCTGCAGCAAATAGGAATTGATAGCATCCCGCACTGTTTTTTCCGGCCAGTCTTTCGTCAGATCAGCATGGCAAACCTGACCAAGGCCGTGAACACCTGCATCCGTGCGCCCCGCAACCTGCATTGTAATATCTTCCTGACAGAACCGTGCAATCGCTTCTTCGATTGCCGTTTGAACACCGCGCCCGTTTTTCTGGCGCTGCCAGCCTACATAAGGCGTGCCATCATATTCAACGGTGAGTTTATAACGCGGCATTTAACGCACGCCTTCAACCGGAGCGCCGCGCAAAAACTCTTCGGCTGACATTGCTTTTGACCCGGCTTTTTGCAGGCGCGTTATCACAACCGCCCCAGATGAACAGCCGACGACAAGACCGCGATCGTCCGGTGACATTTCAGCCTTGTTGAAAGTTGCCGCTTGATCGACCAAGCTACGCAAGAGCTTCACACGTTCCCATTTGCCGCCAATATTCATTTCACACCAAGCGCCTGGAAATGGCGCCAATCCGCGTATGCGATTATGGGTCGTTTTCGCGTCGAGTGAAAAATCAACGCGTGCTTCTGTTTTGTCGATCTTGGCAGCGTATTCTACGCCTTCTTTTGGCTGTTCTTGCAATTGCAAACTATCGCGCTCAAGCGCTGCCATCGCCCGCGCCATGAGATCAGCGCCCAAAATAGAAAGCGTATCATGCAGTTCACCGGCGGTGACATTCTCACCAATGGCAACACGCTCGCCCATGGCAATATCACCGGTATCAAGCCCTTTATCCATTTTCATAATCATCATGCCTGTATGGCTGTCGCCAGCCATAATCGCACGCTGGATAGGCGCGGCACCGCGCCAGCGCGGCAACAGCGAGGCATGGCCGTTATAACAGCCGTGCTTGGTGCCGGACAAAATAGCTTCCGGCAAAAGCAGCCCGTAAGCAACAACAACGGCCACATCGGCATCCAGATCTGCAAATGCCTGCGCCTGCTCGTCACTCTTTAATGAGGTCGGTGTCCGCACTTCGATGCCAAGCTTTTCAGCCGCTTCATGAACGGGTGTTTTTTTTAGCTCAAGTCCACGGCGGCCAGCGGGGCGCGGCGGCTGTGAATAGCAGGCGACAATTTCATGGCCATGCTCAATCAAAGCCATCAGCGTCGGAACAGAAAAGTCCGGCGTACCCATAAAGATAATTCGCATAACGCGCACTTCCGCTTTTTAGAGTTTCGCTTCGCGCTGTTTGGACAGTTTTTTAAACTTGCGGATTACCATTTCACGCTTCAGTTTGGATAAATGATCGATAAACAACATACCATCCAGATGATCTATCTCATGCTGTAAAACAGTTGCCAGAATGCCATCGGCCTCAACCAACTGCTTCTCACCCGCAAGGTTGATATACTCAACTGTCACTTCGGCAGGACGCTCAACTTCCGCATATACATCCGGGATAGAAAGACAGCCTTCTTCATAAACATTCGGCGTATCCGATGATTTGACGATTGTCGGATTGATAAAAACCTGCGGCTTGGGTTCATCATCTTTATCGCTGACATCGACGACAAGCATCCGGCGCGCTTCTCCAACCTGAATAGCAGCAAGGCCAACGCCCGGCGCATCATACATTGTTTCCAGCATATCGTCGGCAAATTTGCGCACATCGTCATCGACGCGCTCCACCAATTTGGACTTCTGGCGCAATATAGGATCAGGTATAATAACAAGCGGTAATATGGACATGGACTTCCAGTTAAAGTTTCGCGCTTGAAACGTCAATAACGAGTGAACCACCTGTTCGTCTATAGAGATTACCATGTCGTGCGAATCACATAAGCTGGGAACATGGAAATTACAGATATATTTGAACAGACAGCCTTCATGATAGGCAATATGCCGGTGGCATACGGGCTGATAGCCGTTACCGCCACCTGCCTTCTGGCTGTGTTAATGCTGTTCCTGATTTTTGCGATCCGCCAAGCGTCAAAAATCCGCCAAGGTGAAACAGAAGCATCCCGTCTTCGCGCGGAAGAGGCAGAAGCACGTGTCGCAGACATCTTGAAAAGCCAGGCAGAAATGCAGGGGCGTCTTTCGACTATTGCCGAGGTTTTCGGCTCCCGCCAGAGCGAACTCAATGAGTCTATCAACGCGCGGCTTGAATCCATGACATCACGCATCGGCGCATCGATGAGCGAACAGCAAAAATCCACGCATGAGAATTTAAGCAAGCTGCAGGAAAGACTGGCCGTTATCGACAAGGCGCAAGATAATATCAGCCAGCTTGCGGGCAATGTGGTTGAACTTCAATCAATTCTTTCCAACAAGCAGACACGCGGTGCATTTGGCCAAAGCCGTATGGAGACGATTATTGCTGATGGTCTGCCGCTGGGCGCTTATGAATTTCAGGCAACGCTTTCAAACGGCAACCGCCCTGATTGCACCGTTCGAATGCCAAATGATGCACCTGATCTGGTTATCGACGCTAAATTTCCTTTAGAAAGTTGGAACGCCATCCGCAATGCGGAGGACAGTGCAACCATTGACCATCATTCACGCCAGTTTCGTAACGCGATGGATGTGCATATTAAAGCGATATCAAGCAAATATCTGATTGCCGGAGAGACACAGGACACGGCATTCCTGTTCGTGCCATCTGAAAGCATATTCGCTGATATTCACGAGCATCACGAGGCAATCGTCCAAAAAGCACATAAGGCACGTATTGTGATTGTTTCACCGTCACTCCTGATGCTTTCCATTCAAGTTATTCAGGCACTTTTGAAAGATGCGCGTATGCGCGAGCAAGCCCATTTAATTCAAACCGAAGTCATGCGCCTGATGGAAGATTTGGGCCGTCTTGATGACCGTGTGCGTAAATTGCAAACTCATTTTGGGCAGGCGAACAAAGACATTGACGACATTCTGGTATCGACGGGCAAGCTGACAAAGCGCGGTCAACGGATAGAAGGTCTGGAATTCAAATCGGCCTCTTTAGATGACAAGAGCGATGAGAAATCCGCTCAAAGTAAAACTGGGCAACTGCGCCTGCGTGTGATTGAAGGCGACGATTAATTTACACTCTTCGTCACTACTTGGACTAAGTAACCGCTATGTCTCCGGATTTTCCATCAGCCCATCCCGATGATCCTCATTACATTTCGCGCAGTGGGTGGCTTCGCGCAGCGGTTCTTGGCGCCAATGACGGCATTGTTTCCATATCCTCGCTCATCGTTGGTGTAGCTGCAGCAAGCTCAGATCAAACGTCTATTCTGATCGCAGGACTTGCAGGATTGGTGGCCGGCGCAATGTCGATGGCATCGGGTGAATATGTGTCCGTATCCTCGCAAGCCGACATCGAAAAGGCGGACATTAAACGCGAGGCCGCAGCATTAAAGGAAAACCACAAAGAAGAGTTTGATGAACTTGCCGCGATTTATGAGCTACGCGGTTTAAAACGTGAAACCGCCGAGCAGGTCGCCCATGAATTAACAGAAGATGATCCCTTACGGGCTCACATTCGTGACGAACTCGGCCTTTCAGAGCACCAGTCCGCAAACCCGCTACAGGCGGCCTTCGCCTCGGCTTTCACCTTCTCCATGGCTGCTGCATTACCGCTGTTAGCTGCTTTTTTCGCCCCTTCAGACGCGATCATAATGACCGTTCTTATCACAACGATTGCCGCTCTCATCATGCTGGGCGCATTGGGAGCAAAGCTTGGCGGCGCGCCAATTGTTCCAGCAGCAATTCGCGTTTTGATTTGGGGTACGATTGCAATGGCGATTACAGCCTGTGTTGGCTGGGCATTTGGTGTCACACTTGATTGAACAAAACCGAAAGCGGATTTGAATGACAAAGGTTGAACGTGTCGCACTCTATGCCCTTCTGATTTCAATCACAGCGCTTTCTCTTGATATGCTGCTGCCATTGCTTCCGCAGATTGCTCAGGCATATTCAAGTCCGGATAGCAATCAGGTATATTTTGTTATTTCCGTTGTCATATTCGGTATGATTTTTGGTGAGATTCTCTTTGGCCCTCTGGCCGATGCGCTTGGACGCAAACCGGCACTTATGATTGGACTTGGTGTTTTTCTCATCGGCACAATTATCGCACTGACAGCCAGCAGCCTAACTTGGCTACTTATTGGCCGTGCCATTCAAGGCATTGGCGTGTCCGGCCCCAAAATTGCAACCCGCGCTTTAATCCGCGATCAGTTTCAAGGGGCGCAAATGGCACGCATCATGTCCATGGTGTTCTTTCTGCTTATTGGCCTGACGATGCTTGCGCCCATATTAGGTCAATGGCTGGGCAACGCTTTTGGCTGGCGCTCTATATTCTACTTCTATGTCATATTAGCCATTTTAGCTGGTTGCTGGCTGTTGTTGCGTCATAAGGAAACATGGCCACGCGCTGCACGTAATCCCCTTCTGCTCCGTGAAATTTTCAAAAACATCAAACTCATTTTGAAGAACGTGCGTGTCTTATCATACACCACTATCGCAGGGCTGGTTTTCGGCGCGCAGCTTACATTCCTGTCCGTGGCACAATCTATCTTTGCGACAACATACCAACGCGCAGACAGTTTTGTTTATTGGGTCGCCGCATTTTCGCTGTGCGTCGGGCTATCCTCACTTCTCAACAGCTATCTCGTCATACGCAAGCCAATGACTTTTCTGGTGGGTGTTGCGCTAACAGGTCTTGGCTTATCCGGCGTTGCTCTTTTCACGCTGACACAAGCATTAGGCACGCAGCCGCCATTTATTGTTTTCGTCAGCGCCATGGCGATTACGTTTGCCTGCATTGGCACTGTTTTCGGAAACATCAACGCGATGGCAATGGTTTATCTGGGCCGCGTTGCTGGTCTTGGTGCAAGTGTCATTAGCTCGCTTTCCAGCTTGATAGCCTTTGCGCTCGCTGCTCTCATGTCCCAGCTTCACGATGGAACGCCCTTGGCGCTCTCCATATGTCTTATTATTTCCGGCTCATGCGGCCTGATTGTACTGCTGCGGGCCAATAGATTTGCGGAAACATCTGTCTAAACTTATCTGTCCCGCCTATTTGATTGCTCGAATAAGCTCGTTACTGGGAAAGCATGTCGGCTGACGCTGATGCGCTGATTCCCAGTCACCAATCGAACGTCGTGTCTTGAACCCCGGCAGGCCGTCGGCACCGCCAACATCCATTCCCATTTTTTCAAGGTTGCGCTGCATCGATGCAATGTCAGAACGCAACATGGAATCCGTTTTGCGCCAACCTGCTTTAAATGGTGAGCCGCCATATTGAATACGATCGCCTGCATGGCCGACAAAAAGCGCATAAAGATCGCTCTCGTTATATTCCTTGAAAACATAAAAATTTGGCGTGACAATAAAGGCAGGGCCAGAGCGGCCCGCCGGCATCAATATCGAACCAAGCTTGTTCATTTCAATCTTTGGAAACGGCTTTCCGTTAACACGTTTCACGCCAAGCCGTGCCCATTCCGCGAATGTTTTGCGATTATCCGGGCCTTCCTGAGCGCAGGAAATATTGTTCGGGAGTATGACTTCAAAGCCCCAGTCCCTGCCTTCCTGCCATCCAAACTTATTAAGATACGCGCCGATTGAACCGAGTGTATCGACCGTCGAATTCCAGATATCCGGCTTGCCGTTTCCATCCATATCAACGGCATATTTCAAATAGGAAGAAGGCAAGAACTGTGGTTGGCCTAAAGCACCGGCCCAGGATGATTTCATTTGAGAGGGCGACGCCAAGCCACGTTCCACCATTTGCAGACCCGCGATCAGCTCTCCCTGAAAAAGTTCAGGACGGGTGGACATAAATGCCTTTGTACTCAGAACCTCGAATGCATCATGCGGAATGGCAACGCGGCCAAATCCGGATTCTCTTCCCCAAATGGCAATTAAAAAACGCCCCGGAACACCGTATTTTCGCTCGATCGACTTAATGACCGTCGCGTTTTGCTTCAGCAGGTTTCTGCCGGTGGCAACAATTGACCCCAGATTACGCTCATTGAAATAATTGGAAGGTTGCGAGAACTCGGCCTGTCTTATTTTCTTAGGGGTGCCGCTTGTTCCCGGTGTTACAAGTCCGGGGATTTTTTGATTGAGTTTTTTACCGGCCAGAGCATTGTCGAACGTAGTGCGCGATACACCGGCAGCCTTGGCTTTCGGCCACATTTTCGTTTCAAGAAAGGTGCGGTATTGTGCATCCAAGCCACCTTGAGCAAAAGCGAATGTCGGTACAAGCAATGTCAACAAAACAGTCGTCAAGCGCAGCATTTAAATACCCTCTCTCAAGAATCACAATTGGCAGCTTAGGCAATGGATTCAGGTGCGATCAAGGCAAGGCGATGAACTGCCTAAAAATTTGTGCGGCTTCTAAGTGCCGCAGATAAAGTTCCCTCATCAAGATAGTCAAGTTCGCCGCCCACGGGCACACCATGCGCTAAGCGTGTAATCTTTACATTCAAATCTTCAAGCTGGGACGTAATATAATGCGCTGTTGTTTGCCCTTCGACCGTTGCATTAACAGCCAGAATCAACTCCTTGACCTCTCCGCCAACCACGCGATCCACAAGTGTTTTTATATTTAAGTCATCCGGCCCGACGCCATCAAGCGGAGAAAGCGTGCCGCCAAGAATGTGATAACTCACGCTCATTTCAGACGCGCGCTCCAAAGCCCAAAGATCAGCAACATCTTCGACAACGATAATCGTTGTACTGTCACGGCGCGGGTCCGTGCAGATTGAGCAGGGATTTTGCGTGTCAACATTGGCGCATACGCTACAAATCTGGACTTTTTCAGCCGCATCGGCCATTGCGCCCGCAAGCGGTGTTAAGAGCTGATCTTTTTTCTTGATCATATGCAGAGCCGCGCGCCGAGCCGAACGCGGTCCAAGCCCTGGCACTTTTGCCAGCAACTGGATCAGTTTCTCAATTTCCGCACCGGCGATTCGTTTTGTTGACATGCATTAGATTTAAAGCGCGAAACAGAACTTTGAAAGAGATATGAATTTTTGTGTGCATATTTCGGGTGGCTCGCTTAGACAATTGCAACTATTGCTTTGGCAGCAAAGTGAGAGCCTATGTCCAAACCAGCCATCAATACATCCATGACCACCGTTGAATGGTTCATGCTTATCGGCCTGTCGGTTATTTTCGGCGGTTCGTTCTTCTTTACCGGCGTGATTGTTCAAGACCTTCCGCCAAAGACGATCGTCTTTTTTCGTGTGCTTATCGCAGCGCTGGCTTTGCATTTTTTCATGATTGTAACCGGCCGAAAAATGCCTTGGAACGGCACTATATGGGCCGCTTTCTTTGCTATGGGGCTGATCAATAATGTCATTCCCTTCTCGCTGATTGTGTGGGGACAAACGCAGATTGCATCGGGTGTTGCCTCAATTCTGAATGCGACAACGCCATTATTTACTGTGATGATTGCCCATGCGCTGACAGCAGATGAAAAATTAAGCCCGTCACGTATCACCGGCGTCATCATAGGCTTTATCGGCGTTGCAGTAATGATCGGCGGCGGTGCAATCGCTGACGGAATGATAACGGCCCTTGCGCAATTTGCCTGTATCGGCGCGGCAATTTCCTATGGTTTTGCCGGTGTTTTCGGGCGACGCTTCAAACGAATGGCTGTTAGTCCCTATGCCGTTGCAACGGGCCAGGTTACAGCATCCACCGTCATCATGTTTCCGCTCATGCTGCTATTTGATCAACCTTGGACACTTGCAGCACCATCACTACAAAGCATATTTGCACTTTTGGCACTTGGGCTGATCTCAACCGCTTTTGCCTATATTCTGTTTTTCAAAATCTTGGACGGAGCCGGTGCGACAAATCTTTCACTCGTGACATTTTTAGTGCCGGTCAGTGCGATCTTTCTCGGTATCGTTTTCTTGGGCGAGATATTGTTGCCAAGACATTTAGCGGGCCTCGCGCTGATTATTGCGGGACTGGTATGCGTCGACGGCCGTGTTTTCAAACGCCGTGCCATCGCCTGACTTAGTCAGGGAAAGCGCATAGACGATACCCTCCGCGCCGTTCAGCTACATCCAAATGCAGATGATCGTCATGATAGGCATCGCTGCCCGGCCCTAAAACCGTTGTGAAATGCAGACAGGCACCAAAGCGAACCGCCTTTTGAAAGGCTTCCTCATCTGAGCCTTTGCGGTCACGCGGTTCGATTTTTATGCTGCTACCATCCGTGAATTCAAAACTTGCAATATCAATGGCGTTGCCTTTTGCATGTTCAGACAATTTAGCGTTTTTTTGATTGTTTCTTCCGCGGCAAACATAAGTTGAAGCGTGACGAACCGTTGAAAAAGTTTTTTCCTTATCCCATGCGCTTATTGCCGGAATAACCGACTTATCCACCCAGCCGGCAAGCGCTTCCACCACGCTGCAATTCAGGGCAGTGTCCGGTTTTACAGCTACATTTCCGGGCAGTTCATCAACATCAATCGGATAGGCAACACCGCAGGCCCCCTCGCCGTCTTCAGCAGGTAACACACGGAATTTCACGCCCTGATCAGCCAAACGCCTTTCGCAAGCAAAATCGCGCAATGGCTTTATACTGGCTTCAGCCTTATTTGGCTGCGAAGCAGCGCCCGCATCGTCCTGCACAATATCTTTGTCTTGCGGACGGGCGCTCGGAATTGGCAGGTCCTGCGCCAATGCAACCGAACCTTCAACCAGCAACAGCGTCGCGAGCCCCAGAGCCCGAAATCTAGAAACGATCAATATCAGAACGGTAATTTCATGCCCGGCGGGATAGGCAATCCGGCAGTCATTTCCTGCGTCTTTTCAGCCATAATGGCTTCAATTTTGCCCTTGGCGTCGCTATGGGCTGCAATGATCAGATCTTCCAAGATTTCAGCATCATGATCCGCGAAAACGGAAGGATCAATTTTGATTGCGGTCAACTGTCCTTTGCCCGACATAGCGACAGTAACAACACCGCCGCCAGCAGTGCCGTCTGCAGTTAATGTTTCCATTTCGCTCTGCATGTCAGCCATTTTCTGTTGCATTTCTTTGGCCTTGCTCATCAGGCCCATCAAATCTTTCATTTGAAAATTCCTTTATTTAAAAATCAGCAATATCGTCGGGATCAATCGGAACGTCGTCTTCAAATGATCCGCCGTCGTCGAGTATTATATCGTCATCCAATGCGTCAGCGCCAAGGCGTACATCAATAATTTTTGCGCCGGGAAATGCGGCAAGGATGCCTGCTATCTCCGGATCACGTGAGGCATCAACCAGCATCGCATTGCGCTTACTGTCCGAAACCTCTTCCAGCGTCTTACCGCCTTCTTCTTCTCGGCTGACAGAAACGATCCATCGTGTGCCTGTCCATTCTGTCAGTTTACGACCAAGATCGCCTGCAAGTGACTTAGGTGCATCCTCTGTCAGTGTGATTGATAAATTGCCCGGCGCAATCGAAACAAGGCGAACGCATTTGCGGATATTCACCTTCATTAAAGGATCGCGATTTTTTTCCGCCAACGCATCAATGTCTTCCAGCGAGTTCACGGGAATGGCATGAGACGCCGGTTCTGTTTGCTGTTTTTGTTCCGGCTGCGGATTATTGGCCACCATGCGAACCGGCGAAGCGGAAGTCTGACCGGCTGTTACGCCATCCATGTTGGATGGCGCGCTGTTTTGTCCGACGGCGTGCGCCATGGAACTGCCGCCTGACGATGTATTTGATCCGGCCATAGCATTTGGTTGCGGCGCGCTCTGGCTGGGCGCGCCATCAAGCTTTTTTAGCGCATCATCCAGCGTTGGCATTGTTGAGGCATGGGCCAGCCGAATGAGAACCATTTCAGCTGCAGCAACGGGGCGCGGCGCGCTTTGCGTCTCCGGTATGCCTTTCAAAAGCATCTGCCAAGTACGCGCCAGTACGCTGACCGCTATCTTTTCAGAAAAAGCCAATCCGCGCTCTTTTTCATCCGGCGACAAGGATGGATCATTGGCAGCCGCTCCCGGTACAAAGCGCAAGCGCGTTACCAGATGCGTGAATTCTGCCAGATCTGTCAGTATGACTGCCGGATCAGCGCCTACATCATATTGAGAACGGAATTCGGCCAAGGCTTCCGTCACGCGGCCAGCCATGAGGTGCTCAAACAGATCAACGATGCGGGTGCGATCAGCCAGGCCCAGCATCGAGCGCACGGTGCCTGCATCAACTTTACCTGAACTATGCGCTATGGCCTGATCAAGAATAGAAAGTGCATCACGCACGGATCCTTCGGACGCCCGCGCAACCATGGCCAGCGACGCTTCGTCTGCTTCAACACCTTCCTGCTCGATAATTGAAGAAAGGTGCGCAACCATTTCAGCTGTTTCGACCCTGCGTAAATCAAAGCGCTGACAACGCGACAGAACTGTAATTGGTACTTTGCGGATTTCAGTTGTCGCAAAGATGAACTTTGCATGTGGCGGCGGTTCTTCCAGTGTCTTTAAAAGCGCGTTGAACGCTTTGTCCGACAGCATATGAATCTCGTCGATGATATAGACTTTATAACGCGCAGACACCGGCGCATAACGCACACCGTCAATAATCTGTTTGATATCATCGATGCCCGTGTGGGAGGCAGCATCCATTTCGATGATATCGACATGGCGCCCTTCCATAATAGCCTGACAATCTTCTCCCGGCGTAGAAAGGTCAACGCTTGGCTGATCAATAAGATCAGTTTTGTAATTAAGCGCCCGCGCAAGAATACGCGCTGTTGTCGTCTTTCCTACACCACGAACGCCAGTCAGCATCCAGGCTTGTGCAATCCGGCCCGTTTGAAAAGCATTGGTAAGTGTACGCACCATCGGCTCTTGGCCGATCAGCCCCGTGAAATCACTGGGACGGTATTTCCGGGCAAGAACGCGGTATGGCGTCGCTTTTTCAGGTGTATCATTCATGACAGCTTTGTAACGCGAAATGCGCTCAAGTGACGAGTCTTGAATTTAGTAATCTGCAAGAAATTTGGAAGGTGGAAGGCTGGACAGGTGACCCGCGTCGAATTCGTTAGGGCTGCTTCCTTCCGGACCTGACCCGGTTGGCGAGTGACACGTCCACAGCCAACCTTCCAAGGCTCATATCGGACTTTCAAAACGAAATTGCAAGTATCAATCGTGGTTTTGATTGGTTTCGCCGCACTACGCCGAAATGATTTTCGCCAATTATCGTCCGTAAAACGCGTAAATAGTGCTACATTAAAAATAGCGCGGGTACTTCTGCTCTCGATACAAAAGCCGCACACTTGGTGACAGGAGAATAAAATGGCAGATTTCAAACTGGATTCAAGATTGAGTGCTGACACAATTGCTATCGGCGATAGCGGGCTTTGCCGGCTTTTATTGATGGATGATTCGCGCTTTCCTTGGCTTATTATGGTGCCTCGCCGTTTTGACATCACGGAAGTGCATGAACTGACGCCTCTTGACCAAACCGTTTTAACCTTCGAAATTGCTCAAGTATCAGAGATACTTAAAGACATTACCGGATGTAAGAAAATTAATATCGGCGCACTTGGAAATATGGTTCCACAACTCCACATCCATATTATTGGCCGCAATGAAGGCGATATAGCCTGGCCAGGGCCTGTTTGGGGAGCAGGCAAGTCTGTGCCATATGATGAAAAGACGATGAGAACTTTTATTGAACGCTTCTCGTCTGCGCTACAACAGGCAAGCTAATTCAAGCCAAGCAAACCGGACCACTATGACTTTTTCACTATTTGACGCGCCTTACCCTGAACATTCTGCAAATTGTGCGTTTTCAGGAAACCCGTTGAATCGGTTTTCCGAGCGGCGCACAGAAACATGTGTCGCTGAAGCGCTCGATGAACCGGAAGCCAAGGTGCTGATTATTGCGTATGGCAAGGTCGTCTTCAAAAAAAGCGATGCCAGCCTGAACGCGATTTTCAAACCAAAAGAGCTGGAGGCCGCTGAAGTCGAAACTGATAAGATTGTACTGCTTGGCTGGGACGAAAAAGGTGTGCCATGGTTGATTGCATCGTCTGGCTTTACAGAAGAGACCCTAAGTGAAGCCTTTGAAGCCATTGATTTCCGGTCTGTTTACATTCAAGGGCTTCTTGATGAAGCAGAACTTGGCATATTGGCGCAAGGCGGTGCGCTTTTAAGCTGGCACAAAAGCCATGCGTTTTGTTCAGGGTGCGGTACCGCGAGCCTCATGCGCGATGGCGGCTATAAGCGTAGCTGCCCTCAATGCGGCGCGGATCATTTCCCGCGAACCGATCCCGTTGTGATCATGCTGACGGTTTCCAAAGACAATGAAAAATGTCTGTTGGGCCGCAGTCCCCATTTTGCAGAAGGTGTCTATTCATGTTTGGCAGGTTTTGTGGAGCCAGGCGAAACAATCGAAATGGCCATGCGCAGAGAAACTAAAGAAGAAACCAATATTGATGTCGGGCGTGTATCATATCATGCAAGCCAGCCTTGGCCATTTCCCTACACAATGATGATTGGCTGTTTTGGCGTGGCGGCATCTCAGACCATTGTCATTGATGATGAATTGGAAGATGCCCGATGGTTTTCACGCGCAGAGGTTCGGCAAATGGTAAACGGCATGCACCCTGAAGGTCTTATCATGCCGCCTAAAGGCGCTATCGCCAGCAATCTTGTGCTTCACTGGCTAAATGCAGTTGATGCACCATAAAGCGCACCAACTGTTATAAATCTCTTAAGCGACGATGAGCGTTGAGCCGTTTTTGACCCGATCATAAAGATGAATAACATCCTGATTCATCAAGCGAACGCAGCCACTGGAAACGGCTTTGCCGATGGTCCAATACTCCGGAGAGCCATGCAAACGGTAAAGCGTGTCTTTTCCGCCTTGGAATATATAAAGCGCCCGCGCACCAAGCGGGTTATCGATACCCGGCTGCATACCCCCGTTTGCAGCACTATATTTCTCAAGCTCAGGCTGGCGTCCGATCATTTCTGCCGGCGGCGTCCATTTTGGCCAAGCACGTTTCCACTGAATTATGCCGCGACCTGACCATGTAAAGCCCTGACGCCCCAAGCCCACACCATAACGCATTGCCCGGCCATTCGGCATCACGTGGTATAAAAAGTATGATGATGTATCAACAATCACTGTGCCGACCGGATGCGGTGATGTGTAATCCACCTCACGGCGCCAAAACCGCTCGGGCACTTTGGTCAAATCAACAGCAGGGATCGGGAATTGCTCATTAGGCTTTGGGCCGTAAGCCAAGGCGTATTCCTGCGGAATAGCCGGTTTGGCCGGTGCTGTTGGCAGCGTTGTGAAGGCCGGCCTGTTTACTGAGGTACAGCCAGCAGCTGCAAGCCCCATAAGTCCTACTGAACCCGTCACAAACCCGCGACGCGTCATTGTGTTGTTTTTCATTTTATTCCCCGTGGGAGGCATAAGGGTGTCGTAATTCACTCTGAATGTGAGCGTGTTTAAGCTTTGCGATATGGCTGCAATCACAGACAAAAGCAAACCCGACACCGGTCACGAATATGTGATTTACTGACTGTTCTGATCGATGCGGAACTGAGCAGCAGGATAAACGCCAAGCACATCAAACTGATCTGTAAAGAAGCCTAACTCTTCAAAAGCCAATTGAACATTAGGATCATCAGGGTGCCCTTCAATGTCGGCATAGAACTGCGTTGCGGTAAACTGACCACCGAGTTGGTAGCTCTCAAGCTTGGTCATGTTGATACCATTTGTCGCAAACCCGCCCATCGCTTTGTATAGGGCCGCAGGTATGTTGCGAACACGGAAGACGAAAGTCGTCATCACCAACTCATCGAGAGTTTTGCGCTTATATTCATGCGGTGTCTTGGAAAGAACAACAAACCGCGTCACATTATTATCCGTATCCTCGACGTTCTGCTTCAAAATATCGAGACCATAGAGCTCGGCAGCCAGATAAGGCGACAGTGCTGCCATGGACGGGTCGCCTTTTTCAGCAATCATTTTCGCTGCACCGGCAGTGTCTCCGGCAACAACTGCCTTCCATCCATATTCACGCACAATATTTCTGCATTGCCCTATTCCGTGAATATGGGTGTGCACTGACTTTATCTGGCCTATGTCAGTGCCTGGCAAAGCCATCAGGTGGAAATGAATCGGCAGGAAATATTCACCAATTATGTGAAGTCCTGATTGCGGCAGAAGGTGATGAATGTCAGCAACACGCCCCGCGAGCGTGTTTTCAATCGGAATCATGGCAAGCGAGGCCTCGCCACTATCGACAGCATTAAAAGCATCTTCAAACGTAGCACATGGCAACGGCGTCATATCAGGAAACATGTTGCGTGATGCCGTATCGGAATTCGCGCCCGCTTCGCCCTGAAACGAGATGATATTATTATGGTCGGTCATTATGCTTCTTATTTCCTAATTTCCTGCGTAAGAATAGCGCGCGCTCTTTCTAGATCAGGCGGTGTATCTATGCCAAGCGGAACCGTGTCAATGATGGCGGCATGTATCATCATTCCATCTTCAAGCGCACGCAACTGCTCCAAGCTTTCACGTTTTTCAAGTGTTGACGGCTTCAATGATACAAACCGTTCAAGCGCGGCACGCCGATACGCATAAAGACCTATGTGGTGGTATAGCGGTCCGTCTCCATAAGGCGCTGTTGCCCGCGTGAAATATAATGCGCGAAGCAAACTCTCCCCGATTGGAGAACCAACGATCTTGACCACATTAGGATTCGTTTTCTCGTGAGTGTCTGTAATTTCAACGCCCAAAGTTGCAATATCGCATTGTTCGTCGTTAAGCGGTGCGAGCACCGCCCGAATGTCAGCCTTTGATATTGTAGGCAGGTCACCCTGAACATTGATAATTACGTCGAAATCACCGCCGAGATTCGTAAGTGCCTCAAATATCCGGTCAGAACCGGACTGATGTTTCTCGCTCGTTATCACAGCTTTGTATCCGTAATCAGAGGCGGCCTGAAGAACCTCACGTGAATCCGTCGCAATCAATACGTCACCGCAATCAGATTCCCGCGCACGATCCGCGACCTGAACTATCATCGGTTTTCCGGCAATATCCGCCATTGGTTTGCCCGGCAAACGGGTCGAAGCCATGCGCGCAGGTATGATTATGATCGGTTTCATGGGCATCCATATTCAGAAGTGGCAAAAAGTCTCAATGTAAGACGTCTTATAGGTGTTGCATGGCGGACGTAAAAGACATAGTTTCCGGCCAAATTAAAGAACCGCCTTGTGGCAAATTCAAATATACGGTGACGAAACCCATGGAATCCATGAAAACAACAATGTACGCAGGCGCGTTTTTGGCAGCCGCAGTTATGGTTATGACGCTTAGCATCCTTAGTGATGCTCTTTTCCATTCCGAAACACCGGAAGAGTTTGGTTACGCGATTGAAGCCGCAGAAGGCAGTGCGCCTGCCGCAGGTGGCGAAGAAGATGCCGGTGTACCTGACATTTCAGCGCTACTTGCAAATGCCGATCTTGCCGCAGGTGAAGCCGGTTTTAAAAAGTGCGCTGCATGTCACACAATTGAAGAAGGCGGTGCGGACAAAATCGGCCCTCATCTTTATGGCGTATTTGGACGCGATATTGCTGGCGTAGAAGGCTTTAAATATTCATCTGCCCTGGCAACATATGGTGAAGGCAAACAGTGGACGTTTGAAGAGATGAACGGCTTCATCTACAAGCCGAAAGACTGGGTTAAAGGCACAGCAATGGGTTTTGCCGGTTTGAAAAAAGATCAGGACCGCGCAGACTTGCTTGCCTATATGAACCAGCAAAGCTCAAGCCCGCTCGACCTGCCATCTCCTGAAGCTGCAGAAGAAGAAGCCGCCGCAGAGGGTGAAGCGTCTCCCGAAGGTGAGGCTGCCGAGCCAGCCGCAGAAGCCGAGCCAACCACAGAGACCGAACCTGTGGCAGAAACAACCGAGCCTGCAGCGGAAACTTCAACAGAAGCTACTCCCGAAGAAACCGCACCTGCTGAGGGAGAAGCAGAGAAAACAGAATAATCTTCTGAAATTGTGATTAAAAAGCCCGGTTTTCCCGGGCTTTTTTGTTTTTCTACTTTGAATCGGCACATTTGCGCCTAATCTCTTTTAGAGAGTTCTAGTGGGAGAATTACCGATGAAGCGTTGTGTTGTACCGGTTTTACTGTTTGCCTTGTCGATGCCAATATCATCTTCATTTGCACAGGAAGCGAGCGGATGGGTGACGACAGATTCTCTTATCACCACCAGCAAATATGCCGATAATTTTTCACATTACGATCACGCAAATCCCGATGCCCCGAAAGGCGGGACAATCAATCTTCCTGCGTTGGGGACTTATGACAGCTTCAATCCCTACATAATCAAGGGCAACCCCGCAGCCGGTTTTGCGCCAAGCGGTTTTGGCGGGGGGCTGCTTTATGACACTTTGCGGGATCAATCTATAGATGAGCCATCAACCAGTCATCCGCTTGTGGCAGAAGCCTTTACCTATCCAGAAGACGACTCTTTTGCGATTTACCGTCTGAACAAAGCAGCCAAATGGCATGACGGAAAGCCGATCACACCTCAGGATGTTGTATGGACATTCGGCATTTTGAAACAATACAATCAGCTATATCGCGAATATTATGAAAACGTTGTTTCCGCAGAAGCCCTGAATGAGACAGATATCAAATTCACCTTTAACGAAAAGAACAATCGCGAACTGCCCAATATTCTGGGTGACATGCCGGTCTTGCCGCAACACTGGTGGGAAGGCACCGACAAAGATGGTAATCAACGGGATATTTCACAACCGACACTGGAGCCACCTTTAGGGTCAGGTGCCTATAAAATCGCATCATTTGACCCTGGTACTTCAATTACTTGGGAGCGGGTTGAAGATTACTGGGGCGCAAACCTGCCCGTTAACAAGGGCCGGAACAATTTCGACCGCTATCACTACACCTATTTTCTTGATTCCACCCCTATTTGGGAAGCTTTCAAAAAAGGTGGTATTCAGGATTTTCGCTCTGAAACCAGTTCCCAGCGTTGGGCGGGAGAATACACCTTCCCCGCATTTGAGGCCGGAGAAGTAAAAAAGCGGGCATTTCCGACAACCAGCCCACAGCCAATGCAGGGCTTTGCGATGAATATGCGCCGCGACAAATTTCAAGATGTGCGCGTTCGCAAAGCACTTTCTTATCTTTTTGACTTTGAATCCATCAACAGATTGCAGCTTTCTGGCCTGAGAACACGCACCGACAGCTTCTTCGAAGGCGGCGAATTGCAGTCCTCCGGCATCCCTGAAAATCGCGAGTTGGAAATTCTGGAAGAGTTCCGGGCTGAATTACCGGAAGAGCTGTTTACAGAACCATTTGAAAATCCGGTAGGCGGCGACCGATCCAAAAACAGGGACAACCAGCGCATTGCGGCAAAGCTTATGCGCGAAGCAGGATGGGAGCCGCGTAATGGTGTTTGGACGAATGTTGAAACCGGGGAACCGTTTAGCATCGAGATTTTAGGTGGTTCGCCTGTAACAAATATTATTGCAGGACAATTCACTCAAGATATGCGTAAATTCGGCATCGACGCCAGCATTCGCATTGTCGATTCCAGCCAATATGTTTCACGGCTCGAAGAGTTTAACTTTGATATGACCACTGTGCGGCTCGCGCAGTCGCTTTCACCGGGCAATGAGCAGCGTGATTTTTGGTCGTCCGCCTCTGCAGACCGCCCTGATTCACGAAACATGTCGGGCATAAAAAATCCCGTAGTAGATGAGCTCGTTAACAAAATCATTTTTGCTGAAAACCGTGAAGAACTTATTGCGCTGACACATGCGCTCGACCGCGTATTATTGTGGAATTACTACTACATACCGCAGTGGCATTCACCGGAGGAATGGATCGCATGGTGGGACAAATTTGAATTTGTTGACAAGCAGCCAAGCTATTCTGGTGTTGATGTTTCATCATGGTGGATCAAACAGGAGCAAGCTCAATGATTATTGACCGTCGTCGTTTTCTAGCCGTGACCGGCGCCGGTCTGGCAGGCGCGATGGGGCTGACAAAACTTTCGCTTGCTGCGAACCCATCCGGCGAAGCGCTACACGGCCTATCGGCTTTTGGTGACTTAAAATATCCGAAAGGCTTTACGCATTTCGATTATGCATCCCCCGATGCTCCTACCGGTGGCACGTTTAATTTTCAGCCCACTTATTGGTACCACAACCAGAATACGCAAACCTTTAACACACTTAATAGTTTTGTCCGAAAGGGTGATGCGCCGCCCCGCATGGAAATGTGCTTTGATTCGCTGGTCACATCGGCCCATGACGAGCCGGACGCCGTTTACTGCCATTTGGCCGAATATGTCGTGATTTCTGAAGATCGCAACAGTTTCACTTTTAAAATACGCGACATTGCGCGCTGGCATGACGGAACACCGATTACGGCAAATGATGTGGCGTTTTCTTATCGAACGCTCAAAGAGCAAGGTAATCCCGAGCTTTCACTTCCGCTGGCATCACTGATTGAGGCGCGTATTGACGGACCGATGACTGTTACATTGGTATTTGACGGTTCGCAGGCCGCACAGGATATTTTATCTATTGCCGGCTTTCCGATAATTTCTGAAGCCTGGTACACAGAAAACACTTTTGATGAATCAACGCTAACCCCGCCATTGGCGTCTGGCCCCTATAAAGTCGGCCGTATGAATCCCGGCAGTTTTATCGAATATGAGCGCGTCGACAATTATTGGGCCAAGGATCTTGGCACTGCAAAAGGTCTCAATCATTTTCAGACAATCCGCATAGATTTTTTCAAAGAGCGGCAAGCCGGATTTGAAGCTTTCAAGAAAGGCGACATTACTTTTAGAGAAGAATATACAGCCAAAAGCTGGGCTACAGAATACAACTTTCCTGCGATCAAAGATGGCCGCGTCATCAAGGCTCTATTTGATTCTGAAAAGCGCGCCCGCATGCAGGCGTGGTGCCTCAATTTACGGCGCGAGCGTTTTCTAGACAAACGAGTCCGCGATGCCATTGCCCAGTGCTTTGACTTTGAATGGACCAATAACAATATCTTCTATGGTGCCTATGAACGATCACATTCATTGTTTGGCGGATCACAATATGAGGCAAACGGGAAACCGGATGCCAGCGAAAAAGAACTGCTTGATCAGCTTGGCTCTGAACACGATCTGCCGGATGGAATTTACGAAGAAGCATATCTACAACCAAAATCGGACGGCTCAGGGCGCGACCGGAATAAACTGCGCGGCGCGTCCAAACTGCTTGCAGAAGCAGGATGGAAGCCGGGTGAAAATGGCTATCTGCGAAACGATAGTGGTGAAACACTCGATCTTGAATTTCTGATCTATGCCTCGGTCTTTGAGCGCATCTACGGACCTTTTATCGAAACCATGCGGGCTGTTGGCATCAACACATCGCTTCGCCTTGTCGATCCGGCGCAATATCAAGCACGCACAAGCAGTTTTGATTTCGACATGGCAGGACTTGCCATCGGCTGGACGCCGACGCCGACAGCCAGCGGGCTTGAAGTTGTTTTCGGCTCGAAAGCAGCAGACACCGAAGGCTCGAGAAACCTGCCCGGGCTTCAAAATTCACTTGTCGACGCGATAATTTATGAAATCGGGGCTGCAAATAGCCGGGAAAGACACGAAACAGCCATGAGAGTGCTCGATAGGGTCTTGCGGCTGACGCGCGAATGGATTCCAAATTGGAGTTCAGCGAATCACCGCGTTGCCTATTGGGACATATTTGGTTTCAAAGAACCTAAACCTGATTATTTCTGGCCAGTGGAAGCGCTTTGGTGGATAGACAAGGAAAAGGCCGAAAAGCTTGGCAAGGGTTAAAAGCACAAATATGAACTCACTTTCCAGTATCAGGGAGTTCTAAAGCATGGGCGCTTATATCCTGCGACGTTTACTTTTAATGATCCCGACTATTCTGGGCATCATGGCGATATCATTCACTGTTGTGCAGTTTGCGCCAGGCGGGCCGGTTGAACAGGTGATCGCGCAACTTACCGGCCAAGGAGGTGATGCAACAGACCGCATAACCGGAGGCGGCAGTGACCTTGGCGGAGACGATATCGGATCAAGCATTGAAAGCGGCGGTGGCGGCAATTCCAAATATCGCGGTGCCCAAGGGCTTGATCCGGAGTTCATTGCCGACTTGGAGCGTCAATTCGGGTTCGATAAACCACCTCTGGAGCGCTTCGCTCTCATGGTCTGGAATTACGCCCGCTTTGATTTTGGCGACAGTTATTTCCGCGACATATCGGTGATTGATCTGATCATAGAGAAGATGCCCGTTTCTGTATCTCTTGGCTTATGGATCACGCTTCTTTCCTATGCGATCTCAATTCCTCTAGGCATAAAAAAAGCCATTTCGGATGGCTCAACGTTTGATACATGGACGAGCGGCATTATCATTCTTGCTTACGCGATTCCCGGATTTCTGTTTGCAATCCTCTTAATCGTTCTTTTTGCCGGCGGTTCATTTTATGATCTGTTTCCATTGCGCGGTCTGGTATCAGATAATTTTGCGCAGCTTTCATGGTATGAGAAAATACTCGACTATTTTTGGCATCTTGCTTTGCCGTTAACAGCGCTCGTCTTATCAGCATTTGCAACCACAACACTGCTGACTAAAAACTCGTTCCTTGATGAGATTAGAAAGCAATATGTCACAACTGCGCGCGCAAAAGGGCTTGGCGAAAACAAAGTTCTTTACGGGCATATTTTTAGAAATGCCATGCTGATCATTATTGCCGGATTTCCCGCGGCTTTCATCTCCGCGTTTTTTACAGGCTCGCTGCTGATCGAAACAATTTTCTCACTGGATGGTCTTGGACTGCTTGGCTTCAAATCGGTTGTTGACCGTGATTATCCGGTCGTGTTTGGAACACTCTATATTTTCTCACTTTTGGGGCTGCTTGTCAGTTTGCTATCTGACCTGATGTACACCTGGGTGGACCCACGCATTGACTTTGAATCGAGGGATGTTTGATGGCTGACACCACCATGACATCACAAAAGCAGATTAAACGGCCGTTTCTTTCGCCTATCAATCAGCGGCGCTGGCAGAACTTCAAAGCCAATCGCCGCGGTTATTGGTCGCTTTGGATTTTCCTCGGTCTATTTGTTCTGTCTCTATTTTCAGAATTCATTGCTAACGACCAACCCATTCTGGTCTCCTACAAAGGCGAAATATTAACGCCCGTTTTCGTCAATTACCCTGAAGAAAAATTCGGCGGGTTCCTTGCCCGAACTGATTATACCGATCCCTTCATTCAGGAAGAGATTGAGTCCAATGGCTGGATGATTTGGCCACCGGTCCGCTTTTCCTACAGAACCGTCAATAAGGAAGTGCCGACAACCGCACCTTCAAAACCTGCCTTTATGTTTGATACGCGCGAAGAGCTTTGCGCGCGCTATGCAGAAGGCGTGAATGACCCCAATTGCACATTTGGCAACTTCAACTGGCTTGGCACAGATGACCAGGCGCGCGATGTGTTTGCACGTACACTTTACGGCTTTAGAATTTCGGTTTTATTCGGACTGATTTTGACGGCTTTGTCTGCGGTCATCGGTGTTGCTGCGGGTGCTGTACAAGGTTATTTCGGCGGATGGACCGATCTGATTTTGCAGCGCATCATCGAGATATGGTCATCCATACCCGTACTTTATATTCTCCTGATCATGGCGGCTGTTCTACCGCCGGGTTTCTGGATATTGCTGGGCATCATGCTCCTGTTTTCATGGGTCGGGTTTGTAGGCATTGTGCGTGCAGAATTTCTGCGTGCGCGTAATTTTGAATATGTTAATGCAGCGCGCGCGCTCGGCGTGTCCAACCGCACAATCATGTTCCGCCATTTATTGCCCAATGCGATGGTTGCAACATTGACGTTCCTGCCATTTATATTGAATGGCTCGATTACCACCCTCACATCGCTGGACTTTCTCGGGTTTGGCCTGCCGCCCGGTTCGGCTTCACTAGGCGAATTAATTCTGCAGGGTAAAAACAACCTTCAGGCCCCGTGGCTAGGCTTTTCCGGCTTTATTGTGATTTCTATCATGCTTTCCTTGTTGATTTTCATCGGAGAGGCAACGCGCGATGCGTTTGATCCAAGAAAGACTTTTGTATGACAGGCGCACAGGACAATAATACACAAGCAGCGCCGCTTCTTTCGGTTCGCAATCTGGCTGTTGATTTTACACAAGGAAGCACAAAAACGCGCGCGGTTGATGGTGTTTCATTCGATATCGCCGCGCGTGAGACTGTTGCGCTGGTCGGCGAATCCGGTTCTGGTAAATCGGTTACTGCAAACTCCATCTTGAAACTGCTGCAATATCCGGCAGCAAGCCATCCGCATGGCGAAATTATATTTGATGGTCAGGACTTAATGAAAGCACCTGACGCAGAGCTGCGCCGTGTGCGCGGCAATGATGTCACGATGATTTTCCAAGAGCCGATGACATCCCTTAACCCACTGCATTCAATTGAAAAGCAGATTGGTGAGATTCTGCGGCTACACCAAAGCGTACCGGATGCCAAAATTCGAAGTCATACAATAAGCCTGCTCGATCAGGTAGGCATACGCGATGCGGAAAAGCGGCTTACCGCCTATCCGCACCAGATGTCCGGCGGTCAACGTCAGCGCGTTATGATCGCAATGGCATTAGCCAATACGCCGAAACTACTTATCGCAGATGAACCAACAACGGCACTGGATGTTACCGTTCAGGCGCAAATTCTCAAATTGCTGGACAGCCTGAAACAGAAGTCTGACATGTCGATGCTGTTTATCACGCACGACTTGGCAATTGTTCGCAAAATTGCGGACCGCGTCTGTGTCATGACAAACGGAAAGATTGTTGAAACCGGTCCGACAGAGGAAATCTTCAACAATCCGCAGCACGAATACACCAAACATCTTCTCGCGGCAGAACCGAAAGGCAATCCACCCAAGCTCGACACATCATCGCCCATCATCATGAAAGGTGATGCAGTAAAAGTCTGGTTTCCGATTAAAAAAGGCTTCATGCGCAAAACGGTTGATCATGTAAAAGCGGTTGACGGTATTGATGTCACGGTGCGCGCAGGTCAAACACTCGGCATTGTCGGCGAATCCGGTTCAGGGAAAACAACGCTCGGACTTGCATTGTCCCGCCTGATCTCCTCGGAAGGAAAAATTAGGTTCGACAACGATGATATCGCCGCACGGTCATTCCGCGAGATGCGGCCTGTACGCAAAGATTTGCAAGTAGTTTTCCAAGACCCTTTCGGCTCGCTTAGCCCGCGCATGTCAATCGCAGAGATCATTGCAGAGGGGCTGGAAATACATAGCCCTCATCTTTCACGCACCGAGCGTGATCAAGCGGTGGTCACCGCCCTTCAAGAAGTTGGCCTAAATCCGGAAACGCGTTTCAGATACCCGCATGAGTTTTCAGGCGGCCAGAGGCAACGCATTGCTATTGCCCGTGCAATGGTCCTTACACCCAAGTTTATTATGCTGGACGAGCCAACATCGGCATTGGATATGAGCGTACAGGCGCAGGTTGTCGATCTGCTACGAGATCTGCAGAAAAAGCATAATCTTGCCTATCTCTTTATCAGTCATGATCTGAAAGTTGTGCGTGCGCTTGCCAATGAAGTGGTTGTTATGCGCAATGGCAAAGTGGTCGAATATGGTCCTTCAGAACAGATTTTCGATGCCCCAAAAACAGATTATACAAAAGCACTGATGGCTGCCGCATTTGATATTGAAACAGCACCTGAAGGCGTGGTGGCAGATTAATGGCTAGAAAAATCCTGCTTGCAGTTACCGGCCTTGATGAAGCGCTTTGGCAAAAAGAAATCGAGCGCCTTGCGCCTGAATTCAAGATTGTGACTGAGATCACAAATGATGCCGATGACATCGAATATGCCATTGTCTGGAAACAGCGACCAAACATATTGAATGCCCTGCCAAATCTGAAAATCATATTTTCAGCAGGTGCCGGCGTCGACCATATTTTCAAAGATGATACGCTGCCCAAGGTTCCCATTGTAAGGGTCGTTGCCGACGATTTAACAAGCCGAATGAGCGAATATATCATCTGGCAAGCACTCGACCATTTGCGGCAAGGAGTGCGCTATAGAAAGCAGCAGGCAGAATCGCTTTGGCAAGAAGATAAAGCCCAGCCCGCAGCCAGTGCCGTTACTGTCGGCATTATGGGCATCGGCGCTTTGGGTATGGATGCTGCAATAAAGCTTCAAATGATCGGCTTTAATGTTTTGGGTTGGAGCCGCACACCAAAGAACAACACGCATATCGACACTTTTTCAGATCCCGATGGCTTGAGCGAGATGTTAGCGAAAACAGACATTCTTGTATGCCTGCTGCCTCTGACGAACGAAACGCACGGTATTATTAATACGCAATTGATTGCCCGGTTAAAAAGCGATGGACCTCTTGGTGGCCCTGTTTTGATCAATGCCGGCCGGGGCGGTCTTCAAATCGAAGCGGATATTTTAGAAGCACTGGATAATGGTTCACTTGCAGCAGCGTCTCTGGATGTCTTCGAGCAAGAACCATTGCAACAAGACAGCCCTCTTTGGGCACATCCCCGTGTGATGGTCACACCGCATGCGGCAGCCGCATCAAATCCTTTGGCGATCATTCCGCATATCTTCAAACAGATTTCAGCATATGAGCGTGGGGAAGCGCTAGAAAACCTCGTCGATATCAGTGCCAGATATTAGAGCATGTCAGGAAAAGTGGGAACCGG
>NZ_JXMU01000018.1 GCF_001293565.1 Ahrensia marina | reverse complement strand
TGATGGAAAACGGCATGATGGACGGTATGGGAGGCATGATGGGATTTATGGGTGGTGGCATGCTGCTCGTTGCAGCCGTGCTAATTGGGATTGGTTTTGCCATTGGCTACGCAGTTGCTAAACGTCGATAGCAGGAACGTGACAAGATTAAGCGCTTTTGCGTGGTGAAAACTAAATGATTATCCCAGCAACCAGTGCCATGCAATATCTCATTAGTCGGGTGTTTGGCCTTTAATCTGCCGAGGCCAGAGCAACGAACCAAAAATATAAACACCACTATAGGAGGCGCAGGCTCGCTCTGCATGTCTGCTGGGCGCTAATGTAAAAAGCCATGCAAACGCTATCAAGGCTACGATACCGGAAATATCGAAACAGTGTGCGCCGCTATTTGTGATAGAAAATACTGATGATAGAAAAGCTGAAATCTTGGGCGCGCACCGTTAAAACGGATATAGTATCCTTGTATATCGCCTTGAAAGACACCCGCACTCCACTGCTCGCAAAAGTCATTGCGGTTAGTGTCGTAACATACGCACTCAGCCCGATTGATCTGATTCCAGATTTCATTCCCGTTTTCGGATATCTCGATGACCTTCTGATTGTTCCGTTGGGAGTTGCCATCGCCGTGAGGTTGATACCTAGCAACCTAATGGCGGAGTTTCGGGCAATGGCAATCGAGCATGAACGCTTACCACCAAGCAGAATTGGTGGTTTTATCATTGCCTGCCTTTGGTTGTTTGGATTGACTGCATGTGGATGGTGGCTATTCAGCTGATATTGAGCTTTGCGTTGCAAAAAACACCCCTATTGCAACAGTTTTTTGACAGTAACAAAATCAATCACTTCGCTGTCGCGTAAACTAGTCGCGAAATTTGAAGGTCGTATAAGGGCTCAGTTCAGCCATTGCTCGAAACTTCAGACTTCACAAACTTGATCCGTGAAAGCAGGTCATCATGATGGGATTTCATGGCAGTGAAGTCCTTCAGACTAATGTCATCTTCCAATTCTGATAAGTCTTCCGTGGAGTTTTCAATATCGGCCTTCTCAGAGACCTCAACTCTCCCTTTCCCTACCACTACGGGTTGGTTCAAGCCGTCGGGCATTGGAGCTAAAACACCCTGCTCTTCAAAGATCGGATTCAGATAGCGGTCGTCAAAATACCGCACCTTTTGGGCCAGCACTGGATTGGAGTCTTGAATGAGCAAGACACACTCATCAGCAGATAGGCTTCTCAATTCCTCTGGACGCAAGAGACGCGCGCCCTCTTCCCGCTCCTGAATATTGCTCTTACCGATCTGTCCCATTGTCCATGATTTCGACCTGGCTTTGCGCGTGAAATTACCGATTGCTTTGGAAACATAGTCCGGCGTTTCACTGTCGGCGGGCGCCATGAACAGCTGAAGACGGCAATTGGCCAGGAAGTTCTGCGCCCCATCATTTCCATAAGCGCCACGCAGTTGAGACAACGATTGTGCGACGATCATCATCCGCCCACCGTAGCTTCGAATAGTCGATATGGCTTGGCTCAGCGCGTTCATTCGTCCAAGTTGAGGGAACTCGTCCAGCAAAAAGAGGACTGGATATGGTTCATCTTGTTTTGGTTCGGATGTTTGCAGGATCACCACTGCTTGCTGGAAGAGAAGACGAATAAGCGGTGCCAATACTGATAGGTCGTTCGGCGAGACGATAATATAGATGCTGGCAGGGCTTCGCCTGAGATCGCTGATATCAAAATCAGAAGCTCCAGTGACCGCGCGCACCATTCCGTCACGCCAAAGGCCAAGGCCGCCATCAAAGAGTACAGACATATAAGCTGACAGTGTTCTGTCCGCGATACCTTCCATCCGGCTATAGATCGATTTGGCTTCGGGAATGTCTGTTTCAGCAGCGAGCTTTTCAAACATTCCATTGAAGTCACCACCTTGGCTCAGAAGATCATAAACGGCTGATATCGTCGGCGTCCCCCGGTCCACAACGACTAACACACTTGCTGCGAAGATCTCTTTTGCACTGATGAGAAAACCTTGGACGTTATCACCTGGCATAACGATGAAGCTCTCGGCAATCCGCTTTGCTTCGGTGAACCTGCGTTCTGGTGCCAACCTGGCGACGCCTTCAAGGGGATTGAAACGGTGCGATTGACTGTTTTCATCGAGCGGTGAGAAACGATAGATTTTATCGCCAAGCCCTGCCCTTGCCCTTGCTGTCTTGTCATAGTTTTCGCCTTTGACATCGAGGCAGATGATCGAGCCGCCATAGGTCAGAAGCGTTGGAATGACGATACCAACACCCTTACCGGAACCAGTTGGAGCGCAGATAAAGCTATGCGGGATTTCACTTGATGTAATGAATTCACCGCGCGATTTGGGTGATCCGAGTTTCGCATAGATTGGCCCTGACATATCTTTCAGCCTGACAGCGAGACTGGCTTTCTTCAACTCATCCTTTGTGGCCCATTGAGCTGAACCATGACTGTCGAGTTTTGGTCTATGAGCAAGGGCTATCAGAGCAATCATGCAGACAAAAGCTGCACCACCTATAATCATTCCTCCTGTCTCAAAGGGTTCCTGGAGGCGTCCAACGACCCATGGCGCATAGTCGAGGATTTCAAAACCTTGTACGTCGTTGAATTTCCCGCCCAAAGAGACAACCGCATAGGCACTTGCAATGACAATGCCGGCTGTACCCCCTGCTATGAGGCCGACAAATCCAAAGATGAGAGCGTCCGACAAAATCTTCTTTGTTGAGGTACGCATTACAAATCCAATCCCTTACTATTGGATCGGTCGCTGGATTTAACCGCAAGCTGTGCTGCCTGCTCAGCTTGTCTGTCCACTTCTTTCATGGCCAGCTTCAGCTGAGTTTTACGGCCATCATCTGCAATCAGGCTTTCGGCTTCCAAATATCTACGGCCAAGTGCCCTTTGCGCATCCTGGTTTGTGGTCACTTGCTTTAAGACCTTGGTCTGACCTGCTTCAAGGTCGCGTAGTTCGGCCGATGTCAGTGTTTCTTTGACCGTCCGGCGGAAGTCGGTTTGCTCGTTTTCCTGAAGCATTCGGTCCTCTTGGATCAATTTGGCAATACGATAGAGTTGTTTCTTGCGTGCGGCATGAAGCTGTAAATCGCGCTCCGCCTTGCGGTAGGTTTGAAGGGCGTTTCGGTGGAGCTCATCATAGGCAGCCTGGGCAAGCGGTTCGAGCTGTTTTCTCGGACTACTATTGTCTTGATAGGAGAGATTCTTTTTAATGTCTTCCAGTTCATCTTTGCGCCAACGGTCCGCTAAACCGATGGAAGCAGGTGTTGCTCGATCATAGCGGCTGACAATGCGATCAGGATCAAGACCGGCCTCTTTGGCGAGTTTTGCCACCTGCCTATCAGCGCGTTCTTTGATTTCTCGTTCAACACCATCGCGAGCCTCGATGCCTTTATAGAGACCATCCGGGTTATACCGCGTGTGAAGCACGAGAGCTGCTACATCCGGCAGATGTAGAGCGGCCTCTGCTTTGATCCGCGCGGCATCCCGCTCAAACAGCGACCGTTGTTTGCCAAAGGGTAGCGTGTCGATTTCAGCATCAATCTCGTTGATGCTGGCCAATATCTCACTGCGTCGGGACATGATGAACTCGTTTCGTTTCTTTGCCTCTTCAAGACGGGTTTGGGATTTGGAATGCCTGTCCGGTTTGATTTGCCTACCATCAACCAAGGTGGCGGCCATTTCCCTTAGAGCTTTGGCCAGGTCCGGATAATCATTTCTGATCAGTCTGGCATCGGATGAATATTGGCCGGCATAAAGTGCAATGCTAGCGGCCGCTTTCATGGCAGTTATCGGTGAATGGGAGGGAGCAATCGGCTTCCTCCCTTCTTTCTCGGCCCTGCGATACTCCGCATCAGATATGGGCCTGTCTGAAAGACCACGGGCATGGCGCGAAGATGCACTAAGATAGATGCCTTCCTGTGCAGATAATTCGACTTGAAGCGCCCTGAAGGTTGCATAGTTGAACGCCCCTTCGCGGTGAATGGACAACCAATTGCCATGTTCCATGCCGCGCCGATTGACGACGATATGGATATGAGGATGGTCGCGATCTGTATGGAAGGCGGTGTAATAGTCGTAGACATCGCCATACTTGCCCGATGAAAACATCTCCGCGGCCCACGCTCTGCCGATACGGTATGCTGCCTCTTTGTTGGTCTTCTGCGGAAAGCTGACGACGATGTGTTTGGTCTTGTCGTAATCGCCCTTGTTTGAGCTTGTGATATTCCAGCTTTCGATCAGCTCTTCGCGCTCAGTATCTTCTAGCTTTACTCCAAAATAGAGGTCTGACAATTTCAGCTCGGCGCTGCCTTTTTGCGTGAGATAGTTCATCTGCGCGCGCATACCGGATGCGTTGGACGTGCCGCCCTGACGGATGACTTTGACAAATGATTGCGGGGAGCGATAGCGGCTGCGCGTCGTCAACCGACCGGAGCTTTTGCCATCCTGCTCGTATTTATCGAAGACGTGATAGAGCAATGAAAGTCGCAGCGAATTGCCGGGATCAATCTCGCCCCAAGGCGTACCCATGACGATATCAACCGGAGCCATAAGTATGCCGGTATGCTGGTCTTTCAACAAGGAAGGAACATGCACTGTCATGGTTGCTTCGATGCCTCCTTCAAAGTAGTGAGACCATCACTGCGTCTTCGGGTCACATTGGTGATATTTTGCAGGACACGCTGCAATTGACGCAGCTCCTTACCCAGTTCCTCTCGGTCTTCCATAAAAGCGATATAATCCGGACTGCCCGTCCGATTGGCAGCCTTCGCGATCTGATTAATGTTTCGAGAAACGCCAATGATTTGCTTTGTGACAAGTTCCAGATTGTCAGCAGATCGATTGCTCAGTTCCAGAAAACCAGCTGTGTGCCTTGCCATGATCCGCATGGCTTTGTTTGGCGTCAGACCCAGTTCATCACACGTGTTTTTGAAGGCCTCTTTTTCAACAGGACGCAGCTTCACGCTGACGGTAGCGAAGCCAATTTTGTCGTCTGTTGGAGCCACTTTTTTCGACAAGCGCCGACGCTCCAAGGGCGTCTTACCCTTCCAAGCGCCTTGTTCTGCCGCTGATGTGCGTCTTGAATTGCCTGTCTTGATCGCCAAAACACTTCGCCTCTCATCTCCACCTCCCAATTAACTTTCGAGCGATCGGCAAACACTGGCCAATTCATAGGGAGGGAGGGTGCAAGGCTAGGTGCTACCTTTAGCTATATCCTGCCTTGCACCCTCCCTCTTACCTTAACGCTACACATCGACTGACCGTTACTTAGTTCTGCTAAAGCGGATTAAGCATTTCATGCTGCCGATAAGTGAGGAGAATGGATATCCATGAGAAACAGTTGAACAGATATCTGGATGTTTCAGGGAACTGAAGCTTCTGGGTATTTGGTGTTTTTGGATATCTGGATAAGTCGATATTTGTACCAAATGGATAGATAGATATTTGGTGGGAATAGGGAGCTTATCAGCAGCGGAGCATGCTGATGAAACAGGTCACATTCTCATCATTCAAGGGTGGCTCAGGCAAAACAAGCGCCGTCATGGTCGTCACGTCCATTCTGGCATCAATGGGCAAAAGTATTGCCCTGATTGATGCCGATGAAAACATCCCACTGCTGGAATGGCGCGACGCTGCCATAGCAGCAGGCACATGGTCAGATCAGGTTACGGTGTTCGAGGCGGACGACCTTCTTAGCTTTGAAAAAGCGTTCGAAAGCGCCGCAAGCCAAAACACTGACTACACACTTATAGATACACGCGGCGGTGGTTCGGAACTCAACAATGCCTGTTTGATCAACACTGACTTGGTTATCATTCCATCGGCATTGACCAAGCTCGATATGACGCAAGCTCTTTCAACATTTGAGCATACGGTTGAACTGCATCAGGCCACGCACGCCAGCATACCCACTGCACTGCTGATCAGCCGTATACCGGTCGGCAAATTGACAATCTCACAGAGACAAGACCTTGAAGCCCTGTCCACCCTGCCCTGCTGTGAAACGCGGCTCCATAACCGAGATGCTTACGCATCAATCGCGAAGCGTGGGCTCCTGCACTTGGTTCACGAGCAGATAGCCAATGATCCGATGAAACGAATAAGTGCAGGACACTTTGCAACGGCCTTGGAGGAAGCAAAGTCTCTTACACAAGATATCCTTGAAGCATTGGGAGATGCTTGATGGGCATCAAGCAGCCGCCAACCTATGTGCATCCCAATAAGCGGAAAACAGTAACACCGGAACCAGTTCGGCGGGCACCGCAGCAAGCCCCAAAGAAAGAATGGCCGCAAAAGAAGAAAGAGGGAACTGAGCTTGGAAAGCAAAGAAGGTTATCGCTACAAAGCGCGGACAAAACGATCCGCTTGCGGTTGGTGATCTATCCGCCAACAAACGGTCAACTTCCTCTTTATGATCAAATGATCGCTTCCGGAATTGAACCAAAGACTGCTTTGCTAGGGTTGCTCAAAAGAGGGTTTCCAGCTTTCGAGAAGAAGCTGACTGCTGGCTCAATCAAGGCTCCAACTAACGATCTCGACATCTCTGGCGCACCTGTCGACACCACGCGGAACGTCTCACCACAATTTATTGAAGCTGCCAAAGCCCTATTCGACCCCTTCGAAATTTTGTCTGACAGGGCCTTAGGTCGAAAAATTGCTGAGACCATACTTGTTCAAATCGAGGAGAACGAACCCGATGCCAAACAACATTGAAATCGAAGTGTCGTCATTGGTCGCCCGGTTTGATGAATTACAGATTAAAGCGGATCATGATCTTGCCCGTTTGATCGAGCTGCTCTTACTGGAAAACCATGTGCTGACACTGGGCCAGTCACACGGTTTTGCGAGAGGGGCGAATTTGGATTTTTCCAAATTTCCTAGATTTCTAGCACGCACCGACCCTGAACCCGAAGAAGATAGTCCGGCTCAATGAGCCGGATCTGATTTTACTGATTCTTCATAGCGCTGCTGTGCAAGGATCGCTTCAATGTTCAATTGCTCGACGATTTCAGGATGTTCGTCAGTCTCAAAGGCGGAAAGGAATCTCTCATGGGCTAGTTCGGCTTCAAGTTCGGCAAGATCAAGTGATTGTTGAAAAGTCATATCTTCGTCCTCAGTCAGATTTGTTCAAAGTGGGAGGAGAAGGTGGCCGAGTGGCCACCTCTCGATCAGGCTCATTTGCTGTCTGAGGTGAAGGCGATGACGTCGAAGTCTTGGGCAACCAGGTTGGTCGTGTAGATCGTCTCGCCGTTCTTTTCGTAGTTGTTCTCTTGAAGAGAGCCCTGGACGATGAGTTTGTTGCCCTTCTTTCCAACCTTTGAATTTTTAAGGCGTTTGCGGAGCGCTTCGTTGAAGACGGTGACTGAGAGCCAGTTGGTTTTGGTTGTCCAGTTGTCTTGTTCGCCTTTGACAGGGCGGTCTGTTGCGAGTGAAATGCGCGTGACTTTGTCTGATGTGTTGATGTTGCCAATGCGTCCGATGATTTGGAATGTTGCGTTATCGATCATTGTCTGTCTCCAGTGGTTGGTGTTTCGATGGGTCGTATCAAGGCTGATGGTTCTCAGCCGCTGAAACACCGGAAGGCGCACTGGCGCGGCCCGCAGGCGAAGCCGAGGACACGGGTGCAACTGGAGCAGCGAAGCTGTTTAGTGATTTTGGCGGATGAGGTTCTCTGCCACGTCCCATCTCATCAGAAACACCGCGCCACCGGAGACCGCTGTGACTTGATGTTGCAATTCTATCTATTTGGGCGCCTGTGACATCGGCACCTTCCCAAAGTTATGGTTTCACTCCAAAACTTGATGCCAAAGACGTTGTTCGAGAAAGCAGCAATCAGAAACGACTGATCATACTCGGCATTTTCGATAACTGCGCTTGCTTAAGTGCGCGTCTTTTCACTAGTGTTGGAATGCTCGTTGCAAAATCAGTGAGCCGGGACCGCTAACCCGAGAAAACCAGAGAACGGCCAAGAAACGTGAAGTGACGGTATCGTTCCCTATACGTGCATCCGAATTTCGGCCGGATGGCGTGGGAATGTCCAGGTTTCGGCTAAATACCATGCACGAGTCTCTGGCTCGTCTTAGCGGCATCCGGCTATTGGGATGATGGCTATGACAGTGTCACACACAGAACAGGTACAATACGGTCTCCGGCTCAACAGAGCCTATAAGGACGGTGACATGGACGCTCTCATGTCCCTCATATCCAGTTATATGCTGAACGCTGGGCTGGAAGTCGAAGAGAAAGAGCTGTTGAAATTTTATGAGATGAACTTGGTACGAAATCATCGCGCAAATTAATCGCTTGGTTCAATAAAATGAATCGATGAGTGGTTATCGATTCAACGAATTCATTGGTCGCAGGATTCCTGCAATGTCAGAATCGGCATATGAAGCATTTACCAGACATCTCGCTGACTAAAATCGATCCCGCAAAGAAGATGTGCCGCTTCTACTCTTTGTCCGTCCAGCCCAATCTATTCGGCGGATACTCTTTAATGCGTTGCTGGGGCCGAATAGGTACTCAAGGCCAATTGAAGATCGATATGCACCTAACCGAGGCGGATGCAGTGGAGGCAAGTGAGCGATTGAACGGATCTAAATGCAAACGCGGATACCAAGCATCGCTTTAAAACCCGCGTGAAGTAAGTGGTTCGCATGTCAAATGAAGGTTCGGCGCTACAGCAACTTCAACTTTCTTGGCGACTCAGGTGCGGATATTTTCCCATTATTAAATCGTCGAACATCTAGTGTTCGACATGACTGCCTTTATCCAGTCAGCGCCTAGAGGGCCAATAAGCCTCTTGCGTAAAGGAGAGTATTTGGCTCACCTTCAATACATCGGAGTCAAAAATGGATCGAACAAACAGTCAGGCGTCAATCTACGCGCATACCATGCGCGAATTTAAGGAGAAGGTTGTTGCGCCCGCAATTAGTCAGCTTGAGCTCATTCCCCACGAAATGGTAGGTGGCAAAAAAAAACATCTCATTCAAATTACCAGAGACAATAGTCATAATTCACTTTGTTATGAAATGCGTCTGGGCTTTGCTCTTATTATTGGAGCAACATTCGAGCGGGGCTTGCGATTTTGGGTGTCGATTGATGAGCCTCGACTCCGTTCCGAAATCGAAATGTCCAGCCGTGCAAAGTTGAATGAATATGTCGGAAATCTTAAGGGCTCAAAGGTCGCTGCAATGCTCGAAACCGACGATCTTCGTGAACTTTGGGAGCTAGTAAGCTCAGCACGGCATGGCAATGGTCCAGCAACCAAAAGGCTCCAAACTCCTAATCCATCGCTTTGGCAGCATCTCGATTCCATGGCAAAGCCAATTTATGACGATTTAGGCCTGACGGCATACAGCATCCGCGTTCATGATGGCGATATAGAGCGCTACTTTCATTCCACGATCAATTTTTGGGAAAGTGTTAGCGGCAGATGAGCTTGCCAAAGACGATGAGCCCCAGTCGACTTCACTCGCCAAAGTCTCATAAACTTCCTGTGCGCATTCAAGCAAGCAGCTGCAATGAGAGAATTGAGAAACTTCACCCAAAAAATTGGACTTGGATCAGTTATGATAACTGGACCTTATCGTAACTTCAGCCGTGCCGTTCGATTCAACCTTATTTGTCAGAGCTTGCCGCTTGCTTTGGGTTGCTGTCGGCTTGTTCCTCGCTGAGAAATTCAACGGTTTCTAGCATGGCTTCAAAGTACGAAAAAACGTCGAAAACAATATTCCATGTTTTATTGCCTATCTTACCTTCAAGCTCGATTTCTCCGGTCATGTAGAAGACACCTTCGTCCTGAGGCTGTGATCCATTGTCGTAAACTGGTCGGAAATCATTTGTATGAATGATCTTGTTGCAACACTCTCTCAGCGTTGGTTGGACCTCATCATCGCCGTATGACGTGGCAAATGCGTTATGGATGGCTAGTTGTTCTTTTTTAAATACCGCAAAGCCAGCGTCATCTTTGAGTTGGTCGTCCAAAGCGCGATAGAAGACAGATATTGTGAGAAGTATCGCAGACAAGCGCTCTTCAGTGCTGTCTTGGTGGAGCTGAACCAAAAGAGGGTGAGACCATGCAGGGTCCTCGCTGAAGTCCTTCAGATCGCCATTCCAAAGGGTCTCAAGTCCACGAGTCGCCATGGCGACTTCAAATCCTTCACGGCACATGGATGTGATGGCGTCGCTATCGAAGGCAAGTGGTTTCACGAAGGGGTGGTGGTAGGGGTTTTCGGTTGGTGGTCGCGCCATCATCTCTCCTGTGCATTTACGCGGTCCTGAAGGACAGACAGACGGTCCATCAAATCTTCAAACGAGATAACGTCCGCCTGGAACAACCCGGCATCAACCATCTTGCCATAGTCCCGTTCCAATGCCTCGAGTGGTGCACTGGTCGGTACAAGATTGAGAGATCCTTCCACCGCAACTTGATAGTCAATGACGGCGCCGGTGGTGTCGGTTTCTCGAAAGAAATGCTGTTTGTGCTCGGCGACATCATTCGCGAGAACTCGGTCATTCAACGCGTTTTCAGCGATGCCAATCTGGTCCAGACAGTCCAGGTCGTACCAATGGCGGGCATATCGATCACCACCACGGAATGCACCACGTAGGCAATAAGCATGGATGGCTGTCGCTTTCTCCCAAAACGTCCGTTCAGCTGTCATGACGCGGGGATGAGCTTCGGGGAGGGCAAGTCCTTCAATCGCTTCGGCCAGATCACATCTCACAATACGGCGCTCCGCGGGCTCACCTGTTGAACGGGCCCCAAATTCCAAAAGAACTGTTGGTCGAACATATCCTGTACCGCTTCGAACGGCGCGGTAGTCTAGATGGAGATTGTCGTGTTCCAAGCGCAGTTCTGCTCCAACCCCATCGCTTGCTATCCTGTCCACAACAAGCGGAACGACCTCATCTCTGATCCATCCCGACAATCGGCTTTGAACAGCCTCTGTCCACTTCTTCGCCTGCGAACGGTTCGGAGGATAAGGTTTGTCTGGGTCATCGATAAGGTCGGGAATGATCTTCCTGATATCGTAGGTGACGTCGACATCTTCTGAGAACCGGTCAATCGCCTTGTAGACTTTGGATAGCGACGTGCCGCCCTTGAAAACCAAGCTTTCACCGAGTGCGCTGTCAAAGAGAGCGTTCAAGGCCCAGACAACCCAGATGTCTTTTTCCAATAAATCTGCAGGCCGCCCCAGTTTCGAGGCGGCCGTTTCCAGAGCATCAATCTTGTCATTGTCGGACAGGGAGAAATAGTCTGATGTCTGAGCCATTATGCCGCCGCGAGGACGCTGAGCTCTTTGGCAAGCCAGGTTGGCGTACCAGCCCGCAAAGCAAAAAGCTCATTTCGCTCTTTTTCGTTGAGTTTTGACTTAAGCCGACGCAGAACCTGCTTGGCTTCCGACCTACCATAATATGCAATTGCTCTGAGCGCGTGCCCGGCCTTGCTTTGCGGTGCACGCAATTGCCAGTTTGGTACATGGTGTAATTCAACACTTTGAGCACCCAACTTGAGACGCCGGCTCCGGCCAGATGTCCAGTAAACCTTCCGGGTCGGGTTCTGCGTACTTAACCCAAGCATGTTGGCAGCAGACGCGCCGCTTGCGGAAACCGTTTCACCAGTAGTCTGCATGATATGTTCAACAACGGCCTCAACGGACGGTGACCGTTCGCCAAAGCGCGTTTTCACAGGCAGCGCAAACAGTCCGCGTTTGATGCGCATAAGTTCGCCACGTCGGACGAGCCGAGACAATGCCTGATCAACAGCTGCACGCTCTCCCAGATGCAACAATTCCTTCGCAGAAATAGTCGCGCCTTCGGGCAAACTTGCGGCAAATGCCTTGATGGATTCAGCGGTTGTATTCATGTCATACTCCTAGTGTCAGAAATATAATAAATTATCTGACACACTTCAAGTGATTTATGGAGCAGTGGTGCTGGCTAAGGCATTCTATTGAACACGCATGACCCTGCGGACAGAAAGCACTACATCTGGTTACGGCATAGTTCGATATAGCAAATTGCAGGCGAATCTGCCATTGAACAGAAGCAATTACGACAAGACTTCACGTATGTATTTATCCATGAATTGAAATATTGATCGCTAAGCATGAGCAACCTGCCACCACTCCGGAAGAAAACTGTCGAAGGGAAATTGTATGAGCGCAGAGCCGCGACAGAAGTCGTAATTCTCGAGTGTCTCGAACTAACATTTGATGAGCTTTGCGATCGTGCCGAGATCAGCGCCAGAAAAAATCCTGACTATATCCCTTCTGAGGCGCTGGTATATTTCCTCAGACAGACGAAGACACACAATCACGATGCTCAATTTGGCAGGCTCTACAACATTTTACAAAAGCGTATAAAGAGAGTCTGCCCTCGGTCTGAATTCCGAATCGGTGATAAAGACGGAGCGAATGCAAACTTGCTGGACTTGCAAGAATTCGTGCTTGATGACTTCGCGGAGCGCGTTATGTGCGACCGGCAAACATATGAAGAGAAACTTGACGGCTTCGAGGTTGCATTCGACCACATGATTGCCCGTCGAAAAGACGACGCACTAAGAAAAATGTACCGTCGGGACAAGCCCACCGAGCCGCTCGAATATGATGCAGATGGAGATATTCCTGCTGATGTCGAGAAGGGTCTTGTGGAGCTGAATCCGGAAAAAAACAGCTTTGAAGACGAAATCACTTACCGGTTTCAGCTACAGCGCGCGATTGGCTCCCTTCCAGATGATGAAAGGCGGGTTATCACTATGATCTTTGCAGGAATTCCAAGCGAAAGTAACGACCCCGAGGTTCAAACAATCTCGACGATCCTTCAATGCGAACCACAGACAGTCCGAAACCGCCGGAACAGGGCAGTAAAGAAGCTGCAGGCAATTTTGGGGACGGAGGTGAAAGATGCCCACTGAATTAAATCGCGAAGCGATATTGGACGACTTCGCCATGGAGGAGCAGCTCGCACCAGAAACCCTGAGAAACTATATTCAAAAGTATCCGATGTTCGCTGTGGAATTGACAGATTTGTACCACGAGCTGTTATTGGTTGATCTGTCGGCGGCCACAGATGGAATACAGCTTGAGACAAAGTCAGCAATACAGCCAGCACAGCAAGACGCTGTGTTAGTTGCAAACGCTCTCTCTGGCGGAAATCTAAGGAGTTTGGCTGAGAAACTGGAGTTACCCCGCGACTACATTGCTGGGTTCAGAGATAGAAAATTCCGACTTGGATCAATCCCAGGCACCTTGCTCACAAATCTTGCTAAATCGGCCAGCGTCTCCGTTCATCAACTGATCGCCTATTTCCACGCCCCGCCTGGGATTGGGACACAGATGTCGTATAAGGCAGATGGCAAACCACAGGGCTCTTCCGAGCTTGAATACGATGACTTCGTACAAGGGCTTGGCTTGAATGAAGCTGAGCGGGAAGCTCTCAAAAGACTGTCAGTGTCAGATGGATCAGATTGAGCTTGCTAGGCAGAAAGCCACCGAACTGCATGATAATCTTGTCGCAAAGGGTGGCGATCCAGCCAATCCGCTCGAGTTCATTCTACGGGAGGCCAAGAGACGTGACATCGAAGTTCGCACATATTCAAAGGGCCATGCGCAACTTGAGGGTGGACAGGCGCTTTTTGATGCTGATGCACACGCTATCCGCCACGAAGAAACCGGCAGCGACTTTCTCAATGCGTTTTTGATCGCCCATGAAATTGGCCACGACGAATTCGGTAGTGCTGGTGACGCCACTCCAGCGATGGGAATCGATCCGGCACGCTCAGCCGACCCGGCAGCGACCGGTGCAGAGCGACTTTTGGACTACAGCCACAAGGGCCGCCAAGAAGTTCTGATGGACCTCTTCGCTCGAGAATTGCTGTTTCCAAGAACTATGGCGCGGAAATGGTACCTTGATGAGGCACTTACGGCAAAACAGATATCGGAACGGCTTGGCGCTCCCTACGACATGGTCGCCGTTCAACTTTTTGACGCGCTGTTATTGCCGCAGATCGAGGTAACGCCTCAAAAAAAATCGAAACCCAAACAGCTCAATCCAGAACAAAAAAAAGCTGCAACCCACGATGGCGGTGCGTTGTTGTTAAGAGCTGGTCCTGGGACCGGCAAAACTCAGACCCTCATTGGTCGGCTTGAACATCTCAGAGACAAGGGCGTTGACCCTGCATCGATTTTAGTCCTGACCTTCTCAAACAAGGCAGCGGGTGAGCTCTCTGATCGGGCTTTGGACTTATGGCCCGAGGCGGCAGGTGCCATTTGGATTGGGACGTTCCACTCCTTCGGACTCGACATCGTACGCCGCTTTCACGACCGTTTGGACATTTCAGTTGAACCAACCCCTCTTGATCCAACAGCGGCGATTGCACTGCTGGAAAACGAGTTTGTTCGACTGGACTTGCAACACTTCAAAGAACTGTATGATCCGACAGACCAGCTAAAAGATATCTTGTCTGCCATATCGCGAGCCAAAGACGAAGTGGTGAACGCCCCGCGATACAAGGAATTTGCAGACGCAATGCGCGCGTCAGCAGTTGCAGACGAGGACATTGAAACGGCTGAGCGTTGCCAAGAAATTGCTCAAGTCTACGAGGTCTATGAAACTCTGAAGAAGAACGGCGATTTTGTTGACTTTGGAGATCTTGTTGCGCTGCCGACAGCCCTTGTTGAAACAGATCAGCAAGCCTGCTCTCTGCTTCAGGATCGCTACACCCATATCTTGGTCGATGAATATCAGGACGTAAACAGGGCAAGTGTGCGTTTACTTCGAGCACTCAAACCCGATGGCAAAGGATTGTGGGCGGTCGGCGATGCAAAACAATCGATCTATCGATTCCGAGGGGCTTCCTCGTTCAATATGCAGAGGTTCTTGGAGGAAGATTTCCCCTCTGGTTCTATCATGAACCTTGTAACCAACTACCGATCTTTTCAGGAGATCTGTGACGGCTTTGTTGAATTTGCCAACGCTGAGATGCTGGCGGCCGAAGCGAATGTTCAAGCCGTAGCCCATCGAGGCTCATCGTCAACAAAACCTGGCTTTGTGGCGGTGGAAGGAAAGCACGATGAAATCGACGAAATAGCCGCTCGGACTAATGCAGCAGTTGGTTCCGGCATACCTTTCAAAGAACAAGCTGTGTTGTGTAAGGCCAATGATCGGCTGGCAGATGTGGCCGCGGGGTTGGAATCACGCGGCATACCTGTGTTGTATCTCGGACCATTGTTTGATCGTCCTGAGATTAAGGAAGCGCTTTCATTCTTGTCTTTGCTGACCGATCCGCGCGCGATGGGACTTTCCTGTGTGGCCACGATCCCAGAATTCGAGATGCTAATCGACGATCTGTCGGTTTGCGCTGAGCGATTAGCGACTGGCGACAAACCAGACCCACTTGAATGGAAAACCCGTCTCTCGAACTCGACGAATTTGACCCCCAACGGGCAAGGCGCATTACAATCGATAATTAATGCACTTAATGGGCTCAGTGAAAGGTCGACCCCTTGGCGTGCATTCGCATCGATTTATCTAGACAATACCAATCTGGTGCGTGGACTGTTCAAACAAGCCCAAGACGGGATATCGCTGCCTGCTATTGCCTTATGGCAGTTCCAGAACTTCCTTCGCTCGGTCCGTGTAGACGGCGAAGGATATCCCGTGACTCTAATTCTCGATCACATTCGCAGACTGGTCATCCTTTCGGACGAGAGGGATTTGCGTGATTTGCCGACAGCTGCCCAGTCCTTGAATGCTGTTCGCTTGATGACCATTCATGGAAGCAAGGGCCTTGAATTCAAAATGGTGCATCTTCCAAGCCTGACAAGTCGATCAATGCCGTCCGCGTCTCGACAAACCTCACCTGCACCACCCGACGGAATGATCGATGGACCTATCCATAGCGGAAAAGGCGCGGTGCGTGCTGGTCACGATGAAGAACAGGAATGTCTGTTCTTTGTGGCATTGTCGCGGGCGGAAGATGAGTTGGTTATGTACTCATACAACAATCGGTCGAAGTTTATCGATCGCATAGCCCATAAATTAGATTTTCCCGGACAGTTGGCTGTGACGCAGGAAAACGCAACCAATGAGAAAACAGTTGGGGTTGCCTTTGAAACGCCTTTGACGATCACGCCATCTCAGCTTGCGCTTTATGAAAAATGCCCGCGGCGCTTTCTCTACGCTCATGTGCTTAAACTGGGCGGCAGGCGTACAGAATCTGCTTTCATGAAAATGCATGGAGCAGTCCAAAAAACCATTGACGACTTGGTGAATCCAGAAAACTCGATAGGTTCAGAAGCAGAGCTTGAAGTGCTTTACAAGCGCCATTGGGAAGCAAGAGGACCAACTGATCACGGCTATGCGTCTGACTATGAGCGCGCAGGGCGCCAGCTCCTCACATATCTTTTCAAACTGCGCCAAGGCGAGACTCCGCGGTCGCCTGCAGATTTTGCCCTGAATCTGGGGCACGCTCAGATTGTGGTGCGTCCCGATGAATGCACAATCGACTCCGACGGTAAGCTCATCATGCGGCGAATAAGGACGGGCCGACAGACTAAGAAGTCAACCGACACCTTGGATGCTGCTGCTTATCAACTCGCCGTTGAACCAACAGGCGATTTCGAATTTGTCTTTCTGTCCAGTGAAGAGCGTGGCTCGGTAAGTATGGGTACGACCAAGCTCAACAATCGCAGAAGGCAGATTGAGGAAGCGACACAGGCAATCCGTACCGGATCGTTTCCGGCGTCCCCAAAGCAACCCGCCCGAACCTGTCCGCGTTGTCCATACTTTTTTATCTGTACAGATGCGCCGTCAGGGGAACTTTCGAAAAAAACCTTGAACTGATTTACCGGTTTCCTGCAGTGGCAGCGATTGACCTTGTGAAAGCACGAGCATGAGGCCCGTGTTTCGTAACAATACAAGGTATAAATCGAATGAAACCCAATGAAAAAGATGATCGCTACCGCGTTCTGATTGCAGATGAAAATCTAAACTACAAACCTCATGTGTTTGACGATCCAAAAGTTCTTGGACGTGAAATCATCGAAGCAAACGGGAGCCATCCTGTCGATGAGCATGTTGCCATTGCTATATTGCCGAATGGCGACTTTGAAGACCTTCGCCTTGATGAGAAGTACGATCTTCGCGGACGTGGCGCTGAAAAAGTGATTGTTGCGCGCACCGATCGCAGCTTCAAGTTCAAGATCGATGACAAGGACCTTGAGTGGCCGCACGCATGCATCAGCGGGTTTGTGCTCCGTAAGCTTGCTGCGCTGCCGGCGAACTACAATCTGTGGCATGAAATTCCAGGTCAGCAAGATCAGAAAATTGCTGACAGTGATGTTATCAATCTCGATGCCAAGGGTGTTGAGCGCTTTATCTCGCTCATCGATCAGACGACGGAGGGGGACACCCTTCCGTCATTTGATCAGAGTTTTCTGGCAGATCACGGCTATCAGTTCGAGGTCATTCAGGAAGCCGGCAAGACCGGCATCATCCTGAAGTCGCTCCATCTGCCGGAAGGCAAATTCAATGCTGCAATGGCTGACGTACTTGTGCTGCTCCCCCCGGGCTATCCCGATTGCGCACCGGACATGTTTTACGCGTCTCCGCATTTGACGTTGTCCTCCGGTCAGGTGCCCAAAGCTTGTTCGGCACAGCTCGGCTACGCGGGTCGGGTATGGCAGCGTTGGTCGCGTCACAACAACGCCTGGCGACCCGGCATCGACGGTCTGCGTACCATGGTTGCGCGGATCAAAACGGCATTGGCGGAGGCACGGCCATGAAGGGCACGTTGGATGTTGTTCTGGCAGACCCGCACGAAGCCGGTATCCGGTCCCTGCTGACGCAGGGTGCCGGTGCCGAGCGGTCCGCCTACATGCTGTTTGGACAAGCAGCGATTGATTGTGACCCGTGGACAAAAGCGCCGCGGACAAGACTGATTTCACATGCCTTCATCGACATTGATAAGAGTGACATGGTTTCTGCCTCAAACCACCATGTAACGTGGCAAACAGATGGTTTCATGCAATTGCTTGGCGATGCGACACGCAAAGGGCTGGTTCCAGCAATTGTGCACACCCACCCTGACGGTCAGGCGCGTTTTTCAAAGCAAGATGATCAGAATGAAGCAGAACTTGCCCGAACGGCTTTGATCAAAGGCGCTCCGGGCCTGATTAGCGTTCTGATCGCAGGAAACGGTGATTTAGCCATCCGCATATGGCTAACGACAGATGGTCCCAATGACATCACCCGTGTGTTGCACACTGGATCAAGTTTGAAGCTAACAGCAGAAGGAGATGGCGGACTCCACTTCTTGGATCGCCAAACACGCCTTTTCGGAGAAGAGGCAAATGCAATAATCACGAAGTATCGCTGTGGCATCGCTGGTGGCGGGGCAACAGGCAGCGCTGTGTTACCTCTCTTGATGCGACTTGGAGTTCGTCAAACGGTATTGTTTGAAAAAGATCGGGCCGAAGACACGAACCTCAACCGGCTGCATGGCGCGCGCCAGAATGATGTAACCGTTAGCAAGCTTAAGGCTGAGATTCATGCTCGTACAGTGGCTGAGACTGGCCTCGGCATGAATTTCGTTGCTGTGAGTGCTTGGGCAGGGGAACCATCCACTTGGGATGCACTAAAGTCTTGTGATGTAATTTTCTGTTGCACTGATGATCATGCCGGAAGGTTGGTGTTAAACCGTTTTGCTCGGTTCTATGGGATCGCCGTGATCGATGTGGGTCTCGCCATGCAGCGTCGTGATGATCACAGCTTTGATCTCTTTGCGCGAGTTTCAACCCTAGTCCCTGGGCACGCCTGCCTCCTGTGCGGCGGCTTCATTGATCCCAGACGGGCGCGCGAGGAATCCCTGCGACGTAGCGATCCAGATGATTACGAAAAGCTCAAGGAGGAGGCCTATGTCCTTGGCGAAGGTGATCCATCACCTGCTGTTGTGACGTTCACGACGGAAGCCGGGTGCATGGCCGTCAACGAATGGCTGACAGGCATCACTGGATTTGCGGGCTCAATGGTTTCAACGCGAATGCGCAGGTTTCACGCCCGTGATGAACGGTTTCCTCAAATCAGCCCTCGCTCGAACTGTCCCTGCTGCGATGACCAAGAGACGTTGGGACGCGGAGATGTGGAACCCTTTCTGGATATGGTGACATAAAATGAAAAAGTCTTTAGCGAGCATGCTCCGATGGTTAGGAGTGCTGCGATACGACTACCTGGCTAGCCAGCAGGATAGCTTTCCTCAGCAGTCTGAGACCGGCCGGGAAAAACTGATTCTGGTCCAGAGCGGTAGTATAAAAAAATGGGCATGCTTGACCTGTCCTGGCGGGTGTGGGGAGAGAATTTCACTATCTGTCAATCCTGATCACCGGCCTCGTTGGCGCGTCGTCACCGACTTCTGGAAAAGGCCCACACTACACCCATCTGTGCACCAGCAAAACGAATGCGGATGCCATTTTTGGGTGAAGAAGGGCCAGGTTCAATGGTGCAGGGGCGGACGCCCGAAGCCTCAAAAAAGAAAAGACAATACGCTGAGGTCTTAGGAAGAGGTCATGCGCTTTTTTTTGAGGAGGACAGACAGCGAGAGGAATATGGACCGATATTATTCGATAGAAACAGTTCCTGGGCTATTTGGTCAATTTGGTGTCGAGCGTCACTGGGGTCGCCGTGGCACAACAGGCCAAACAAGGACAGACTGGTTTGAAACTCTCGATGCCGCGCTTGCAAAGGCCCGCATCATTGTTGAGAGGAAGCGTAGGAAAGGATATCGCTAACAGCCAACGCAGAAGAGCCATGAACTGATGAGTTTGTTGATTTGTTCGAAGTTCCCAGCGTTGTTGAGATAGATTCAGTCCAGATCACCAAATTGAAGTTCAATGACGAAGCGCTGAAGATCAATGCCTTGTAGTTCTGCAAACTTGGCGATTACTGGCCAAGTCATCTCTTCGCAGGGGTTGTGAATCTCTACAGTTGGATTGCCGTCGAAATCTTCATTGAACCATGCAAGGTCGTATTTCTCCAGAGTTTTAATCAGGCGCTTGATATTAGAAGCCGAGACGCCCAATGAACTGACAATTTCGTCGCACAACAAGCATGCTCGTTCGTGCACGATACTATCTCGCTCAACAGCTGCTTTCAAAACTGAAAGCATGAAGTCACGATGATCTGGAGGGCCCTTTCTCAACCGATCAACATAGTCCGCTATTTGCCTTGCCGTAGGATCAATCTCTTCTTCTGTTAGTCCATATTTTCCCATGGCTACCTGGAACGCCTCGAAGGTCAGAGGTTTGGTTGGTGTCAGTTCATTGATCGCGTCAGGATACTTGGTTGAAAAATTTTTCAACAGCGTCTGAGCTGCTGCTGCAAATCGACCCTCGTGATCAGCCTTCCACTTTTTCAGCTGTTCTCTTGTGTGCGGCGCATTCGCCCCATCAACTTGTGTGTGATGATTGGGGCAAAGCAGCAGAAGGTTCTCAAACGCCCTCCGGGTTTCATTAGTCATTGAGCTATCAAAACGTTTGCCCGTTGGCATTGCAGAAGCGATATGAGCGATTTCGCCAATCATCGTCTGATTGGCATCGAACAAAACATTATTGCATGAGGGTTCTGCGCATTCGTTGCCAGACAGCAGATAGAGTCGGCGAACTACCTCCTGTTTCGGAGTTAGTCGTTTCACGACCTCGCTAAGTTTGTTTTCTTCAGTCATCTTGTACCTGGTCGCTCAAACTGTTCCTCTTTCGCTGTTTTCATCAACTGCAATGTCGAGTTCTGGAAGATCTCGCAGACTCTGCAGATCAAACGTCGCCAGAAACTCCAACGTCGTAACAAAGGTGTGCGGCGCACCAGGCCTTGGACTTTTCGGACCGATGCCGATCAGCCTTTTATACCGCAGTCGTCCGAGCAGATCGCGATTGATCTCTTTACCGAAGAGCTCGGCAAGCCCTGCTCGGTCAATCGGTTGATGATAGGCGACTGCGCACAACACTGCCATCTCATCCTGAGTAAAATCATGCTGCTTATCATCAATATCCGCCGCCATCCGTATCGCCGTCGCGTATTGTGTTCGTGTGCGGAACATCCAACCACCTGCAACTGAAACAATCTCATAAGGCTTGCCTTTGAGGTCGGCCTGGATGTCTTCAATCAGCAAATCGATACTGGCATCTTTTCCAACGACCTTTTGCACCACGTCGCGCGGCACAACTAACGCACTCGCAAAGATCACGGCTTCAATCCGGTTCATCCATTCGCGCCAACGCAAATCAGCTGGCAAATCTGCCAGTTCAAGGTCAAGCCATTCGAGCTCATCTTGTGCCTGCTGCTGAGCCGCATTCATGAACTCACCCCGTAAAGCCGGAATGTGGAACGGCCAGTCAGTTCACGCACCACACCCAGCTCAATCAGACGCTCACAGAACCGACGCGCGGATCGCGGTGTCATCGTGGTGCTGGATCCACGGATGATCGGTGATAGCATCGTTGAAGGCAGAACGGCCTCTTCCGAAAGAAACAGACGCACAGCGTCTTCTGATCCTTTGGTGCGCAGCTTTGGTTCGACTGCGCGAAGGTGCGCAGCACGACGTGCCAAGTCATGGGCCAATCGCACGGTGTCCTGAGCAGCGCGGGTCACAGCTACATGACAGGCAATAAGGCTATCCTCGCCCTGAGATGCTTCACGCAGGGACTTGCCCTTGAGATGAAGAGCGAGCAACGGAAGTGGTCCATCCCATCCTAGCGACCGCGCCAAGATGGCGTCCGCACAGAGCAGTGCGAATGCTTCCTGCCTCGGAAACAGTTGAACTATGTTGCCAAGCAACAAAGCGGCCTTGGCAATTGGGGTGCCCTCATAGTCTTCGGCCTGTTCCATCCAACCTGGAAAAGGATCCTGCATGCCTTCCGGCAACAATGCACACAAGCGGTCGCGCCAACCGGCATGGCGGAAGGAGATCCCAGAGCCAGTGCGCCACAGCGCCACCATATCGCCTGCAGGCCCCCGATGAATAAGGCCGTCTTCGCCGGACGTCGCCAACAGATAGGCATCGCGGATGTCGGCCTCGCTTTGCACCCTACCCTCTATCTTCAAACAATGAGCAGCAGCACGGAGCGCCAGCTTGTTCCGTAACAATTCAGTAGGAACATCGATATTAGGATCATGAAGGGCGACATGCAGCAAAGCGAGCGCTGACCCACTGGCAAAGCCAGATGCCTCAGGGGTATTGGTAACTGAACCGGCCATTATCCAATTGGGCAAAATGGGTTTGGGCAATTCGGTCTTTGCTGCATGGGTCGCCTGCTTCATAGACATCAGCCTAATTGGCTACGGCGCTTTTTACCAGTTTATTAACCATAAACCGCCCAGCCTTAAACAACTTTTCTATGTCCAATAAGTTTGCATTATCGGACACAGCAAGAGTATCCTTTGAAACATGGGCAAATCACCACAAAAAGCCGAGAAATCGAACTCAGCCACGAATGCTGGGCCTGTTCCTGCTGATGTCGACGAGAGCGGCCAACTCCGACAAAACGCTGATGACCTCCCGGACATTGATTTGAACGAACTCTATGCAGGAAGCCAATCAGAAAGCACGCAGGACATCGCAGTGCCTGCACATGTGGCCGGTTCTGGTTCTTTGGATGCGCTTGTCGATCAAGCCCGCGACTACGCCAACAAGGCGACGGCCGAGAACACCAATCTGGCCTATAAGAAGGATTGGGCAGACTATGCCAGCTGGTGCAGGCGGCGCGGCGCAAACCAGCTCGAACCGGATCCACAACTCATAGGCCTGTACATCACTGAGCTGGCCTCACCCCAAGATGGCTCCCCTCCCCTTGCCGTGTCGACCATCGAACGGCGCTTGTCCGGACTGGCGTGGAACTACAGAAAGCGTGGCTTGGTTCTGGATCGAAGGGATCGGCACATTGCTACAGTTTTGGCCGGTATCGTGCGCGAACATGGAAAGCCCCCAGTTCAGAAAGAACCGATTTCCCCTGAAGAACTGCTGGAGATGGTGGCTACCCTCACCTTTGGGCTGCGCGACATGCGCGACCGCGCCATGTTGCTCATCGGCTATGCCGGTGGCTTGCGCCGCTCGGAAATCGTCGGCCTGGATGTGGGCCGTGATCAAACGGAGGACGGCAAGGGCTGGGTCGAGATCGAAGATGGCGGCGCCATTATCATTCAGCGCACAAAGACTGGCTGGAAGAAAGCTGAAATCGCGCGCGGTTCATCGGAGCAATCCTGTCCTGTTCATGCCCTCGAGCAATGGCTGCACTTCGCCAAGATCGCCCATGGCCCAATATTCCGGCAAGTTCTGCGGGATAATTCCAGGGTTCAATCGGATCGCCTGACAGACAAACATGTCGCTCGTCTGATCAAGAAGACGATGATGGAAGCCGGTCTTCGATCTGAACTCTCTGACAAAGAGAGAATGCAGTTGTTTTCAGGTCATTCGTTGCGCGCCGGCCTCGCCTCCTATGCTCAGGTGGATGAACGCCATATCCAGAAACAATTGGGACACGCTTCAGCCGAAATGACACGCCGATATCAGCGAAAACGAGACAGATTCAGCGTGAACCTTACCAAAGCAGCGGGGCTGTGATGCTAATGAAATATACTTGAGCATTGTTGCTCTGATGCAAAACTGGAGAGGCACTCGCGAACGAGCGACGGCACTCAATACATTTCCGAAAGGTGCTTCTCGAGTACGTTCGGCACCTTAACCTCTCCGAGCTCACATTTGGCCTAACAATTCTTTCAAAAGTGTTGAACAACCAATAATTTCTGCAGTTCTAAGGGTGATATCCACGCCATCAATTCCCAATGAAGTGGCAACGGATGCGACGTATCTTTGGTGCCTCTCGATGCTCGAACAAATAAAGACTTTGAACCTTGCCAAGCGGCAGCCTCTCGTTTTCAACTGGGATTGAAACCTGCGTCTGAGTGAGTAGAGCGCGCAAGTGAGACGGCGCATTATCTAGATGATCGGGTTTGTGTCGGTATTTGCCCGCTTTCTGGGGCAGGAGATCTTCGAAAAATGCATTGATATCAGCAATAACATCATCGTCTGCATTGGCTTGCCCGAGAAACGAAGCACCAGTGTGAACACACCACAACGTTAGAAGACCTGAGTCAAATTCATGCTCATCCACGGCGGATTGAACCATGTCGCTGATATCCACGAGCCCCTTGCCCGGTGTCTCAACGGACAAATCTTAGAATTTGTGTTTCATCAATGTGTCCCCGCTTCACTCAATCGACCGTAGAAGCTTCGATCCAGATGAAGTTCGCCTTTTTGGGCTTTTTCGATCATGCCACGCAGATATCCGCCCGGTGATTTCACTTCTCCAGTTTCGTATTTGTCGTAGACAAGCGCGATGGCAGCGGCAGCAATTTGCGCACCAAGCACCTTCTGGGCAGCATTCCAGGCGTGCTCCGAAATTCCCGCCATTCCTCGGATTTTTCCGGCCGCTCGATGGAGATCATTCCAGTCGCGAATGTAGCCTTCAGTGCCTCTGGCTAATGCACCAAACCGCGGACAGCTCAGCATAAGCATCCCAATATCAACCTGAGAAGTTCGTTTGTTTGTGTGAGAGCTCCACTGGATATCCAAGTCAACCTTTTCAGGTCTCTCAGCACGCACTGGTTGTTGTTTTTCTGGCTCGAAACTCTCCGCGGCCTGTTTTTCGAAGCTGTTACTAGATACAGGATTAGGTTGGTTTGTAATTAGTATATGGGTATCATCTGCGACACCTCTGGGTATCATTTTTTTATTAAATCTAACAATATTGGATGCAATATCAGCCTCCTGAGAGGGCGATTTTTCATCGGATGCTTCGGGCCAATCAAATGCGGCTTCGAAAGCTTGCTCGACGCGCTGTTTGAACGCTTTGAACCAATCAACGATGTCCAAGAGCTTATTAGGCGCTGTTGAGCGCGTAGGCAGGGCTAGGAGCAGTTCTGCGAATTCTTCCTTCAGCTCACGCCATGGGCCTCTCAGATTGCTCTCCAGAGCCTTTTCTATCTTCGCGCGGATGATACGGCGTGTCACCGTCACAACGTTGCGCATTGAAGCGCAGAACTCGCGCTCTTCCTTGATACGGACATAGAGAGCTTCAAACTCAGCTGTACGCGCCGCCAGAGGCGCTAGATCGAAGCCGAAAGCTTCTACGATCACGCCATCCTCGTCCCTGTAGCCGTAGCGCTTACCGTTCGGGCTGTCTTTGATCCAGATAAGGCCAAGTTCAGCTAGCCGGCGGATATGGCGCCGCAACGCTGACAGCGAAAAGCCCGTCTGTTCGATCAGGTAGTTGTTTGATGCCCAAACGATAGGCCGCCTGCCCTGCTCCCAGTCCTGCGATTGGGTAAAAGCGGCGAGTGTATCGAGCAGCAACAAGTCCGGGGCCTTAAGGCCTATGGCTGCAGCCACCTTCTTGGTTGCAACGGTTGCTTGTGATTTGGGTATAGAAAGCCCTTCACCGGCTTGTGCGTGCTTTTCAGCCACCACAAGGCCCGGCGTTGGCTTGCGCCATCCGTTATGTGTCATGATAGTTTTTAGACCTCCATCTTAGAATGAAGGCAAAAGTTCCCCGCTCACCGAATCGCTACAAAATTCGTTGACAGTGATTCGCGAGAGAGTTATCTATGAAGTCGCTAAACAGTTAGATGAGCTCTCATACCGAAAGGTTTGGGGGCTTTTCTTTTGCCGTTAGAACACTAGGATTTTCCTTTCTTCTGTTCTTCAAACGCCCGATAAAGCGCTTCAAGATTTTCCGAGAGGTATTCTCCAAAAGCCGCCGCATCGGTGGATTTCAGGGAAATGCTATACGCCTTCGGAGAACTGCTGAGTGAGGCTTTGATCCTGCCTTCGCCCGCTTCCCACTTGCGTGTGTTGGACTTCGTTGAACTAGCTTTCTTGGGCGAAGCTCCCTTCGCCTTCAATAAGTTCAATAGCTGGTCAAATCGATCTTCGGATTCTGCATTTCGAAACGCATCTGTTTCAATCAATGCTGAAGCTTTTTTCTTATTGGCTGGAATGATAATGAGTCTCTTCAGCTCCTCCCAACGATCGCGGCCGACTGACTTGGCTGTTCCGATGGCCTCCAAAAATTCTACCGAGATCTTCTGGGAAACCGACAACATGCGTGACAACAACGTAGCATCAATGGTCAAGGCAGCCATCGCTACATCTTTGCCGTACCCGCCATCAATAATGCTCTTGGCGTACAGCGCTTTTTCAATGAAAGAGAGGTCTTCTCTTGCCGTGTTTTCTTGGCCTTGAGCGATCACATGGGCAATATCTTCAAGTTCTCTAATTACCGCACGAACTTCTATACCCAATGCTCGCGCCACACGAACACGCCTATGGCCAAAGACCACCATATAGCGACCTGACTTCTGAGGATGCGGTTTCAAAAGAACCGGTGTTTCCTGACCATGCTCAGAAATCATGGCCTTGAGATCTTCAAAGGCCTGATCATCGCCGCTCAAGCGGTCACGTAGGAAAGATGCATCGATCAGGGATGGATCAATTTTTACAACTGTTTCACCATCGACCAATCGCTTCGCATTCTTTGCAATATCTTCCAACGAAGACTTCATGGATTTAGAGGCGCCTGTCTGAACGTAGCTTGAGCGTGTTTCTTTTTGCTCCGGGTTCGGCGCCGCGCCAATCACACTATCTAAAAGACCTTTGCGAGCCATAGCACCCTATCCCTTTGCCAATTGACTGAAATTGTGTGTGAATTTCGATTTCTGCACGGCTGTCAATTTTCTCATGACCTTCGCCCCCATGCCTGGTGAACCAAAGAGGCGACTTCTTCATTGACTGCATTGAGTGAATCAACGGCACGGTCATAAGTTTTACGAATGAATTGAGATCTATCCACCTCGTAAAGGGTCTGCTTTGTAATGCCTGCATCAGATACCGCTGTGGACTTTAGCATTTGGGCACCGAGCATTTGATTGGGAAACATGGCCTGCATAAAACCGACCATCTGTTGTTGAGGCCCATCTGTCGGCTCATACCGCGTCACCAGATATCGAAACCATTGAAGTTTCATTTCGGCACCCGCTTGACGGATAGTTCCCATGATGCCTCCAAGCATCAAGAGAAACTGGCTCATGGACATGATGTCCAGCATCTGGGGGTGCACTGTTATAAGAACCGATGTCGAGGCTGTAAGAGCCGTGAGAGTGAGATAACCAAGTTGTGGCGGGCAATCAATAACTACGATGTCGTAGTCTCCATCCACTTCATTCAATGCGCTAGAGATGCGCGTAAAAAACAGTTTACCTTCTGGCGTTCCTGGGTTGGAGGCAGCAACCGGAGTGTCATATTCATATTCCTGCAACTCTAAATTGGCTGGAATGATATCCAAGCCCGGAAAATTGGTTCGGAGTATCACATCCCTGATCGATTTCATGTCGTCATCATAACGCAGACATTCATAGAGTGACGGTACATTGTCCAACTCAGGTTGAATGCCATGGAGCGCAGTCAAAGACGCTTGCGGATCAAGATCAATCGCAAGAACCCGGTGACCTGTGAGAGCTAGGTGCTGAGCTAGGTGTGAGGCAGTCGTCGTTTTACCCGAACCACCTTTAAAGTTCACCACCGAAATGACTTGAAGTTCTTCACCGACGCGCCTGTGGGGAACATACTGCTTGGAACCAGAACGGCCATGCTTGTCGAGATATTGTCTCAGCTCCAACATCTGCTCCGCAGTGTAAGTGCGGCGACCAGATTGGGAAGTTGTCGGGACAGGGCCTTTGCCCTCCAGATGAAGCTTCTTGATATTGGACTGCGTAACACCGAGGAAGTAGGCTGTTTCTGCAAGCGAGAATTGACGTAAACTCTTTTTGGCGTTCGGCGGATATTGTTCCATACGAAGCATATTGAGCTTGTCTGATATCAATTCGCCTTGCTGGAGAATGATCTCGTCGAAGTTCAAGTCGCTCTGGTCTGGACCTTCAAACATCGATCTCATTCCGACACTCTCCAAATATCGCTTTTTCGCGAAAATCTATCTACTAAGTGTCACTTACTCCGATTCTATCGCTCGGACAACCGATTTATAGTTAACAAGAAGTTAACGAATGTAGCCGCGCTAAGGTAGAAAAGTCGTTCTTGCTCTTTTGTTGCTTGGAGTGGCAAGTACACTACAAATCATCGCTCCTGTTTTGTTAGCCGTTGGTTTCATTATCATTTTTCTGATTCTGCACGGCTGTCAATTTTTAGAGGGGAGATCCCCAACCAATAAAGTTTAAACCAGCAGGAGGTGATCGCCAATATCCAACCTTATCAAAGCCTCGCATTTACAGTTGCCGCATCTTTCGAGCGACACCATTGTACTGATCCTCTGGCACACCGCCTGCCCGCGCTGTAGTCAACGCATCCTTTGCAACCGCGTTTCACGATGTTCGCGGCTTTGTCGATGATCCGATACATGATGCTGAACCACTGATTGGCTATCCAGCTGGTCAAGCCATGGCTCGACAGCTCAGAGCCGCCCATTCAAACGGCCTTCTCTTTCAATCTGCGAGAAGGGCAGGTGGGGTATGCTTGGCAGCGTTTCGCCCAAACTTGATTCAAAATGTCCGTCAAGGAAGTACGTTTGTATTCACTTGGGCCGGTTCTCCTGAGCCTCACATCGCTTCCATATAATCCATGAGGTCTAAGAGAGGGGCATTAAGCCCCTATCCGTAGGACTTTGATGCCGAGCTTGAGAGCTTTATCGACCAGATTTTCGGTCACACCAGAGCCGGGTGTTGCAACAAGGCCTTGGGGCATTGTCTCAAGCAATTTGTCATTGCGTTGGAAGGGGGCAGCACGACCATCTTTCTTCCAATCCGGCTTGAAAACGATCTGTGTGACACCGCGATTGTCGGCCCATTTGGAAGCGATTGTTTCGGCTGATTTGGGAGCGCCGCCATGAAGAAGGATCATGTCCGGATATTTCGACTTTGTGGCATCGAGTGTAGCCCAGACGATGTTGTGATCCTGAAAGTCACCTCCTGCAAAAGCAATTCGCGTTCCTTCAGGACAGAGCGTTTCGGTTTCTTTGCGGCGTTTCGCCATCAGATAGGATTTGGAATCGACCACGGATGCTGTCAGAGCCCGGTTTGAGACCCTTGAGCCCGTTCGTGGCAACCAGACGGAACCCGTGATTGCAGCGAAGTGCTGTATGGCTATGTCTCGCATGGTCTCAAAGCTTGATACTTGCTCAGTGAGCGTTGCTGATCGATCCTGTATGCGCTCAAGTTCAACGGATTTAACCTCAGAGCCATCCTGTGCGGACAAGAGTTCTCTCATCGAAACATCGGTGTCATCCAGACGTTTTGAAAGTGCGGCTATGCGCCGATGGAAGATATTGGTCATCGACCAGAGCACCTCTTCGAGGTCGTCTTCCAATTGAGAGCCTGAGAGAAGTTCCTGAAGGGAACCGAAGAGACTGACCATAGCGAGATCAATTTGATCGTCATCGGGCAAATGACGATGATCTGGTTCATCTGCTGGGGGCGGTGCGCCGTGCATGGCCAGATGATCCATGATGGCTGCTGTCTGCGATGTTTGGTGGGTGTGATCAGGATGTAGCATTTTCTTGTCCTTCTTGACCTGTTTCCGGTTTGGATAGGTCGATAAAGGATCTGCGGCAGCTGATTTGCATCCGTCAGGAGCGCAGTGAAACGGAGCATGGAGAGTGGTCAGAAACTTGCTTCGCGAGGAATGACGGCCAATCTTGATTGGCGGGCAGGGGATGTTTATGACCAGAAGCCATTGCTGATCAGATGAGGGGGCTCGCCCCGACCCGTTGATCCATCGCCCGTCCCATCCAAACGGAACAGGTCAAGGCAAATATGGAAATGCATGTATCAGGCATGAAACTTACAACTTGTCTTTGACAGCACGATGGAGCTGCTTCCGGTTTCGTCACGGTCTTAGCAAACACGATTTTGTCGGCCACACTTTTTGAGCAAATGGGTATGGACCGCCGAAAGAGGTCATCAAATTCGGTTTCCACTTCCCGACCGGCAGACCTTAAGGCATTGCTCATGCGTTCCTCTGCTCCCATGATTGCCAGCCAACGGTCTTCATCTTCTTGATCATGTTCAAAAGGGAGCGCCAAGGCCTTGTCATCTTCGAGTTGATAGCCTGCCATTTCCAAATAAATACCGACTTCGTGCCGGACTGTTCCGACAAGAATTTCCAAGTCTTTGATTGTTTGCTTTTCAGTACCGATCATCAGTTGCCTCCAAAATTTGAACTTGCCACTATTGTCTTTGGGCACACGTTCTGAGGCAAGACCTGTGGGCACACTGCCTTTCGGAGGCAGTGGTCACAGCGCCCAATTCTTGGGCAAGTGCTTGTGATTGAACGAAACTATTTTTTTTCAAGGGACGCAGTAACGACGGGAATGTCATGCACGATTAGGCAAGATCGAGAAAATCACGTCATCTGTGAGATGATGAACGCCTCAAACTTTTCTGTCCCCATAGTCTCCAAATCATCGTTGAAGTCACCTGAATCAGGAACAATATCCCCTACCCAGATGTCCATTTTCTCAGCTGTCTGTCGAAGCCGTTTGGCGGCCATTTCACCGGCTTCATCATTGTCTCTTGCAATCCAAAGGCGCTTGATGTTGGAGGGTGGTTGAAACAACCCAAGATGATTGGCGGTCAGGCAAGACGCGAGATCATGATCGGGCAACACGGTCCCGATTGAGAGGACGTTCTCCATGCCTTCACCGACGATGAGATCATCGCTGTAAGCACCTTTGCCAAAGCGAATGGCATTGCCATAAAGCTGACCTAAAGCCCGTTTGGGGTTCTTGAATTCTGCAAGACCCTTGGTCTTTGGATTCAAAAACGTGCGCGCAACGCCTGTGATGACACCATCATTGTTTGTGACTTTAGCAAGGAGCGCAGGATGTTGCTGAACTTCGCTCTGATCGTCTGGCCGGACATAGACGGAGGGATGGAACTTGAGGGCGGGGCCGAAGCGCTTAATGCCGCGTCCGAAAAGATAAGCTGATCCCAAAGTTTTGTATGTGGATTTTCCCAGTTTGAAGAGTTTCCGCGCGTTGCCGATATTCTCATTGGTTTTGATGGCAGGGCTGGACGATGATGCATTATCGGAAGCGTCAAAATCGTCCGGCGTTTCACCCAAAAAAGACCAGCAATCATTGAGTGTGTCTTTGAAGGAACCGCCCCGATTGGCATGGAGGAGGTCAATGAGATCTCCGTATTCGCCGCTCGCATAGTCTGTCCATTTACCGGCTCTTCCTTGGCCATGATCAGACAAGCGGATGGCAAGACTTTGACCTTTGGCGCCGGATGTATCGCCGATCTGCCAGTAGTTGCCTTGCTTGGTGCCAGAGGGGAAAAAATGACGACAAAAGCTTTCAGCTCTTACCGCCAAGTTCAGGGAGAGTTTGTTGATGTTGTTTCGTGATGAGATCCCCCTCATGCAGCTTCTGCCTTTTGCTGAGCTTGTGAACCAACGGGATCATCTTCCAAGATCCTAGCCAACACGCTCATGTCTGCTAGCGGAACAAAGAGCCGTGTTCGCCATTGAATAATCTCAGTAAAACATCCCATGCGTTTGAGGTCCGCCGCCTTTGATGGATTAAACCCGGTAAGCTCGAGGCGATTTTGACCCATAACGAGGGAGCGACGCAAACTGGTTCCGCTTAACAGAGTTAAGCTGAACCTTTGGTCCATGACCGCCTTCACGACATTTTCAGGCGACAGATCAAGCTTACAATCAAGACCAAGCCGATTGTAGACATTGATCAATTGGTCTTGGGTGATCAGGCGGCCAAGAACGCGCTCTTGAGACGATGTTTCAAGCCGGTAAATGCGCATATTGTCGCTTGGAAGTCGGTCCCAGATCGGCAGCAGTAAACCACAGATCATCGTGATCATTGAGGTCGAGAAATCAGGCACATTGTCGACCTCTTCCTGCCACAGCATCTCAAAACGCTCATCAGTGCATTCCTCCCAATTCGATTTCATAAACTCGGTCATGTCGAAGAGGTCGGACCCCATGGGCCGCACAAGCTCAAAACGAGGAATGGGAACGCCGTCCTCATCCATATAGGCTGGTGCATTGAGACAGAGGGCTGCCCGCTTTGAGGCCTTGTTCCAATAGAGTGCGGCATTGTCGATCTGGCTGGCATAGTGCTTGACCTTTGATAATGTAAGCGGGTGATTACGGTCGGTGCGTTCAATCGTCAGCGCTGTGGTCTCAGAACCAGTTTTGGGGTCTTCAAAAATCACACGGCGTTCGATGATTTCGAACTTCTCAGCGCGCAGCGTCTCCAGACCGACATCAAGCGTGCCGGCTTTGCGAGCATCGTCAATGAGCGTTTTGAGGAAACCCGTGAAAGCCTCAAAAATCGCATCCTGCATATCGATCCGCAACGCTAAACAGCGGTTCAGGAATTGCTGGATAGGCGGCAGGTTTTCTTTGATGGAGCCATCGTCATCATCCAAGGTGAGGCCAGTCATCTCCTGAAACCTTGTGTAGGAACAGGCGTCGATTTTACCAGCACGCAGTTTGTAGAAGAACTGTCGAAGGGCCGCTTTGGCGTATTTCGATTCCAGATTGTCCTCGGCGCGGAACATGTTCTGGCCACCGGTTTCGCGCTGGCCTTTTGTGATGGCACCGAGTGTGTCGAGACGTCGGGCGATTGTTGATAGGAACCGTTTCTCGCCTTTTACATTGGTGGCAGTTGGCCGGAAGAGGGGAGGCTGGGCTTGATTGGTCCGGTTGGTACGGCCCAAGCCTTGAATGGCGTTGTCAGCTTTCCAGCCTGGTTCCAGTAGATAGTGAACACGCAGTCTTTGGTTCTTGGCGTTCAAATCCGCATGGTAGGAACGGCCGGTGCCGCCAGCATCGGAGAATACCAGAATACGTTTTGTGTCATCCATGAAGGCAAGGGTTTCGCCGATATTGGAAGAGCCGGGCCGGTTTTCGACGGATAATCGTCCATCCTCATCGCGCACGATGCGGCGTTTGCGCCCCGTCACTTCAGCCACCTGGTCGGTGCTGAAATGCCACAGGATCTGATCAAGGGCACCTTGAACGGGTGCGAGCAGGCCAAGATGTTCCATCAGCGCGTCGCGGCGGCGCTCGGCCTCCCGGCATATGATTGGATTGCCAGCACTGTCGACGGCAGGACGTGACCGCAGATTGCCATCCTCATCGGTGTAGGGCTCAAAGAGCTGTGTTGGGAAGGAATGCATCAGATAGTCCATGACATATTCGCGCGGTGTCACGTCCACGTGCAGATCGGCCCATTCGGAAGCTGGGATTTCTGCCAAGCGGCGTTCCATGAGCGCTTCGGAGGTGGAGACAACTTGAATCACGACCGAATGGCCAGCTTCAAGGTCGGCCTCAACCGCCTTGATAATGGAGGGGCATTTCATGGCTGTGATGAGGTGATTGAAGAAGCGCTGTTTGTTACTTTCAAATGCGGAGCGCGCTGCGGATTTTGCTTGGCTATTCAGACAGCCATCTTCGGTCGAGATGCCTGACGCTTCGAGGGCTTTTTCCAGATTGTTGTGAATGATCTGGAATGCGTCGGCATAGGAATCGTAGATCTCCACCTGTTGCGGTGTCAGATCATGAACCAGCATCTCGTATTCCACGCCTTCATATGAAAGCGAACGGGCGAGGTAGAGGCCAAGGGCTTTAAGATCGCGTGAGATGATCTCCATGGCAGCAATGCCGCCAGCTTCCATTGATGTGACGAACTCAGAACGGGTCTTGAAGGCAAAGTCGCCTGTCGCCCAAAGACCAAGACGCGAGGCATAGGCCAGGTTAGAGACAATAGTTGCGCCTGTGGCTGAAACATAAAGCACGCGCGCATCGGGCACGCGGTTTTGCAGCGCTAAACCGGCAAGACCTTGTTGGGAAGCTTTGGTATCACCGCGCTCGCCTTTTTGAGAGGCGGCGTTCGCCATGGCATGACCTTCATCAAAGGCGATAACGCCATCGAAATCTGATCCGAGCCAATCGACCACTTGGTCGAGACGGGCCGCTTTTCCCTCCCGTTCTGCTGAGCGCAATGTGGCATAAGTCACAAAGAGGATGCCTTGGGCAAGTTTGATCTCTTTGCCTTGCTTGAATTTCGCAAGCGGTACGATATCGCTCTCACGGCCGCCGAGTGCCATCCAATCCCGTTTGGCATCTTCGAGCAGCTTGTCTGACTTGGAGACCCAAACGGCGCGTTTGCGACCATGAAGCCAATTGTCCATGATGATACCGGCGACTTGGCGCCCTTTTCCGCAACCCGTGCCATCTCCAAGGAACCAGCCACGGCGCAGGCGGAACGCGCCTTCATCCTCTTTGTTGGCTGCCTGCAGTGATCCTGCAATCTCAGATGATTTGAACCAGCCTTTGAGATGCGTGTTGTGAGCATCACCTGCATAGATGACGCTTTCGAGCTGCGGGCCGGAAAGAACGCCATCATCGAGAACAGTCTTGAGCAACTTTGGACGGTGTTTGGGAAGCGGCGGGACCACCGAGGCCATGGCGGCGGACTGAACCAGTTTTGTAGGGTGCTCGGCTGCGCCCGGGATCTTTATAGCTTGAAGGGAATAGGCCTCGTAGACGTTCGAATCTTGTGATGCGGTTGAAGCAGACTTTGCTGTTGCCTGCGCCTCATAATCGAGAGTGATGCTCTCAGCGCTGTCAAACGGATGCTCTGAAGCTTTGGCAGCTATTTGGCGCACTTGAGAGCGGGCGGCATCTCGGATGGAGAGGATCGAGTTAGGAGTTGAGGCTGGCTCGGCAACTGTCACGCGCTCCAAACGCGGCGGTATCTCTTGAAACACCAGCTCTGCAAGTTTATCCAGATTTTCCATAAAGGGGAAAAAGGCTTTGGAATTGATTTCACAGTTTTGTCCCGCTTTCCTCTTGTCGATCACGGTAAGGCGGGTTTCCACAGAAGTGCCGTGGCGCGCAAAGACCGAGCCGGCAATTGGTGCGGACAGTGCAATTGTTGCCTGATCGGCAATGCGTTCAAAGGCTGTGCGAAAGCCTTTGGTGGCAGGATTAAAGTTTGAGCCCGTGATAGCGACGAGCCGGCCGCCGGTTTGTAGCCGTGATAACGCGGAGAGCACATGATCGGCTGTGGCTGATTTGTGTTTGCCGTCGACATGCTTTGCCACCGAAAAGGGTGGGTTCATCAGGATCAGACTGGGCGCAACTGAGCGAGAGAGACGATCGTCGATGCTGGCCGCATCGTAATCTGTCACGGTGGCACGATCGAAGATGTTGCAAAGAAGCGCGCGACGCAGATCGGATAGTTCATTGAGATGCAATTGGCAGCCTTTGAGGGCCGCGAAGACGGCGAGCATACCGGTGCCAGCGGACGGCTCCAGTACGACATCATCGTCTTGGAAACAGGCGGCCTGCGCTACAATGGCCGCTAAGGGCAGGGGCGTGGAGAATTGCTGCAATGCCACCATGTCATCGGATCGACGCGTTTGTGTTGGAATGAGCCCTGCCAGTTTTTCGATCATGGTTAGAAAGGCGCGCGGGTGTGCGACGGATTTCTCCATGGCAAAGCCGTAGCGCTGCATCATCATAATTTGCGCGATCTCTGCGGCTTCATAGGCCTCTTTCCAGATCCAGGCACCGTCTGCATCTGAGGCTTGATAGGCATCTTGCATGGCTTTGCGCAAAAGCTTGGCATCCAGTACGCGACCTGCTTCCAGATGCTTTGTCAGCTGCTGCGCTGCCGCCAAAATCTTGCTTGCGGAAGATTGGGTGGGTTCGTCGTCGGTAGTGTTTTGGGTCGTGAGTTTTTGGGCTAGCATGTAAGGTCTCCTTGATTGGGTTCTTTGGAACCCGATCGGGGGAGAGCACTCTCTCTTTTGCCCGGAGGGGTTCACCCCCTCCCTTCAAGGCTTTGGCTCTAAATCTTGCATAATCAGATTTTTATGGTATATTGCGCGACGTAAATTGCCATAAAGATCGAGTTATGAAAACGAAAGTTTCAGTTAGCCCCGGTACCAAAAGGGAATTGAGAAGCCTTGGATCACGAATCCGAGAGGCTCGTTTGCGCCGTGAATTAACGCAAGAGTTAGTCGCAGAACGAGCGTCCGTCAGTACTAGAACCATCTGGCGAATTGAGAAGGGGGATCCGGCCGTCAGCATGGGTGCGTACGCCATGGTGTTGCAATCCCTCGGCTTGTTGGAGGGTTGGGGCAACATTGCCGACAGCCTCGGTGATCAACTTGCTGAAGAGCAATTGCGTAAGCGTGCACCGAAGGATCTGACATGAGCATTGATGTATTTATTGATGCTTACGGCGTTAACCGGAAAGCGGGAACTTTGCGACGTCATTCGGGTTCAGGTCACAAGCGTGTGACTTATGAACATGATCCCGATTGGATGAAATCGCCAGAAGCCTTTCAATTTGATCCTTCGCTGCCCTTGCAGGCCGGTAACCTTCATCCCGGCCAGAACAAGCCAATGTTTGGAACATTGGGTGATAGTGCACCAGATACATGGGGTCGCAATTTGATGAGGCGTCGTGAAAGACGAGAAGCTGAACGGGAGGGTAGGGCCGTTCGAACGCTCCATGAGGCAGACTACTTACTAGGTGTATCCGACGAAACGCGCCTGGGTGGCATACGGTTTTGCGTCAAAGGTATTTTCCAGTCGCCGCAGGACAAAGGTGTGCCTTCAACGGTTGCACTTGGTGATCTTCTCAATGCTGCCCAGCGCATTGAGCGTGGTGAGGAAACCGACAACGATCTTATGATGATCTTCGCGCCGGGTTCATCTTTGGGAGGCGCGCGGCCCAAAGCGTCTGTTTACGATCAGCATGGCAATCTCTCAATTGCTAAATTCCCGAAGAACCAAGATGAGTATTCCGTTGAGCGATGGGAAGCGATTGCTATGGATATGGCAAAAGCAGCTGGCATCGAGGTCGGTGACTATGACCTGCTGAACGCGGGAGATAACATCGTCTATCTATCCCGACGTTTTGACCGCATCACGAGCGGCGATGATCATCATCGTATTCCATTTATGTCCGCGATGGCCGTTACAGAACACAATGATGGCGATGATGATTGCAGTTATCTGGAGATTGTAGATGCCATCAATGCGCGGGGTGCGCAGCCCGAAAAAGACCGGGTTGAACTATTCCGAAGAATGGCGTTTTCCATCCTGATTTCAAATACAGATGATCATTTCAGGAATCACGGTTTCTTATGGACAGGCAAGAAAGGTTGGCGATTAAGTCCGGTCTATGACATTAATCCAGCACCAGATAAGCCTCGCATTCTGTCGACGCGTATCGATTTTGAGGAGGCGACAGCCTCTATTGGATTGCTGCGCTCCGTTGCAGAATTTTTCTTACCGATGAAGACAGCTGACACCGTTATTGAGGAATGCAGATCTGTGGTACAACAATGGCAGGATTTCGCACTCAAACGAGGCGCACCTGCTTCAGAGATCAAAATTATGCGACCGGCGCTGGAACACGAAGACACACAGCCCTAGTGATCAGAATGCGCTTTACACAATGGCACACAATTACGCGCCTCTTTTAGACAATGATCATCATAGTCTCCGATAAAACCCCAACAGCTTTCTGTCTCAACTCCGTCTTCCTCGATGACATAACCATAAACGTTGCCTGACAGATAATCACTGTAGGTTTTCACCTCATTTGAAAGAAATTCTGATATGCACTGGCGCAATTTTTGGGTGACGCGCTGCACTTTGTATTCATTGCGCACCTCTTCGAGCGTCACATAGATGAAACCGACTTGGCCTGAATCCCACGGACAAGAAAACCCGCTCGTGTTCATGGCAAGACCAGAATGATCATAAAGATAGACGGGCAGAATGATTGCCTGCTTTTGCGCGCGCGTGAAAAGTGCATCCACATCGTAGGGCACGTCTTCATCCAGCTTGAGCAGATCCAGCAGAAAAGCGCGTCCGCCGTCAAAGCTGTGATCATCACCCAGATTGTAGCGTGGATGGCCACAGATCATCGTCCCAAGATTGTCCCAAGAGCGCGGGTTTTCGGGATCGGTGTCATAGTAGATTTTGATGGTGGCTTTGCCGTTGGTTTCTTCGTGGACAAGTTCTGACATGGTGGGTCTCCTTAAAACAAAAAAAGCCCGCCAGAGTGTCTGGCGGGCGGGCAGTATTGTTGTGGTTTGAACTCAGGCCGCTGACGCTGTGCCAAGCGGCTTTTCTGATAGATTGAAGACGAGATGTTCAGTTGTGGCCTTAAAGCCTGGCGGCTTTCTGCGCGCGAGGCACTTCACCGAGGCGCGACACCCCTCTCCATGTTCCATGGCAAAGTGTGTGACCTGATCAACAAGATCATCCATGCCGGCGGCGATGATGCTTTTCTCGGGATAGGACTTCCCAAACATCTCGAACTTGGTGACCACGAAGGATCCTTCTTTATGCGCGGGATAGAGCGTGATTTTATAATCAATTGGCTTGGCCATATTGTTTCTCCTGAGCGGGCCGTTGGAAGATGTTCCAACTTTCGAACCCGCCAGGCAGAAAGGACCGCTCTCTGATGAGAGCGATCCACTGAAGTCCGTTTGAAGAGAATGTGCCTAGGCTGCTGTGTCCGCTGCCAAGAAGGCGGGCAGCGCGTCTTCAGGGTCTGAATTTTCAGCCGGCGTTTTGTCATCGATCATTTCATCGACGACATTGGCCTCGGCAAATTCCATGCCTTTGGGCAGCCAACGCGCTGTTTTGAGCGCAACCGCCTTTTCAAGTCCCGCGGCTTCAAGTGCGTTTTCAGCAAAGGCCGGTTCCATGGCCGCCGCGGCATCGATCTTCTTTTCTGCGCTGCGTTCTTCGGCAAAGTCATCACTGATGATCTCGCCGGCGATCAAAGCGATATGAGCCTTTGTGACCGATCCCCAATAATTGGCCACGGTAGGTCGCCAGCACGCGGCGACATCCACGTCCATGCGGGAACCAAGCTCTTCGACTACCGCAGAAGGCCGATTGTCAGAAGACAGCTGGCCTTTCAGGGCTGTGGCTGCTGCCCATGCGAAGAGGTTCTGTTTGTCTTCGACGGATAGCAGACACATGGCTTTGAAGTCAGAGGGCTGTTCTAGGTCAACCCAATCGAGATTGAGACCTTCTTTGAGGGCTATCAACATGCGATCGGCAACAGATCCGGTTAACAGCTTGTCCGCATTCGGCGCATAATAGCTGGTCAATGAGACATCTAGGGGCAGAACGTCGACATAGCAGTTGGCGAGCGCTTTTTTCGCCATGGAATAGAGCATGGCATCGAACGCCACATCATAGTCGGCTGCTAAATGCGCCCGCAGAATGTGATGACGCGCCGTGCGCAGATCATCGGCCAAAGAGTTTGGCATGCCTTCGGCTTTGCGCATTGCCGCTGCCGGATCAGAGACCGGGGCAGGCGTCGAAGACATTGGCGCATTAAACCCAGCACTGATGTCATCTGTGTCGTCATTTGCATCACGCCCGGGCATGTCTTCTGGCCGCACAAGACCGCGGGTGATTTGCGTTTCGCCATGCCAGCCAATGGTGATCACAACGCCGGCGATGGCGCGATGTTCATCGCTAAAGGGTTTGGCCAATTCAATCTCATCGTCGATATCCCGCAGGCGCTGTTCGATCGTCTCGTATTCTTTGGCTTCTTCGTCGGTCGGATCGCGCTCATCGCCAATTTTGGCCAGTTCTTCTTCGCGTGCATTGACCGTTTCCAGTTCAATCAGCAAAGGATGATCGTAGCTAAGTTCTTGCGGTTCAACGCTGCCAAAAGATCGGAGCGCGCCGTGTTCGAGGTCCAGATGGGTATCGATCCATTTCCAGTCCGCTTCATAGGCCTTGGCGGTCTCGGTCAGTTTTGCGAGCGCCAAGCGTTCGACCAGTTCAGGGTTTTCAAAATAGGTCGTATCGCGCTCTGAAAAGAGATCACGCATGATGGCGCCTCCGGCTTTTTCATAAGCTTCGACACCCACAAACTGGCCCAGCTTGGAGCTGGCTGAATAGGAGGTTTCTGTCAGCATGCGCTTGATGATGTGCTGATTATAATGGTGCTGCTCTTTGATCGCATTCCACACTGTCATTTGACGATCATGGTGATCGGTGAGGGTGAAGGCCATAACGCATTCCAAAGTGATCTCGCCCAGACGATAGGCCTCAAAGATCTCCGGTGCGACGCGGGCAAGTTTGAGGCGGCGGCGCACTTTGCTTTCGGGCACGCCAAAGGTTGTTGCGATTTCGCTTTCTGTGCGACCTTCATCGATCATGGCTGCGAAGGCTGCAAATTCGTCTGCTGGATGCATGGCCGCCCGCTGCGCGTTTTCCGTGGTTGAGGAAAGGGTTGCCGTCTCCTTGTCTTCGACAAGACAAGGGACTGAATAGTCTTTGTTCAGATCACCTTGTTCGGCCAGTGTTTGCAGCGCTTTGAGGCGGCGCCCGCCGGCGACCACGAAGAATTTGCCTTTCGTGTCTTCGTGGACAACGAGGTTTTGTTTGATCCCGAGGGTTTTGATAGAGGCAAGAAGTTCTGCGTCATCGGCATCTAAGGGTGCAACTTTGCGCACATTGTTTGGGGAGAGTTCCAACTGGTTTAACGCGATGAGGCGGATGTTGGCGTGTGCCTGATGATGATCGGTGGTTTCGGCATTTTTCGCGGCGATCTTTTTAGTTGCTGATTTTTTGGATGGTGCTTTTTGAGTGGCCATGGTCTTGCTCCTATTGGCGGAAGCGGGCCCGGAAAAACTCTCTCTTTCCTTTCAAGCCCGGCACCAGCGGGCTTTCTTTCCTCTCACTCTTTGTTCGATGGAAGCGAATGCATTTGTAAGAAGGTTTGATTTTGATCCCACGCAAAGGATCGTTTCCCTTTATGGGCAAAGACCCGCTGGAGCGGAGCGCTGGCTGGCTTTGTGAGGCAGGGTTGACCTGCCGAAAAGAGCCTGGTCCGTGGCTTCCCACGGATGCGTCAAATCCATCTTTTCTTTTTTAGGCTTTGACGGCCACAACTGCAGCGCTCGACTAGAAATTGCTCAAAAATTACTGTGGCGCTATGGTTCCTTAATGTGCGGACGATTTACCATTCAACATAGCTGGGCTGTGTATTACGATGCGCTCAATCTCATTCCGACCGAGGCAAAGGGCCGCAATGATCCACCTCGCTATAATGTGACACCGACACAGCAGGTGGGCTTTGTCACAAGAGACAAGGATGGCAGGCTGTCGGTCCAAGATGGTCGATGGTGGCTGGTGCCTTTTTGGGCCAAGGAATTACCGAAATATCCCTTGTTCAATGCCCGGTCTGAGACAGCTGTTAGCAAAAGCTCGTTTCGCGAGGCGTTTAAGTCCAAACGGTGTTTGATCCCTGCCTCCAGCTATTATGAATGGACCAAAGCCGAGGATGGCGGCAAGGATCCGTACAATATTCATCTGCCGGACAATGAGCCTTTTTTCTTTGCCGGTCTTTGGGCGCATAATTACAATCTGGATGTGACGAGCTGCACGATCTTAACGGCAGCTGCTGCTCCTCAGATCGCTCATCTTCATGATCGAATGCCTATCATTCCCAAAGAGGGTGTGTGGGAAGAATGGCTTGATGCGGGGACTAAGGTTGAAGACGCAAAAGCACTGCTCGATAATAATCGCAGATCGGAACTTGTAAGCTACCGCGTAGCGCGTGCTGTTAATTCTAATAAGGCAAGCGGTTCGCATCTGGTTGAACCACTTGAAACAAGCTAATCACCGACAAGCCCGCAAAATACAGCCGAACACATGGTCGCGTTTCGGCGCATTTGGGCGCTTCAATACCCTATTCTATCCATCTTTAATCCTCGCTTGGTCCATAACGAAACACTGCGTCTGCGCCAAAGTTCGTAACAAAGAGATCATAAGACGCGCGAAACGCATTGAGGGCTGCTAGGCGTTCTTTATCGAGACAATTCACGTAACCTTCCATCTCTTCCAAAAACCGCTGATGGTCTGCTCGCGCTGTCTCATAGAGCGGATCAGAATTATCAAGTTTGAAGGGATAGGTTTCGGCGGGTTGATAACAAGCACCCAGATCATAAAGGCCGATCACGGTGCTTTCCTGCGCTGAAGCGATTGAAGGGCCTAGCAAGCCAATCAATGTGATTAATATCACAAATTGATGCATCAGGATTGGCGCTGTGCCAGATAGCCTGTATTCCAATTGATGCGAAACAGCGGTGATTTAAACTCCACCTCAGTGCCAGGTTCAATCGTTATCTTCAGTTCAAAATTGACGGGCGTAGCGGCAGATCGGCCGTGATAAATCGTCTGGTATAGGTCATCATCGCCCCAGCCAATACGTTTACGCTCCGAACGCGTATAACAAAACGCTGTCTCACGGACATTGCCGCTGTCTGATTCTTCGCGGCGGTAAAAGAGCATTTTGCCTTCTGGACAATCATAAGCATCGCGCTCGCGTAGATAGCGATAGTCGACATTATGGGCTTTGTATTCTGAACCGTCGGACATCGCACAAAATCCGAATGGGGGCAGGGGATTTGGAAAGCGCGTGATGCGTTTGATCATATAGGAATAGGCATCGGCGCATCCTGTGGGAAAGCCACCAGCGATGCACAGAATTACTTTGCAATCCATGTCATAGGCATGGGCATCTTGTGCGCTCATGACCGCTGCCGTTCCGAGCACTCCAACAGTGACGACGGATGTTTTGAGGGCTTTAGTCAGACGCATTGGATTTCCTTTCTCAAGAATGTGAAACTCATCATTCACTCTGTGTTTGTTGGTCGTAGACGGCTGTATCGATACCAAGGGCTGAGAAGAGACGTTTCATTTCCGCGTCAAAGATATCTTGGCTAACGCATCGGCGTTGCACCGGCGAGTAGACGCCTTCGGTACACTCGAGAACACTTGCGGACGGAACGGCACTTAGAATGGGTGTCAGTTCAGGCACAGGCCTCAGCAATATTTGTTCAATCAAATAGCTGCCGATCAGCGTGAAAGACGAACACATCAGAGCCACCGCGACAACACCGATGGCATTGAGTTTCATTTCTGTGAGGGTTTGGAACATTGTGACGACCGGCTCATGCAATTGCTGCAAGAACACTAGCTTCGATGGCCAGACAATGTACTGAATAATGCTAAAGCTACATTAGCAAAGTCAGCGCTTCAGCCCCAAACGAAGTCGGCAATCAGCGAATATGCGATCACCCACATGATGATGGCAATCAACGTATCGAGGATCTGCCATGAGCGGCGCTTTTGAAAGATCGGTATGAGGAAGCGCGCGCCATATCCCAGAACAAAGAACCACAAAAAGGAGGCCAGCACTGCACCAGCCCCAAACCATAGGCGGTCAAACCCAGCATATTGCGTTGAGATGCCACCCAGCAAAACCACGGTATCGAGATAGACATGCGGGTTAAGAAATGTCAGCGCCAGAGCAGTGACCAAAACTGATCTCAGGCTAGATCCCGTACCTGCGATGTCTTCGATGGCTTGCGGCTTGAGAGCGCGCATGAGCGCTTGCAGACCATAGAAAAAAAGAAAGGCAGCGCCTGCAAACTGCACGATGATGAGGGCGGTTTGCGATTGCTGAATGAGGGTGCCGAATCCCAATACACCAAGTGTGATGAGCAAGGCATCTGAGCTTGCACACAGAAGGCATAAGGCAAAGACATGTGTTTTCAGCAAGCCCTGGCGCAGGACAAAAGCGTTTTGGGCGCCGATGGCGATAATCAGTCCCGCACCGAGCAATAAACCTGAAACAAATGCACTCATGATTGATCGAGATGCTGCCGCGCTGCGGTCAGCACACGATTGGTCACGCATGAAATCGTGTCGAGCACCACGCGGCTCACATGCCAATAAAGGGGTTTGGCGAGCACTTTCCCAGGTATCAATTCAACAAGCTCTCCGCGTTCGATATATTTATCGACCATCAAGGCAGGGTTCATGCCCCACGCCACTGAATTGCGACAGGCTTTGACAAAGCCATAGGAGGAGGGGAGACGGTAAAAATTCAAAGCAGCGTGCTGGCCAAATACGCTTTGCATCCATTGAAGTTGGAGATCATCAAGCGGGGAATAACGCAGCGATGGCGCTTTGCTTATGCTTTCCACGTTCACGCCGTCAGCAAAGTATTGCGCGCAAAATTCAGGGCTCGCTGTGGCTTTATAGATATGCTTTCCAAGGTAGTGAGACTTGAAGCCTTGAATTGAGTTTGAGCTAGATGAGATTGCCGCAAGCACTTTCTCGCTGCGCATAGTGTCTTCGGCAAAATCCTGGTCTGTGATTTCGACATCAAGATAGAATTTCGGCGTAACGCGGTTGGGTGGGATAAACACTTGCTCGAACCAACTGGAAAGGCTGTCGTCGTTGACAGCTATGTGGACGGTGATGGGATCTTCTGAAGTAGCCAAATAGCTACGGTCGTTTTGGCCAATGAAATTCTGCTCCAGCAATTTTACCGATGCCGCATGACGGCAAAACCGTTGCCCGAGTTCGGAGACTTTCGTTGGGTTTCTGTAAACCATGATACCGCCATATCGCTCTTCAAGCAGCTTGATGCGTTGAGAGATCGCCGAAGGCGTTACGCCTATTGCGTGCGCTGCCCGTTCAAAATTCCCCTCACGTTCGACCGCTAACAAAGCTTCGAGTAGGCGATAGTCCATCATCTATACAGTCTTCCTTAAGTCACTTTAGAACTATGCATTTTTCACATCAGATATTTGAAGTTAATTCTGCTTATGTTGGATTAGTATAACCTTGATTTTTATTATTTATCTGGGTCGAATTCTCCAACGGAATTTCATTGATTATTTGGAGAAGAAAGCGATGGCACCAAGCACCGGTACTTATCAACGCGGCTATATGTCTAAAATGACAAAGCACGATAAGCAGATGTTTCAACGCAGATTTTGTGAAAAATCGCTGATCAAGGGCAGTGTTCCTGCGATGGGTCATTTGGCCGTTCTGTTCGGAGCGGTTGGAACAAGTTATGTCGTTTTGACGAGCAAATTGACGCCTGTCATCACTTGTCTGGCTTTTTGCTTTTGCGTGTTGGTCATTATTAGACAGCAACGCACTCTTGAGAACATTGTCCACTTTGGGAGCCATAACAACTTTACACGCCAGAAACGATTGAACGATTTCCTGACAAACCTGCTTGCGGCCTGGCCCATGATGCAGGATGTGTCGCGCTACCGCGTTTTTCATCAAACTCACCATGCTGATTATGGATCTGAAAGAGACCCGTGCCGCACTCGGTTGGAACACATTGGTGTCCCAATGGCCGAAATCGATACAAACCGCAAACTCTTCATGACCATTGTGCGTTGGTTTCCAGACTATTTGGTTGAGTATTATCGGGAGGTTCGCTCGAGTCGCAAGCAAACCATATTTTTCTTAGCATGGCATCTGGCAATATCCATCTGTGCAGCTCTTTTGGTCTCAATAGAATTTGCACTGTTTCAGGCGGCGATTTGGTTGACCTGCCAGCTTTGCTTGCTGCCCTTTTTGCGCAGCGTCGCTGAACTCTCAGAGCATGACTACGAGCGTGGTGAGAATATTGCCGAGACCACATTTAACAATCTTGGGTGGCTGGACCATTTACTCATTCATCCCGCTGGCGATGCATGGCATGCATTGCATCATCTTTACCCCTCTGTTTCTTGGTGGAAACAACGGCATGCACATAAATTTCTTTTGAAACATGATCCTAGCTACCAGGCGGTGATTTCGCGTACCGGATTGATAAACAGAGAAGGGAGTGAGCGATCTGTATTGATGGCTTAAAGAAATTTGTTGGTCGGGATCAGAACTGGAATTAGATAGTCGCATAGTCATTGATACACCGATTGAAATCCTACTTTAATGTCCAGATGATAAGTAGTCCTATGCCCGCCAACACATCATAGGCAGCACACATGGGAATATACCATCTGGGCATTTCGACATCGAAAAATGGGGAATGATGCAATGCGTCCCAAGCTCCGTGAGCGATATATCCCGCGACTATCCACAGGGGATTTATTGCCAGCGCGACCATCGCAAAAACTGCGAAAAGAACTGCAACGCAAGTCTCTAAGATTAGACACGATATCCTGCCGTCTTTCGCAGCAAAGCCAATATAAACGCCGGCAATAAGCGCCAGAAAGCCTGCTATTGGCAATGGGTGTTTTGCCAATAGACTTTTTTGATCAGTCATTGAACAGTATTCTTTCCAAAGATAGGAACATCTGGGTCGCCTTCCATCTATTTCATTAGATATTTGGCGAGTGCGAATACCGCCAAAATGATCAGAAGGCCCAACATAACCATCCAAAAAAAACCGAAGTCCATCATGCCATTTCCCATTGTTTCATTCATCATTATGTGGCCTCCATTGTTGCAGCGCCTGCAATTTGGCGCCGCGTTATACCAAGCGCGAGTAGGGGTACGATGATCCATTGGAGGAGGGGACTAAGGCCGGTGCCAAATGGCGGTACCAGAGGCATCAAGTCAGAATAGGTCCAGCGCAAGGTTATGTTCGTGTAGTAATATTCAAAGCCGACAGTCAGTGCGATCCCAACGCTTAAGAAAAGCAGGAGCTGCCAAGCTTTAGGAGATGCGAACCAATCGCGTGATCTGGCTGCTATGCTCGTTACAATAAAGGCCGTAAGCGCAAAACCCACATCACCAAAAGTGGCAGACATGCAAAGCTTGATGCCGTCCCAGTGGTTCATTTCGACCATACCTGAATAAGTCGGTGCCTGAACGAATTCCCAAACAAAATGAAGCAGAAATGAAAACACCGCAATGTTGAATTCTGGTGTGTTAATGATTGTTCTTAGTGATCTACTCATAAAGCCTCCAAGTATTTGCTAGCGCCTCCAGTAGGTAGAAGGTCAAGTCTCTTATTGAATTTAATGCGCTTTTCACTTGACCTTACAGCCAGTGGAAAGCTTACGAATGGTAAGAACAACGCACTAAGTCGCAACCTATTGAAAAGCGCTCATGACATTTAGCTTTGTAATTATTGGTCTAACTGCCGGCGTGCTGTCAGCGTTCGTGTGGGTCATCTTCTTTCCAAATATCGGCGACGAATGAATTGCAAAATATCATCTCGAAAGCGGGTGTATCGGCGCTATCAACTAGATTTGTTGACGCCCTCTTCAGATTCGATCCAAGTTGAAAGATAAAATCGTTCAAAAATGAAGACCGCTGAAATTGCGCCAATAGCATAAACTACAATGGCTGGGTCGCTCTGCAATTTCATCATAGTGAATGCTGCAAGTATTACTGCATCAAACGCTATAGCTGCCAACAGAACCACTGCAGAAGCGCCGATTTCTTGTCGACGAAATCGGTAAATACCCCACTGAACAACGATGTCCATCACGAGATAGAAGAAGGCGCCAAGCGATGCGATACGGCCGAGGTCAAAAAACACAGCTAGTATGGATGCAATAACCACTGTGTATATCAAAGTGTGACGCTGGATCGGCCCTTTCATTCCAAAATGACTGTGCGGTATCATTTTCATCTCTGTCAGCATCGCGAGCATGCGTGACACAGCAAAAACGCTTGCCAATACACCAGACGCAGTCGCCACAGCTGCAAGCAAAATCGTTAAGTAGAACCCAATCTGCCCAAGCGCGGGCTCGGCGGCCTCCGCAAGCGAGTAATCTCGTGCGGAGATAATTTCATCGATAGTAAGGCTCGATCCAACGCCGAAGGCTACTAGCAGATAGACCGCGGCACAAATTGCGATAGAAATCACAATGGCTCTTCCCACATTGCGGTTGGGATCAACAATCTCACCACCACTATTGGTAATGGTCGTGAATCCCTTAAACGCTAAGATCGCAAGAGCTACTGATGCTACGAAGCCGGTGATTGTAAATGTTTGGCTCGATTGTGAAGCAGCAGTAAATTGGAAGCCACTGGACCAGAGTGCGGCGATCCCGAACAATGCAATACCGCCAATTTTTAGGCCTGCCATCACAACTGAAAAAAGGCCAACTGACTTATTTCCAGCTATGTTTACGAGAAAAGCAAAGGCAATGACTCCGACTGCGAGTATCGGTACTAACGGGCCATCAGCGATATCAAACGGGCGGAGAACATAGCTTGCAAATGTACGCGCTACTAAGCTCTCAGCAATAACCATGCTTAGCGCCATCAATAGTGCAGCGCCTGCGGCAACCGCCCCGGATCCATAGCATTTTTGCAAAATCATCGCGATGCCACCTGACGATGGCCACTTGTTTGACATCCTAATGTAGCCGTACGCACTCACACTTGAGATGAATGCACCTGCGATGAAAGCTAATGGAAATAGTGGACCGGCAAGTTCGGCAATTTGCCCTGTCAGCGCAAATATGCCCGCGCCGATCATCACGCCGGTTCCCATCGCAACTGCACTGCTCAATGAAATAGAGTTATTTCTGGCTTCGTGCTCGGCTTGGTTATGTTGCATGCTATTTCAGCTCGCTTCCAATAGCTTGTAGAAACACACTGTCCATGGGGGCTTAAGCTTAATTGCTACGGCTTAGAGTGGGGGGAAGGTCAAGGGGATTATAGAAATAGCGCTTTTGAGCCCATCCAAAGGCCCATAACGACCATCATTACGTTTTCTGTGAGCGATACAAAGCCGAGCGGCACATTCGAGCTGCCGCCAACGCATGCACATTTGAGTTCGCGCTTGTCGATATAAACAGCTTTATAGACAGAGGCCGCTCCAACTGAGCCTATGAACAAAGCAATGGGTGCAGAAACCAATGGAAGAATGCCGCCAACCATCAATATGCCGGCAATTGCCTCACCAAAAGGATATATGCGACCATAGGGAACCCATCTGCGCGCTAGGAGGTCATAGTTCAAGAACATGGTCGAGAAGCTTTCAATATCCTGAAGCTTTTGTACCGCAAGAAAACACATCGAAATCGCGATAAACCATTCGAACACGCGCATGCTTAGTACGGTGCCAAGCATGCCTATGCCGAGCGTAACGGCCATCAGTGCAGCGACTGCAAATATTGCAATGACAGGCTGATAGGTCGTTTCGTCATCGGCGCGTACTTCTTGTCCAAAATGTTTACGCAGCGCCTCATGGCCTCCTATGCGCTTTCCATCGATAAAAGTTTGCGGCGTTGTTTCTACATCATGCTCTTTCTTGAACGCATCGGTTTCCTCGCGCGTTGTCAGGTGATTGTCATCGACCTTAAAGCCATGCTTCTCAAGCAAATGCTTGGATTTTAAACCATAAGGACAGACATGATCTTCCATAACCATGCGGTAGAGTTCAGCTGTTTTTGTCATCGTCATTTCCCATCGATTTCTGGCGTCGCAGATGGCCCGCCATTCAAGTCAGCAATCAGCGCTTTCATCCACGAAACGTCTGCGACTGTGTCCTGACTACTCACCAAATAAAGCGATCCAGCAAAAATAATTGCCGCGCCAGCGAAGATCGCAATGTTCATCTTAGTATTGGTATACATGCCGAGCATAAATGCGAGCATCACAATCGCCATCACGGCACCCATATAAAGCGCCATATAGCTGCGTGTTTCACTGAAAAATACGTGGTCTAGTGCATAAGTATTTAGGTACATCAGACCCAACATAATTATGGTCGAAGTCGCAATCATTGCGAAAAAGCGTGAGTAAGCCATTGTCATCTCCTTCGTGTCTTACGCGCTCATAACAACCTTCCAGCGCTGGAGGTTTCCAAAAAAATAGAAAAATATCGCTTGACCTTCCATCAGCCAGAAGCCTTACGGTCGATACAAATTCGGAGACACGACTATGGAAAAAGCAGACCACAGCGATCATCGGGCTGACAAGAGCAGTTGTTGCAGCGGTGAACACAGTGGTCATAACCACAATCACTTTGAACATGATGCCAGGGCTGTTGAGCTAGCTTTACCGGCAGATATCCTGAAAAATGCGACCGTGCCGCAAGACGGTGCGGTAAAAGATCCGGTTTGCGGCATGATTGTTAAACTGGATGCGGGAAAACCAACACTCACTCACAAGGGCGACGATTTTCATTTTTGTAGCCAAGGCTGTCACGACAAGTTCGAAAATGATCCCTATTTTTATCTATCCGGCAACAAAGCCAAAAAGAAGCAAGCTGCACCCAAGAACAGCATGTTTACCTGCCCGATGGACCCAGAGATTGTTCAGGAAGGGCCGGGCACATGTCCGATTTGTGGCATGGCGCTGGAGCCGATGGACGGCGTCGCTGAAGGCCCTAACCATGAGCTAATCGATTTCACGCGCAGACTGTGGGTGAGTATCGGAGCAGCGGTTCCTCTTCTAATTTTAACAATGGGACCGTTCTTCGGCTTACCTATTCGAGAATGGCTAGGCGAGAAGGTCAGCCTGTATCTAGAGTTCGCTTTAGCGACACCGGTGATCGTATGGGCCGCTGCTCCGTTTTTCCATCGCGGTTGGACCTCGATCAAAACGTGGAATCTTAATATGTGGACCCTGATCATGATTGGGGTCGGGGCGGCTTATCTCTATTCGACCATCGCCACGTTCTTGCCAGGTTTATTCCCGGCCGGGCTGCAAATGCCAGGCGGCCACATGCCTGTTTATTATGAGGCTGCAGTTGTCATTGTCGCTTTGGTATTCGTTGGGCAGGTATTGGAACTGCGCGCCCGCGAACGCACCGGAGACGCGATCCGCGCTCTGCTAGATTTAGCGCCCAAAATGGCGCGCCGCATCACGCCAGATGGTGATGAATATGATGCGCCACTGGAAAACATCATTGAAGGCGATCACATGCGCGTTCGTCCTGGAGAAGCGATCCCTGTGGATTCGATTGTTCTGGAAGGGCGCACATCGGTCGATGAAAGTATGCTGACCGGAGAGCCGCTACCAATTGAGAAGTCGGAGGGTGATACGGTCACAGGCGGCACGATTAACAAAAATGGATCGCTGATCATTAAGGCGGCCCGCGTCGGTGATGAGACCGTGCTGGCGCGTATCGTCTCAATGGTATCATCGGCGCAACGCTCGCGCGCAGCAATCCAAGGATTGGCAGACAGAGTTGCCTCTTATTTTGTACCAACTGTTGTTATCATTGCAATATTCACGTTTTTCATCTGGCTTGCCTTTGGCCCCGATCCATCTTTTGTATTTGCAATTGTATCGGCGGTGTCCGTGCTGATAATTGCGTGCCCCTGTGCGCTTGGTTTGGCGACACCCATGTCGATCATGACAGCCACGGGGCGCGGCGCCCAAGCCGGTGTTCTTATCAAAGATGCCGAGGCGTTGGAACGTATGGCCAAGGTTGATATTCTTATCGTCGATAAAACCGGAACGCTCACCGAGGGCAAACCTGCGCTGACTGATGTAGTTACCTTTGGCAACGTATCCGAGGAAGCCATGCTCGCGATGGTTAGGGGTATAGAAGCCGGTTCTGAACACCCATTGGCTGAAGCTATTGTGGAAGGCATTGAGGCGAAAGATATCGCCGCTGCACCAATAACCAGCTTTGAGGCAATCACTGGCAAAGGCGTACAAGGTACTTCAGGTAAACAAAAGATTGCCCTTGGCAACGCGGCGATGATGGATGTCGCTGGTGCAGATCATAAGGCTGCGGATAAACAGGCAGATGCACTGCGTGTACAAGGCAAGACTGCAATGTATATCGCAATCGATGGAAAGCTCGCAGGTTTAATCGCTGTTACCGATCCAATAAAAGCCACATCCCGCGATGCGATAGCTGCTCTGCATGAAGCAGGTTTAAAGATCATCATGGCGACCGGCGATAATGAGAAAACAGCGCGCGCTGTTGCTGATCAACTTGGTATTGATGAAGTGAGAGCAGGCGTGTTGCCGGAAGATAAGAAGGCGCTCGTCGACGAACTTCATGCGCAAGGCCACAAGGTGGCGATGGCCGGAGATGGGGTTAACGATGCACCAGCTCTGGCCGCAGCTGAAGTTGGCATTGCAATGGGCACGGGCGCTGATGTTGCCGTTGAGAGTGCAGGCGTGACACTGCTCAAGGGCGATCTCACAGGCATTGTACGTGCGAGAAAACTTTCTGTCGCAACGTTGAGTAACATCAAACAGAACCTGTTTTTTGCGTTTGCATATAATACCGCAGGCATACCGATTGCGGCAGGTATACTCTACCCGCTTAGCGGCACACTTTTGTCACCGATGATTGCAGCAGCAGCAATGAGCTTGTCTTCAGTGTCTGTAGTCGCAAACTCTCTAAGGCTTCGATCCGTTAAACTCTTACCGTAGTCAAATGCCCATAATTGGAGGCAGATATGATGACGAAAACAGCAGTCGAAGAAAATAAACTAGACCAAGAAACCGAGGGTACGCGTCGGGACTTCATTTACGTCGCAACTGGTATGATGGGCACATTTGGTTTGGCGGCGACAGCTTGGCCATTTATTGACCAAATGAACCCTGCTGCTGATGTTCTAAGTTTGGCATCAGCAGAAATAGATGTGTCATCAATCGAACTGGGACAAAGAGTAACAGTCACGTGGCGCGGCCAACCGGTATTTATTGATCGACGCAGGCCAGAAACTATAAGTGAAATGCAAGCTGTTGACGTGTCGCAACTCAAAGATTCGCAAACTGATGAAATGCGCGTTAAACAGGATGAGTGGCTAGTCGTTGTCGGCGTCTGTACGCATTTAGGCTGCGTCCCTCTGGGACAAGGCGATGGTGACAATCGCGGCGAATGGGGTGGGTGGTTTTGCCCATGCCATGGATCCCACTATGATCAATCGGGTCGGATAATGAAGGGTCCGGCTCCGAAAAATCTTGTTGTACCGCCTTATGAGTTCAAATCCGATACGCTATTGGCAATTGGATAATTTTGGCTTGACCTTACAGCAGGTGGAAGCCCTAAAAGGCGCTTAATGAGAGATGAGCCACAACCACCCGAGAAGTTATTGGGCGAAAGACACAAGCCTGAAATCAATGAAAGTTCGAATTCGGATTTTCTGTCTAGGGCAATCGAATTAGGTTTTAGCGAACAAGAAATAGAACGGTTACGTGAATTGTACTGCAAAGAGCTAAAGGAGGCAGGTCATGAACATAGGTGAAGCATCCGAGACAACTGGACTGCCAGCTAAGACTATCCGCTATTACGAGGATATTAAACTGGTCAAACCAGCGCGCGCTGCCAATGGATATCGCGATTATGCAGACGCGGACATTCATCGCCTGGCGTTCGTTCAGCGCTCTCGCAGTTTGGGATTTACGATCGAAGAATGTCGCTTGTTGCTGTCGCTCTATGAGGACAAGGAACGGGCAAGTTCAGACGTGAAAGATCTTGCACTAGAAAAATAACCGAGATTGACCGCAAACTAAAAGAACTAAAATCGCTGCGATCAACACTCAAACAATTGGCTGATCATTGCCACGGTGACAGCCGTCCCGACTGTCCAATCATAAATGATATTGCAGGACATATGGATAAATGAACCCCAAATATTTAGTTCTCGGATTTTTTGGCTTGGCGGCTGTTGTGTTTGTAGGCAAACAATTTATCTCGACCGAGCAAAATCCTCATTCAGTCCAGGCGACCTCTGGTGAACAGGGAGCTCCCTTGGCCAATGTGATTGTTCCTGAATTATCGGCCGTTGCAGAAACTGGAAAAATTGCTTTTGAGGCTAATTGCGCGAGCTGCCACGGCGTAAACGCCGCAGGGCAAGACGGTGTTGCTCCGCCATTGGTTCATAAAATCTATGAGCCAAATCATCATGGTGATGCATCGTTCTTGCTCGCCGTCAAGAATGGCGTGCGGGCCCACCATTGGCGCTTTGGTAACATGCCGCAAATCAAAGGCGTTGAAGACGAAGAAGTCGCTCAAATCGTTGTTTATGTGCGTGAGTTGCAACGCGCAAACGGTATCCAATAACGGCCTACAAATACTCAATTGAAGCCCTGGCGCGAGCCAAATTAGGAGAAGAACATGAAAATTAAAACAATACTTTTGGGCGGCCTTACAGTCTTATTTTCGACTTTTGCGTCGCTTGCGCATTCGCCAATGAAATCGACATCGCCGGAAAACGAGGCGATGCTAGATGCTGAGCCGGAGATGCTGCATTTAAATTTCGCGAAACCAGCTCGCGTTCTAAAAGTCGTAATGACGCACTCCACGGCCGATGCATCGCATGAGACACGTGTCGAAATCCCAACCAAAGATGCCGTCGAAGAAATGCATCTCACCCCTGAATTTATGGGTGAAGGCACTTATAAGGTGGAATGGCGAGCGCTTGGTGAAGATGGACATGTCATTAAAGGCGACTTCACTTTTGATGTGGCAGGATAAGCAAAAGTGGAAAACGTCGTTTCCTTTTGGAGCACAATAAGCGCTACGGCTTTCACTCCTTGGGGGATGGCGGCAAGCCTCGCCAAGTTTGTGATTTACATTAGCAGCTTGATGGCCGTTGGGTTATTGCTTTTTCGCATGGCCTTGCCGCGTGCTGGAGATGAAATATCCAATACCTTAAGACCCTTGGCTTTAATTGTGATCGTTGTTTCGGCCTTGTCCACGATAGCTCGTGTACTCGTACAAGCCGGTCGTATGATGGACGACGGCATCGCAGGCATGCTCGATCCAGAGATCATTGCGATTAGTCTCGAAGGTCCACTTGGCCAGTCGACCTATTTGCGATTAGGTGGTCTTCTAATGCTTTTGATTGCGGTGCTATCGCGCCCCGTCCGTGCGCCAGCTACTCTTTTTGGCGTGATAATGGTAGCTGGTTCCTTCGCTTTGACGGGGCATGCTACACGCGACCCTCAATGGCTTCTGGGTGGTCTAATCACATTTCATCTTCTGGCTGTTAGCTATTGGTTCGGTGCATTGCCACCGCTTTATAGATTGGCTCACCCAAGCAAGGATGCCGCTCATGCTGCCGAAGTAGCAGATAAATTCGGCAAACAGGCGAGCATTATTGTCCCTATGCTAATAGCTGCAGGCGTAACGTTCTCATGGTTCATTCTAGGCGGTCCTGCAAAACTACTTGGCACAAATTACGGAATCGTCCTGTTCGTCAAACTTGGGATCGTTTCAATAATCCTATTGTTTGCAGCGATGAATAAACTCAAATTTGTTCCAGATCTTGCTGAATCCCTACCGGGCGCAGCAATCCGCTTTCGTCGCTCCTTGCGATGGGAAGGGTTTGTCTTCCTTTTAGTGTTCGCAACTACCGCCGTACTCACAACCTCATTCACAGTTCCCTTATAAGGTCACGATTTATGATTTCTAGACGTAATGTTTTGTTTGGATTTGCCGGCGCTGTCGCTGCCGTTCAACTACCAACCCTTGCGCTTGCAAAAGTTGATGATGGGTATTTCGAATTAACAGCTGGGCCATCAAAGCGGAAATTGTATCGGCCAGATGGCGCAGAATCTGATCTATGGACTTATAATGGTTCAGCGCCAGGGCCAGAAATTCGAATAAAAAAGGGTGAGCGCGTCCAGGTCAAGTTCATCAATAATTTGGAAGAGCCAACCTCAGTTCATTGGCATGGTATACGCATTGAAAATGCAATGGATGGAGTGTCAGGCCTCACTCAAGAACCGGTTCAGCCGGGCGATAGTTTTGTCTACGATTTTGTTGCGCCCGATGCTGGTACCTATTGGTATCATGCCCATAATAAGAGTTGGAACCAGGTTGCTCGCGGCCTCTATGGTCCGCTTATAATAGATGATGTCGAACCGCTGTTTGATGCAGCGCATGATCTAACACTGATGATAGATGATTGGCGTTTGGCCGGTGAGGGTACGCTCGACGTAGCGAGCCTTGGATCGCTCATGGATTGGAGCCATGGCGGAAGACTGGGTAACTGGTTGACTGTGAATGGTGAACCAGTGCCAAAAATAAGATTGAACCGTAATGAAAATTACCGCTTGCGACTGGTAAACGCTGCTAATGCACGTGTGTTTGAAATCGATCCAAACAGCTTCAATGCGAGGGTCTTGGGCTATGATGGGCAACTGCTCGCTGAACCTCGAACATTAAACTATGCTCCACTTATGATTGGTCCTGCTCAACGTGTGGATCTCTTAGTCACACCAGAAAATGATTTCACACTTGATGAAATTTCAGGTGATGATCCATTTTCGATAATCGAGTTTAAAGTTTCGGGTGATGGAATGCCGTCAGCAAATCCGATCAAGCTGTTTCCTAATTCACTGCCAGAGCCCGATCTGCAAAATGCCAAGAAATTTACGTTGGACATGGCTGGCGGCGCCATGGGTGGTTTTGTGGAGATGGTCTACAATGGCAAAAAGCTGGAAGGCGAAGCTTTCAGAACAACTGGGCAGGCTTGGGCCTTTAACGGTGTCGCCAATCTCGCGGAGAATCCATTCTTTGATGTGGCGGCAGGTGAAACGGTAATAGTCGAAACGATCAACAACACTGGATGGGTTCATGCCATGCATGTGCATGGACATCACTTTAAGATTTTGAACCGTTCAGGAGTTGAAGTCGATGAGGACGAAATGTGGAGAGACACATTCTTGATTGGTCCTGAACAAACAACACAAATTGCATTTGTTGCCGATAATAAAGGCAAATGGCTGCTTCATTGCCATATGCTGGAGCATGCCGCAGCAGGCATGAATACATGGTTCAATGTAGCTTGATTGAGACAGCCAAGTTTAAGAAGTTGGAATAATTTCTAGAAAAGTGTATTATATTTGCATGCGTAGGTTTGTAGCGACATTGTTGGTGCTTGTTTTAGCAATGGCTTCTTTGCCGTTGCAAACTGTGGTTGTCAGTGCATCTGGTGAAAATCACCTGATGGAAACTGTTTCACACGGTGGAGCGGAAAACAAACTTGCGGATTGCTGTGAGATGCCGATGAGTTCCATGCATCACGGTAGCGTGCATTGTTCAATGGACTGTCCTGCACTGGCTTACTACTCTAACATATCTTTTGGGTATGACGCCGTACACTTCACCGCATCTGTGCGTGATCAGCGCATTGTTGAGACGAATTCTAGCCATTTCCGCCCACCGATTTTCAATTAATCAAACGTAGTTGGCGCCTTTACTGGCGTCTTTTCTGATTAGTGAAAAAGGGCATATCATGCTTACGAAACGTAGTTTTGTGCTTGGCCTTGGGGTCATTGCACTTGCTCCTGTCGCCCCGGCGGCGGCGCATAAAAAATTCAATTTAGACAAGAAATATCAACCGCAGACCGTTCGGTTTAAGGGCTATGCGGCCGGTACTATTATCGTCGATCCACGCAATCATTTTCTTTATTTGCAGCTGCCGGGCGGCAAAGCTCGCCGCTACGGTGTGGGTGTCGGTAAGGCTGGTAGAGCCTTCCGGGGCACTGCGACAATTGCCAGAAAAGCTAAGTGGCCTCGTTGGACACCAACACAAAATATGATCCGGAGGGAGCCTGAAAAATATGCAAAATTTGCTGGCGGTGTAGCGGGCGGTGCGGGCAATCCGCTGGGCGCTCGGGCACTTTATCTTTATCGCGGTAAAAGGGACACGATGTATCGGATTCACGGTACGACTGACCCATCATCTATTGGTAGGTCGGTTTCAAACGGCTGCATTCGTATGATCAACGCGCATGTTGAAGATCTATATGAACGCGTACCCATTGGAACGAAGGTGGTGGTGCTATGATTGAAGAAACAAAAGAAAAATTATCGCCCTACAACTACACAAGCGGCGTCCCCGCAATCCGAAAGCCGGAGCAGACGAAAGCCGAGCAAAACCATTTGGTCATGAACATGTTCATGATGGCATGCTGCATACCAATGTTAATTGGCGGGGCAATTATATTCTTCGCGATACCAGCCGAACAGGGGCTATCTGCAAGACTATTTGCATTGGCTCCTTTAGCCGGCTGTCTCGGACTGCACTTCGTGATGCATAAATTCATGGGCAAATCCTGCCACAGCAAAACAGACCAGAAAGATGCAAAATGACAAAATCAAATATTATCACCTCAATTCTCTTTGCGGGCTTTTCCACATTCGCAATCGGAGGGATTTCCCATGCAGCAAGTGGGCATGACGAAAAAACCATGACCGTTTTCAAAACGCCTTGGTGCGGTTGTTGCCAAGTCTGGGTCGAAGCGATTGAGAGGGCTGGATACACCGTAAAGGTCAATGATCTCGATGATCTCTCAAGCATTAAGCAGCAAGCAGAAATTTCAAAAAGCCTTGAAGGCTGCCATACAGCCGTTCTTGGCGGTGAACGCAAATATGTGCTTGAAGGCCATGTACCGCTGGCAGCCATTGAAAAGCTTCAGTCGGAGAAGCCAGAAATAAGAGGCATTTCGACACCCGGCATGCCCATGGGCTCACTCGGTATGGGATACGACGAAAGTGCCCAATACACAGTCTATGCATACACTTCAGATCCTGCTGCTGACCCGACTGTTTTTTACGAAGCTGGGCGAAGTGAATAATGACGGTGAACAAAACTCTACACCGAAGACGTTTTGTAGCTGGTTCGGCAAGCCTGTTAGGGCTTGCCGTCACCGGTTGTTCGACTACTGATGTCTTGTCAGACAAACCTGTTGAGCCAAAAGAGCCTTCAATTCCGCCAAACTATGTCGCTGCATATGGACCAATGCCGCAGGAAAAATTCCCTTTGCCAGCCGTGGACTTAAACAAAGTTCCACGGAAATTCTGGCGGCGGCAAATCGATTATTCGACGCCATATCCGGTGGGGACGATCATCGTCGATACGAGCACATTTTTTCTTTATCTGGTCGAAGAGGGTGGCACCGCGATGCGCTATGGCGTTGGTCTTGGGCGCGCGGGTTTTTCATGGTCTGGAGAGGGACGGATAGCTTGGAAGCAGGAGTGGCCGAAGTGGACACCGCCCGCTGAAATGATCGAACGCGAACCTGAACTCGAATAATGGAGCGCCGCCAATGGTGGTATGCCGCCTGGTTTAGATAATCCGCTCGGTGCTCGCGCGCTTTATATTTTCGAGGGAACCGTCGACACCCTTTACCGTATTCATGGCTCGCCAGAATACTGGTCAATCGGCAAGGCGGTCTCCAGCGGCTGCGTTCGATTGATGAACCAAGACATCATTGATCTTTACGCGCGCGTGCCCAAGGGCTCAACGCTAATTGTAGTTTAGGGCGGCATGGCAAAATGATTAAGAATTTCCGTTTCACGCTTTTCGCTTTACTCTGTGCTGCAATCGTTGCCGCTGCAGTCAGCTTCTGGTTGCTTCCAAGTCGGGCTGAAACTGTGGGCATACTTTTGCCCGACAATAGCGAGTTCGTTTCTATTGGTAAGCGTGTCTACCGCGAAAGCTGTGCGTCTTGTCATGGTGTGAATTTGGAGGGGCAGGTAGCGGACTGGAGAAGCCCAGGCGCCGACGGGATGATGCCTGCACCACCCCACGATGAAACGGGCCATACTTGGCATCATCCTGATCAAGTCTTGTTCAATATTACCAAGCTCGGTGTCGTTAAAGCCGCAAACTTGAAAAACTACGAGTCTGCAATGCCGGCCTATGAAGATGTGTTGTCGGACAAAGAGATCATTGCGGTCCTCTCCTACATTAAAAGTACATGGTCCGAGGAGACACGGGCCCGTCACGATGCAATGAACAAATCCTATAAAGCAAAGGAATAAATATGATCGCCGACCTCCAAAATGTTGCGCGTGAAAAAACCGCATCCGTTACGCTGATCCTTGGCGCTTTAGCGCTTTTAGTTGTTGGCTCGGCATGGGCGTTTCAGTTCGCGGGATACCTGCCTTGCCAACTTTGTCTATGGCAGAGAATACCCTATTATGTTGCGATACCATTGCTATTGGGCGCTGGTCTCATTGCGTTCGGCGACCGCTTAAGCAAGCAAGTGCTTCGAGCGGTCCTATTCACTGTGGGGCTCATTTTTGTTGGCAGTACATTGCTTGCGATGTATCACTCAGGCGTAGAGTGGGGCTTCTGGCTTGGGCCCATAAGCTGCGGTGCTGGAGGCAATTTCTCTACAACTGATGCTAACGACTTACTTGGTGCATTATCCACCACACGACCTCCGTCTTGCAATGAAGCCGCTGGGCGTTTTCTAGGTCTTTCCTTTGCCGGTTGGAACGTTGTGGCCAGCATCGGTTTGTCTGCTGGATGTTTCCTAGCGGCGGCGTCAGCTTCAAACAAATCAAGTAATCCAAAGTGAGTTCATCATGAGAGTTAACACAAAAGCCATTACGCGATCCAACATAATCATCCATCTTTTAAGAGGCTCGCTTATCATTCTTGCTCTTGCCTGGATGTCTGTCCCTGCAACAGCCGATGATCAAATGAGCGAAGACCAGATCAAGCAATTAGCGCTTGAAGCAATCATGGAAAATCCTGAAATTATCCAACAGGCTTTCGAGCGGTTAGAGCAGATCGCTAAAGAGCGCCAAGACGCGCAATTAGCATCTATTTTATCGGATCGACGCGATGAATTGGAGCGTGATCCAAATGCGCCAATATTGGGCAACCCTGACGGCGATGTTACCATCGTGGAGTTTTTCGACTACAATTGTCCCTACTGCAGACGTGTAAAGCCAGAGATTGCAGCGCTGTTGGAGCGCGATGACAATGTACGTCTTGTGTATCGCGAATGGCCTATTCTTGGACCTGGTTCGGTATATGCCGCGCGCGCTGCTTTAGCTTCGCAAAGCCAAGGTAAGTACGAAGAATTTCATTGGGCATTGATGTCACTTGAAGGCCGTGCGGAAGAGCAGGCTATATTGGAGACCGCAGCTTCAATCGGGTTGGATATTGAGCAATTACAAGCTGACATGAATGCGCCCGAGATCGACAGTCATATCGCTGTCTCAATGGAGCTTGCTGAGGGTCTTAATATCACTGGCACACCAACATTCATTATCGGAAAATCAATTGCGCCCGGCTTGGTCGAGACAGACCGTCTGGTTCAAATGGTCGATGAAGCAAGGCTTGAGAGCCAGTAGTCACATGGTTTTATGGAGATATTTGGATGCCGACTGAGTTACGTTTTAATACTGCTTGACCTTCCATCTGCTGGAAGGCGTATGAACGATTTCGGCGGACGGATTTGCCAATCAAGAATCGGATTTTATGGGTGTCTCACGCGTCTTCAAAGATAACCTGGTTAAAGGTAACGATCGTTCTTCTTGCCATTGTTCTACTTGGATATTTGTGGGCATCAGGTCTGTTGGGCTCGTTTTTCACTAGTATAAATTCCGATAATATCTCTGCTTGGGTTGAACGCGCGGGAAATTGGGGCCCGTTGATTGTCATTGGATTTATGGTGGCTGCAGTCGTTGCCAGTCCAATACCAAGTGCGCCTATTGCGATAGCAGCCGGTGCCGCTTACGGGCAAACGCTTGGCACAGTTTATGTCATTATGGGCGCATTTATTGGCGCGATGATCGCATTTAATTTATCAAGGTGGCTTGGACGAAATGCTGTTCAAAAATGGTTTGGTGAAAAAGCAGACAAAGGTCTTTTAGGTTCGCAAAATGCGCTGACTGCTACGATCTTTTTAAGTCGTTTATTGCCGTTCGTCTCATTCGACATGATTAGCTATGCGGCAGGATTGAGCGTCATCAAAACTTGGCGATTTGCTTTGGCTACACTCATCGGTGTTGTTCCAACAGCTTTTCTCATGGCGCACCTCGGAGAAATGGCGATCGATGGTGATACCGATCTTGCAATGTGGTTCTCAGCTCTTCTCGGGATAGCCGTTGCGATACCGTTTCTTTTGATTGCCTATAGGAAAATTCGTCCGGCAATCGCATAAAATTGCGGATGGATAATTAGTCCATACCACTCGTATCTAAGCCTTGACCTTCCATCAGGTGGAACGCGTACGAACTCTAAAAAGCGGATAAAGGAAAACGATCATGAATCGTCGAAATTTTCTACTCGGTGGTGGCGCGCTAATCGCATTTGGTGGTGCATATGTGCTAGCCGCAAATTCAGGGAAATTGAAAGTAGACTTGAGCAAGCGCACGGCTTTGAAAATGCCACCGCTTCTAGACACTACAAACAGTGGCAAGCTCAACCTAACGGCACAATCGGGGAAAACCGCCTTCTTCGAGAATATGGTGTCTGACACCATAGGGTTTAATCAAAGCTATCTTGGTCCAACGATCCGCATGAAAAACGGTGCACTTCAGGCTCAGGTCAACAATGAATTGCGGAACCCAGTGACAGTCCATTGGCACGGACTCTTGGTGCCCGGTGAACATGACGGTGGCCCACATATTCCCGTAAATTCCGGCGAAAGCTGGATGCCTCAAATGCAGATTAATCAGCAGCCTGCGACCGCTTTCTACCACACCCACATACATGGTCGTACCGCGTCTGATGTCTATGCGGGATTAGGAGGTATAATTCATGTGAGTGATAATCGTGACGAAGATCGCGCCATTCCGAGTGAGTATGGCGTAGATGATTTGACGATGGTAATTCAGGACCGCAGGTTCACGAGCCGAGGTCAGCTTAGCTATGATTTATCAATGATGGATGCAATGCATGGCTTTACGGCCGATACCATTTTGGTGAACGGGCAAGTGAATGCTGTGGCCTCAGTCCCAAAAGGAATTGTAAGGCTCCGCCTTATCAATGGATCTAACGCGCGCATTTATACGTTGTCTGCCGACGATGACCGCTCGCTTCATTTGATTGCAACAGATGGTGGGTATTTAAATAAACCGAGATCCATTGATACGCTTCGACTTTCTCCTGGTGAGCGCGCAGAGTTACTTGTGGATTTTGGCAATGGTAACACCATGACTATGATTTCAGCAGGTGATCCAAACACCGGGCCGGGTGGCATGATGGGACGTGTCCGCGGAATGATAGATAATGTAGTTGATCGTTCCTTCGTCGTTATGCCTTTTGTTGTTGATGATAGATTGCCTGTTAGATTTACTGCTGTGCCTGATCAGATAAATGGTGACGAACCAGATTTGGAAAACCAGGAAGTTGCAGTTCGCCAATTCTCACTGGATATGAACACTGGGTCTGGTGGTATGATGGGTGGTGGCATGATGGGCGGCGGTATGATGTCGAACATGGGCATTAACGGTCAGAGCTTTGAAATGTCTCGTATGGATTTAAAAGTTAAGCTGGGCACTGTCGAGAAATGGATCGTTTCAACCTCAATGCTTGCTCATCCGTTTCATATCCATGGCGTCGCTTTCCAAGTGCTCCGCGAGAATAGTGGCCAGCCGAAACCAGAGAGTATCGGTTGGAAGGATACTGTTGTTGTTGACAGTGTCACCGAAATGCTGGTCAAGTTCGAAATGCCCGCAAGTCAAGACAACCCATTCATGTATCACTGCCATATTCTTGAACATGAGGACCGAGGTATGATGGGTCAATTTACAGTATCTTGACCCCATACGAACATCGACAGTTTAGTGCGTCATTTGACCCGTTGCTATACCAAAGTGATGCGGTTGATGATGGGCACCAGTAACCATTAATCCAAAGAAGCCCAGTCCAATTATTTTGGTTCGCTCTACTTCCGTCGCTGGCTGCATCATCAATTTGGCACCATCGACCTCGTTGCTTGTTGAAGCCGACCAACCGTCCATTTTATCGAGTTGCAGCGCATGAGCAGAAACCATAGCTTGAATGGCCTCAATTGCATTGCCTTCGCCGGTTACAAAATACGTTATTGTAGCATCGTTGACCTGTTGTTTGACTTCAGCGTTTAGCGTCAACTCATTCATATCAACGAGATGGTCGCGTAATGCTTGGATACTAACCTTTGACCAATCTGTATCTGGGTCGGAATCAAGCATTCGTACGATCTCAGCCATTGCAGCGAAAGCTGACTGACCTGTTTCTGATGGAGTGTTCGCCGTTGACGTTGGCATGTTATGTCCATCGTGATCAGTATGCTCCTGCATAGCGAATGCTGTCACCCCGCCACCAAAAATCACAGCAGCAGAGATAGCCAAGACTGTTTTGCGGGTCATTTTAGTTCTCCTTTTCCCGGATAACCCTAGTCCTAGCGCCCTTGTTCAAATATGATTTCGATCATATAATGGAATAATGTTACCTAGCCCATTTAATGAACTCGATAAGAACGCCTACGCGGCAAAAACCTATGACGAAGGTGAATTCGTTTTTCGGCAAAACGATGGCCCGTATTCCATATATTTCTTGCAAACTGGTATCGTCCAGCTGGAGCGACATACTGCCCATGGTGATAAGGTCATTATTCATCGTGCTAGTGAAGGTCAGACGTTTGCCGAGGCATCTTTATTTTCCGAGGCTTATCATTGTGATGCTGTGACAATCACTCACTCACAAATCATTGTTCTTCAGAAATCAGCTATTTTGAATGCCATGAGGACAAATTTACATTTTGCCGAGACTTTAACGGCGCGCTTTGCGCACCAAGTGCAAGCTTATCGGCATAGCCTTGAGATCAGGTCAACACGCCCAGCCATTGAACGCGTATACACCGCAATAGCTCAGGGAATGCTCACGAGTGATGTCATCTCACTGGCAACTGAGATCGGCCTTACGCATGAAGCGACTTATCGGGCGCTTTCAGAATTAATAGCGGCCGGAAGAATTAGGAAAACAGCGCGGGGTAAATACTCACTTGCCTGAAAATATCAATATTATTCGCGATAGGATATTGGTGACTAAAATATTTGGAGTGCGCACTAACCTTGCCGGATCAGTTTAGCACCACAAATAATAGCTTAAGAGATTGTCACTTTTTGGCGAAGCATCAGTTTAAGGAGCGGATAAGTGGAACAAATTTTGACGCTCATCAATAACCACGGCACTGCTGTTTACCTTCTTTTGTTTGGATATTGCGCACTAAAAAGTGGCTCACTACCCTTGTTCGGTGGATATGCAGCCCAAGTCGGAGCGTTGGATTTGTCTCTGGTGGCTGCAGTTACGTTTGCTGGAGGGTATTTAGGAGATGAACTACGTTTCTTTGTCGCAAAGCGGTATGGCGCTGGTTTCCTTAAATCTCATCCCAAGCTAAAATCGAGAACGGATAAGGCAATAACTTTGCTTGATCGCTATGGCTCGGCATATATTTTTATCTACCGCTATCCAAAGGGCATGCGCACTATAGGTGCTTTGCCTGTAGGTATAACAGAAATCTCGTGGCAAAAATTCACGGCTTTGAATTGTGCGTCCGCACTCTTGTGGGCAACACTAATGGTTGGGGCCGGCTACTTCTTGGGGTCCGCAATTGAAAGGGCTGTAGAGCAGGGCTGGGGCGCTTTCAGTTTCGTTCTTCTACTTATTGTAGTTTTGATTATTGCGCTCTTGTGGCGCCGCATATTCAAAATTCCGGGGGTAGTGGTCGAAAGCTAGTTCAAAAGTGTTATATAAAATCTGACTGTTGAAACTTCTTACTCGGATTTCGTCACCGAACCCACTAGCGTGTCGTCAGTCGTTTCTATACTAACCCAATGTCCTTGGTGCCTTATAGACTGACGCTTTAGGTAGGTGTAAGGTGTCTGATCCCAAGACTTCACTTGATTTGTTAAATTATCAAGTATGAAGTCACCTCGGTCAGTTCTTGCCGTTAGAACTGCATGACCTTCTCCATCAGGACGTCGTACAACAGTGATCAGCAGGGAAGATGGCGAAACGCCTTCGTTAATTAGCATCTGTCGTTTTAACAGCACGTAGTCTTCGCAATCACCCGCTTGATCAGGGAATGTCCAAACTTCTTCACGACCATAAATATCCAGGTCGCTTTTTGGTTCTACGACCATGTTGATAGCAGAGTTTATGTTCACCATGGATGACCAAATCTCTTTGGTCAGCTTCACTGGTTTAATGTCAATACCTCGAAGCTGTTTGCATTCGTCAGGATAGGCGAGGCAAAACTCATAATGGCCAATCGGCTGAGATGTTAGCTTGCCGGTCTTCATCGGCTCAGCCAACGCGGATACAGATAGCGACGCGCTCAACAAGGTTAATCCTACGACGCAAATTGCTTTTATCACTAAACTCACAGTCACTCTCCGAAACGCCAATTAACGAAAAGTTAATCATTGTTGGAGAGCGGAGGCAACCAGCGAATTTTGTTGGTTAATATATAGTTAATCGACGGATAAAACCGAAAGTTTCGAAATCATAGCAGGGTATCAGTTTTGCACTAAGCTAACCCATGCATTAGGATTGGATTCAGATTGGCGTTTCAAATAATAGAGTTCCGCGTCTTTCCAATGCATCACATTTTGCTCGACGTTATCCAGAATGTAATCGCCCCTATCTGTCACAACAGTAAGAACTGCGTGTCCGCCGCCTTGTGCATCGCGTGCGACTGTGATCAATAACGAGCCAAGTGGGTAGCCCATCTCGTTCAGAACTTTGCGCTTTTGAAGTACGTAGTCTTCGCAATCACCCACGTTTTTTGGGTATTCCCAAAGTTCCTCAACGCCGAAGATCTCCGGATCAGTCAACGGTTTGACGGTGCGGTTCACTTGATAGTTCACATCGACGATTTCTGACCAACGTTGTTGCGTCAATTCGATATAAGAACCGCCGGAGGGACGCGCGCAGCGTTCTTGATAGCGCTGACAATACTCGTAGTAACCAATCGGTATCGTTGTTGGTCCGAAAGTCTGCATGCTGACCGCTGTCTCTGGCTGACTAGGGTTTAAGTGCAGTGCGTTGGCATTTGCCGAAATCGTTGACAAGATTAAGATTGCAGTCATCAGTGAAGCGCGTAGCATTGGTTCCATCCTCCATTTAGCCAGTCAAACTATGGCTATCATAAAGGGCTAAAATCTCTGCAAAATCAGATGCTTGGATTAAGAGTAAATGCGATTAAAACACAAATAATATTGGCAGGAATTTGTTTACTCTGTGAAACTTCAATTTTTGGACGCGCCATCAGAATTCAGAAATTTCTTAATCGCAGAAATCGTCTGCTCACTTACATGATGCTCAATACCTTCAGCATCAATGCTCGCAACTTCAGCTGGTACGCCCAGCGCTACTAAAAACGTTTCAACCAAGGAATGGCGCTCCCGGCAGTGCTTCGCCAGCTTAGTTCCCTTGTCGGTAAGGAATACCCCGCGACAGGGCCTTTGAACAATCATTTCATCTGCGGCGAGCCGTTTGAGCATCTTGGAAACGGTCGGCTGAGCAACGCCAAGTTCTCGGGCTATATCAACTTGCCGTGCCTCGCCATGTTTAGAAATCAAATCTGCAATGAGCTCGACGTAATCCTCAACTAGTTCCAAGCGGCGATTGTGACGCGTCTGGCGAAAACCATGAATTTGCAAGTCCGTTTCGTTGACCTTCTCTGCCGTTGTTGCCGTTTTCTTCAATGTGCTCATTGTTAATCATCTCATAATGTAAAACGTTAGAAATGGCCCAGCAGCCATCACAGTACGCAATCATGCCTACGCTACGCAAGTTGGTTAGGTCTTAAATAATATAGCCATTGCTATATTTTAAATAGGAGGCTAATTAGAATCTTTGGTCAACGCGGCAATTCTGTTGGCGCGATGGATCGAAAACAACGCCTGCTAAGCGTTGACTATTAATCGGGGAGTTGATGTGACCAGTTCCGAAATTTTCAATACATTAAATGGCTTGTCGCCAATTATGCTTGGCTTCCTTGGTAGCCTGCTAGCGGGGCTCATGACGAGTGTTGGTGCGTTGCCAGTCTTGTTCGGTAAAACTCCAACTCAAAAATGGCGTGATGTTTCTCTCGGTTTTGCTGCTGGCGTGATGTTAGCCGCCTCCTTTTTCTCATTGATCATTCCGGCATTGGATGTGGCGGAAATTCGCTACGGCGAGGGACCGATGCCAGCGCTTATTGTTTGCATCGCCATATTAATCGGTATGGGTGCGGTGGCACTGCTGAACGAACTAATCCCGCATGAACATTTCAAAACAGGTCGAGAAGGACCTGCCTCTGCATCACTGCGTAGGGTTTGGCTTTTTGTAATCGCTATCGCTATCCATAACGCGCCTGAAGGACTTGCGGTGGGTGTAGCATTTGGCGCCGAGGGTTTAGAAGGGGGCTTTCCTGTAGCCTTGGGCATCGGCCTGCAAAATGCGCCAGAAGGCCTCGCTGTGGCGGTTGCTTTGCTAGGCGAAAAATATACGGCGAAACGCGCATTTATCGTTGCTGCGCTGACCGGCTTGATAGAACCGGTAACAGGACTATTGGGTGCCAGTGTGATCGTATTCGCGCAACCATTGTTACCGTGGGGGTTGGCCTTTGCCGCTGGTGCTATGCTATATGTTATCAGCCATGAGATAATCCCGGAAACTCATCGCAGCGGTCACCAAAATCACGCAACGATGGGACTTGCTGTTGGCTTGGTCATCATGTTGTTCTTGGATGTGTGGCTCGGTTAGTTTCTAAAAAATCTTTCGGTTGCCCTGTTTGCTTATTCGTGACCAATTTTTGCGGCGTCCTCATGCGTATGCCTGAAGTTTTCAAACTCAAGTGTTGTGTGTTCGATGTTGAATTGATCAGCTAGCAGCGATTTTATCTTTGTTTTGATAGTTTCGATCTCGCTCAATTGGTCCGTCTCGACAACAACATGGGTATCAAGCGCGGCCATATTTTCCTCCATCTGCCAAAGGTGGACATGATGCAATTCTTTGACCCCATCTACTTGTTCAACCGCCTCAATAACTTTTCCGGCGTCAATATCGGGCGGGCTCGCGAGCATCAATATTCGTATTGGCCCACCGATCTCGGTAAAAGACAGATACAAGATATAGGCTGCAATACAGATGGTAATGGCGGGATCCACCCACCGGATATCGTAGAGAAGTATCAACGAGCCGCCAATAATAACTGCGACCGATGCTAGCGCGTCAGATAGATTATGTAGAAATAAGGCACGGATGTTCACGCTACCCTTCTGCATTGAATAGGTTAGCAGTGCTGTCAGGGCGTCAATGATCAATGCTACTCCACCCAAAACCACAACTGTCCAACCTGCAATTTCTGGCGGATCAATGAGCCGCATTGCGCCTTCATAGATTAGATAAAATCCAATAATTATGAGTGAGGTATAATTTATCAGAGCCGCTACAATCTCTACTCGCCCGTATCCATAAGTCATTTTTGAATCAGCTGGACGACGCGCTATTTTGCGCGCGACGAAAGCGATGACGAGCGATGCCATATCTGAGAAATTGTGGATGGCGTCAGCTATAAGCGCCAGGCTACCCGAGTAGATTCCACCAGTTATCTGGGCTACAGTGAGTAACGCGTTAGCAAATATGGCAATTCCAACGCGCTTATCTCCAGAGGCAGCGTTAAGATGTGAATGATCATGCGGCACTTCTCTTACCTCTCATATTTTGGCTTCATTTGCGAAAGGCAAACAGTTAATCCTAGAAACGTGTGTAACGGGCACAATCAATATCACTTCTTGAGTTATAAGGCGCTAACACTCGAAATTGTTCCAGTTGACTGTTGTGAAAAAATCTCTTGAACCTCTATCTACATGAGGTTTTATAAGCGTCACTGATTGCCTAATAGTTTCCCGCGTCGTTTTGCGCTCAAGGCCAAAGCTTCCAATGCTGGCAGATTGATATAGGTAATGAACGCCAGAGGGGATTGGTACGTCCATATTCACCAATTATGGGGCCAGAAGATGCGCCCGTGACGATCGTCGAGTTTTTCGATCCGGCTTGTGAGGCGTGCCGCGCATTTTACCCTACCTTGAAAGAGATAATGGCTGAGTATCCCGAAGAGGTAAACGTTGTAGTGAGATATACGCCGTTTCACGGCGAGGGATCTGAATTGGCAATTCTAATATTGGAGGCCGCGCGGCTTCAAAACATTTTTGTTCCCGTCAAGGAAGCGCTGCTAAACAATCAAGATGAGTGGGCCTCCCATGGCGCGCCTGACACCAGAAAAATATTAGAGATTGCTGCTGACGCTGGACTTAATATGGAGGAGGCGCTCACGCAAATTAAGTCTCCCAGTATCGTGGGTATTCTCAATCAAGACAAAGCTGATGTGCAGACCGTTGGCGTCAGGCAGACACCAACATTTTTTGTCAATGGGAAACCTTTGGCTGAGTTTGGTGCAAAACAACTTATTGCGCAGGTACGTGCAGCTGTTGAGCAATCACGTGAAACTAGTAAGTGAAGGTGAGCACAGTGATGAGGTATTTATCACTAAATGCGAGAGTAATTGCGACCTTCATTGCCATAATGCTCCCGAGCGTTTTGTCGGCTCAAGAAGTTATTCAGAGTGAGCTAGTCCAGGTTTCCTCATCGTGGGCTAGAGCCAGTGTTGGGACGATGAGGCCCACAGCAGCATATTTGACCGTTGTTAATACAGGTGAGCAGATGATCACTATTACTGGTGTTGTGTCTGAAATTGCGGGTCGAAGTTCAATCCACGAAACGTCGGTAAGCGCTGAGGGTGTAGGAACGATGAAACCTGTGAAAGAGGTGCATTTATCGCCCGGCGGAACATTAGAGTTTAAGCCTGGAAGTTATCACATCATGCTTATGGAACTTAATGAGCCACTTTTGGAAGGGGCTTCCACTTCTATGTCTCTCATGTTTGAAGACGGCTCGCAGAAGCTGTTTAGTGTTCCAATCTTGAGTATCGGCGCTCGTAGCGCAGACGCCAAATGACGTCAGCTTTTAAGTCCGCCGGAATTGCTATCTGTTTTGTAACCGTTCTCATCGCCTTTGGGTGGTGGCAGGTTGATGGACCCGGCAAAAAAGACGAGCCCAGAAACATACCAGTTTCGCTGACTAACATGGACTTTCAGATGACAAATCATTTGGGGCTTGCGGTTCATCCAAGAGAACTGGTCGGTATGCCTACAATGGTGTTTTTCGGTTTCACCTTTTGCCCAGATATCTGCCCAACAACGTTGAACGATATTTCATCATGGATATCAGCGCTGGGCGATGATGCGAAGTCTTTGAACGTGGTTTTCATCACAGTAGACCCTGAACGCGATAATGTGGACGCTGTGGCCGAATATCTCAGTTATTTCAATCCAACGGTTAAGGGCTGGGTCGGCAATCAGGCGCAACTTCGTGAGGCAGCGAAATTATTCGGCATAACCTACAAACGCGTTGAAACAGGCGACGGCGAATATACAATTGATCATACATCAGGCGTATATCTCTTTCGTGCGGATGGTCGCTTTGCGCGCACAATCGATTATCATGAGTCTAGAGAACAGGCTTTGCCGAAAATAAAACGAACCATTTTCGAACGGTAGAATATCAGGCCGAATTGGTTGCTAGTGTCAATCAGCGACACCGCACCCGTTGATATCGACAGATGGGAATTAGAAATGAAATCCAAGTTCGGCGTCAGTCGCTTTGTGGCCCTGCTGTTCCTGATGTTGTCAACTGGGGCAGGCCATACAGCCTCGGACTCAAAATTGATGTTGAATGATACTATAGCGCTCGAACACCTCGAAATAATAAGACCATTGCGAGGTGCGCCGAATGCACAAGCGTATTTCACCATTTGGAACGGCACCGAACGGGGTATCTACTTAGCCAAAATTACCAATCAATCCGGTCTAATTTTCACTCTTCAAAAATCAATAGAACTAGATGGAAACTTACAATGGCAAAACGTCTCTATGCCAAAAGTGATTCCACCAAAAAGCGAATTTACCGCTAAGGCCGATTCATTTCGTCTTATTGTCGATGCTGCTGTACTCAATAATGCTAACGCCGATAAGCTCCGTATGCTGTTTAAATTTGTCGACGGGCAGCCAGTCGAAGCATCCGCAAGTGTTTTACCGTTTGGCACCCCTCCTACAGATCATCACCATGGATTGCTCGATGGAAAATGAGTTCGCCAAATAGGAATTGTGCCAAAACTGCAACAGAATTAGTCTGCAAAAACTCAAAATCTATTTCACGCAAATGTTTACTGCGTGTTGACCATAATCGCGGTATAGAGACTTCATGGTTTTAAAAAGCTCAAATGTTCTATTGTGTGCGCTCATGCTTCTAACAAGTATGATTTTTTCTATGCATGCAGCAAAGGCGGCCTTTGAGCATCCGTCCATCAAAGATGTTGGGCATTCTTCGACCGTTGTAGCTGAAACAGATTTTGCAAGTCCACAGTCACTTGATATTGATGCCGACAGTAATGAACACTGCTTAACGCACGCAGTATTCATGATGCCTGATGAAGTAGGACAGGATTTCGTCATCACATCACATATTGAAAATACGATAGGTTTTGAAATCGTGCTTTCTGAAAATTTTTTCAACTTGCTACGCCCTCCAAAAGTTTAAGTCGGGTTCATCAATACCGGCACGTCCGGAGGACTTTCATTTACTTTTGGAGACATTCAATGCTTTCTCGCAGATCTATTCTATGCGGCTTAGCCGCGACAACACTATCATTTAAACCAATTACCGCGTTTGCGTACAAAAAAGATGCCAATGTAGCTTCTAAATATCAGCCGCAAACCGTAAAATACTCTGGTTACAAGCCGGGTACTATTGTGGTCGATACTAAAAACCATTTTCTCTATCTTCAACTTCGAAACGGTAAAGCTCGGCGTTACGGTATTGGAGTAGGACGTGCGGGCCTCAGGTTCAAAGGCAAAGCTACTATTGCTCGCAAGGCAAAGTGGCCGCGTTGGACGCCAACTCAAAACATGATCAAGCGCGAACCGCAGAAATATGCAAAATTTGCTGGCGGCGTACCCGGCGGCCCCAAAAATCCGTTGGGCGCAAGGGCTTTGTATTTATACAAAAATGGACGAGACACATTATACCGAATTCACGGAACCACTCAGCCCTCATCAATCGGTCAGTCAGTTTCCAATGGATGTATTCGTATGATCAACGCCCATGTTGAAGACTTATACGAGCGTGTTTCACTCGGGGCGCAAGTAGTGGTCATCTAGATACTAGAGCCGATCAAAATTCATTTAATAGCCGTAACCTCCGATGTTGGTTGCGGCACAATTTAAAGTTTATATCATGATTAAAAGACGCCAATTTCTAACCGGTTCGGCTGCATTGTCTATTATGCCGCTTGCCGCATGCTCAACGACCACCGAAGCCTTGGATCCAACGGTAAGAAGTGAACCGAGTGTTCCTTCAAATTATAAGTCAATGTACGGCCCGTTACCGAAGGAACGGTTTCCTATTCCCGGGATTGATCTTGACCGTGTTCCAAGAAAGTTTTGGCGCCGGGAGGTGAGTTTTCCGACCAAGTATCCTGTTGGCACAATCATTGTTGATACAAGTTCATATTACCTACATTTGGTGCAAGCAAATGGGAAGGCGATGCGGTACGGTGTAGGCTTGGGGCGCCAAGGCTTCGAATGGTCTGGCGAAGGCGTAATCCAATGGAAACAAAAGTGGCCTACGTGGACACCGCCAGCAGAAATGATTTCAAGACAGCCTGAGCTTGAAAAGTGGAGTGCGGCGAATGGTGGTCAGCCGCCAGGATTAGGCAATGCCTTGGGAGCAAGGGCGCTTTATATTTTCCAGGATGGAAAAGACACACTTTATCGTATTCATGGCACACCGGAATTTTGGACGATCGGGAAGTCCGTATCCAGCGGTTGTGTCAGAATGATAAACCACGACGTCATTGACCTCTATGGGCGTGCGTCAGGAAAAAACCGACTTGTTGTACTGTGACTTATTTATCGACGCAGCTGATTATAGTGCGTGAAAAAGGCGATCTGATATGAATATTCGGAACGGACTGCGTATCTCTCTGCTGATGTTAACGACCGCCGCTATATCAGGATGTGTGAGCAGTACACTCGATCTTTCTAATCGAGGCTCAGTTGCGATTCCCGCCAAGGTCCGAACAGACATGCGCGAGAAGAACATGTCCGTGAAAGCTCCTGTTCTGGTTAGAATCTTCAAAAAGGAAAGCGAGCTGGAGCTTTGGAAACAAGATAGTACGGGCAAGTATGCACTTCTGCGCACGTATCCAATGTGTCGGTGGTCTGGACAGCTTGGTCCCAAAAAAGCCGAGGGCGATCGCCAAGCACCTGAGGGTTTTTACGAGGTAAACTACAGCCGGCTTAACCCCAACTCGCAGTTCTACTTATCCTTCGATTTGGGATTCCCCAACAAGCTTGAAAAGGCAAAGGGATATACGGGCTCTGCACTAATGGTGCATGGAGCCTGTTCGTCTTCTGGCTGTTTTGCGATCTCAGATGAATATGTTGCAGAGCTATACTCTATTGTACGTGATGCGCTCAAAGGCGGGCAAACTGCGTTTCAAGTTCAATCATATCCATTCCGAATGGAACCGGAAAACTTAGCTGCGTATAGCAGCAACCCAAATTATGACTTCTGGCTGGACTTAAAAAAAGGATATGATCACTTCGAGGTCACTAAAGAGCCGCCCAAGTTCAACTTTTGCGAAGGACGTTATCGGTTTGGCTCGCCAGTAGAGGGGCAGTTGCCCGCTAGCGCTATGGGAAGCTGCCCGACGTTTGCACCGGAACCAGAAATGGTGGCATCAAAGACAGCCAACGATTTAAGCAAGGTCGCAACACTGTTGGACGAGGGATACACAAAAACCTACGCATATTCCGATGGCGGAATGCACCCGATCTATCGAAGTATATTGTCACAGAAGGGAGCTGACTTTTTGTCAAAGCGCACATCCTCAACTAAGGTTCCCGTCAGCAGGCCAAAGGCAGCATTATCCGATCCGTTCTTACCTAAATGAATGAAAATTTAGGCGACAAATAGCCACGAAAGCGGGATAATGAGCGCCAAGAGTATCGGTTGATGTAGGAGGTAAATTGGCAAGCTTTTTTGTCCCGCCCATGCGATAAACTTCACAATTGGGCGGTTTCTCGTCTTTGACGATAGCGCACTACTTCGTTTCGGTAAATTTACGAATTTTGCAAAGGCAACGCCTAAAATGCTGAGGCCAACCCACGGGAAAAGTGGCACAAAATCGTTGCTGCTTGGGGCAACGTTATAAAGCCCAGTCCATGCAAGCCAGCGTGTATCAAAGGTTTCAAAGCTAAACCATTGCGGAAGTAGCAATGATATCACTCCTGCAAGTATGATCAAATATACGGGCAGTCTTAAAAAGAGCAAGCTAATCAAACTCGCTACGGCAATAGCATGCAAGATTCCGTAATAGATGAAACTATTTGGGAATGCGAACCAAGTAACTGCACTAATAAGAAACGCTGCCAACGCAACTAATAGCAGTCGTTGGAGGAACGCGTTTTTCTTGAACGATTGCGCGTGCGCTAAGACAAGACTGACACCCACAAGAAACATAAAAGTTCCCGCTAGAGACTTGCCAAATCCAAGCCAAATCGGATGAAAGGCAAAGCCAGAAATAAATCCGGTAAATTCGAGATCCCACACGACGTGGAAGATGACCACGCCGAGGATTGCCATTCCACGGATTATGTCGACTTCGATGATGCGAACAAATTTATTTGTCATTTGGCGAGAAACGATCCAATCAAAAATTCGACATGTTTCTTAGTTCGCTGAGGCATATGAATTGAATATCTCTGTTGTGTTATCCTTCTTGAATAAGACGACATCATATTGTTCACGTTTGTCTTCCGGCCCCATTCCTGGTGATCCATAAGGCATGCCAGCTACGCCGACACCAAGCGCGTCTGGGCGTTCTGAAATCAATCTCCAAATATCCACCGAAGGCACATGGCCTTCAATAAAATAGCCATCAATCTCTGCGGTGTGGCATGAGGCAAGCTCCTGCGGGACACCTTTTTTAAGTTTTAATTGGATTAGGTCCGCAGGATGTAGCTCTTCGGAAGTTACTTCAAACCCTTGATCGGCGAGCAAATCAGCCCAAGCTGAACAACAACCGCAACCGCGACCTTTGATGACATGTATCTTCGGCCTGGTGTTGCTCACCGCTTTCGTAGCAGAAACACAAAAGATTGCTGCCGATCCCATCATCAAACTACGTCGAGTCATTACCATTTCGAAGTCCTTTTTATTAAGCCAGTACTGTTGCAGCGAGCCGTTAAAATAGCATGTTCCGGTACATCTCAGAACATAGTCCAAATCTTGTGTCCCTATCTGCTCCTGGTTGTTAGTTCGCATCGTTTTTGGAGGGATTATATCCTAGCAGTCTCAATGCATTTATCGTCACAAGTACAGTCGCCCCCGTATCTGCCAAAATTGCAATCCACAGTCCTGTCATACCCAGCACTGTTGTTACAAGAAACACAGCCTTTAACCCGAGAGCTATCGCAACATTTTGCCTGATATTGGCCATGGTTGCACGCGACATACGGATCATTGCTGGTATGTCAGTAACCCTGTCTCGCAAAATTGCGGCGTCGGCAGTTTCGAGTGCAACATCTGTACCGGATCCCATGGCGACGCCTACCGCTGCTTGCTTTAATGCAGGTGCGTCATTGATGCCGTCACCGATCATCATAACACTGCCGGCAAGGTTCAATGTACCGATGTGCTCTAACTTGTCTTTCGGCAGCATGCCTGCGCGAAATTCCATCCCTAATCCACCGGCAATTGCAGCAGCTGTTCGCTCGTTATCGCCAGTCAAGATTATCGGGGTTATGCCGAGTTCCTTGATTTGAGCGATCGCGTCGGCAGCGTCTTTGCGCGGCTCGTCGCGCATCGCAATCAACCCGAGCGGTTCATTTTTACGGTAGACTACAACAACAGTCTTGCCGTCTCGCTCGTGAGAGGCCGCTATTTCCATTACTTCGTCATCGATTACCTTATTAGAAAATGCATATTTGGGGCTTGTGACCCATGCGTGCGTGCCGTTAACGATTGCTTCCACTCCCTTACCCATCAGCGCTTTAGAGCCTGAAGAATGGGGTATGGATACATTTTCGGATTCAGCTTTTTTCAAAATGGCTGTGGCCAGAGGATGACTGGAGCCCGCTTCTACGCCGGCAGCGATTTCCAAGATTGCATCGTTTGTGTAATCGCCTAGCTTTACAATGTCGGTCACTGCAGGCCGACCGTAGGTCAAAGTGCCGGTTTTATCAAAGGCAATTTGCTCGGTTTTCGCAGCTGCTTCAATAACAGCACCACCTTTAAATAGAAGACCTTTTTTCGCACCAGATGATAGAGCAGAAGCGATGGAAGCTGGCACAGAAATCACGAGTGCGCATGGACAGCCGATTAAAAGCAAAGCCAGACCACGATAAATCCATGTATCCCATGCTTCTCCAAAAACTAGGGGAGGAATCACAACGACAAGGGCGGACGCAATAACGATTGCAGGCATATACCAACGACTGAAACGATCAATAAAGCGTTCGGTCGGTGCGCGAGCTGACTCTGCTTCTTCTACAAGCTGAATAATTCGAGATATCGTGTTGTCTTGCGCTGTTTTCGCTACAGTTATTCGCAGAGCTGCGTCCGTATTGATGGATCCAGCGAAGACTTCATCGCCTGGCTCTTTTGCAACGGGTATGCTCTCCCCGGTGACAGGACTTTCATCTAAACCGCCGAACCCTGATATGATTTCACCATCAGCAGGAACGCGATCACCTGGGCGCACCAAAACAATTTCGCCAATTTTCAACGCTGCTACAGGGACTTCCTTTGTCGTTCCATCTATCTCAAGAAGGGCTGTCTTCGGCACCAATTGCGCCAGCGCGCGAATGCCATCACGTGCTTTGTTTGCAGCGACACCCTCAAGTAGCTCGCCAACAGCAAACAGGAACACGACTAGGGCGGCTTCTTCTGCAGCATCGATGAACAAAGCGCCTGTTGCAGCTATTGTCATCAACATTTCTATGGTGAAAAATTGACCCGTTGCCAAAGCAGCAAAAGCTCTACGCGCAACCGGAATTAACCCAATTAAACAAGCTGCGACAAATCCCCATTTTCCTAGTTCTGCACCTGCACTAAGCTCAACGACCCAAGCAATCGCGAGAAGGAGGCCCGTGCCGATAACCAATTGGCCCTTGGCTGTTTGATACCAGCTCTTGCCACGATCTTCGGGCTTATCATGCGAATGCCGCGGCGAATCTGAATGTTCATCATGATCTTGGTCTTCGCTATAGGCTTCTGCATTTTCAACTATATCAGAACCGACCTGCCTCTGGCGGGTTACGCCATAGCCCAGCTTTTTAATTGTCCTCTCAATTGCCTCGGGATTTCCCACATCTTCATCAAGATCAACTTTCAGTTTCTCTGACATGATGGATACATTGACCGTGCCTACGCCTGGCAATCGCTCGACAGCTTTGGTAATTTTGGAAGCGCAAGAGGCGCAGTCCATGCCTGAGACAGTCCACTCGTATTTTTCCAAAATCATATTCTAATTCTCCAACTTTTAGTATGTCCTCCATTTCTACGACCTCTAGCTGCTTGAGGTTCAAGCAAAAAATCGGAAATGACTGAACTTAATGATTTCTTATGAACAAAGCTACCGACGGTCGCTCCGCTTAGCGTAGCTTCGCCCAAGAGATTTGAAGCGCAGCTATTCCAGTTTGGTAGTCTCTCTGGACTAGATGTAACGCCGTACGCGCATTCGATATGACCGATAGTTATCGCCATAAACCTCTTCCAACCAAGGCTCTTCGGCGAAAGGTGCAACTGCCAGGACTGCGAAGCCGATCGCTAGAACAGGCAAAGCCCACAGCGAAGCTGCCAATACCCCCCAACCCAACAGGATTGTGATGTCGGCAACATATTGTGGATGACGAGACCAGCGATAAAGACCATCCGTTTTAAGTCCCGTGGCTTCGCCACTTGTAGCGTCCATACCAATTTTGAATACGCCATTCCAAACAGCGATATTACCTATAACAATGAGTGGCACGCCGATGCCCCATCTGATTGTTGAAGGCCCCTCGAAGCGGTTCCAATCTAAAACCCCAAGCATGAAGGCTGCGGCAAATATCAGAATAGTCATAAACCAGACACGAAATTTGATGCCCTTGGTTGCATGTTCAGGCGGCCAGGTTCGCTTTTCAGGATATACGGCAGACCATGCCAGCATACCAAGCATATAGGCGCCCGCTATCAATCCTGCAGCCAAAGTAGCGATATAAATTTCAATGGTCATCATCAAACCCCTTTCTTAAAAATCAGCCAGCGCGGTACGCGCACTGAATATTCGTCAAATGCTTCGCCAAACTTCTCGCGAAGGCTTTGTTCCTCAACACGGATCTGAAATCGGTCTATGGAGATGTAAAAAATTGCCACAGCAATGAAAGAGCTCAGTGCGCCCAGCCAAAGTACAAAGGCTAACAGTAAAAGTAGCATGCCAACATAAATTGGGTTTCGGCTTATGCCGAAGATGCCATCGATCACGAGTGTAGATGCTTCATTTGGTGATTGCGGGTTTACGGTTGTTTTATGCCGTATGAAGCTAAAGACAGCTGGCAGCAGGAAGGCCACTCCGGCAATGACTTCAAGAGCGACTAGCCAGTTTGGTGAGTAGAAATTCAAAATTGGTATATACGCACTAAGACTGCCCGCTAATGCGAAGCAGAATGCCAGTTGGGCAAGGGGAGGATTTCTCATTTAAAGCCTTTCACATTTTGTTTCCACGCTTTATAAACTCTCTAGTAGTTATAGGTTCAAGAGGTCTTTTAAATGTATTCAATTGGTGAACTTTCCAAGCGGACAGGTGTAAAAATTCCGACTATCAGGTATTATGAAGAAATGGGTTTGATTGACGCGCCAGAGCGTTCAGAAGGTAATCAACGCCGATATACAAAAGACGGGTTAAGCCGTTTGTCGTTTATACGGCACTCCCGTGATCTTGGCTTTTCCATTGAAGATATTAAAGACTTGCTCAGTTTGAGCCAACATCCTGAAAAGCCTTGTCATGATGCGCACAATATCGCCGTACAGCATCTTGCCGATGTGCAGAAAAGAATTTCCAAATTGAAACGGCTAGAACGAGAGCTAAAACGGCTGTCGAAATGCGGTGCGGGCAATATTGCCAATTGCGCTGTAATTGAAACGCTTGCTGATCATGGTCTTTGTGAGACTGAGCACTAACTGGCCAGGCTCTTACCGGTGGGTTCTCGCCGAAGTGCGACTTTTGTCACATAATCTATCTTATGGAACATTTTTAACAAGGCGAGCTTAGAGCTCAAGCATTCAGCTTTAGCCGTCCAGCAACAGTGTATTCCTCTAACAGACTGGATGGGATTTCCAGCTCGTATTTGTCCATATATCGACCGATTTCTCGGAGTGCTTCAGCAATATCGTCGACATGTAGACGATCGTTTACCTTCTCAATGAGCCGTCGTCGGTCACTTGACCGGTCGTTATTGGATGATGGTTCACTTTGCATATGAGACCTCCCAGCACACCGTGTTGTGAAAGAGGCGCCCAGCGTAATAGCCGGGTGTTCGTAACATGCCCACTGCTGGTCATGCGCAATGACCTTTGGGCCGAAGCCTTGGACATGCGCCATTGCCACCCGGCCGAAACCGGATGCAGTGATTGTGAGGTTACGAAGCCCCACGCCTGACTTTTTCTCAAGCGCACCAATTCACTAACCTAAATTTGAAGATGTCGCAAAGAGAGAATGCTACTACGACTTGTTCACAACGACTTTGTTTGTGGTCGACTTACGCACTCGGAGCTTGAGTGCCACTCAAACCCTTGTTTCATCTCGATTGTCAGGATCAAACCCGCCAAGCACAATTCTGCTAATGTCACTTAAGTTATTGTTTGTATTGACTTTATTGTAAATAAACACTTCAATATTCCCAGAATTCAGCACATCGCAGCGTCCGAGTTTTCCTAGGAAAATTTGGCGCTTCTTTAATTCAGGGAAAAGAGATAACCATGTCCATCTCATGGGGTTCAGCAATGCAACGTTTGGGATCAAGCTTGTGTCTTGGTTTGCATGCTGCCGCCCTCAATTGTGCTGGTGCGACTATGGCAATTGCCACGGTCATTGAGTTTGGAAGTGATGGCCAGTTAACGATTACAGAGGCGAAGCCCGCTGCGCCCAAATCTGTGCCAGGCGCTTTGTCAAACGATGATAAAGACAAGTCCGCGCTGAAACAGCTCACCCGTGATATTGCACTGACGTTTTCCGGTGCCACCGGTGTTCACAAAGCTCGGTTAGACGTACTCACTTTCGTGGAAATATTTGAGGCACTCATCAATGCTGAAAGCAGCTTCAATCCCAAAGCACTTTCACCCAAAGGCGCACAAGGCCTCGGACAGCTCATGCCGGAGACTGCCGCGGATCTGAAGGTCGAAAACCCGTTTGATCCCAAACAGAATTTGATTGGTTCGGCTCGGTATTTCACGCAATTACTTGAACGATTTGGATCACTCGATCTAGCGCTAGCAGCCTACAATGCGGGACCGCAGAGGGTCGAGCAATATGGTGGCATACCGCCCTTCCCCGAAACTAGAAGCTATATCGCCGGCAATCTCAAAGTCGTTGGTCTTCCTGATTTTCCCGTTGCCGCCTCTTCCGAAGTGGCAACGACCAAACCCGCTTTGAAACAAGACAGAAAAGAACAACACCTCGAAGGAGATGTATCTGTATGGGAATTTTGAACTCGGTATTGGCCCCATGTTTAAGAGCCAGCTTTTTCGCAATGCTCGCCACATTCGTCGTCATTTCGCCAGCAGCTGCGCAAGATTTGTCGCCGGTAACAACGATGCTCACATCCATCGGCACCGCCCTCACCGGTCCCGTAGGAAGAGCACTTGGTCTGGTCGCTTTGGCGGCTGTTGGGATTCTGTTTCTTACAGGACGCATGAACTGGCTGTACGCCGGATCAGTCGTCGTGGGACTTGTGATCCTTTTCGGCGCCGCCACAATTCTAGCCGGGTTCTAGGAGCAGCAGGTCTTGAACACACCCCTCTTCAAAGGTTTGACGCGGCCGGTGTCGTTGATGGGTTTGCCCATGACCTATGTCATCATCTTGATGCTGGTCGTTGTTGGTGGATTCATCGCGACATTGTCGCTCATTTATTTCGGAGTGAGCGCAATTGTTGGCTACATCGCATTACGTCTGCTTGCAGCCTATGATTCACGCATCTTCGATGTGATCTTCACGGTCATCAGAGTGACCCCTTTCACCGCTTCCTATTTCAAGGGCAAGGGGGTGATTTATGGTGCTTGATAGCCGCGCCACGCTTGCCGGACAGTCCATCAAAGAACAGGGGCGTGAAAGTGAAGAGCTCCTCGCTCGAGGACTCCCCTACATTACAGCAATTGATGATCAGACAATCCTGTTGCGAGATGGTGACGTCATGGCGTCTTTCGCTGTTGATGGTCTTTCCGCGTCTACGGCTGATGAACTCGAGATTGCCGAGATTGCAGGTGCATTTTCCTCTCTTGTAGCTCAGCAAATGCCCGATGTTGGCTTTTATGTTCATCGGATTTCCACGCGAACATCGCCATCACTTGACCAGGTCAATGATGACAAGCCATTTGCCCAAACCGTTGATGACCGGTGGCAGTCCTATCTCGGCGTTGCAGGTCTGAGACACAGAACCACCTTGGTAACAATTACGATCCGTCCTTCGAAAGTGGTTGGCCTTTGGGCGAAGCTCTCAGGCGGCAAAAGACACACGGAAGAACAGCTGCAAAAGCGTGTTGTTCGCCTCAATCAAGTCGTGTCCGCCATTATGGAAACATTGGCGCGAACCAATCCTCGACGCATGACGGTTTCTGGCGGTGAATGGCTAGGGTTACTGCGAGCTACAATCAGCGGAGAGTTTAGTCCAATTGTGCCGGGTCGGCAGTTCACGCCGATCAATGACCTGATTGCCAACGCTGCTCTGCAATTCCAAGGCGATGCCTTCACAGTTTTTGGATCTCATTCGCAAAACACCAAATATGGTGCGATCGTCACGTTAAAGGATTATCCCGGCTCAACATTCGCGGGCATTTTGGACGGCCTTGATCTTGCAGCCGACATGGTTGTGACGAATTCATTCACGCCAGCTGAGAAGATTGAGGCGCTGCAGAAGATTCAACGTGTGGCGCGCCAAATGGCCGCCGCTGAAGATGCAGCCCGATCTTTACAGATGCAGCTTGAAGAAGCCGCCGATGATCAGGCTTCTGGCAGGGTCGCTTTCGGCAATCACCATTGCACCATAGCGATCTATGCCGATAGCGAAGCCGAACTGGACGATACACTTGGCATGATCACGCGCGCAATTACGAGCATCGGTGGCTCGATGATCCGCGAGAACTTTGCGGCCCGCGCGGCATTCTTTGCTCAACAACCCGGCAACTATTCGTATCGCACCAGGGCTTCCATGATTTCCTCCCAAAACTTTGCGGAGCTTGGTGCGTTACACGGTGCGGCAAGAGGGCGCGATAAAGCTCTCTCGCCATGGGGAGAAGCCATTACTGTTCTACCAACCGGAAATGGCGAACCCTATCGGTTCAACTTCCACTTAGCCGGCCGTGAAGGGGAACGCACAGTTGGTCATTCGCTTGTTTTGGGCCAAACAGGTTCAGGCAAAACCCTCGGCACCGCTTTTCTTCTGGCTCAAGCCAGACGGTTAAACACACGCATTATCGTCTTTGACAAAGATCAGGGCTTGGAGATGCCTATCCGCGCGCTCGGCGGTGACTACACTCCAGTGAAGATGGGCGAAAATACCGGTTTTAATCCGTTTGAAGCCGAAAGCGATGAACGTGGTGCTGCGTGGTTGACAGACTGGCTTGAAGCCATATTGAAGCCTAAGGGTGGCGAATTGTCTCCCGTGCAGATTGATGCGCTGGCCAAAGCCACTCGTGACAACGCCAAGGCTGCAAAGAACCTTCAAACGATCTCCCATTTTCGCACTCAGCTTCGTGCTGTCGATGATGGCAAAGACCTGCACACCCGCATTGGTCGTTGGGATAAAGGTGGGCAGTTTGAGTGGCTCTTCAACGGCAAGGGTAAAGACAGTCTTGGTTTTGAAAACGACATCGTCGCATTCGACCTATCAGAGATTTTTGACAATGATGATGTGAGAACGGCTTGGCTCTCTTACGTGTTCAGACGCATTGAACGCATCGTTGAAGACGAACGCCCTACCCTGCTTGTCCTGGATGAAGCATGGAAGCTCCTTGATGATCCGTATTTCCAGTCTCGCTTGAAAGACTGGATGCTGACGATGCGCAAGAAGAACGTTGCGGTCTTGCTTCTCACACAGCGCGTTTCTCATATCTCCGAGAGCGCGGCTGGTGGCGCGATAATCGAAAGCGTCGTAACCAGGCTAGTCTATCCATCGAATAGAAATACCGAAGCTGAACTTGCCCCCCTCAATCTCACAGATCGCGAGCGAGACTTTCTCATGCAATCCAGTGTTGGTCACCGATTGGCCCTTATGCAGTCAGGCGATGACAGCACAATCATAGACATGGACCTTCATGCTCTTGGACCGCTCTTGCCCATACTGGGTGGCGGAAAAGGTGAAACTGCGCCCGAAGGCTGGAGAGAAATCCCCGAATTCTGGAAGGACCTCACACAATGAAAAAGAAGCTTACACTTGTACTCGTAACTATCGCAGCTCTTTCCGGATGTGCGTCTATTCCGACCGAATACACCTCACCATGCGCCTGCGATTACAAACCCCTCAACAAGCAAATCCAAGAGAGTGGAAAGGCTGTGACATGAAGAAGTTTCTCGCCCGTACTGCTTTAGTTATATCGCTTTCTATGTTCCCTGTATCGAACGCTTCTTCGCAGGGCATCCCTGTCATCGACACATCCCAGATTGCCCAGGTCATTGCTCAACTTCAACAGCAAATCAAAGACTATGAGGAGCAGTTAAAGCAGTTGACAACAATGAAGGACCAATTGGCGAACCTTCAGCAGCAACTGACCGCAATAACAGGAGCCAAGGGCATTTCGAGCATATTGAACGGCACGGCCGAAAAAGCTGCGAGACAGGCAGCAGATGACCTCAAGGGCATTGTTGATGGTGCCATCAGCGGCAACGCCATTGCTGGCAACATAGGCAATATGCGGTCAGTTATCTCTGATCTGAAAACGCGCTTTAAGCTCGATGATCTTGCCGACTTCGCCAGTTCAGATGTCGCTGCCGATAAAGCGATAGCATCGCTTGCAGGGTCCGGTTTGGCCGCCGTTGCAACGGCAGAAGACAGCTACAAGCGCGCCAATGACGCGGTTGGTCGGATCAATTCACTTGTTGATCAGATCGATTCCACATCTGACCTCAAGGCCAGTGTCGACTTTAACACCAGAGTGAACGCAGAGGTCGCAGTGCTGCTCATGGAACTGCTGCGCGTACAATCTGCACAAACCAATGCTACCGGCATGCAGGCGCTACAAACTGCCCGTGATGGGCAAGCGTCGCGCAACTTCATGAAGACCGGAGACAATTAGAATGAAGCTCAAACCCCCCATTCTCATTGCATCAACCGTCATTTCAATTCACCCAGGCTCTGCGCTAGCTGATCATGGCAATTTTCATTGTGAAAGAATTCCATTTCTGAACGAGCGAGCGGTGTCCGCGGTCAATAAGCTTAGTCACAACAAGACCATGTCAGTCATCGTGAAACAGTACGCCGAAAAATGGGAGGACGAGGAAATCGTCAGAACATGTAAGGCAGCTGCCGCAGGCAAGTCCGCAGATTTCACCTGCATGCAAGGTCGGCGCGACTGGTCAGCCATAAAGGATATGGTCCCTGAGAGTTACTTCTCAATGGATCCCGCCACACTCCGACCATTTCAACTCGAATTCCAAAAGCAGCGAGCTAAAGAACGACCGCGTGAGGCCGCTCTAAAGCAATGCGAAGCTCTTGGGGTGATGAAACGGTAGGAAAACTGCTCTGCCATGGCGACCCACATCAACGATACTCTGACACTCATCGATACCGCGATTGCTAGCTATGCGCAGTCCGTGTTCACGGACTTTGCTGGCCCGGTGACAACAATGATTCAAGCTGGCGGACTGGTTGGTTTGGTTCTGATTGCCGCCAATGCAATTATGCAATTCGTCCCGATCAGAATGTCGAGCTACCTCACTTGGGGCGTTCGATATGTTCTCATCCTCTCGGTCGCGACCACATGGTCGCAGTTTCAACCGATCTACAATATTCTGACCAACACGCCTGGCAATATCGGGGCCGCACTTCTTTCAGCAACGAGTGCCCCTAACCTCAACTTGGCCATGGACGAAATGGTCACTGAGATTTTCAACTTCTCAGATCGAGCTAATGAAGAGAGCGGTTGGCTGGGCATCAGCCTTACTGCTGTCGTGCTCATCGTTCTTGGCGCATTGATGGCCTGTGTTGCCATTCTTGTTTCGGCTTTGGCCAAAGTCGGTCTGGCAATGGCAGTCTCATTCGCTCCAGTTTTCATCGCGTGCCTCTTATTCTCAGCGACTAAAAGCCTCTTTGAATCTTGGACCCGTTTTACAATCGGTTTTGCTCTCATTCCCTTGGTACTGGCTGGAGTTATGGGTGCCGTAATAGGTGTCGGAAAGAGCTTAGCGGGTGGCGTAGGAGTTGCTTCGGAGATGTCTCAAGCCGCAGGCTTCATCATCGTAATTTTTGCTGCAATCTTCATGATGTTCAACATCCCAGGCCTCGTCACCGGGCTTGCAGGAACGATCGTCACAACGGGTACAGGTATTGCTGAGGCGCGCGCTGCTTATCGCAATATTGCAAACACGGCAACCGCGCCGGTCAGAGCTGCTTACAGCGGTGTCGCCCGTGTCGATGCAGGGCGACAGGCGGCAGACAATGTTCGCGAGAATGGCGGTGGCCGGGTAGCTCAAACAGCAGCCTTTGTGACGCAAGCGACGCGCATGAGCCGTGATCGTCAACGCTTTAGCGATCCCTCATTCTTTCAACCAGGTGGTCGAGGCGCTTCGTCATCAGCCAACAAGAAGGCTGCAGCCTTTGATGCTTCACAAGGCGGTGCTTCTGGCGGCGCTTCAAAACCGGATGCAGCAAGAACACAAGCTGGTTTGAATGGGGGGCGCAAATGACCTTCCAAAAACAACAAGACTTAAAAAAAGAAATGGGTTGGGGCGAGAATGTCAAAGCGAACCGCTGAGGAGACAGCATACACTTTTGAGGATGAGGTCTTCTTCCAACTTCGTTCACAGCGCAATCGTTGGATGCTTGTTGCTCTGCTGGCGCTAACCATGGCAGTTGTCTGCATGGTCGCAGTGCTGTCATTGCTACCTTTGAAGGAAATCCGTCCCTATGTGGTGATGGTCGACAAAACCACAGGCGCGGCTGAAAAGGTCGTGCAGGTCCGTCCTGTCTCACTGGCCGAGCAAGAAGCGGTGCGCCAAGCTGAACTCGTTAGTTATGTCACAGATCGGGAAACCTATGACATTGCCGACAATGAGACACGTATTCCAGATGTTTTGACCCGTTCCGAAGAACAGGCGCGGTCCTCACTCGTTGCCCTTTGGACCCGCGGCAATGAGAACTACCCACCCAATATTTACACGACAAGATCCCGGCTGTCAGTGGAGATCATCTCCATCACATTGCTCACGGAGGGAACGGCTCAAGTGCGCTTCCGAAAATCACTTGAGACCGAAGGGGAACAGCCGATCGTGCGTGATTTCGTGGCAACGGTCGGTTTTGCATTCCAGCCAAAAGTGGAGCGAAACCTTCAGGCCGTTTGGAAAAACCCGTTTGGATTTATCGTCACAAATTACCGCGTAGACGCAGAAACACTAAGCCCAAGAAAACAAACCAACGGGACAGACAGAGAGGCTTTACAATGAATAAGAAAATCGTAGCGGCCACATTGGGGCTTCTCCTTGCATCATCAATTTCTGGGCTAGCTGAGCAACGCCCTGCCCCTTTGCCCGCTGATGGCAGGATCAAACAATTCGTCTACAATGAAAACACCGTGTATCGATTGGATATGCACACCAACTTTATCTCGACGGTGCAGTTTGGAAAAAATGAGGTCGTTGAAAGCATTCAAGTCGGCGACAGCGCGTCTTGGCAAATCATCCGGCTTAAGCGCGGCGATGTCATATCCATAAAGCCGCTGAATGTGGATGCCGTCACCAATATGACGGTTTACACAGATCGCCGAGTCTATTCCTTTGAGCTACGCGCTCATCGTGGCAAAGCTGGTCATCGCCAGAACCACAATTTCAGAACCACCTTCAAATACCCAACACCCGTTGTGTCTGAATATGGCGCCGCCAGTGGATCCAAACGCGGTCGCAATTTTGATTATCACATAGCTGGAAGCGCTGAATTCGCCCCGATTGAAGTGTTTGATAACGGCAAGCAAACCTTTTTCACCTTCCCCGAAAACGGCCCTCTCCCCGGCATTTTCAAAGTCGGCAAGGGCGGCAAAGAATACATCGTCAATTCACGCACATCGGGACGCCAGATCATCGTTGACGGTGTTGAGAAGGATTGGACCGTGCGCATCGGCCCAGATGCGATCTGCATTCACAACGGCCCGAAGGTCGTCAAAGGCGTGTTTGGATAAATCATGGCAGACGATACAATCGACGTGGAAGATAATGACCGCCTGAAAGCACGGCGAGAACGTATGTCCGGCGCTCAGCGCCGGGGTTCACCGGTATGGGCAATCCTCTTCTTTATAATATTGATGGCATTGGCAGCTGTCTTCGTTGTCTTTCCCAATGAGGCACGGCGATTGCTCGGATTTGGCACGTCCTCCTCCGAAGACATACAGCAAACATCTAAGCTCGACAGCAGTGGTATCTCTACCCAAATCGTCCGTCAGCCTGATCTGGATGTGAAAGCTCCCGAAGCAGCTGTCGATGTCGTCGTTCCCAAAGCCGACCCCAAACCCGCTGAACTTGATCCGGAAGCCAAAGCTCGAATTGATGCTTTGGAAAAGGCATTGAGGGATATTGCCAATCGCCCAGCACCTGAAGGCGGTCCTACTAGCGCGGACATCAAAAAGCTTCTGGATCAGCAGGCTGCTGCATTGCGTGCCGAGGCTGAAACCCGTGAGCAATTGCTGAAAGCCCAACTTGAAGCGCTCAAAGCCCAGACAAAAGTTCCAACAGGTCCGACTGCTGCAGAACTTGCAGAACAAGAGCGTCTGCGTTTGGAGGCGGAAGAAAGAGCACGTCTCCGCAAACTTTTGGAAGAGCGTCGAGCGGCCCGCGAGGCCGAGCTTTTGGAACGCGTTCGCTCAGATGGAAATGTCTTTGATGAATCCGAAGAAGGAAAGTCTGTTTCAGGCAACAAAGAGGAAGAGACCGGCGTTCGCGAACTGTCGGACAATGAGAAGTTCCTCAAATCTGCGGCCAGCCAAGGTTTTGAAACCGCCCGTGCCTCTGATCTTGAAGATATATCCAAGACCATCGTTCAAGGCACGATAATCTCAGCGATATTGGAAACGGCCATAAACAGTGAGTTGCCTGGTAATATCCGTGCGCAGGTGATGCGACCTGTTTATTCCTTCGATGGTCAGAACATTCTGATGCCTGCCGGCACGCGGCTGATTGGCACCTACAATCCGAAGATATCAATTGCACAGAAGCGAGTGTTAATTGCTTGGAACCGAGCCATCACGCCGGAAGGCAAGTCCGTAAAGCTGGCTGCAACCGGCATTGATCGGTTGGGTCGTGGCGGACAGGCTGGCAATGTCGATAGCCGGTTCTTCCAAAGGTTTGGCACGGCCGTTTTGATCACTTCCATCTCAGCCATCCCCTCTTTCTTGGCCAATGATGAGGCGACGGGAAACAATTCTTCAACGCAGGCTGCCACAGGTGTCGCCCAGGACGTGTCCGACGATCTGAAAGACACAACCGAAGATGTTCTGGAAGAGTATCTGAAGCTCCCTCCAATCATTCGTATTCCACAAGGCACGCAGATGAATGTGTTGGTAAATCAGGATTTGATCTTCTCATGAATGAGAGCGTGAATAGCTATGCGGAACAAGGGTTGAAGCCCCTTGAAGCATTGTTGGTCTCCGACGACGTCAACGAGGTGGTTATCAACCCAGATGACCGCATTTTTGTCGAATACACGAACAAGGCCCACATGGAAGAAGTGACAGACGTGCAAATGTCTGAGCATGAAATCCATTCACTAGGAAGTAATCTTGCTGGCGACACTGGAAATGCACTGGGCGAAGATCACCCGATCGTATCGGGCCGGGTCTTTGTGTTCGGCAATGATGTACGGGTCCAAGTTGTTGTGCCACCAGCCATTGAGAAGGGTGTTTCGCTTTCAATCCGCAAATACGTCTCTCGCGTCTTGGATGCTAGTGAGATCAAGTATGTACGTGGAGAAAGCATCGATACCGACGCAGTCCGTCATTGGTCTAAAGAAGGAATGAAGCAACACCTTCGGGATGAAGACCTCGCAGAATTCCTCAAGTCGGCCGTCGACAATCGCCTGAACATTTTAATCTCTGGCGGGACATCATCTGGCAAGACAACAATTGCTCGAGCGCTTTTGAATTTGTGTCATGAGAAAGAACGTATAATCACAATTGAGGATGCAATCGAACTGCGCCCAACTCACGACAATGTAGTTGCTATGGTCGCCAGTCGTCGAGAAGGGTCGGATAGAACGACGGCAAAGCTGCTTGAGAGTTCTTTGCGCATGCGACCAGACAGATTAATCGTTGGGGAACTTCGAGGCGCTGAAGCTTACAATTTTCTTGAGGCCATCAATACTGGCCATCCCGGTTCCATATCGACCATTCACGCCGATAGCCCTGCTTTAGCACTTGAACGAATAGCGCTCATGGTCATGCAAACAGGGGTCAGACTGACTAGAGCTGATGTCGTCGATTACGCCAAGCAGACCATTGATCTCATAATTCAAGTGGGACGCAGAGATGGCAAAAGAGGAGTGCTAGAAATTCATATGCCGCAGATGTCTGAATAGTTGGCAAAGGCATCGTTTGCGGCACGTCCAAAAATGTGAGCAAATCCATACATTCAATTATGCGACACTCGGCTCTGCCTAATCAGCGAAAAGCTTTTGAAGCATAGGGCAATCTGTTCGGCCTTTACGACAAGATGCAACAAGTTCATCTAATGCCCTCTCCATTCGCTTTAGGTCTGCGATTTTCTCACGCACCAAAACGCGGTTTTGCTGCCCTATTTTGCCCGCTTCTTCGCAGGTGGCATCATCTGAATGAGATAGTTTCAGCAACGTTTTGATGGCTGCAATCGAAAAACCAAGCTCTCTGCATCGTTTTACAAATCGCAGCTTCGCAACGGTTCCAGAGTCATAATCTCGGCGACCGCCAGCCGTGCGGTCTGGCTGTGGGGTAATGCCTTCCCGCTCATAATAGCGAATGGTTTCAATACCTACCCCACTAAGCTCCGATGCTTTCCCGATAGGCCATCCCATTTTTCGTTTGCTCCTGTAGTTACTACAGGTGTTATAGTTGAAAAATGGAACGAACGGAACACTCAATTTCACCGCCAAAGACTCAAAATCTTGGGGCCGACTCTGCCCTTACGGGCGGAGCCATAGTGCTTGCTGCACTGTCAGCCTCATGCTGCATTTTGCCGTTGGGGCTGTCTATCCTTGGCTTTGGCGGTTCATGGCTGGCATTCTTGGGGCCATTCGTCCGCTACCGAGAAATTATTTTGCTTGCTGTCGGCATTGCCGTTGCGTGGTCGTGGCTGCGTCTGTGGCGTTCTCCATGTGGCCTGCGCGGTAACCGTAGCGGCTTAATTCTAACCAGCATTGCAACGCTCGTTTTCCTCGGCGCACTCACCGCGCCACTTTGGGAAGATGACGTTGCACGCTCCCTCTGGGAAATTTTGAGGCAACAATCATGACGAACAACAAACTATTGGCAACAGGGATAATCGGCACCGTCATTGCGGCTCTGTGTTGCTTCACAACCGTTCTTGTCGTGCTGCTTGGCGCGGTCGGCCTATCGGCAATCGTCGGCTATCTCGACATCGTGCTGTTACCCGCGCTCGCAATCTTCATCGGCATCACAATCTATGCCGTATGGCGCAAGACAAAGGCGCAAGCATCATGAGCACCAATCAGAAATTCGACGTTGCCGTTATCGGCGCAGGGTCGGCAGGATTTTCGGCAGCGATTACGGCAGCCGACGAAGGGGCGACAGTCGCGCTCATTGGCTACGGCACAATCGGGGGAACGTGCGTCAATGTTGGCTGTGTTCCGTCAAAAGCTCTAATACGTGCCGCCGAAACTCTGCACATTGCAAAAGCCGCTGACCGTTTCGACGGCATTGAAGCCTCGGCAAAGGTGACCGATTGGCAAGCCGCAGTGCAACAAAAACAAGAACTGGTCGATGACCTTCGCAAAGCGAAATACAGCGACCTGCTGCCAGCATACGATTCCGTTTCCTATATCGAAGGCGAAGCAGCGTTTTTCGAAGACGGAAAGCTCTCGGTTGGCGGAGATATCATCGATGCCAACAAGGTCATCATTGCTACGGGAACGCGGCCTGCTCTGCCGTCAATCGAAGGCATCGAAAGCATCCCATACCTCACAAGCACGACCGCCCTTGAACTGGAAACACTGCCTGAATCGCTCTTGGTAATTGGGGCAGGCTATATTGGCGCGGAAATCGCTCAAATGTTCGCACGGGCAGGGGTAAAGGTAACAATCATTAGTCGCCGTGGCCTTCTGCCAGAGGCAGAACCTGAAATAGGTAAAGCTCTCACTGAATATTTTGAAAATGAAGGCATCACGCTCATTAGCGGGATTTCCTACGACCGCATTGAAGAACGCAGCGGCTCTGTTGTCCTTACTGTTCAACATGACGGCAAGCCTCGTGAAATTTCAACCGAGAAGGTTTTAATCGCAACGGGGCGCGCTCCCAATATCGAAAGCCTCAATCTTGGCGCTGCCGGCATCGACATAAACCCGCTTGGTGGTGTGAAAATCGACGAGCGAATGCGCACCACACGCGAAAACGTCTATGCGGCGGGTGATGTCACGGGACATGACCAGTTCGTCTACATGGCCGCTTATGGCGCAAAAATCGCTGCCAAAAATACCATGTACAGCAGCTCGCTTTCCTACGACAATTCCGCCATGCCCGCTGTGGTCTTCACCGACCCGCAGATTGCCAGTGTTGGCCTCACTGAAGCGCAAGCAAAGCAACAAGGCGTTGACGTTCGCACCTCTGTTATCACACTCGACAACGTGCCTCGCGCATTGGCTGCCCGTGACACACGCGGCCTCATCAAACTGGTCGCTGACGGCGAAACGAAACGCCTGCTTGGCGCACACATTTTAGCGCCCGAAGGGTCGGACAGCATTCAAACGGCGGTTTTTGCAATTAAGGCAGGCATGACGTATGAAGAGCTTGGGTCGATGATTTTCCCATATCTAACAACCGTGGAAGGCCTCAAGCTTGCTGCACAAACCTTCGATTTGGACATTAAAAAGCTATCTTGTTGTGCAGGCTAATTAACATAAAAGAGCAAGGAATTACAAATGATGGAAAACGGCATGATGGACGGTATGG
>NZ_JXMU01000017.1 GCF_001293565.1 Ahrensia marina | reverse complement strand
GCCAGTCCATATCGTCCTCGTTGTTTGGGGAGGATTATGGGGTCAGGGGTGTGGGGGTGGATAAGAATTTTTTATTAATTTTGGTAACTTTTTTATTAACCGCCAGTACCAAATTATAATTAAATGATTTGTCTTAACCTTCTGTTCAGACTGCCTAAATATATTGTTTCATTACAATTTTGTGCGCTTGACGGTGCGCATATCAAACAAAAACAAATTCGAAGAATCGAGATGCTTCGCAAAGGCAAGCCGCCTGTGTGTCATCATCACAGATTTGCAGGAGATTCAATGTCAATTTTAAGCGCTTTTGCGTCAACTGAAAAATCGGTGCTGGAAGCATTAAGTAAATCCCAAGCAATCATTGAGTTCGATCTAAAAGGCAATATTCTTTTTGCCAACGAAAATTTCTGTGCTGCTGTAGGCTATGAGCCCGGCGAAATCATCGGACAACATCATCGCATGTTTGTTGAACCTGCCGAAGCAGGTTCTGAAGGATATAAAGATTTCTGGAAAAAACTGGCTCGCGGCGAATATGATCAGAGACAATATAAGCGTATTGGCAAGGGCGGCAGGGAAATCTGGATTGAAGCGTCCTATAATCCGGTTTTCAAAGCTGGAAAACCATGCAAGGTCGTCAAGATTGCGACCGATATTACAGCGGCGAAACTAAAGGCGGCTGAAGATAGCGGAAAACTTGATGCATTGTCTCGCGCGCAAGCGGTCATCGAGTTTACGCCAACCGGTGAAATATTGACGGCGAATGAAAACTTCCTTGCAACGCTTGATTATAAATTGAGCGAAATTCAGGGGAAGCACCATTCCATGTTTTGCGAAGCCGCGTACTCGAAAAGTAAAGACTATCGGGATTTTTGGAAGGCTTTAGCTTCAGGCGAGTTTATCGCTGAGGAGTTTTTGCGCTTTGGTAAGAATGGGAAAAAAGTCTATATCCAAGCGTCCTATAACCCAATCCTCGACATGGATGGGCGCGTATTTAAGGTCGTAAAATTCGCAACCGATATTACTGATCGCGTCAATAGTGTTGACGCCCTCGCGAAAGGAATTCGGGCGCTGTCTGACGGGGATCTAATGCAAAATATCTCCGAACCGTTTCTGCCTGCTCTCGACAAATTACGCATTGATTTTAACTCTGCGGCGGAAAATTTACGCCACACTATGCAGTCAATCGCTCAAAATGCAGGGACGATTGCCCGCGGTTCAGAAGAAATACGTATTGCTTCTGAAGATCTCGCACAAAGAACAGAAGAGCAGGCTTCTTCGGTAGAAGAGACAGCCTCTTCTTTAGATGAGATGACAGCAACTATTCGCGGCTCGAGCGAGCAAGCGCAACAAGCTGGCGAAATGGTTAAAAAGACCAAAGAAAGCGCGGAGCGCTCCGGAGTCATCGTACGCCAGGCAGTTTCTGCAATGGACAAAATTAAGGTGTCGTCCAGCGAAATCAAAAGTACAATCAGCATGATTGATGAAATTGCGTTTCAAACCAATTTGCTGGCTCTTAATGCCGGTGTGGAGGCAGCCAGAGCGGGTGAAGCCGGAAAGGGTTTCGCAGTTGTAGCTCAAGAAGTAAGAGAGCTTGCACAACGCTCGGCGAAAGCAGCAAAAGAGATCAAGCATTTAATTGATGCTTCCAGTGATCATGTCAAAAACGGCGTGTCCCTGGTTGGAGAAACAGGAAGTGCTTTGGATGAAATTGTCATGCAGGTTCAGCAGGTCACGGAAAACGTTATCTCTATTGTCGAGGCATCAAAAGAGCAGTCTTCGGGGCTGAATGAAATCAACAATGCGGTCAATGTTATCGATAGCAGCACGCAGAAAAATGCAGCTATGGTTGAGCAGTCCAAAACGACTGCTTCCGGATTGGCTAATGACGCTGAAGCAATGTTCCAACTCATTCAGAAGTTCAATATTGGCCACAAGCCGGCTCCACAAACGACCCATCGCACCCCGATTGATATCGAGCCAATGAAGCCAATACCCTCAGCGCCTGAGAAAAAAGCGCAGCCTGTTCTGGCATTCAATGGAAATGCAGCGATTGCAGAGGATAGCTGGGAAGAATTCTAGAAGCGTTATTAGCAGCGCTGCCCTAAGCAATTACGGCAGGGATTTGGCAATTTCTTTTTTTCCTGGAGAGTAAGACCAGCCCGATCGTATTAATCTAAAAACCCGCCTCACATTTCTGTGGGCGGGTTTTTAGTTTGTGTTCTAAAGCTTTCGCCTATCGACGTCGCTGCGCTTGTCTTTCGGTGCAACGACGTCGCGCACTGCGTGCGCTTGTCTTAGGCAGCCAAATCACGCAGCACGGTTTGCAAAATGCCGCCGTTTTTCAGGTAATCGATCTCGTCGGCTGTATCGACGCGGCAGACAAGCGGCAAATCAAAAGTTGAACCATCGCTGCGTGTGACTTTCGCAACCACTTTCTGGCGCGGTTTCACATCGGCCAGGCCTTCGATTGTCACCATTTCATCGCCTTCAAGATCAAGCGATTTCCACGATGTGCCTTCTTCAAACACGAACGGTACAACGCCCATGCCGATAAGGTTTGAACGGTGGATACGCTCATAGCTTTCGGCAATCACGGCTTTCACGCCCAGAAGATTTGTACCTTTTGCGGCCCAGTCACGTGATGAACCGTTGCCATATTCACCGCCGGCGAAGACAACCAAAGGCACGCCTTCCTCGCGGTATTTCATGGCTGCGTCATAGATCGGCATTTCTTCTTTTGACGGGTAGTGGATGGTGAAGCCACCCTCTTTGCCGTTTGCGCCGAGCATATGGTTGCGGATACGGATATTGGCGAATGTGCCGCGCATCATCACTTCATGGTTGCCGCGGCGTGTGCCGTATTGGTTAAAGTCCATCACGCCAACGCCATTGTCCATGAGGTAAGAACCGGCAGGTGACTGTGCTTTGATCGCACCGGCAGGCGAAATGTGGTCGGTGGTGATTTTGTCACCGAACAGACCCATAATGCGCGCGCCTTTGATGTCGTCAATCGAGCCTGCCGATTTTGACATGCCGACGAAATATGGCGGGTTCTGCACATAGGTTGATGTGTCTTCCCACGCATAGGTCTGGCCTTCGGGAATGGTCACAGCCTGCCAGTTTTCATCGCCTTTGAACACATCGGCATATTTGGCCGCGAAGATTTCGCGTGTGACATATTTCTGGATGAATTCCTGGATTTCCTTGTTGGAAGGCCAAATGTCTTTCAGGAATACGTCATTGCCGTCCTTGTCCTGACCGATCGGCTCGGATGTCAGATCGATATTGACTGTACCGGCCAGCGCATAAGCCACAACCAATGGCGGTGAGGCCAGATAGTTGGCCTGAACGTCCGGCGAAATACGGCCCTCAAAGTTACGGTTGCCGGAAAGAACGCCCGATGCAATGAGACCTTTTTCATTGATGGTTTTGGAAATCGGCGCATCAAGCGGACCGGAGTTACCGATACAGGTGGTGCAGCCGAAACCAACAAGGTTAAAGCCGATCTGGTCGAGTTCTTTTTGCAGGCCGGAATTTTCAAGATATTCGGCCACAACCTGTGAGCCCGGTGCCAGCGATGTTTTAACCCAAGGTTTTTGCTTGATGCCAAGCTTGTTGGCATTGCGTGCCAAAAGACCCGCGCCGATCAGAACAGACGGGTTGGAGGTGTTGGTACATGATGTGATCGCTGCGATCGCAACATCACCATTGCCAAGATCAAAGTCTTCGCCTTCAACCGCATAACGCTTGTCAAGTTCGGCTTTGTCCTTCTTGTATTCTGAAACGAACGCATCGCGGTAACCGGCGCCGACATTTTCAAGCGGGATGCGGCCTTCTGGACGTTTCGGACCGGCCATTGACGGCACAACAGAACCGAGGTCAAGTTCAAGTGTGTCGGTAAAGACCGGATCTTCAGAACCGGCTGTGCGGAACATGCCCTGCTCTTTTGCATAGGCTTCGACAAGTTCGATACGGTCTTTGTCGCGGCCGGTGATGTTCAGATAGTTAAGTGTTTCATCGTCAATCGGGAAGAAGCCGCATGTCGCGCCATATTCAGGGCCCATATTGCCGATAGTTGCCGCATCCGCGAGCGTAAGGTGATCAAGACCTTCGCCGTAAAATTCAACAAATTTGCCGACAACGCCCTTCTGGCGCAGCATCTGCACAACGGTCAGCACGAGGTCGGTTGCGGTGACGCCTTCTTTCAATTTGCCTTTCAGTTTGAAGCCGATGACTTCCGGCAAAAGCATGGAGATCGGCTGGCCAAGCATCGCCGCTTCCGCTTCGATACCGCCCACGCCCCAGCCCAGAACGCCAAGGCCGTTGATCATGGTTGTGTGGCTGTCTGTGCCAACGCAAGTGTCCGGATAAGCAATTGTTTCGCCCGAATCTTCCTTGGTCCATACACACTGGCCAAGATATTCAAGGTTCACCTGGTGGCAGATGCCTGTGCCCGGAGGTACAACGCGGAAATTGTTGAACGCCTTCTGGCCCCATTTTAAGAAGCGGTAACGCTCGCCGTTGCGCTCATATTCAAGTTCAACGTTTTTGGCAAAAGCGTTCGGGTTGCCGAATTCATCAACGATCACCGAATGGTCGATCACCAGATCAACCGGTACGAGCGGGTTGATCTTTTGTGCATCGCCGCCAAGCGAAACCATCGCATCGCGCATCGCAGCCAGATCCACCACGGCAGGAACGCCGGTGAAATCCTGCATCAGAACGCGGGCCGGACGGTAGGCAATCTCGTAGCCTTCGGTGCCTTTGTTTTGCAGCCAGCTTGCAACCGCTTCAATGTCTTTTTTGGTAACAGAGCGGTCGTCTTCATTGCGCAGAAGGTTTTCAAGCAGCACTTTCATGGAGAAAGGCAGTTTGGAAATGCCTGTCAGGCCGTTCTTTTCGGCTTCGGCGAGGCTGTAATAGGTGTATTCTTTGCCCGCGACCGTCATTGTTTTGCGGCATTTAAAGCTGTCGATCTTTGACATGGCTCTTTTCCTTCCATTGTTGCGCGCTGCCAATTGGCTGGCATCGGCGCTGAATTCAGTCACTATGGTGCACTGCTTAATCGCAATCTCTGAAAATTTAAAGACATTCTAAAGTCAAAAAGACGATTGCATTGCAAGTTTGACTAAAACTATGTCATTGCTCGGCAAAATTGGAGTGCTTATGCAGCTCATTGCGGAAAATCTGGCGGCCGACCGTGGCGATACGCGCATTTTTGAGGGCGTCAGCTTTAGTTTGCGTGCCGGTGAGGGCATGACGATCACAGGACCTAACGGTGCGGGCAAGTCAACCTTGATGCGTGTTTTGGCCGGATTTTTGCCGCCCAGCGCAGGCAGCGTTAAAATATCTGGCGGACATCTTGCCGAGCACAGCCATTATCTTGGCCCAAACAATGGCATGAAGCCGAATCTTTCCGTGAAAGAGAATCTGCGCTTCTGGCAGGATTATTATGGCGGGGGCGGACGCACGCCGCTGGAAGCGCTTGAAGAGGTCGGCCTTGGCCATGTTCTTGATGTGCCGTTTTCAGATCTTTCCACGGGTCAGAAACGCCGCGTTGCCATTGCTCGCCTGTTCGTGTCACCGCGCTATATCTGGCTTCTGGACGAGCCGACGACGGGGCTGGATAATTCATCGGAACATATGTTCACGCGGCTGATTGTCCGCCATCTTAGAACCGGCGGGCTGGTGATAGCGGCAACGCATCTGTCATTGGGTGTCGATGCCATGAAGAATTTACGCTTTGCGGAGCCAAACAAATGACGGCTTTGCTTATCCGCGATGTTAAACTGGGCCTTCGTGCCGGCGGCGGTGCCCTGATCGGTATCTTGTTCTATCTGGCTGTGGCTGCGGTAACACCGTTTGCGATGGGGCCGGATTTGAACCTGCTTGCGAAAATCGGTCCTGCTATTTTATGGATTGGCGCGCTTCTGGCCTCGCTTTTGGGGCTGGAGCGGCTGTTCCAGATTGACCGCGAGGATGGTTCTCTCGATTTAATGGTGCTCAACCGTCACATCATGCCTTTGTCATTCGCCGTGTTTATCAAATGTGTGGCGCACTGGATAACGACCGGATTGCCGCTGGTTATTGTGACGCCTTTGCTTGGCCTGTTGCTTAATATGGACGGGAAAGCGATTGGTGCCACCGCCTTAACATTGTTGATCGGTACGCCTGCCGTGACATTTATCGGTGCGGTGGGCGCGGCCATTGCTGTTTCGCTGCCGCGCGGCGGATTACTGGTTTCGGTGGTGATTTTGCCGTTTGTGATACCGGTTCTGATTTTTGGCGTGATGGCGACATTCGGCGCTGTGGTCGATGGCGCACCGTTTAAAGCACCGATGCTTTTACTTGCCGCGCTGACGCTGTTTTTTGCGGTTTTAGGACCGTTTGCGGCGGGCTATGCACTTAAAAACGCCGGTGACTAGGCCTTTTTGCCGTTCTCATTTGCCGGTGATTTTATAAAAATAAGCATCTTCAATGGGTTAAATTGGCTCTTAACCTGAGCTTTTTGGGATATTTGATGCAAATTTTACGCGCGAAAATTTGACTCTGCTTCGTCAGTCCCTATCCTAATATGAATTAGAAGATTGCCGGATTAACCGGTATCATTACCTATTGGGAGAATTCTTGAAATGAAAAAATCACTTTTGCCACTTCTCGCGGGCGCCGCGTTTGTAGCATTTTCGGGTTCAGCATCTGCACAGGATGGTGAGTGCGGCGATGTTTCAATTGCGGAGATGAATTGGGCATCTGCTGGTGTGGCCGCACAGGTTGACAAACTCATTCTTGAAAAAGGCTATGGCTGTGATGTCGAGCTTGTAACAGGCGATACAATGCCGACCTTTACGTCAATGAACGAAAAGGGCGAGCCGGACATTGCACCGGAATTGTGGGTGAACGCTGTTAAGATCGCACTCGACAACGCTGTCGAAGAAGGCAAGCTGGTTGTTGCCGCTGAAATTTTGAGCGAAGGCGGCCTAGAAGGCTGGTGGGTTCCCAAAAAGCTAGCTGAAGAAAACAACATTAAAACTGTTGAAGATGCGCTTGCGCGTCCAGATCTTTTCCCAGGCGGTGAAGACGAGGAAAAAGGCGCGATCTACACATGTCCGTCAGGTTGGGCATGTCAGCCGATTACAAACAATATGGCCAAAGCCCGCAACGCTGAAGAAAAAGGCTTTGAAGTGGTCGATCCGGGCTCTGCTGCCGGTCTCGACGGTTCAATTGCCAAAGCTTTTGCGCGCGAAGAAGGCTGGCTCGGCTATTATTGGGCACCAACAGCGATTCTGGGCAAATATGAAATGGTCAAGCTTGAGCGCGAAGTCGAGCATGACGCAGAAGCTTGGGACACATGTATCGTAAAAGAAGACTGTGCGGACCCGCAACCAAATGACTGGCGCCGTTCGGACGTTTTCACAGTTGTGACAAGCGAATTCGCTGAAGAAAATGCTGTTGCGATGGATTACCTGAAATCACGCCAGTGGGACAATGCCACAGTCGGTAAAGTTCTTGCATGGATGGCTGACGAGCAGGGCACCAATGAAGACGGTGCTATCCATTTCATCGAAAACTATGAAGATCTTTGGTCACAATGGGTAAGCCCTGAAGTGGCTGCCAAGATCAAGGGCTAACACCCTTTAATTATAACGGCGCGAGACAGTTTCGCGCCGTTTTCGTATGTATCAACATAACCAAGGGCTGGGTATATGGATTGGTTTGAGTTTCCAGAAATGGAACGAGAGCAACTGCGCGACCTGCGCAAAGGAATTGATGAGGGGTTTCGCGACTTTACACGGGCATATGGCGAAACGATTGAAAACGCGCTTTATCCCGTTGAGTGGTTTCTAAAGCATTTTGAAAACCTGCTGCTGGATACGCCGTGGATTATCGTTCTTCTTGCCTTAAGCGGTATCGTTTATTTTGCCAGCCGCCGACCGTGGCTTACGCTGGGCACATTTTTCGGTATGGCGCTGATCGGCTATTTCGGCATGTGGGAAGATGCGATGAAAACGCTCGCGATGATTTCCACCGCGACCCTTGGTTCTGTGCTCTTAGGTATTCCGCTGGGAATCGGTATGGCAAAGTCAGACCGTGTGCAGACCGTTATGAACCCGATCCTCGACGTCATGCAGACCATGCCGAGCTTTGTTTATCTTATCCCTGTGATCATGCTGTTCGGTATCGGCAAACTGCCCGGTATTATCGCTGTTATCATCTATGCCATTCCGCCGATTATCCGTCTGACCAATCTGGGTATCCGGCTGGTGGACAAGGAAGTGCTTGAGGCGGCCGATGCCTTTGGTTCGACAAGCTGGAAGCGGCTTACCAATGTGCAAATTCCGCTCGCGCTACCAACCATTATGGCCGGTGTTAACCAGACCATTATGATGGCACTGGCTATGGTTGTTGTCGCTGCACTTGTGGGTGCGCCGGGCCTTGGACAACCGGTTCTGAAGGCCATTAACAATCAGTTCCTGTTTATGGGTGTTTCTGCCGGTATGGCCATCGTCATACTCGCCATTATCATCGACCGCGCTTCGCAGGCCTATGGCCAGCGGTTGCAATCGCACCGTGAAAAGGAGCATTGATCCGATGAGTGGTATTCAGATTAAAAACCTCTACAAGATTTTTGGCGATGATCCGGCGATGGCGCTTGATCTTGTTAAAAAAGGAATGGGTAAAGCCGAACTGCAGGACAAGCACAGTCATGTTCTGGGCCTGCAGGACATTAATATTGATATGCCTGATGGCGGTATTCAGGTTGTGATGGGCTTATCTGGTTCAGGTAAATCTACACTTATCCGCCATATCAACCGCTTGATCGAGCCAACGGCCGGTGAGGTGATTGTCGATGGTGTGGACGTTTTGGGCATGTCGCGCGGTGATTTGCGTAAATTCCGCGCCAATAAAACATCGATGGTGTTCCAGAAATTTGCTTTGCTGCCGCACCGCACCGTGCAGTCCAATGTTGAATACGGGCTTGAGGTACAGGGTGTTTCGGCATCGGAACGTCATGCGCGGTCAAAAAAATGGATCGACCGTGTGGGGCTTGGCGGGTTTGAGGAAAATTATCCGTCACAGCTTTCCGGCGGTATGCAGCAGCGTGTTGGTCTGGCTCGTGCGCTGGCAACCGATGCTGAAATCCTGCTGATGGACGAGGCCTTCTCTGCGCTTGACCCGCTGATACGTACAGACATGCAGGACGTGCTTCTTGAACTGCAATCGGAACTTAAAAAGACGATTGTGTTCATTACCCACGATCTGGATGAAGCGCTGCGTATCGGCGACAATATCTGCATCCTGCGCGATGGCGGCATTGTTCAAAAAGGCAATGCGCAGGACATTATCCTGCATCCGGCTGACGATTATATCAAAGATTTTGTCAAAGATATTAACCGGGCGCGGGTACTCCGCATCGATTCGCTCATGTCGGATGATTTGGCCAATGCGGGTACGATGAAGCTTGACCGTGATACAAGGCTGGATGAGGCGGCACGCCAGATGCAGGAAGCGGATGTGACCAAGGCGCAGGTGGTCGACAGTTCTGACAAGGTGATCGGCGCGATTGCGCTCGATGACATTGTTAATTCCATGGTTGAAAAAGTGGAAGTTGAAAGCACGGTCTAATCCGCGCCGCTTTTGTGACTTATATAGCGCTGTCTTCTATTTTAGGAGGCGGCGCTTGTTTTTTTGCCCTTTATTCGTGCAATAGAGCAAATCTGTCAGGCTGGTCGGGGCTGCATCATTGTGCCTCAATTGCCACGTTTAAAAATCACGGATAAAACGGCTCAAAACGTGAGAGAACGGCATGAACAATAAAAACATAAAGAAAGTGGGGGCTTTAACGGCGCTGGCCAACCCTACCCGATTTATGGATCTGTCAGGCAAGCTGTTGCCATGGCTGGCTCTTCTTGCGGCTCTGCTTACCGGAGTGGGGCTTTATCTTGGCTGGCAGGCACCGGAAGATTACCAGCAGGGCATTACCGTGCGCATTATGTATCTTCATGTGCCTGCGGCATGGTTTGCGATGTTCTCCTATACGGTCATGGCGCTGTCGGCGCTTGGCGTTTTGATCTGGCGGCATCCTTTGGCCGATGTGTCGATACGGGCTGCGGCACCGATTGGCGCTGCGTTCACGCTTTTATGTCTGGCGACGGGCTCTCTTTGGGGACGTCCGATGTGGGGCACCTATTGGGTTTGGGATGCGCGGCTGACATCGGTGTTCGTGCTGCTGATTATGTATTTTGGCATTATGGCCTTGCAACGGGCGATGGAGGAACCGGCGCGTTCGGCGCGGCCTGTCGCCATCCTTGTTTTGGTCGGCTATATCAATATTCCGATCATCAAGTTTTCGGTCGATTTCTGGAACACATTGCATCAGCCGGCATCGGTCATACGTCTCGACGGGCCAACGATCCATCCGTCAATGCTCTGGCCTTTGCTTGTCGTTGCGGTTGGTTTTACATTTATGTTTCTGGCAATGCATATGGCTGCGATGCGTAATGAAGTGCGGCGGCGCCGCGCGGCAAGTCTGCGCAAGGCAGGCGCGCGCGGCAAATCATCAGCACCGGCAACAGCGGTTCTTGAAGGGTAGAAAATGTCTGAGCATGAAATTTTTGTTTATGCCAGTTACGGGCTTGGCGCGCTGATTTTAACCGCGCTGGTTTTATGGCTCTGGATTGACCGCAATATGACGGTCAAAGAGCTTGCCCGTCTTGAAGAGATGGGCGTGCGCAGGCGTTCGCAAACACAAGATGAGCAGGCGTGAGCTTTGAGCGAAACAGTTGAAAAAAAACCGCGTTCGGCATGGTCCGTCTATGTGCCGGCAATTGCGTTCTTCATTCTTGCGGGTGTTTTTGCCTTGATGCTGACGCAAGAAGGGCGTGATGTCTCGGCTTTGCCTTCAGCGCTTATCGGCCGCGATGCGCCGCAAACCATATTGCCGCCGCTCGAAGGGCTTAAAGATGCAGGCGGCGCGCAAATTGCCGGTTTTGATCCGGCCGTCTTTGCAGGCAATATCACGCTTGTGAATGTGTGGGCATCATGGTGCGCGCCGTGCCGCGAGGAACATCCCTATCTCAGCGCTCTGTCAGGCGATCCGCGTGTGCAACTGATGGGATTGAACTACAAAGACAAGACGGAAAACGCCTTACGCTTTTTGGGCAGTCTGGGAAATCCGTATGATTTTATCGGCGTGGATGATTCCGGCCGCGCCGCGATTGACTGGGGCGTTTACGGGGTGCCGGAAACATTCCTTGTCGGGCAGGACGGCAAGATCAAATACAAATTTACCGGCCCGCTAACACCTGAAGCGATCGAAAAGCAGCTCATGCCGGAGATTGAGAAACTGGCGGCGAATTAGGGTTTGGACCTTAAGTCTTTAAAACCAGAACAATATCCATCACATTGGTGCCGGTGGGGCCAGTTGTCAGCGATGCGCCGCGTTCGTTCAAATAAGTGCCCGCATCAGCCGTCCTCAGATAGCGCGCCGTATCATCACCGGCTTTCACGGTTGATCCGTCAATGATAGCGCCTGCTTCAGCGGTCGGCCCGTCAGTGCCATCGGTACCGGCGATCAGGATATGCAAATCATCACGTGTTTTGATTTTATCGGCGAGCAATAGCGCTAAATGCTGATTGCGTCCGCCGCGGCCCGGATTGTCGGGCAGTTCGACCGTCGGCTCGCCGCCAAAAATGTAAAGGCCCACCGGACCGTTTTGAAATTCATCCAAAAGCTTTGGTGCTATGTCTTCGGCGTGGCCGTAAAGACATTCTTCGTTGCGCTGAACGTCAATGTTTTTGTCCTGCGCTGCCTTTTCAATGGTTTGGCGTGCCACCGCATTGGACGCGGCGATTTTGATTTCGATATGGTTGCCGCTGCCATGATAAGCGCCGATACCCGAAGCGATAACATCAATGCTGTCGCCTTCCACATCGGAAATGGCAATCACATGGGCAGATTTGCCTTTAAATGCGTCAAGCAAGCGCCCGCCCTTAATGCGGGAGATTTTACGGCGTTCGGCATTGATCTCGCCAATGCTCAAACCGTCTGCCAGAAATCCTTTATTGAGCGCTTTGAGACTATCAAGCGTCTGGCCTTCTTCCAGCACTTCAACCAGTGCCGATGCGCCGCCTGAAACCAGAAGCAGGAGGTTTTGGTCCGCCGCCATATTCTGCACCGCTTCAAGCACGCGCGCGCCGCCGGTCAGGGAATTTTGATCGGGAACCGGATGGCCCGCTTCGATGATTTCGCAATTGGAAAGCGCGGCAAGTTCGTCGCGTGTATGATCATATTTGGTCACAACAAGTGTGGGAATTTGTGTTGCGAAATGTTTCCGTGCGCCCAGTGCCATGTCGCCTGCGGCCTTGCCAACGGCGATAATCATATCGGGCGGCGTGATGGTGCTATCTGACAACGATGCTGTCACCGCACTGAAACCGCGCACGGCGTCGACACCCTGCCACCATAGTTCTTCCAGCATAGCGGCGGGGTTATCTGTCATTACTGGCTTTCAGACTTTTCGATTGCATGGCGGTTTATCAGCGGAAACTGGAAAGCCATAAAGATAATCGTAATGGGAAAGTTGCCCCAAACCTTGAAAGCCACCCAGAAATCATCGGCCGTTTTGCCTTCGCCGTAATAGGCATTGGAACCGCGCCAGATAATTTCATTGAGTATCGCCATGCCAAAGAAAAACAGCGCCCACCGGATTGTCAAAAGATACCAGCCTTTTTCATCCAGTTCAAAAGCAGCGCCGAGCACATATTTGAGCAGTGGCTTTTTAAAAATCAGGCCGCCGATCAATGTCAGACCGAACAGGGAGTTGATGATTGTCGGCTTTAATTTGATGAACAGTTCATCGTTCAAATAAAGCGTTAGCGCGCCGAAAATAAAAATGACGACACCTGATACGACAGGCATTAGCGGCAATGCGCGTGTTAAAAGCCAAGAAGCGATGAGCGCCAACGCCGTCGCGGCCATAAAAAAGGCGGTTGCGACAAACAGCGGGCCGCCAAGACCGGCCAGTGCAGGAAATGCGGATGCGAGTTGTTCAGCGCGGCTATTGGCAATAAAGAAAACGATCAACGGCCCCATTTCAAGCGCCAGCTTAAGGCCGGGATGGATTTCTTTTTTGCTTTCGGAAAGCTCTTTCATTTATTTTTCTTCTTCTTCCATGTTTGCGGTGCCGACAATTGCAGAGGCAAAATCATCGGCGCTGAACGGTTCAAGATCATCAACGCCCTCGCCAACGCCGATGAAATAGACCGGTAATTTAAATTTGGCAGCAATCGCGACCAATATGCCGCCGCGCGCTGTACCGTCGAGTTTGGTCATCACCAGACCGTTGACCCCGGCGACATTGCGGAAAATATCAACCTGGGAAAGTGCGTTCTGGCCGGTGGTCGCATCCAGTGTTTGCAGCACGGTGTGGGGCGCTTCGGGGTCATGCTTTTGCAAGACGCGCACGATCTTGGCCAGTTCGTCCATCAGTTCGGTTTTGTTTTGCAGGCGTCCTGCGGTGTCGATGATCACGACATCCGACCCGTTGTCGCGCGCGGTCTCATAGGCACCATAGGCAAGCCCTGCGGCATCGGCGCCAAGCTTTGTGCCGACAAATTGCGAGCCGGTTCTGTCCGCCCAGATTTTAAGCTGTTCAATGGCGGCGGCGCGGAATGTGTCGCCCGCACCCAGGGTTACTTTCAGGCCCGCATCACGCAGCTTTGCGGCCAGCTTGCCGATGGTCGTGGTCTTGCCGGTGCCGTTGACCCCAACCACCAAAATAACATGCGGCTTATGGGAAAGATCAAGCTCTAGAGGCTGGGCAACAGGGCCAAGCACATTGGTGATTTCCGCGCCCATGACTTTGCGCACTTCATCGGTGGAAATATCCTTGCCGTAGCGGCCGGAAGAAAGCGTATCGGTAATACGCATTGCGGTTTCAATGCCAAGATCGGCCTGAATAAGCACATCTTCCAAATCCTGCAATGTGTCTTCATCAAGCTTGCGCTTGGTGAAAATGCCGGAAATGGAATCGGTAAGCTGTTTGGAAGAGCGTGACAGCCCTGATGTCAGACGGGCAATCCAGCCCTTGTTTTCAGGTTCGGGGTCCGGCTCGGCGGGCGCGGGTTTTGCATCGCCAATGGTGACGCTGCCGGATTTGCTGGTCGTGGGCGGCGGCGCATCAACATCAATGGGCGGCTCAACAGCTTTGCTTGCCGGTGCCGGTGTTTCTTCCTCGCGTACAGGTTCGGGTGCTGTCTCCGGCGTTGGCTGGAAAACACCATCGGGCGCAAATGCCTCATCATCTGTGGATGCGGCTTTATTGTCTGTTGTTTCAGGCTTGCCAGCGGCAGCGCTTGAGTCATTTTTCTCTGGCTCTGGCTCTGGCTCTGGCTCTGGCTCAACCATGGCCGCAGGCATTTTTGAAGCGCTGTCGGGTGCCTGATCTACAGCCGGTTCGTCCGGTTTTTGCTCTTCTTCAGAGCCTTCTGTTTCAGCCGGCTGTTCCTCGACTGTCTTCTTGCCGAAGGAAAATACTTTTTTGATAAAGCCGAATGCCATTCATTTAATTCCTATTGCGCGGCGACAGGCGCTTCATGGCACCCGATCAGGCGCTCACCATCATTGTTTAATATCTGAACTGTTGCGATTGCACCAGCGCGGGCGGGCGATCCTTCAATGCTGACCGGCGTAAAATCCTGCGTGCGTCCGATACCGTCTTTTTCAAACAGGACTGTTTGCACGGTGCCGTTAAATTTTTCCAAATGCTGCTGCCATGCGCTGGCAGCCTTGGCACGCAGGCGGGCGGCACGGTCTTTAATCAAAGCGCGGTCAAGCTGCGGCATTTTTGCGGCAGGGGTGCCTTCGCGCGGTGAAAACGGAAAAGCGTGGACACGCGCAAGGCCGCAATCATCGATGATGGATATTGCGTTTTCGAACATGGCTTCGGTTTCGGTTGGAAAACCGGCAATGATGTCCGCGCCAAAGGACGCATCGGGACGCAAATCACGCACGGTCCGGCAAAATTCGATAGAATGTTCGCGCAAATGGCGCCGTTTCATGCGCTTTAAAATCATATCATCGCCATGTTGCAGCGACAGATGAAAATGCGGCATCAGGCGCTGCTCGGATGCGATGGCATCGAACAAAGCCTCATCGGCTTCGATGGAATCAATTGATGACAGACGCAAACGCTCAAGCGAGGGCACTTGCGCCAGAATTTTCTGCACCAGAACGCCAAGCGACGGTTTGCCGGGCAAGTCCGGCCCGAAGCTCGTCAAGTCGACGCCGGTGAGTACGATTTCCGAATAGCCATTGTCTGTCAGCCGTGTGACCTGATCGATAATGCCGCCAATGGGCACGGAGCGTGACTGGCCGCGGCCATAGGGAATGATGCAGAATGTGCAGCGATGGTCGCAGCCATTTTGCACCTGAACAAATGCACGGGTGCGCCCTTCAATTGAATCAACCATATGCGGCGCGTTTTCAGTGACCTCAAAGATGTCATTCACGCGCACTTTTTCAAACTGGTTGACGCCAAATTCAGGCAGGGCACGATAAGAAGACGCTTTGAGCTTATCCTCATTGCCGATAACCAGATCGACCTCGTCCATATCGCCGAAATCATCAGGATTGATCTGCGCGGCGCAGCCGGTCACGATGATACGCGCATCTGGCTGTTCGCGGCGGGCACGGCGGATTGACTGTTTGGCCTGTCGCACAGCTTCGCCGGTGACAGCGCAGGTGTTGATAATGACGGCACCGCCTTCAAGCTGGTCCAACCCTGCGGCTTCGGCCTCGCGCTTAACCACCTCGCCCTCATAAGCGTTCAGGCGGCAGCCAAATGTAAGTGTTTTAATTGCCATGTGTTTCGCGGTTTAGTTTACAGCGCCTTATGAAGCAGTTGCGCACCGTATGCCAGCCATCATTTCGATATGCAAATCAGGCGTGCTGCTTGCAAGCCCTAGCCTTTTGCAGTCATGGTAGTTCGGGGCTTAATTGAGAGGGATATAATGCGTTTTTTGACAATTTCCATGATCTGTCTGGGCAGTGTATTTTCATATGGAGCATTCGCATCGCCGCAACCGGCCTTTGAATGTAAAGGTGCGGGCGAGAATTACGAGTTTATCTATGCGATTGATGATGAGCGCTATGCGCTGACGGGTTATCCGGAGAGCGAGGATGAATATCTTAACCTGGAAACCGCCAGCGGCGGAGGCGCGCTTTTTATCGGTAATAAAGTACGCTTTTTCGAAGCATCACAGGACAGCGGTTTGAATTCAAATATTCAAATCATTGCTACTGATGAGAGTATTGCGTGCAAATCTACAAAGGTGGCATCCAATATTGACGGTGCAGGCGACAAGGGCTGGGTTGCTGGTATGGCGCTGGAAACAATTGTGCGCGAAGGGCCAAGCGTAGATGTCAAGCGGATCGACAAGCTACCGCTTAAAGAGCCTGTTGCGATCCTGCGTAATGAAGGTCAACCGTACCAAGGGCATCCGTGGTTCCTGATAGAATATAGCGAAGGACTGCGCGGCTATGCGTGGGGCGGCACGCTTTGCAGTGAGGGGCGGATGATTGAGGGTGTCGCGGTCGCCTGCGCGGATGTGCAGTGATTACGCGTCCTCGATGACCCGCAGCCATTTGCCGGTTTCAGCATCAAGCTTACCGGCAAATTCCCATTCAGTAGGGCCGGTCATGATGACATGGCCGTCCTCGCGCCACTGGATAAACAGATCGCCGCCCGGCACTGTGATTTTGACATTGCGGTCTGTCAGCTTTTTACGCACAGCGCACACAGCCGTTGCACAGGCGGCAGAACCGCAGGCTTGCGTTAAACCGACACCGCGCTCCCATGTGCGGATGATGATGTGGTCATTGCTCTGTACCTGCGCGATTGAAATATTGGCGCGCTGGGGAAAGATCGGATGGTTTTCCAGCAAGGGGCCGAATTTGTCCAGATCGTAGGACCAGACATCATTTTTTACCCAGAAAACGGCATGGGGATTGCCCATATTGGCAACCGAAGGCGTGTGCAGTACCGGCGCATCAATCGGGCCGATTTGCAGTTCAATGCCGGTTGTGTCGCCAAATTCCTCTTCCAGCGGGATTTGGTCCCAGCGGAAGCGCGGCATGCCCATATCAACCGAGACCATGCCGTTTTCACCTTCATCGGCATTTAAAATACCGCCCAGCGTTTCGAAGGTGAATTGAGTGCGGCCGGTTTCGGCGGAAAGCGCGCTGACAACGCAGCGCGTTCCGTTGCCGCAAGCCTCGGCTTCAGAGCCGTCATTGTTTAAAATCATGACATAAGCATCGGTGCCGTCCGACTTTGGATCATGGATCGCCATGATCTGGTCAAAGCCGGTGTCGGTTTGTGCATTCAACTCGACGGCAGCCTGCGGCGTGATTTTATCTTCACGCCCGCGCATATCGGCAACAATGATCTTGTTGCCGAGTCCGTTCATTTTCGCAAAATTGACGTCAACTGCCATGATAGCGTCCGCTGATTAGATTGAACTCTATATGAGCGAACGCCGATAAAATTTAAAGTGTTTTGTCTTGCTTAAGCGCGTTTACGGCCGGTGAACCGATGTCCAGCTCGACCGGCCGCGCTTTAGGCTATGGCGATTATGCCAAGCAGAGCGAGCAGGAACAGGACCAGCACAATGCCGATAAGCAGTTTTGCACCGGTCAGCGCCGCGCCGGAAAGCCGACCAAAACCCAGTAAACCAAACACGGCGGCGGCAACAAGAAGTATAAGAATCCATTTAATCATATTGTCTTCCCTGAATATTGATTGCCACAATTAACGCACATTTCGCATTTGGGTTCCCTCACAAGGGTGAAATGGATTGCTTCACATAATTTGAATGTCCTATAACAGCGCAGCAATTACACTTTCAGACCATATTATCGGATCAGAATTGAACACTATGAATTTTCCCCAGCGCCTCATTGACGGTTATCAGAATTTTGTAAGCGGCCGGTTGCCGGAACAGCGCAAGCTTGCGCGTGAACTTGCTGAAAAAGGCCAGAAGCCGGATACAATGATTATCGCCTGCTGTGACAGCCGTGCGGCGCCTGAAATGATTTTCGGCGCGGACCCCGGCGAGATGTTTGTGGTACGCAATGTGGCCAATCTTGTCCCGCCTTATGAGCCGGACGGTGAATACCACTCCACATCGGCAGCACTCGAATTTGCGGTTCAAAGCCTGAAGGTCAAACATATTGTCATCATGGGTCATGGACGCTGCGGCGGTATTTCCGCCGCATTGGCCGAAGATATGGAGCCGCTTTCATCGGGCGATTTTATCGGTAAATGGGTCAGCCTTCTGGCACCGACTGCCGCCGCTGTGAGCGCCAATGGCGATATGACCGATGCGGAGCGCCAGACTGCGCTGGAACGCATATCGATCCGCAACTCGATCAAAAACCTGAAAACTTTTCCGTTTGTGGACAGTCTTCACAGCGAAGGCAAACTGACGGTGCACGGTGCCTGGTTTGATATTTCGACCGGTGAATTGTGGACGATGGACGATACCGGCGATTTCATCCGTCAGGATGCGGCTTCTGCCTGATAATCAGCGCGAAATTGAGCTGGATTTACGGTAACTCTTAAAATCAAACCCGCTCATGGGTTTGAGCGGGTTTGTGACCATGCCAGAAATTTGACTTAAGCGGCAGTCATAAGGCCGATACCGGCAATAAATGTCAGGCCGCCGAGCACGCGTGTCACCGTCAAGGCGATGCGTGTTTTGTCTTTGAAGACAGCATTAAGGCCATAACCGGCAGCAATGCCTGCGCCATGAAGAAGTGCTGTTGCAATAGCAAATCCGGCGCCATAGCCGAACTGTGTTGCCGCGCCGATCTCGCCGCCATGGGCATAGCCGTGAAACAGGGCAAAAACGCCGACGATTGCAGCGCCGGCTGACACGGGCAGTTTAACAGCCAGTGCCACCAATAGGCCGAGGGCCACGACCGAAGCCAGAATTGCCGGTTCAACGAATGGTAATTGCGCGCCGCCCAAAGCAAGCACAAAGCCAAGTACCATCGTGCCGACAAAGGCGGTTGGCACCGCCCAAAGTGCTTTTTGGCCGATCTGCCATGCCCAAAGGCCAACGGCGACCATTGCCAGAATATGATCCATGCCAAACAGCGGGTGTGTGAAACCGGCGGCAAATGATCCGTGTTCATTGGGGTTTAAGTGAGCAAAAGCAGGTGTCGCACTCAATAGTGTCAGCGACAGGCAGATCAGCATCAATTTTTTCATATCAGGAACCTTTGTTTAAGTCGTTCAAGCACCCCGGAATGGGTCATGCTATTATGGTATTTCATAGATTTGCCGTGCGGAAAAGTTCGAAACGCATTTTGTCGACGTGATTATGTACCCGCTCAAATGGTTGAGCGGGTTTGTGAAGTGGTCTGATTTGGTAATTTGATTATTGTCCAGCGTTGACTAAAGCGTCAGTACCGAGCCTTCTTCAAGCACATGCAGGGAATATTGGGCGTTCGCCGGATCATGTAATTTAATCATTTCGCTGACCGGCTCCTGATAATGTACATATGTTGAATGGTGAACAGGCAGAACCTTGTCGGCTTTAATGCGCGCTGCAAAATCCAGAGCTTGTTGCCCGTTCATGGATAGCTGGCCCAAAGCTCCATTAATGCCGACCGCACCGATGTGGGGGATAAACAAGTCGGGTGCCGCATGGCTTTGCATCGCGTTCCAAACCGGATCAGCCAAAAAAGTGTCGCCTGCCCAATAGATATTGGTTGTTTTTCCGCGGACCACCGCCTCAATCCAATAGCCATTACCCAATCCCAATATATCTGAAATGCCTTGGTTGAGAGAATGGATCGCCGGAATTGAGGTAATGGACACCTTGGTATCGGCAACGGTGAATTCGCGCTTTTCACCGTGAGCCAGAGCGCTTGCTGAAAACCCTTTTTGGGTCAACGCATCAAGATCATGTGACGGGCATAATAAAGGAAGGCTTTTACTTAGCCATGCTTGTGCTTTTTGGTCGAAATGATCTTCATGTGCATGGCTCAAAAGAACGAGATCATAATCAGGCAGCTTCATGCCCGGAAAAGCAGTCAGCCGCTCATGGAACTTCATGTTTGGACCTTTTGACAGATCGAACATCTCGTTGGGGTCGGGCATTTGAAAGGCTTTTTTACCTTCGCCCAAACACGGGTCTGTGAGAATGCGAAAGCCGCCAATGTTCAATTCCATCATGGCGGCACCAAGCCACCGCACTGATATATCGGAGGCTGTTGTTTTTGCGCTTCCCATAGATGGTGTCAGGGTTGAGGTTAGAGCAATGGCACTGCCCATTTTGAGTAAATGACGTCTGTTCATCGGTATCTCCTTTGGTTTGTGCATTGACATAGCGCAGAGATAGACTTCAGATAATCCGTGAAATGTTGAATTTATTTAACGGAATTTATAAATAATGGTTGATCTGCGGTCGCTTGAAACTTTCGCTGAAGTTGCCGATTGCCTGAGCTTTTCAGATGCCGGACGGCGGCTTGGCGTTCCCGCATCGACAGTGACGACGCGGGTAAAATCGCTTGAGACGCGCTATAATGTGCGGTTGCTTGACCGCTCGACACGGACAGTCGCACTTACGGCCGAAGGGCAACAGTTTTTATTGCATTGCCGTAGAGCGCTGAATGAATTGTCCCTTGCCAGCGAAGCGGTCGGCGGGGCGCAAGAGGCGTCAGGACAAGTTCGTATTTCAATTCCGACCGCCTTTCCGAAAATGCCGTTTGCTAAAATTGTCGGCGAGTTCCGCGCTCTTTATCCCGATATTTCGGTCAATGTGTTTGTGGATGATCGGCCCGTTTCTTTCATTGAGGAGGGCGTTGATCTGGCTTTGCGTGGCCGCGCGCCTGGCGGTGACAGTCTAATTGCCCGTCATCTGACGGACACTGATATTATTTTCGTTGGTCCAGCGGGACGGATCGATGATGAAGAATTGCCAATTCTCCGGCCTGTCGCGAAAGCATCCGGCGGGATCAATAGGCAGGAAGGGCTTGCGACTGGGTCTTTTGAATTGACACTTGCTTTTGTTAAAACCGGGCAAGCGCGCGCATATCTTCCCCGTACGATTTGTGAAGAAGCCATCAAGGCGGGTTTATTGGAGGAAGGCGAGGGGCCGGACGGCCCTCAGGCGCCGCTGCCTCTTTTCCTCGTTTATCATGACAAATACCACCAGACCAAGCGCATTCAGCTGTTCAAGGATTTTCTCATTGGCGCATTCACAAAGAGCAATGCTCAAAAGTAGGATTGTTTCAGGGGAGACATGAGCGGTCCGGCTTTGCGCCGGACCGCCACCGGCTTAGCCAGCTTTGTGCCATTCAAACTTTTCAAAAGCCTTGTCGACGGGTGTGTTCGCAAGATGATTGGTGTAATTTGACATTATTTTTTGCGAATAGCCCAGAATGACTTCGAGAATATTGCGCTTGGTATAGCCTGCATCAAGAAATGCCTGAACCTTGGCGTCCGCAACATTGCCGCGGTCACGCACCACCGAAAGCGTGAAGTCGCGCAGCGCTTCCAGTTTTTCGGTCGGCAAAGGTGTTTCGTTTCTCAAAGCTTCTGTGATTGCGTCATCAACGCCCATGTTTTTGGCGATACCGGTATGCGCCGGCACACAGTAATGACATTCGTTTTCAACATTGATTGTCTGCCAGACGACTGTCAGTTCGTCGGCATTGAAGCTTGAATTCGCAAAAAGCTCATGCACACGCTGATAGGCTTCCAAGAGACCTGGAGATTCGGCCATCACTGCATGAAGCCCCGGGACCATGCCATATGCGCTTTTTGATTTTTGAAGCAGGGGCTGGCTTTCTTCTGGTGCAGACGTTTCATCATGTAGTGTAAAATCAGTCATTCTTTTCTCCTGTTAGCTGGCCCTTTCGGGGTGACAATCAGGTAGTATTGTTTGAGTGATCACTCAATATTAAATTTGAGCAATCACTCAAATGTGATCGGAGCTGTCTATAGGCACAAGACATTGAGAAAAAAATATCCTATTTAGAGTTTATGATGAAACGCGCCCGCCCCTATGACAGAGATGTTGCTTTGGAAGCAGCCATGACCCTTTTTTGGGAGAAGGGTTATCATGCGACGTCGCTGAAAGATCTTGAAACGGCGCTTCAAATGAAACCCGGCAGTATTTATGCAGCTTTTTTGAGCAAGGAAAATCTGTTCGGGCTTGTGCTGGAACGGTATTTCGAGCGCAACCGCGCTGAGTTCGTTTCGATGATGGAATCTGAAGAATCGCCATTGTTGGCATTGGCCAAATTCCTGCGCCGCTTCGGGCGCTCGGAGCAAAGCAACCCAAAGGGCCAGGCGTGTATGCTGGTCAAAACATTGCTCAATGCAACGCAGGATGATGCAGCCATCACCAAGAAAGTCACAACCTATCTTGATTTGATGGAAAGCGAGATGGCGGCTGTTTTCGCCCGCGCTGTCAAAGCCGGAGAGTTGCCGCAAAACGCGGACGTGCAGCGGCTGGCAAGACGATATCAGTCTGATCTAACCGCGCTTAGAATCGAGGCGCATCGCGGATTGAAGCCTCACGAGCTTGAAGCGTCGGCCAATGAAGTTGCCGATAATCTTTTGGCGCAGCGCCTGCAATAAGTGTCCGGTGCCATGATTGGCACCAGCTTGTCGCTCATAATGCAGGAGTTGGCGATAATGCTCAAACGTGGACATCGGTCCATTCAAACACGTCATAAATTGATAAACGATGATTGGTAATCCCCATCTGGATGATGCCGTTATTTGTTGTGTGCCTATGGCATTTTTAATGAGTTCGGTTCATACGCATCTGGCAATCAAGGAGCCCTTTCGTGAAGTATTTTCTGTCCGCTATTTTGTTTTTGACGCTCATTTTTCCCACTTTTGCAGGTGAGCAGCCAGGATTTGCCCAGTTGAAAACCGCCGCAGAGGGTGGCCGTCCATTGGAACTGTCCATCTGGTATCCGGCAGCAGAAGGAAACGCGCAAGAAATTGGCGGCAATGCTGTCTTTAAAGGGGCAGAGGGTTCGCAGGACGCAGCGGTCAAAGATGGTCAGTTTCCCTTAGTGATCCTGTCGCATGGCGGGCTGCGGTCTGCCCAGAACTCCGGTGCATGGCTGGCTGCAGCATTGGCACAGTCCGGTTTTATCGTTGCGGAGATAAACGGACCAAGACCCGCCAATGCAGGTGCCGGTGTCAACGAGATATGGCAACGCGCCAATGATTTCAGCGTGGCACTGGACGGGTTGCTGAACGATGAAAAATGGGCCGCAAGCATAGACCGGAAAGCTATAGAGGCTGTCGGTTACGCGCTGGGTGGTACGGCTTCGCTTGCAGTTGCGGGTGCTTCATTTGATGTCGAGCGTTTTCTTCGTGCTTGCGACACTCAAAGCGGACCGGATTGCGGGTGGTATGCTGCGCAAAATGTGACATTGGATAGAGTTGATCAGGCTCAACTGGCAAAAAGCCGTTTTGATGCGCGTTTTAGCAGCGCCATTGCGATTGTGCCTGAATATATGGATGTGTTCGCGCAAGACACGGTGACCGGCGAAACACCAAAACTGGTTCTTCATCTGGGTGAAGATGGCGGGGCTGATCAGGGCAGTGACGGTTTGACAACGCAAGAAACTGTTGTTGATGAAGCCAGTATTTTTGACGGATTTGCGCTATGCACGGCGGCCGGTCCGAAAATTCTGGAGGAAGATGGCGGTAATTCTGCAATCTGCGGACAATCGCAGGAAAGGCGCATGAAAGCCCATGCAGCCATTGCCGATTCCATCAATATGTTTCTGAGCGGTCACAAATAGGCAGAATAATGAGCGCAGGCCATCGCTTGCGCTTACGGTAGGCTTGATTTCTTGGCGGTGGACCTCAAGCCTTGACTCTGCCGCACTTCTTGGTCATAAGCGCGGCTGTTCAGCGATATTTTTAACGCCGAGCCACTGACCGGTGCGTAAAATCCTTATGATGCCGGAGGTCAACACCCGACAGCGCGATGCGCCCTCGGGTGCTTTTTGGCTATGTGCGCGGGTTTAAGAATTTTGCAAACGTTTCAGGCGAAGTGGACACCGGTTCGCCGCCCGGAAACGTGACAGAACAAAAGGCGCAGATTGTTTTCATCAATTTGGAAATGAACTGCGAAATGCTTATCTTGGTTTCACATGGTGTGAAATGAAGAGCAGGAACAAATATGTTTGATTCACTTCAGGACCGCTTAGGTTCGATCTTTTCCGGCCTCACAGGCCGCGGCGCGCTCTCCGACAAGGATGTGGCAGCAGCGCTGCGTGAAATTCGCCGTGCGCTGATTGAAGCGGATGTGGCGCTTGAAGTGGTGCGTGATTTTACCGACCGAGTGCGTGAAAAAGCGGTTGGCGTCGATGTTCTCAAATCGGTCAAGCCGGGTCAGATGGTCGTCAAGATCGTTCATGATGAGCTGGTCGAAATGCTGGGCAGCGAAGGCGAAACAATCGACCTGAACGCCCCGTCACCGGTCGTCATTATGATGGTTGGTTTGCAAGGCTCGGGTAAAACAACAACCACTGCCAAAATTGCCAAACGCCTGAGCGGCCGCGACAAGAAAAAAGTCCTGATGGCCTCGCTCGATACGCGCCGTCCGGCAGCCCAAGAGCAGCTTCGCCAGCTTGGCGAGCAGGTGGATGTGGCGTCATTGCCGATCATTGAAGGCCAGTCACCAACCGATATCGCCAAACGTGCGGTACAGGCGGGCAAGCTTGGCGGTCATGATGTTGTTATTCTGGATACAGCAGGCCGCACCCATATTGACGAGCCGCTGATGACCGAAATGGCGGATATTCGCAAACATGCGGACCCGCACGAAATTCTGCTTGTTGCTGATTCACTGACCGGTCAGGATGCGGTTAATCTTGCCAAGAGCTTTGACGAGCGCGTGGGCATTACCGGTCTTGTGCTGACCCGTATGGACGGTGACGGGCGCGGCGGTGCGGCGCTATCCATGCGTGCTGTTACCGGCAAGCCGATCAAGCTTATCGGTACCGGCGAGCGCATGGACGAGATGGAAGAATTCCATCCCAAGCGTATTGCCGACCGAATTTTGGGCATGGGCGATATTGTATCGCTGGTTGAAAAAGCCGCCGAAAATATCGATCAGGAAAAAGCGGCCCAGATGGCCAAGAAGATGCAGGAAGGCAAGTTCGATATGAACGATCTTGCCGATCAATTGCATCAGATGAAAAAAATGGGCGGCATGGGCGGTATCATGGGAATGATGCCGGGCATGGGCAAGATGAAAGACCAAATGGCGGCTGCCGGTATGGATGACGGCATCTTTAACCGCCAGCTTGCAATCATCGGTTCCATGACCAAGCATGAGCGCGCGCGCCCTGATATTTTAAAACACAGCCGCAAGAAACGCATTGCCGCCGGTTCCGGCACAAGCGCTGCCGACATCAACAAGCTTTTGAAAATGCACCGCCAGATGGCCGACATGATGAAATCCATGAAGGGCAAAAAAGGCGGCGGCATGATGGGCAAGATGATGGGCGGTCTTGCTGGTAAAATGGGTATGCCGGGCATGGGCGGCGGAATGCCGGGCGGTATGCCCGACCTTTCCAATATGAGCCAGAAAGACATCGAAAAACTGCAAAAGCAGGCCGAGCAAATGGGTCTTGGCGGTGCTGGCGGACCAAAACTGCCGGGCCTTGGCGGCGGTAGTGGAAAATTACCCGGTTTGGGCGGCGGCGGTTTGCCGGGCCTGCCGAAAAAGAAATAACCAACAATCAAACTTTAAAGAATACAAATAAGGAAAATTTAAATGGCTACTAAAATTCGTCTTGCGCGTGCTGGTTCAAAAAAGCGCCCTTACTACCATGTTGTTATTGCCGACGTTCGTGCACCGCGCGACGGCCGTTTCATTGAGCGTGTTGGTAAATGGGATCCAATGTTGCCGAAAGATGGCGACAAGCCGCGCGTGGAATTGAACGAAGAGCGCATTAAGCACTGGGTTGAAAACGGCGCTGTGCCTACAGATCGCGTTTTGCGCTTTATGGCTGAAGCCGGTCTTGCAACACGCGAAGCCCGCAACAACCCGAACAAAGCAAAGCCGGGTAAAGCTGCTCAGGAACGTATTGCTGAAAAAGAGCAAAAAGAACTTGATAGAAAAGAAGCTGAAGAAGCGGCAAAAGCTGCGGCGGCTGAAGAAGCAGCAGCACCGGCTGAAGAAGAAGCGGCAAGCGAAGAATAAGCTTTCGCTTACAACGAGTTTTAAGAGAACGGGGCAGCGATGCCCCGTTTTTTTATTTCCATTTCGTTAACACAAGCGTTGCACATTAAGCGCACAAACAGTGCAAATGAGCGCTGCGCGCCGTCAAATCGGGTACATTCGTTGCGAATTTCCTTGTTTCGCCATTTTATGACGGTATGTAGTGGAAACGGGACAGGTAATTTTATTGCCAATTTGGAGTTATATGATGGGGATTTCATCCATTAAGCCGATCACGGTTTTGCTGGTTGCAGGTGTTGCACTGGCAGGCTGCCAGAGTTCGCGCATAGGCGCTTTGCAAACGCAATCACAACCTGCACCGCTGACACCGGCGCCGTCGGGCACTGTGACAAGCAATCAATTGCCGCCGCCGGTGCAGCCGGGTAACCAGCAGCCAAATGGCAATTTTCCGACAGCCCCTGAAAATGAGGCCAATCCAAATGGCACAGATGTAGCCAGCGCAGACAGCCAGTCCAGCATTCAGAATGTTTCAACCAATGCGCCTGTGACCAAAGAAGCGCTGGTTGGTGCATGGAAGGTTTCTACCGGCGGCTCCAGCTGCCAGATGTTTATGGCTTTGACCAAATGGACCGGTGGTTTCCGCGCTGCTTCACGCGGTTGTCCGGGTGATGCGGCATCCGTGTCCGCATGGAATGTTTCGGGCAACAAGGTTGTCTTGAGCGATACCAACGGCAATCAGGTTGCAACCCTGTTCCAGTCCGGCCCTACCCAATATAACGGACAGACAAGCGGCGGCAGCGCAATCAGCCTGTCACGCTAACACTCTGACGCAATCGGGAGCGGAAACAGGTGCCTATTTTTCCTGCATTTGCGCTAAATTGGACGCTGAACCATGCCTGAACGTATCCTGCCGGGCGATTCGGTGCGCGCGCGTTACAATGAGTTTGTTGCCGATGGCATAATTTCAGATGACGCCGCGCAGCATGGTTTGGCCGACAAGCTCGATGATTTGAACGCCCGCATCGGCGCGGCGCGTCTGGCCGTTTCTTCCTCTTCGCTCGGTTGGCTCTTTGCCAAAAAAGCGCCGAAGAAAAATGTCGTGCGCGGGCTTTATATTCACGGATCTGTCGGGCGCGGCAAAACCATGCTGATGGATTTCTTTTTCCAAGCCTGTCCTGAGAAGAAAAAGCGCCGCGCGCATTTCAATGATTTTATGGCTGATGTGCATGATCGCATCGGCATCTATCGCGAGCAGGTCAAAGCGGGCAAGGTCAAGGATACTGACCCCATTACGCCGGTCGCGCGCGATATTGCTGAAGAAGCCAAAGTGCTATGTTTCGATGAATTCACGGTGACCGATATTGCCGATGCGATGATCCTGTCGCGGCTTTTCACAACCCTGTTCGAGCAGAATGTCGTGCTGGTGGCGACCTCGAACGTGGTGCCGGACGCACTTTATAAAAACGGTTTGAACCGAAGTCTGTTTACGCCTTTTATCGATGTCTTGAAACGCCATACCGATGTGACAAGTCTGGATGCCGAACAGGATTACAGACTGTCCAAGCTTGCGCTGTCAGAGCGCTATTTCTCGCCGGTCAACGCTGTGTCCGAGGCGGGCATGGATGATTTGTGGCAGTCCATCGCCGGACCAGAGCCGCGTCCCATGACGCTGGAAGTGAAGGGCCGGAAAGTGAAAGTACCGCAAGCAGGCCTTGGCGCTGCGCGGTTCACCTTTAATGATTTATGCGCCAATCCGCTGGGCGCGCGCGATTACATGACGATCGCAAGGGCCTATCATACGTTGTTTATCGATCATGTTCCGGTTATGGATGTCACCAAGCGCAATGAGGCCAAGCGCTTTATTACATTAATTGACACGCTCTATGACACGCACACCAAGCTTGTGATGTCTGCCGAGGCGGAGCCGACCGAGCTTTATAGTTCAAAATCCGGTACGGAAGGCTTTGAATTTGACCGCACGGCATCGCGGCTGATCGAAATGCGTTCGGATAATTGGATGGAGGGACGCGCGTGAGCTCGTTTATTGCTGCGGTCACGCTGACTGTTCCCGATTATGATCAAGCCATTGATTTTTATGTCGGTGTGCTGGGTTTTGATTTGCTTGAAGACACAAAATTGAGCGAGACAAAACGCTGGGTGAAAGTCGCGCCCAAAGGGGCACAAACAGCGCTGCTGATCGCGCAGGCTGACGGTCCGGCGCAGATTGCAGCCGTTGGCAATCAAAATGGTGGCCGGGTGTCATTTTTTTCTTCAAACAGATGACTTTAAAGAGACCTATGAAGCCATGAAAACGGCTGGTGTGACCTTCACGGAAGAGCCGCGCCATGAGAGCTACGGCCATGTTGTTGTATTTCGCGATCCTTTTGGCAATTTATGGGATCTTATCCAACCGATTTGACATTCCAGCGGGTGATTTGACGCCTTGATTTGTCATTTTGATTGACGTTTACGTAATTCCCGCAATATCTAAACGATTGAAAATACTGATTTCTCACTTTTCGGTTGATTTTTTATTCAATGCGAGTCACCAACACTGGAACTGCGGGAGAGTGCCTTGCTTTGCCAGTGCCTTTTTTCGCACCTTGATAACCACAAGCGATTTGGAAAACTATCATTATGGCACGCAATAAAATTGCACTTATCGGCTCAGGTATGATCGGTGGCACTCTGGCTCACATGATCGGCCTGAAAGAACTCGGCGATGTTGTTCTTTTCGACATTTCGGAAGGCATCCCGCAAGGCAAAGGCCTTGATATTGCAGAATCCTCCCCGGTTGACGGATTTGACGCAAAATTCACCGGCGCCAATGATTATGAAGCAATCAAGGGTGCTGACGTATGTATCGTCACTGCCGGTGTGCCGCGCAAGCCGGGCATGAGCCGCGATGACCTTCTGGGCATCAATCTGAAAGTGATGGAGCAGGTCGGCGCAGGCATTAAGAAATACGCGCCTGACGCATTCGTTATCTGTATCACAAACCCGCTGGACGCGATGGTCTGGGCATTGCAGAAATTCTCAGGCCTGCCGAAAAACAAAGTTTGCGGCATGGCGGGCGTTCTTGATTCAGCGCGCTTCAGCTACTTCCTTGCCGAAGAGTTCAATGTGTCTGTTGAGGACATCAACACATTCGTTCTTGGCGGCCATGGCGACACAATGGTGCCGCTGACACGTTACTCAACTGTTGCAGGCATCAATATTCCGGACCTGATCAAAATGGGCTGGACAACGAAAGAGCGTATTGAAGAAATCGTTCAGCGTACACGTTCAGGCGGCGGTGAAATTGTCGGTCTGTTGAAAACAGGTTCTGCCTATTACGCACCGGCATCATCCGCCGTGATGATGGCGGAAGCCTATCTGAAAGACAAAAAACGCGTTCTGCCATGTGCGGCGCATTTGTCCGGACAATACGGCGTAAAAGACATGTATGTAGGCGTGCCGACTGTGATTGGCGCTGGCGGTGTCGAGCGTATCATCGAGATTGACCTTAACAAGTCCGAGCAGAAAATGTTTGACAATTCAGTCGAAAGCGTCGCCGGTCTTTGCGAAGCGTGCGAAAATATCGCGCCCAACCTCAAGTAAGTTTTGAAAGCGGGCCGCGCGGCCCGCTTTTTCTTTATTCATTTAAACGACAGGACGTTCAAAAATGAACATTCACGAATATCAGGCAAAGCGCCTTCTGCACTCATACGGCGCACCGATTGCCGGTGGTGTCGCCATCTACTCTGCCGAGCAGGCTGAAGAATGGGCAAAGAAAATGCCCGGACCGCTCTATGTGGTTAAAAGTCAAATTCATGCCGGTGGCCGCGGTAAAGGCAAGTTCAAAGAGCTTGGCGATGATGCTGCGGGCGGTGTGCGTCTTGCGCGTTCGGTTGAAGAAGTCGTACAAAACGTCAAGGAAATGCTCGGCAATACGCTGGTCACAAAACAGACCGGTCCTGAAGGCAAGCAGGTCAACCGTCTTTACATTGAAGACGGCGCGGATATTGACCGCGAGCTTTATCTTTCCATCCTGATCGACCGCACGGTCGGCCGCCCTGCCTTTGTGGTTTCCACAGAAGGCGGCATGGACATTGAAGCGGTTGCGGAAGAAACACCTGAGAAAATCTTCACACTGCCGATCGACCCGATCAAAGGCATGACCGATGCCGATTCGCGCAAGCTTAACCGCGCATTGAAGCTGACAAAGGATGCGGCCAAGGACGGCATGGAGCTTTTCCCGATCCTTTATAAAGCGTTCACCGAGAAAGATATGTCGCTTCTGGAAGTAAACCCGCTGATCGTCATGAAAGACGGCCGTTTGCGTGTTCTTGACGCGAAGGTTTCTTTTGATGGCAACGCATTGTTCCGCCATGACGACATTATGGCTTTGCGTGATTTGAGCGAAGAAGACGAAAAAGAGATCGAAGCCTCCAAACACGATCTTGCCTATGTTGCGCTCGACGGCAATATCGGCTGCATGGTCAATGGTGCCGGTCTGGCGATGGCAACCATGGACATCATCAAACAATATGGTGAAGAGCCGGCTAACTTCCTCGATGTGGGCGGCGGCGCGACAACTGAAAAAGTGACCGCAGCGTTTAAAATCATCACAGCCGACCCGAAGGTCAAAGGCATTCTGGTCAATATTTTCGGCGGCATCATGAAGTGTGATGTGATTGCCGAAGGTGTTGTGAAGGCGGTTAAAGATGTCGGTCTTAAAGTGCCGCTGGTCGTGCGCCTTGAGGGCACCAATGTCGAGAAAGGCAAGCAGATCATCAATGATTCAGATGTTGATGTGATCGCGGCCGATGATCTTGATGATGCGGCTCAGAAAATCGTGAAAGCGATCAAAGGCTAAGCTGATGGAAACTGGCCCTCTGATCGGATCAATACTTCCTTTTATTGTTCTGTTCGCAGGGCTGTTCTTCGTTATGCGTGCGACGAACCGTCATTATCAAAAACATGTTCATGAAGTGAACACGGTGAACCAAGAAATAGCGGATACGAACCGCGAAATGATTGCCGAGCTTCGTGAGATCAAACAGCTCTTAAAGGACCGAAACTAATGTCCATTCTAATAGACAAAAATACAAAAATTCTTGTCCAGGGACTAACCGGTAAAACCGGCACATTCCACACGGAACAGGCTCTTGCCTATTTTGGCACAAAAATGGTTGCCGGTATTCACCCGAAAAAAGGTGGTGAAACCTGGACAGCGGGCGAAGGCGCGGGTGAAGCTGCCGGTACCGAATTGCCGATTTTTGCCAGCGTTGCGGAAGCCAAAAAGGCAACCAAAGCCAATGCCTCTGTGATTTACGTTCCACCGGCAGGCGCGGGCGCTGCAATCATCGAAGCGATTGAAGCCAAAATCCCGCTGATTATCTGTATCACCGAAGGTATTCCAGTGATGGATATGGTTGAGGTTAAAGCCAAGCTCGATAAATCGAAATCACGTCTTGTTGGTCCGAACTGCCCGGGTGTTATGACACCGGATGAATGTAAAATCGGCATTATGCCGGGCAACATCTTCAAAAAGGGTTCTGTTGGTATTTTGAGCCGTTCAGGCACGCTGACTTATGAAGCAGTGTTCCAGACAACCAATGAAGGTCTTGGCCAGTCATCGGCGGTCGGTATTGGCGGCGATCCGGTCAAGGGTTCTGAATTTATCGACATGCTCGATCTGTTCCTCGATGATCCTGAAACAGAATCCATCATCATGATTGGTGAAATCGGCGGTTCTGCGGAAGAAGATGCCTGCGAATGGCTCAAAGAACAGGCCGCAAAAGGCCGCTCGAAACCAATGGTCGGCTTTATTGCAGGCCGCACAGCGCCTCCAGGGCGCACGATGGGTCATGCCGGCGCGGTGATTTCCGGCGGTAAAGGCGGCGCGGAAGACAAAATCAAGGCGATGGAAGATGCGGGTATCCGCGTTTCACCATCACCGGCAAAGCTTGGCGAAACACTCGTGGCTGTTTTGAAGGGCTAAGTTGGCTGGCAGCCAATCAATATCGCTTCCCCCGATTTTTACGGGGGAAGAAAACCAAGGGGAAACCCTTTTTGTGAACTGCGGATGATCCTGAAAGCAAGGCGATCGACATGGCACGCACCGATAATCAAAACGACATAATGGCGCTGACCTCATTTTTGTATGGTGGGAATGCCCACTATATTGAAGAGCTTTACGCGCAATATCAGGACAATCCGTCATCGGTTTCCGATGACTGGCAGGAGTTCTTCAAGGATTTGAAGGATGCGCCGGAAGATATCCGCAAAAACGCGCAGGGCGCATCATGGGAGCGCGATAACTGGCCGGTTGACCCCAATGGTGAACTGACCTCCGCGCTTGATGGCAATTGGAGTGCGGTTGAAGCGCAGATAGAAAAGAAAATTAAAGACAAGGCGGCAGTGGCTCCGGGCAAATTGTCCGACACAGATGTTTTGCGCGCGACACGCGATTCTGTACGCGCGATCATGATGATCCGTGCATACCGGATGCGCGGGCATTTGCACGCCAATCTCGACCCGCTGGGTATTGCCGGTACACGTGAAGATTATCAGGAGTTGCATCCGGCGTCTTACGGCTTCAAAGAAGAAGACTACGACCGCAAAATCTTCATCGACAATGTGCTCGGGCTTGAATATGCGACCGTGCGCGAGATCGTCGATATTTGTAAGCGCACTTACTGCGGCACTATGGGTGTCGAGTTCATGCATATGTCCAATCCTGAAGAAAAGCTCTGGTTGCAGGAGCGCATCGAAGGACCGGACAAGGGCGCTCATTTTACCGATGAAGGCAAAAAGGCGATTATGCAAAAATTGGTCGAGGCCGAAGGCTTCGAACAGTTTCTGGATGTGCGTTACAAGGGCACAAAACGTTTCGGCCTTGATGGCGGTGAATCGCTGATTCCTGCACTGGAGCAGATCATCAAGCGCGGCGGCCAGCTTGGGCTTCAGGACATTGTTCTGGGTATGCCGCACCGCGGCCGTCTCAATGTGCTGACACAAGTGATGGGCAAACCGCACCGCGCGCTGTTTAACGAGTTCAAGGGCGGCTCGTTCATGACCGATGATGTGGAAGGTTCAGGTGATGTGAAATATCACCTCGGCGCTTCGTCGGACCGCGAATTTGACGGCAATACCGTTCATTTGTCGCTGACCGCCAACCCGTCGCACCTTGAAATCGTCAACCCTGTGGTGATGGGCAAAGCCCGTGCCAAGCAGGACCAGTTGGCGGGCGGTTCGCACCGTGCTGAAATCGTACCGCTTGTTGAACGTGTAAAAGTTCTGCCATTGCTGCTGCATGGTGATGCGGCTTTTGCCGGACAGGGTGTTGTGCCTGAATGTCTTGGTCTGTCGGCGCTGCGCGGTCACCGTGTTGCCGGTACAATCCATTTCATCGTCAACAACCAGATCGGCTTTACAACGAACCCGTATTTCTCGCGTTCGTCGCCTTATCCGTCCGATGTCGCAAAGATGATCGAAGCGCCGATTTTCCATGTGAACGGCGATGATCCCGAAGCGGTGGTTTATGCGGCCAAGATTGCGATCGAATTCCGCATGAAGTTCCATAAGCCGGTGGTGATCGACATGTTCTGTTACCGCCGCTTTGGCCACAATGAAGGTGACGAGCCTTCGTTCACGCAGCCGTTGATGTACAAGAACATCCGCAGTCACGAGACAACGGTTTCGCTATACTCTGAAAAGCTGGCCGCTGACGGCGTTCTGTCAAAAGATGGCGTCGACAAGCTTAAAACCGAATGGCGCGAGCATTTGGAACAGGAGTTTCAGGCGGGCGACGAGTACAAACCGAACAAGGCGGACTGGCTGGACGGGGCATGGTCCGGTTTGGCACGTGCTAACAATGAAGATGAGCGCCGCGTCGGCAAGACTGCCGTGGCGATGAAAACGCTTAAAGAGATCGGCAAAAAGCTCTCTGTGGTTCCCGATGATCTGAAGGTCCACAGAACCATTCAGCGCTTCATGGATAACCGCGCGAAAATGGTTGATACCGGCGAAGGTATCGACTGGGCCATGGGCGAAGCGCTGGCCTTCGGATCGCTTGCGCTTGAAGGCTATGGCGTGCGCCTTTCCGGTCAGGATTGCGAGCGCGGTACATTCTCGCAGCGCCATTCGGTGCTTTACGATCAGGAAAATGAAACCCGCTACACGCCTTTGAACAATATCAAAGCCGGACAGGCGCGCTATGAAGTCATCAACTCCATGCTTTCCGAGGAAGCCGTGCTTGGTTTCGAATATGGCTATGCTCTGGCAGAGCCGAACGGTCTGACATTGTGGGAAGCGCAGTTCGGTGATTTTGCCAATGGTGCGCAGGTGGTCTTTGACCAGTTCATCTCTTCGGGCGAGCGCAAATGGCTGCGTATGTGCGGTCTCGTTTGCCTGTTGCCGCATGGCTATGAAGGTCAGGGACCGGAGCATTCATCGGCGCGTCTGGAGCGTTTTCTGCAAATGTGTGCGGAAGACAATATGCAGGTGGCGAACTGTACGACACCGGCAAACTATTTCCATATTCTGCGCCGCCAGATGAAGCGTAATTTCCGCAAGCCGCTGATTTTGATGACGCCGAAATCATTGCTGCGTCATAAAAAGGCAACGTCGACGCTGGCGGAAATGTCCGGTGAAAGCGCGTTCCACCGCTTGCTTTGGGATGATGCGGAATACCGCAAGGACCATGAGATCAAGCTGGTCACCGACAGCAAGATACGCCGTGTCGTTCTTTGTTCGGGCAAGGTTTATTACGATCTTGAGGAAGAGCGTACAGCGCGCGGCATCAATGATGTGTATTTGCTACGCATCGAGCAGCTTTACCCGTTCCCTGCCAAAGCGCTGATCAATGAATTGTCACGCTTTAAAAACGCAGAAATGGTCTGGTGTCAGGAAGAACCGAAGAATATGGGCGCATGGTCGTTCATTGACCCGTATCTGGAATGGGTGCTGGCGCATATCAATGCCAAGCACCAGCGTATCCGCTACACGGGGCGTGCCGCATCGGCCTCCACGGCAACCGGCTTGATGTCCACGCATAAAGCGCAACTTGCGGCTTTCCTTGATGATGCTTTGTCTGAGTAAGCTGACCAACTTATTTTAATTTAAGAGAGATAGAATAATGGCCACAGAAATTCGCGTACCAACCCTCGGTGAATCTGTTACCGAAGCGACAATTGGCAAATGGTTCAAAAAGGTCGGTGAAGCGTTCAGCGATGGCGAGACACTGGTTGAACTTGAAACCGACAAGGTGACACTTGAAGTGCCTGCACCGTCTGCGGGATCATTGACTGAAATCACCGCTCAGGAAGGCGACACTGTTGAAGTGGATGCCCTGCTTGGCATGATGGAAGCCGGTGACGGCAAGGCGGCTGATGCGCCAAAAGACGACAAGAAAGAAGAAGCGGCTGCAAAGGCGGAACCTGCAAAATCAGGCTCAGAGACCGAGACTGAATCGATGAAGGAAGCCAAATCCGGTGATATGCCGGCGGCGCCTTCCGCTGCCAAGCTGATGAACGAAAATGACCTGTCCAAAGATGACGTTGAAGGATCGGGCAAGCGCGGTCAGGTGCTCAAAGGCGATGTGCTTGAAGCGTTGAACCGTGCGCCGGAAACATCGGCACCTGCGCCAAAGGCACCCCGTGCAGATTCCGGTGATGATGCCTCGCGTGAAGAGCGTGTGAAAATGACACGTTTGCGCCAGACAATTGCCAAGCGCTTGAAGGACGCGCAAAACAGCGCAGCAATGCTGACGACTTACAATGAAGTCGACATGACTGCCGTTATGGAGATGCGCAAGAAGTACAAAGACCTGTTTGAGAAAAAACACGGTGTGAAGCTTGGCTTCATGGGCTTCTTTACAAAAGCAGTTTGCCACGCATTGCAGGAAATTCCGGCAGTGAATGCCGAGATTGACGGCACGGACATTATCTACAAGCATTTCTGTCACATCGGCGTTGCCGTGGGTACGGAAAAAGGTCTTGTGGTGCCGGTTGTGCGTGATGCCGACCAGATGGGTATTGCCGATGTTGAAAAGGAAATCGGACGCCTTGGTAAAGCGGCACGCGACGGGCAGCTTGGCATGGGCGACATGCAAGGTGGTACTTTCACGATTTCAAACGGCGGCGTTTACGGCTCGCTGATGTCATCGCCGATCCTGAACGCACCGCAGTCCGGTATTCTGGGTATGCACAAAATTCAGGAGCGTCCTGTTGCTATCAACGGTGAAGTTGTTATCCGCCCGATGATGTATCTGGCGCTTTCCTATGACCACCGGATCGTGGACGGCAAGGAAGCGGTGACATTCCTTGTGCGTGTCAAGGAAAGCCTAGAAGACCCTGAACGTCTGGTGCTTGATCTGTAAGGCATTGTCATGAAGTTTCTTGCGGGTATGGCTGGGTTCTGGATGGCTATTGTGCCGTCCGCTAGCTTTGCTGCCTGCCCGCAGCAACTGGCGGTTTATAAAGCCGCCAATGGCAATCTTCTGGAGTTCAGCGGCAATAGCAGCGCTGATTTCCACCAGATCGGTCTTTTACTGCAAACCCATGATGAACAAGAACCACCTATTATTCTGGATGCTTTTGTCGAGAAAACCCATGGGTTGGGGCAGGCGGAAATGACCGTGCGCTATGGCTGTCCTGACGGGGATATCCCGCTCGATGATCTGGATGGCTGTACCATTTATCAAAGTGTCGTTTACGGCGCTGATAGTAACGGCCTGATCAGTGAACTGCCTGCGACGGGAAAGCCTGCCGCAGAATCAATTGTTTTACCGAATTTTACCGCCGATGTGTGGATGCACGCGGCTTGGAAAGAAACAGGCGGGCCGAAGCGCCCGGCAGAAGTTTTTCAGCTTTCGGGCTGTATGGAATAAAGCGCAAAAGCGCGAAAGGATTTTGATATGTCATATGATGTGGTTGTAATCGGCTCCGGTCCCGGCGGATATGTTTGTGCAATCAAAGCGGCACAATTGGGCCTGAAAACCGCGATTGTTGAAAAACGCGCAACGCTCGGCGGCACCTGCCTTAATGTTGGATGTATCCCATCCAAGGCGATGCTGCACGCTTCTGAAGTGTTTCATGAGGCTGGCCATTCAATGGCTGCGCTCGGCGTTAATGTCGGCAAGCCAAAGCTCGATCTCAAAGCAATGCTGGCGCATAAGGATGCGACCGTTAAAGCCAATGTCGACGGTGTCGCTTTTCTGATGAAGAAAAACAAAGTCGATGTGTTTACCGGCGCGGGCAAAATTGCCGGTGCGGGCAAAGTGGTTGTGACCGGCGATGACGGCAAGGATGAAAACCTTGAAACGAAAAATATCGTCATCGCAACCGGTTCCGATGTTGCCGGTATTCCGGGCGTGGACGTTGATATCGACGAGAAAATCATCGTGTCATCAACGGGCGCTCTGGAATTGGCAAAAGTGCCGGAAAATCTTATCGTTGTCGGGGGCGGCGTGATCGGTCTTGAGCTTGGCTCTGTCTGGCAGCGTCTTGGCGCGAATGTGACCGTTGTTGAATATCTTGATACGATTTTGGGCGGCATGGACAAAAGCGTTTCCAAGCAATTCCAGAAAATGCTTGAAAAACAGGGCATGAATTTCAAAATGGGCGCTAAAGTGACCGGTATTGAAAAAGGCAAATCAGGCGCGGAAGTAACGTTCGAACCGGCAAAAGGCGGTGATGCTGAAACACTGAAAGCCGATATTGTTCTGGTTGCAACAGGCCGCAAACCTTATACTGAAAATCTCGGGCTGGAAGAAGCAGGCGTCAAGCTTGATGACCGTGGCCGCGTGGCGATTGACGGTCATTGGAAAACCAATGTCGATGGCATCTATGCACTAGGCGATGTGGTGGTCGGCCCTATGCTGGCGCACAAAGCCGAAGATGAAGGCATGGCCGTTGCGGAAATTCTTGCAGGCCAGAAAGGCCATGTGAATTTTGACGTCATTCCATCTGTTGTTTACACCGAGCCGGAAGTGGCTTCTGTCGGTAAAACCGAAGAAGAACTGAAAAGCGACGGCGTTGAATATACAGCCGGCAAGTTCCCGTTTACGGCCAATGGCCGCGCCCGCGCCATGCTGGCGACAGACGGTTTTGTGAAAATCCTCGCTGACAAGAAAACCGACCGTGTGCTTGGTGTTCATATTATCGGTAAGGGTGCCGGTGAAATCATTCATGAAGCCGCTGTGCTGATGGAATTTGGCGGGTCTTCGGAAGATCTGGCGCGCACATGCCATGCCCACCCGACGATGAGCGAAGTTGTGCGTGAAGCCGCATTGGCAACAGCATTTGGCAAGCCGATACATATGTAATGGCGCGCCATAAGGTTCACGAAATTGATGTTGGCCTGCCCCATCCTGCTTTGCCGGATGGGGATTGGGCCGATGGCTACAGCGTCATTGTGGACCAGCCCTTTGATACAGCACGTGCTGCCGGTGATGCAATCATCGTCGCTTTTCCAAAAATGGACATATCCCGCGCTGTTTTTGCGCCAAATTCTTGTGGCCCCTTTTGGTTTGAAAGGGGCGCGTAACAATAGTGAGCAGGACCGCATCGGTATTTTCCCGGTAATCCATGAGGCTGATAATGTTGTTTATGCAGGCTTGGATGACAAGCATCTGGATTTCAGAATTGTCATCGAGATAAAGCCGCACGGACAAGCCCAGGAAGTCAGCCTTAAAACCATTATTAGGCGCCATAATGCTCTGGGGCGCAATTATTTACAGTTGGTTTTACCGTTTCACCGCAGAATCATTAAGTCCGCGCTCGCAAATTTGGGCCGAAACAGCTCCTGACTGTGCGTAAGAAATTCCGGGCGCAAGAGTTCGTGCTTACTAGATTTGTGTCAAAACCGTGTTTTCTTGCCTTTTTTCCACCAAATTGTCGCACAGAGGGTCTCATTCTTCGCATTCTGGTGTTAAGGGTTGGCTGCATAATACACTAACCTCGTAGATGGTGGGTTTGTTCAGATCCTTTGGAAAGCCCATCCGCGTTAAACTGAGGAGGGTTTAATCATGGCAGAACCAACTGCTGGCGAAATCGTAGAAGACGTTCCACACCCGGTGGATACTGATTACGAAATTGGCCAAAACAACATCAATCCGTTCGGGTTGGATATTCACAATCCGGTTTTTCTTATTTCCGGCCTTTCGGTGGTGGCTTTTGTCTTAGTCACATTAATGTTTCAGGAAGGTGCGGCTGAGTTTTTCGGCTGGTTGCGTCCGGCATTAACATCTCAATTTGACTGGTTCTTCCTGCTGGCCGGCAATATTTTTGTGCTTTTCTGCATTGTCTTAATGGTGACGCCGCTTGGCAAAATCCGTTTGGGCGGCGCTGAGGCAACGCCCGATTACAGCTATCTTGGCTGGTTTGCGATGTTGTTTGCTGCCGGTATGGGTATCGGCCTGATGTTCTTTGGCGTGTCCGAACCGATGTCACACTTTGCATCCGCGCTTGGCGGTACAGCCGCAGAAGGCGGAGCGCGCACAGACTGGGCACCGCTCGGTGCTGCGGCGGGCGATGAGATTGCCGCACGCAATCTTGGTATGGCGGCAACGATTTATCACTGGGCGCTGCATCCGTGGGCCATCTATGCGGTTGTGGCATTATCGCTCGCGTTCTTTACCTATAACCGTGGTTTGCCGCTGACATTGCGTTCGGCATTTTATCCGGTACTGGGTGAACGCGTTTGGGGTTGGCCTGGCCATATCATTGATATTACCGCGGTATTTGCGACCCTGTTCGGTCTTGCCACATCGCTTGGATTTGGCACAGAGCAGGCACTTGCCGGCTTGAACTATCTGTTCGGCTGGGGAACGGGCGGCGCTGCGAAAGTTATCCTGATTGCGGCGATTACAGCGCTTGCGCTTATATCTGTTCTTCGCGGACTGGATGGCGGCGTTAAATTGCTTTCCGAAATCAATATCGGCCTGGCGGCCCTGCTGCTGCTGTTCATCATTCTCGTTGGTCCGACAGCGACGATTTTTGAAACAGTGATTGCCGGTGGTGCAGCCTATGTGAAAGAGTTCATTCCGCTGTCAAATCCGTTTGGCCGTGAGGATGCCAATTTCAGTCAGGGCTGGACGGCATTTTACTGGGCATGGTGGATTTCATGGTCTCCATTTGTGGGCATGTTTATTGCCCGCGTATCACGCGGACGCTCAATCCGTGAGTTTGTCTTCTGCGTGATTATCATTCCAACCGCGATCAGCGTGTTGTGGATGGGCGCATTTGGCGGCACAGCAATCAGTCAGGTTCTGGCCGATGCTTCCGCACCGGTAAAAGATGCCGCATTGGAGCTGAAACTGTTCGAAATGCTCAAGCCATTGCCATTGGCAGGGATTACATCCTTCATCGGTATCGTGCTTGTGCTGGTATTCTTTGTCACCTCGTCTGACTCTGGCTCTTTGGTCATTGATACCATTACGGCCGGCGGTAAGACCGATGCGCCCGTATCCCAGCGCGTATTCTGGTGTACATTCGAGGGCATCGTTGCTGCGACATTGTTGCTGGTGGGCGGCAGTCAAGCGCTCAATGCCTTGCAGGCCATGGCGGTTTCAACCGGCTTCCCGTTTGCAATCGTTCTGCTTGTAATGTGTGTCAGCTTGTTTATCGGCCTGATGCAGAGTTTGCGCGAAGACAAAAAATAACAACAAAAAACCCGGTGATTGGGGAAGATCACCGGGTTTAACGCCTATGGCTTCTTGTTGAGCCAATTTTGTTTTAGCTTTTAACTGGAGGTCAAAGCGATATTATTTGGCGTTTTGTACCTGTTAAACGCGCAATGGCCCGGTTCGTTCCTTAAGACAATATTATTTTGCGGCAGGACGCTGCACGTAGTTTCTAATGCCTTCAAGAACGCTTGATTGCCGGTCTCTATTTCCAGAATATTCATTCAGGCAAGTTTGCCGACAAAATCATCGAATTTCTGCATATCCCTCAATACAGGGCCGTGGCCGAAGCAAATAATGCGCGGCTTTAATGCGTGTAGCTTTTTGATGGATGCGATATTTTGCTCTCTGTCTGTCGTGAAGGCCGCAGGCGGTAGTCTCAAGCCAGCCAGAGTGGTTAAAAAGCTCATATTGATCATTGTGTCTCCCGCAATCAATACGCCGTCGCGTCGCCGGAAGAATGAAATGTGTCCGGGCGCATGACCGGGGGTGTCGATCACTTCAAAACCACCAACCATGTCGCCCTCGTGAAGAATTTGGCCCACCTTGTGGCCGGGTCCTGCCCAGAGTTTTTGCTGAAGACGTGGAATAAGCGCATTAGGATTCGGATAATTGCGCGTGGCAAAACCCGTTTCCGCATTACTTTGCTCAATTTGTGAGGTCAGCAGGGGTATATTTAATTTTTTGCAAATCTTTTTGCTCGCACCTTGGTGATCGGCGTGGGCGTGGGTTAATGCATGTTTGGTAACATTATGCCCTTCAATGGATTTTAGTATTTTTCGGCCTGAACCTTGGATACCTGCATCTATTAGAACCCCGTCAATGACATAACAATTAATGAGATTTCGCGGCATAAGCGGGATGTGAAATACATCGTCTGCGATTTTGTGCATATTACTGCTCCAGTCCCAAAATAAGGTTCAGTTGATTTTTTGTTTGCTCAAGCGGCTGGAGCGATTTTTGCGTGCGCGCCAGAATAAGCGCCCCTTCAAGAGCGCAAAAGCAAAACTGTGCCAGATCGGGCGCTTTATCGTCAGCCACACCGAAAACGACCAGTCTCTCTGCCACCAGTTTTTGCCAATGGCCGTAGCACTGTGAAATAGCAGCGGTGATGTCTGGTTCCTGAGCGCCCATTTCCAAAGCCAAAGTGGCAACGGGGCACCCTTTTGCATAGTCTGAATTGACAAGGCCGTCTGCGAATTCCTGAACCAAAGCCGAGACAAAAGCTTGCCGTGTGGCACTGGTATCTCCAATCTGCACGATGCGATTGCCGATTGCATCTTTTGCGCCATTAATCACCGCGACAGCAATGTCGTTCTTGCCATTGGGGAAGTGAAAATAAAGCGAGCCTTTTGGCAGATCGCCTTGAGCGCAAAGTTCGTTCAACCCAACGGCGGCAAAACCCTTTCGCTGAAACAAATCCATGGCGATGGCTATTATTTTAGCCTTCGTCTCTGCACCTTTTCTTTTGCTGCGCGGCTTTAATTTGGTGTCACTCATTATGTAGACCAGTCATAATATTTATAATTTACATAGAGGAAAACTGATGGAATAGTCAAGTCTGCAAAATTAAGGGAACTGGGGAGCCGAATGTGTAGAGGTCAATCATTTATCGAAATGATTGTTAGGCGTGAACTATAAATTGCTACAGCCTCGTGTCTGCCCACAGCAACAAATGAAAAACTGAGGCGTTTGTAGGCTCGGCGGATTATCGGTTTTGAAATGTCTGACAATACAAAAAGGCCCATATCTTTGCAGATACGGGCCTTTGATACATAAATGTATTGCGCTGATTAATTAGAATCCGGAGCCGGAGCGTCCGGCACAGCTTCTTCAACTGCATCGGGCACATCAACACTGATATTTACGTCTTGTGTTCCGTCAGCACCGCCACCGGTATAAAAATAGGCGCCGACACCAATGACAGCGAGCAAAATAAGCACAGCAACGATCCATCCGCCGCTACCGCCTGACTTTACGACTGTTGTATCCCGCTTTTCGTCAACCATGATATTCTCCTTTTTATGCCCCAATAACAGCGGCTGGATAAAAAGGTTCCCAATTTTCAACTTTTGGGAGTGAATCGGAGTTTATCGAATGGCTGTGACTGTGTAGCCGGCATCCTGATAAAGCTGGGCCAAACCTTCTGCGCCCGGCAAATGCAGTGCGCCCACCGCGATGAAAGCATTGCCGCGCTCCAAAAGTGGCATTGAACGTTCCAGCATTGTTTTATTGCGCGTGGTGACCATGGTTTCTTCAAATTTCGCATAGCCTTCGCTGGCAGAAATATCAGCTTGTCCGGCATCTTCCGCCACAGCGCGCAGCATCGGCCACACGGTGCCGGTTTTGCCTTCAGTATAAAGGACGATCATTGTCTCGGTAACATCCTTGACCGTATCGCCAAGCGCTAATGTGTCGATAAGGCCCTGAACGTGAAACTCCATCGGCAGGGATGCCATCGCGTTGAACTGTTCCAGCAGGGTTTCAAGGCCGACAAGTTCCTTGCCATCGCGTTCAGCACGCTCTGCCAGCGCAAGATCAAGGAAGGATTCGCCTGCCTGTTTGCGTTCAAACTCACATTCGGGCAGGGCAAACATGCCGGTCAGTAACCAGGGTTTCATCCGTTCAATCAAGGCAAGCTGCATCCCGCGCTCGGCCAGCCCCTTGGTCAGAACAGCTTTGCCTGCCTCATCCAGAAAATCAGAAAGACGTTTTTCGCCGACAAACATGGTCAGTTCAGGCTTGGACATTAAGGCCATCTGTGCAGCCGCAGGGTCGAGAATTTCTGTGCTTTCAATCGCGACGATGTCAGCATCATCAAGCGCCGCATCGGCCGCGGGCGGCAATGAGACAACACGCGGATCTGTCATATGCATCGTGCCAAACAGATAAGAGGGGGCAACACCGTCTTTTTCCAGCTTGAACAAAAGCCCCTCGCCAAACGGCACTTTTGACGCTTCATCTTCAATGGCTTTAAAGCGCTCAGGGTTTTGCGCAGCGATTTTTTGCATGAGATTATTGCCGCCGCAGCTTTTTTCTGAAGCCTCGGCTTTTGCCTGTGTGACAGTAAATGCCAGCAGCATGGTGATCGCAAAGACAGTCGCATGAATGGCGCCTATGATAATGATTGAGGCGTCTGACAGGCGATCTGCAATCGCGGCGGTGCGTGTATGATGTGTTTTCATGGAAGCACATTACGCATGAAAAGACGATTATTTGGTTAAAGCAAAAGCTTCGATTGTCTGAACTTCAAAAAATCAGGCGCGCGGATGAGCGGTGCGATAGGCATCGAGCAAATGTTTGGTGTCAACGCCGGTATAGACCTGTGTTGTTGATAGGCTGGCATGGCCCAAAAGCTCCTGAATGGTACGCAAATCTCCCCCCGATGCCAAAAGATGGGTTGCAAAGGAGTGGCGCAAAGCGTGCGGCGTCGCGCTATCGGGCAAACCCAGTGCGCCGCGCAGACGCCGCATATCACGTTGCAGGACAGCGGGCTGTAAAGCCCCGCCGCGAACGCCGCGAAACATTGGCGCGCCTTCATGAAGATTATAGGGGCAAAGCTGCCGGTATTGTTCGACGGCTTTAAACACGACCGGCAATAGCGGCACGGTTCTGGTTTTGCTGCCTTTACCGGTGATCGCGATGGATTTTGCCGTGCTGTCGCGCAAGGCCGTGCCATCGAGCGAAAGCGCTTCGCCAAGGCGCAGGCCACAGCCATAAAGCAGCGTCAAGACAGCGATGTTGCGCGCCCGCACCCATGGCTCTTCAACCAGTTGGTCGGCGTCCGCAACAACACGCATGGCATCGGATGCGGTCAGTGGTTTGGGCAGGGATTTTGGCTGGCGCGGCGCGCGCATGGCGCTTGCTGCTGTCGCATTGGCAAGACCGGCGCTTTCCAGATAACGCAGAAACGAGCGCACACCGGCAAGGCCGCGTCCCAATGTGCGTGCGCCTGCACCATTTTGGCGGCGGCGCGTGAGGAAAGCGCGCAAATCCATAGGCTTTAAATTGGCAACTGATTTTAAATCAGCAGTGTCGCCGACATGTTCCGATATAAAAAACAGAAACTGGCGTGTGTCGCGCTCATAGGCCTCAATTGTATGGCCGGACAGCCGCCTTTCCTGAGCCAGTTTTTTTAGCCATGCGGAACGATGCGCCAAAAGCTTTGGCGATGCGGGCAGAAGCGATGCGTTGGTCAGGTCTTTGTTCATGAGCCAAATCTACCGCAGCAAGGTTACCGCATCGTTGCAATTTTACTGGCTCTTCTTTTGAAGCGGATGACTCGCTTTAAGAGTATTTGGTGAGTTTTTCGCCAAAGTGAAGAATTGGACTACATTGGCGTTGGGTTGTGAATTTGTCTTTGACGAACCGCCCGTACCTGTATGACCAGTAATATTGTGAGCGTTCACCATCACGATGCACAGTCAGTGTCGCATGGTAGTTGTACCGCTGTTTGTCCATCGTGAAAAAGGTAAACTCTTCCAGCGCTTCGGCGGTCGTTCCCCGTTTTTCGAGGATTATGCAGTAAGGATTATCACGTGCTATTTTCGCTGCGTTGCCGACAACATATCTTGGATAAAATGAACCCAGTACCGACAATATAGCCAGGTAGAAAAATATCGCGGCAAATACTGAAACAATGAGAATTGATTGTGATTGGCCATGCTTTTTGAACATCACCACCAGCAGCCACAACGTGCCCGAGAAGAGGGTGAAGCCGATTAGTGTAACCAAATAATGTGCATTGAAGCCGCCGTCACCCGTACTCAAAGTCCACGCGATGGCAATGAAAATCTTGGCGCCGATGAGCCCGCCCAAACTGCAGGCAAGCAAAAGGTCGGTATAGAAGAATATTGGTGAAGCAGGGTATGGTTTGAGTTCTACCATACCTTTAGCGCGAAACTCACGCACAAGTACGCGAATTATAATGAGGGAAAACTGCGCGAAAAGGATGAGTCCAAGAAACAGCATTCCGAGTGTATAATTGACGCCTTCATGGCGCGATGGCGGTTCCAACCACAAGATTATGTAGATGATCAATGCATAAAACAAAGCCACACGGAACGCGGCAGCAAGCGGTGTAAGCAAGAGCGCTACCGTTACGACAAATGCTGTAAATAAAATCATATTGGCCCTCCTTTCACACTGTTGCTTCCTGATATCGCATACTGCAATTGGCACAGCTTTATGATGAAGTGCTTTAAAGAGTGCCGAATATTTAAACTTTCTTGCTATTCACCATTTTGAAATCTGCTCTATTGGCTTGAACCTCAAAAACCATTATCCGGTCGGTATGAGTAAAAACGATCTTGAAAATCCGGTTCTTCTTGGCGTCATTGGTGCCGCGCATGGTATCAAAGGCCAGTGCCGTGTGAAAAGCTATACGGCCGACCCAGAAGCGCTGGGTGATTACGGCACTTTATATGCCGAAGATGGCCGTGCGTTTGATGTAAGCGATATAAGGATGGCGAAAAATGTCGTCGTTGTATCGTTCAAGCAGGTCAAAGACCGCACGGCTGCCGAAGCGCTCAACGGCACCGAGCTTTTTATCGACCGGTCGCAATTACCCGATGATGCGCTGGACGATGATGAGTTTTATGTCGACGATCTGATCGGCATGGATGTGCTTGACGCCAAGGGCAATCATATCGGGGCGGTCATGGCAGTGCCGAATTTCGGGGCAGGCGATATGGTTGAAATCGCCATGCTGAATGAGAATGGTGGTCTTTCAAACAAAACAGAGCTTTATCCGTTCACCAAAGCGGTTGTGCCGACCATTGATATGGAGCGCTGGGCGATTACGCTTATGCCGCCGAAGGAGATCATTGTTCCGCCGGAAGGCTCCAAGGAACGTGAAAACGATTCGGATAATGAGGGCTTTGACGGCGAAGGTGCAAAGCAATGAGCTTTCGTGCATCGGTTCTCACGCTATATCCGGACATGTTTCCCGGCACGCTTGGCCATTCACTGGCGGGGCGGGCGCTGGAAAACGGTGTGTGGGATCTGGAGGTCACGCAAATCCGCGATTTTGCCGAAGGCAAACACAAGAATGTGGATGACACGCCGTCAGGCGGCGGGGCGGGCATGGTCTTGCGCGCCGATGTTGTGGGCCGCGCGATCGACAGCGTGTCCCTGCCGGATGATCCGCGTCCGCGCCTGATGATGAGCCCGCGCGGCAAGCCGCTGACACAGGAGCGTGTGCGCGAAATCAAGGACGGGCCGGGCGTGGTGATCGTTTGCGGGCGTTTTGAAGGACTTGACCAGCGGGTGATTGATGCGCGTGACCTCGAAGAGGTTTCAATCGGCGATTATATCTTATCGGGCGGTGAAGTGGCAGCTCAGGTACTGCTCGACGCTGTTGTGCGGCTGTTGCCCGGCGTCATGGGCAATGACATTTCCGGCGAGACTGAAAGCTTTGAGACCGGCTTGTTGGAACATCCGCATTATACGCGGCCTGCCATCTGGGCGGGTTTGAATATTCCGGATATATTGTCATCGGGCAACCACGGCAAAGTGGAAGAATGGCGGCGCAAACAGGCCGAAGAGCTCACCAAAGAACGCCGTCCGGACCTTTGGCAAGCCTATCGCAATAAAAATGCAGCTAAATAGGTGACAAAGCCACTTAACTGATGTATGTGCGCGCTCAAATCGGGCAAAGATCCGGTATTACGTCATTTAGCAATTACGAGCATGACTACCGCTCCGACCCTTAAGGTCAGGCTGCACGATAAGATTATTGTGGGCCGTTCGTCGAGCGCTCTGGCGGTTCAAAAGAACAGGAATAGACAGATGAATATCATTCAGCAGCTCGAAAAAGAGCAGCGCGCCAAGATCGAAGAAAAACGCACATTCCCGGAATTTTCTCCAGGTGATACTGTTCGCGTACAGGTTCGCGTTACAGAAGGTAAGCGCACACGTTTGCAGGCTTACGAAGGCGTTTGCATTGCCCGTTCAGGTGCCGGCCTTTCTGAAAACTTCACAGTACGCAAGATTTCTTACGGTGAAGGCGTGGAGCGTGTGTTCCCGATGTACTCACCTTTGGTTGAGGCTGTTGAGATTGTCCGCCGCGGTAAAGTACGCCGTGCGAAACTTTACTACATGCGCAACCTGCGCGGTAAGAAAGCCCGTATTACAGAAAATACCGGCGTTCGCGCCAAGCGTTTGAATGATCTTGAGCGTCAGGCGATGCTTGACCAGAAAGCGGCTTTGGAAGCGGAAAAAGTTGCCGCAGCAGAAGCACTTGCGGCTGAAAAAGCAGCAGCAGATGCCGCAGCAGCCGAAGCTGAAGCAAATGCAGCGGCAGAAAACAAAGACGCATAAGTCTTTTGTAAATTGCGAATTTGAAAGAAAGGCGTACCGAAAGGTTCGCCTTTTTTGTTGAATCCGGGTGTTAGACCTTGCGCAGAATATCATCGCGGTCCATTTTGTGCATAAGCTGAAAACAGCCACTCTCTTTGTGACAGATGGAGACTATTGATGATTACCAAACGCCTATTTTTATCTATGGCAGCTCTGGCTGTTTCCCTTGCCGTTGTACCCAGTGTTTCAGCGCAGGACCTGCCTGATCTTGGCGGCAAGACAATCACTGTTGTGACTGAAAATGCCTATCCGCCGCTTCAGTTTATTGACCCGAAAACGGGCGAGCAGATCGGCTGGGAATATGATGCTGTTGAAGAAATCGGCAAGCGTCTGAACGCTACTATCGAATATCAGAATACCTCATGGGATGCGATGATTCAGGCTGTCTCCGACGGCCAGTACGACATGGGCATGACAGGCATTTCAATCAAAGAAGACCGCAAGGAAAAAGTCGACTTTTCGGATTCCTACATGGTGTCTGAAATGTTCATGCTGGTTCGCGCCGACGAAGACCGTTTTACCGATTCTAAAAGCTTTGCCGCATTTGAAGACGGTTTGGTGGGCGCACAGCCCGGCACAACACCGTTTTACACCGCGGTTTATGACGTGCTTGACGGCGATGAAGCCAACCCGCGTATCAAGTTGATGGAAACATTCGGCGCAACGGTGCAGGCATTGCGCGCCGGTGATGTTGATGTGGTTCTAACCGACGGTGTTGCCGGTAAAGGTTATGTCGAAGCCTCTGACGGTGGTTTGAAGCTCTATGACGAAGCACTCGGCACAGACAATTTCGGTTTTATTTTCCCGAAAGGCTCTGAATATGTGGAGCCGGTCAACGCGGCGATTGCGTCCATGAAGGCCGACGGCACGATTGATGCGCTTAATAAAAAATGGTTCCTTGACTACAAGCTTGGCGAATAAAGCCGGATATAGCCGCAATTGTTGAACCCTGAAAAACACAAGTCGCCGGGCAAAAAGTCGGGCGACTTTCCCTATTGGCTGGTTGCTCTCGGGCTGATTGCCGTTGCGATCGCCTATGTCATTGCAACCAATGGTCTTTATACGCAAATCGCCAATGCTGTTTCCAAAGGCGTATATATTACCGTCTTTGTCACGCTGGTCGGCTTTGCGCTGGCGACATTGCTGGGCTTGATTTTCGCGCTGATGGGGCTCTCAAAATCGATTGTCCTCAGGCAAATCGCCCGGTTTTATGTCGAGGTCATCCGCGGCATTCCGATGCTGGTTCTGCTTTTTTATATTGCCTTTGTCGGCGCGCCTGCTCTTGCCTGGCTTATCGATACGGTCACACAGCCCTTGCAGCAGGCCGGCATAACAAGCGAGTTCCGCACCCGCGATATTCCGCTGATATGGCGGGCAATTCTGGCGCTGATGATCGGCTATTCCGCTTTTATTGCCGAAGTATTTCGCGCCGGTATTCTTTCGGTTGATGAAGGGCAGGTAGAAGCGGCCGAAGCGCTTGGCCTGTCGCCCTGGCAGCGGTTTCGCCTGATTGTCTTTCCGCAGGCCATCCGCACTATTTTGCCGCCGCTCGGCAATGATTTTGTTGCAATGGTGAAAGATTCTTCGCTTGTGTCCGTGCTTGGCGTTGCTGATCTGACGCAGATGGGCAAGGTCTATGCGTCCGGCTCTTTCCGGTTTTTCGAAACCTATTCGATTGTTGCCTATATCTATCTGGTACTGACAATCGGATTGTCCCTCGGCTTGCGCCAGATCGAAAAGAAAATGCGTAAATCGCAAGAACGCTGAACAATTCCGGCAGGGAAAACTCTCAGCCTAGCCGTTAAAGATAAGGGCGCTGCCAAGCACCACAAGAATGGCGCCAATCCACGCGCCAAGCGCCGGTGCCTCTTTTGTGCGCCACCATAAAATAGGCAACAGGAGCGCGGGCGTGGTGGCCGATAATGTTGTGATAACGCCGACTTTCCCGCCTGACAGCGCAAACAGCAACAGCGTCATGCCAAGTCCCATGCCAAGGAGGCCGGACAGAGCGACCTGCGCCCAGATTGAAACTGTGCCGGGGTTTGTTTGCTTCAAGTTCTTGTAAGGCAGAAACATCAAAGCCAGCAGGCCGAGTGATGCGGTACCCACCCGCAAAGCGGATGCGGCGACAGGGTCAACGCCGCTTTCCATAACCGGCCGTGCGATCAGTGCGCCAAGTGCCTGAGCCAATGCGGCCAACGTGCCGAACAATATGCCGACCCAAAGCGAACCGGTGACACTTTCCCATTTGTGGAGCTGGGTTTTACGCTTGCCAAAAATGATGGCTAAAATCACGCCGCAAATGGTGATGATGACCCCCAAAAAGGTTTGCGGTGCCAATGCTTCGTCCAGAAAAAGATAGCCGAGCACAACAGACATTGGCGCGTTCATCGAAAACAAAATCGCAGTCCGGCGCGGGCCCATGCGGTTCATGGTCAAAAACAAAACCGTGTCGCCAAGGAAAATGCCGATAAAGCCGGACCAGAATAAGGGCCAGAATGTTTCACCGGTAATGCTGGACCAACTGCCAAACAATGTGACCCATGTGGCAAGCGCGATAAACACCATTGTCATGCGCCAGCGGTTAAACGCGATTGCGCCTAAATGTTTGGCCGGATCGGCAGATAAAATGCTGGTAAAGGCCCATGCCAAGGCGGCAAGCATAGCAGCAGCTTCAAAAATGAACATAAATCGCCTGCCTCACAAGTGCCTTAAAAACTGCTCATGCTCCAATTATCACATGCACGTCAAGTGCTCTTGGTGGCCTTGACCGACCCCTTAACTAGGGTGCATATCAGCGCTAATTAATTCACTGTATATTCAGGACGACACGCTATGGCCGGACCGCGCACGCTTTATGATAAAATTTGGGATGATCACCTTGTTCATCAGGCAGATGATGGCACATGCCTTCTGTATATTGATCGCCATCTTGTGCATGAAGTAACAAGCCCGCAGGCTTTCGAAGGCTTGCGCATGACGAACCGCACGGTGCGCGCTCCGGATAAAACACTGGCTGTTGTGGACCACAATGTGCCGACATCGCCGGACCGTCATCTTGGTATCAAGAACGAACAGAGCCGCATTCAGGTGGAAGCACTTGCGAAAAATGCTGCCGACTTCGGTGTTGAATATTATTCGGAAAATGATAGGCGTCAGGGTATTGTTCACATTGTCGGACCGGAGCAGGGCTTTACACTGCCGGGCATGACCATTGTTTGCGGTGACAGCCACACATCCACGCATGGCGCATTCGGCGCGCTTGCGCACGGTATCGGTACGTCAGAGGTCGAGCATGTGCTGGCGACGCAAACGCTGATCCAGAAGAAGGCCAAAAACATGCTGGTGCGTGTTGATGGCGTAGCACCGGAAAATGTAACCGCAAAAGACATTATCCTGGCAATCATCGGTGAAATCGGCACAGCCGGCGGTACCGGCCATGTGATTGAATTTGCCGGTGAGGCGATTGAAGCGCTTTCCATGGAAGGCCGCATGACCGTTTGTAATATGACGATCGAAGGCGGTGCGCGCGCCGGTCTTATCGCGCCCGATCAGAAGACTTTTGATTATATCAAAGACAAGCCACGCGCACCGAAAGGTGCCGCGCTCGACATGGCTATGGATTACTGGAAAACATTGCACACCGATGAAGGTGCGCATTACGACAAGGTTGTTGTGCTGGACGCGGCCAATTTGCCGCCAATCGTTTCCTGGGGCTCTTCGCCTGAAGATGTGATTTCGGTTGAAGGTGAAGTGCCTAATCCGGATGACATCAAGGATGCCAATGCACGTGCATCCAAATGGCGTGCCTTGGAATATATGGGTCTTAAGCCGGGCACCAAAATCACGGACATCACACTGGACCGTGTCTTTATTGGATCCTGCACCAATGGGCGTATTGAAGATTTGCGCGCCGTTGCCAAAGTGGTTGAAGGCAAGAAAGTCGCATCAAGCGTTGATGCGATGATCGTTCCGGGCTCTGGTATCGTTAAAGAAATGGCGGAAGCCGAAGGGCTTGATAAGATATTTATCGAGGCCGGTTTTGACTGGCGTGAGCCGGGGTGTTCAATGTGTCTTGCGATGAACGATGACCGCTTGAAACCGGAAGAGCGCTGCGCGTCGACATCCAACCGAAACTTTGAAGGCCGTCAGGGTTTTAAGGGCCGCACGCACCTTGTGTCGCCTGCAATGGCAGCAGCGGCGGCGATTGCGGGCCACTTTGTGGATATCCGCAAGATTTAAAACTTTGTGATTTGACGTTTAAGAAAGCCCGTTTTGCCCCGTGCGAAGCGGGTTTTTTTTATTGCCCGTAGTGCATCGCGGTGTTTTCTTTTAGAAAGTGTAAACCATGTTGATCGGTACATGTTAATTATCTGCAATCGTTAAAACCTAATGCAGGATTTTGCGTTACTCTCCGGTAATAGAAGCGGGGGTAATTGTGGACGACCAATCATATTTCCAACTTATAAGCCCACTAATATTCTTGGTGTTTTCACTTGGGTTCTATCTTGTGTATCATTATGCAAGAGAGCACGTATCAGCTTTGGTTTTTTCCGCGTCCTATCTGTTTGGCGCTTTCGGCTTTATCTTCGACTTCCTGCGAAATCTGTTTCCAGAAACCCTTAATTACATGCCCGCTAATATTGCCTATATGGCTATGGCGGCACTTTTTGCCTCGGCACTGTCGCTGCATTATACCAAGCGAACGCAATTTTTGCCGCTTGTGACCATGTTTGTGTGCTCAATTCTTATTTCCGCATATTACTCATATATCGACGACCATATTTTCAAGCGGACATTTGCGGTTAATGTCTTTGGAACATTCATTCTGGGCTATCCGATTGTCTCCATTTGGAAAGTTAAAAAACGCAAGATTGACCAAATAATTTATGGGCTGACCATTGTTACCGCGCTGCATTTTCCGCTTCGTGCAGGGGCAATTCTATGGATTGAAAGTGACCGTCTTACCGTAGAGAATTATGCCAACTCAATGACATCGCTCACATTGCAATTTACGTCTTCAGTCGCGGGGCTGTGTATCGCAATGGCATTGCTAACAATGTTTATGACGACAATTGTTTTTAGTCTGCGGCGCACGAGTGAAACTGATACCTTAACTGGTCTGCTCAACCGGCGCGGCGTTGAAGCAAAGCTGCCAAAATTTGAAGAAGCACTGGCAGAGGGCGTAAATAGTCACGCGGTTCTCGCTCTGGATATTGATCATTTCAAACAGGTCAATGACACTTATGGCCATAACTCGGGTGACGAGGTTCTGATCGCCTGCGCGCGATTGCTGAAAAAGCTGGATATCGAGCAATCGATCGTCTCGCGCATGGGCGGAGAAGAATTCAACCTCATTTTGTATAATGCCAATGACGAAACAGCCAAGCTGGCCGCTGATTATGTCTGCGGCGCGTTTTCGCAACTCACGCACCCGGTTATTGATGACAAAGCGGTAACGGTGAGTATCGGCGTCTCATTGTGGAGTGCACGCTCCAGTTTTTCAGATGCGGCACGGCTAGCCGATATCGCGCTTTATCGTGCCAAATCGGAAGGGCGCAATTGTGTACGTCTTGCGCATATGCAATCCGGCCCGTATCAGGTTCGGGGCAAAGACCGCCGCAGTAATCAGGCCGGAATGGTCACGCTGAGAACATAAAGCCAGAGCGTTGCGGTAAACACCGATAATGCTGTGCAGACCAAAAAGGCTGATGCGGCCAGATTAACCGCGCGATCATACATCACCGCGAAAATATAGATATTCATACCGGGCGGCATGGCAGCAAGCGCGACGACGGCGCGTACCGTCTGCGGCTCCAGCGCGAAGACATAATGCGTCAAGCCAAATGCAATGGCCGGATGCACCATCAATGACAGGCAGGCCACCAGCATGCTTTCAGACAGGCCGGCGCTGATTTTATAGCGGGTCATGGCCGCGCCAATGCCGACCAGTGCGACGGGAATGGCGGCTGTTGCGATCATATCGACGGCTGACATGACCGGCTCGGGCAGGGTGATGCCAACTAAATTAAAGGCCGCGCCGATCAATATGGCGATCATCAGGGAATTGGCGAGAATGGATTTGCCTGCGGTTACAAGTGTGCTGCCCAGGCTTTTGCCATCACGGCGCATCAACTCCATTGTCACCATGCCAAGAATGTAAATGCTTGGTGCGTGAAAGGCGATAATACCAAATGCCGGCGTCAATGCGTCCGATCCAAAAGAGCGCTCTATAATGGCAAGCCCGAGGAGAACCGAATTGGAAAATGTCGCTGCAAAGCCAACCGATACGGCTTCGCCCGGGCGGCGCTTGAAAATTTTACGCGCCAGAATAATGCCAAGGACAAAACAGCAAAAAGCGCCGGTGTAAAATCCGACCAGTGCGGGGGGTGAAAACGCTGCCGCAAAATCAAGATTGAGCATGGCGCGAAACAACAGCACTGGCACCGCAACTTTTACGGCAAAACTGTTAAGGGCATCGCCCACCGTGTCCGGAACATAGTTCAAACGCACGGCGCCATAACCAACGGCAATCAGGATAAAGACCGGTAAAACGGCGAGGAAGATGGAGAGCAAACTGATTTCCTTTACACGACGCCAAACTAAGATTTATTGCGCAAACCGCAAGCTTTTAATCTTATGTCTGCTTGCGGCGATCCGCCTATTGCGCCACGCTATACAAAATTATATTTTGACCGGATGAATCGCATATCTATCAAATTCGCTCCTTTGGCCGTTCTTGTGCCTTTACTGGGTCTTGCTGCTTGTTCTTCATCAGGCAGTGGCATTTCGACCTCTGCGCAGCCTGCTCAAGCGACGTGGCGCTGTACCGACGGTGTCAGCATGACAGTGCGCCGTTCAGGCTCCAATTTGCATGTCACAGATTCGCGCGGCGTTGATACAGAATTGCCCGCCGATCCCCCCGGCCAGCGCGAACGTTATGGCAAGGCGGGCTATGCGCTTGTTTTTGCGGGCCGTACTGCGAGTTGGTTTGTCAGCGGCAAAGTACCGACGGACTGCCGACGCTAAATGCATGTTTAGGCAATAATCACGGGTGTTTATGTCCTTGATTTTGCTATTCCGCGCCTAAATTAACGATTGGTATTATATACTTTGGTGCGGTTTTTTACCGATTGTGCGGTTTCAAACGGTTCAGGTCTTTGACGCGCTCGAATATCGGGGTTAAAGACTGCAACAAAGGTGGCAATTTTGTGATTGCCCTTATGGTTTAACTCGGGGGATTTCTCGTGTCTTCGACGTCTGCGCAGTCCAAGCGGCCGCTATCACCGCATCTTTCTATTTATAAGCCTATTCCGACAATGGTCATGTCGATCATGCACCGTATTACCGGATGTGCGCTTTACGCCGGCACGCTGTTGGTTGCCTGGTGGCTGATTGCCGCTGCAACCGGTGAAGCCTATTTTAACTGGGTAAACGGCTTTTTTGCTTCATGGTTCGGCATTCTTGTCATGTTCGGCTACACATGGGCTTTGGTGCTTCATATGCTTGGCGGCCTTCGTCACTTTGTCTGGGATACGGGCTCGCTAATGTCGAAACAGACATCAACCAAGCTTGCGTATGCATCGATGGTCGCATCCATCGTCATTACGGTCCTGATCTGGATCGTGGGTTACAGCGTTACTTGAGGGGATAAGATATGAGCATGCTAACACCTCTTAAACGCGTTCGCGGCCTTGGTGCGGCCAAGTCCGGTACCGAACACTTCTGGCGCCAGCGCCTGACAGCCCTTGCCAATCTGCCCTTGCTACTGGCTTTTATCTGGATTGTCATAACAACCATCGGGCAGCCCTATGAAGCTGTGCGGGCAACGCTTGGCAGCCCGTTTGTTGCGATCGTTCTACTGCTCGTTGTTTTGAGCGGCCTGTATCATGCCAAGCTTGGTATGCAGGTTGTCATTGAAGATTATATTCATACAGAAAGCACAAAATTCGCGCTGTTGATCTTCAATATCTTTTTCACTTTTGTCATCGGTGCCGCGAGCATCTTTGCCATTCTAAAAATGGGTTTCGCCAACTAATGAGCAAGCAGGAAACAAAGGCGGCCGGAAGCACCGGCAAGGCCTATAAGTTTGAAGATCATAAATTTGATGTTGTTGTTGTCGGTGCCGGCGGCGCAGGTTTGCGCGCAGCTCTCGGCATGGCCGAGCAAGGCTTTAAAACGGCCTGTATCTCAAAAGTGTTCCCGACACGCTCGCACACTGTTGCCGCGCAGGGCGGTATTGCCGCATCGCTCAAAAACATGACGCCGGATTCATGGCAGTGGCATATGTATGATACGGTCAAAGGTTCAGACTGGCTTGGCGATGTCGATGCCATGCAATATCTGGCCATGGAAGCGCCAAAGGCGGTCTACGAGCTGGAGCATTACGGCGTTCCGTTCAGCCGAAATGAAGAAGGCAAAATCTATCAGCGCCCGTTTGGCGGCCATATGCAGAATTACGGCGAGGGACCGCCCGTACAGCGCACCTGTGCTGCGGCTGACCGGACCGGCCACGCGATTTTGCACACACTTTACGGCCAGAGCCTCAAGCACAATGCGGAGTTCTTTATTGAATATTTCGCGCTTGATCTGATCATGGATGATGACGGCACATGCACAGGCGTTGTCGCATGGAACCTTGATGACGGCACGATCCACCGCTTTTCGGCCAAAATGGTTGTTTTGGCGACTGGCGGTTATGGCCGCGCCTATTTCTCGGCAACATCGGCGCATACCTGCACCGGTGACGGCGGCGGCATGATTGCGCGTGCGGGTCTGCCGCTTCAGGATATGGAATTTGTCCAGTTCCACCCGACCGGCATTTATGGCGCGGGCTGTCTGATTACCGAAGGCGCGCGCGGCGAAGGCGGCTATCTCGTCAACTCTGAAGGCGAGCGCTTTATGGAGCGCTATGCGCCATCGGCGAAAGATCTGGCATCACGCGATGTTGTGTCGCGCTGTATGACAATGGAAATCCGCGAGGGGCGTGGTGTCGGCAAAGACAAGGACCATATCTTCCTGCATCTCGATCACCTTGACCCTGCGGTTCTAAATGAACGTTTGCCGGGCATTTCTGAATCCGCAAAGATTTTTGCCGGTGTGGATGTGACCAAAGAGCCGATCCCGGTTCTGCCGACGGTTCACTATAATATGGGTGGTATTCCGACCAATTATTGGGGCGAAGTGCTCAATCCGACCGCTGACGAACCGGACCGTGTCACACCGGGCCTTATGGCTGTGGGCGAAGCGGGCTGTGCCTCTGTTCACGGGGCGAACCGTTTGGGTTCCAACTCACTAATCGACCTCGTTGTGTTTGGCCGTGCAGCGGCGATCCGTGCGGGCGAAGTGATTGACCGCGAAAGCGCAATCCCTGACATCAATGAGAAATCCTGCGATAAAATCATGGAGCGTTTTGACCGTCTGCGCCATGCCAATGGCGGCACACCAACGGCCGAACTGCGCCTGACCATGCAGAAAATCATGCAGGAAGACGCAGCCGTGTTCCGCACGCAGGAAACATTGGAAAGCGGATGCCGCCGGATGGACGAAGCCTATAAAGGTCTTACCGATCTGAAGGTCACGGACCGCTCTATGATTTGGAATTCTGATCTGGTGGAAACGCTGGAGCTTGAAAACCTGATGGCCAATGCGATCACGACGGTTTACGGCGCCGAAGCGCGTAAAGAAAGCCGCGGTAGCCATGCGCGTGAAGACTATGTGGATGGCCCGTTTGCGGGACGTGATGATGAAAACTGGCGCAAGCACACACTTAGCTGGGTTTCTGACAGCGGCGAGGTGACGCTTAAATATCGCGGCGTTCACACTGATCTTTTGAAGCCTGGCATTGATCTGGCGAAAATCGCGCCGAAAGCACGGGTGTATTGAGGACGAATTAATGGCTGAACTGACACTTCCAAAAAATTCCACCATGTCGGAAGGCAAGACATGGCCGAAGCCGGAAGGTGCGAAGAATATTCGTGAATTCCGTATCTATCGCTGGTCGCCGGACGATGATGCCAATCCGACAATCGACACCTATCATGTTGATATGGATGATTGCGGCCCGATGGTGCTCGACGGTCTTTTATATATCAAAAACAAGATCGACCCGACGTTGACGCTGCGCCGTTCATGCCGCGAAGGTATTTGCGGTTCCTGCGCGATGAATATTGACGGCACCAACACGCTCGCCTGTACCAAGGGTATGGACGAAGTTAACGGTACGGTGAAAGTCTATCCTTTGCCGCACCTGCCGGTTGTCAAAGATCTTGTGCCGGACCTGACAAATTTTTACGCCCAGCACCGTTCAATCGAGCCGTGGCTTAAAACAACGACGCCTGCGCCTGAAAAAGAATGGAAGCAGAGCCATGAAGACCGCCAGAAACTGGACGGCCTTTATGAATGTATCTTATGTGCTTGCTGTTCAACGTCCTGCCCGTCCTATTGGTGGAACGGCGACCGCTATCTCGGCCCTGCGGTACTGCTGCAAGCCTATCGCTGGCTGATTGATTCACGTGACGAATCAACCGGTGAACGTCTGGACGATCTGGAAGACCCGTTCCGTTTGTATCGTTGCCATACGATCATGAACTGCGCGCAGGCGTGCCCGAAAGGCTTGAACCCGGCGAAAGCGATTGCGGAGGTCAAGAAAATGATGGTTGAGCGGCGCGTATAAAAGGCAATCGCAATTTATTGTTTGCGCGTCCTCGCAGCGTTGCTGCTGCGGGCGCCGCGTGTGCCGAAGTCAAAAGGCTGATGGTCGAGCGCCGCGTGTAAGCGCTGTTCATAATCTTTGTTTTTGATTTGCACGTCCTCGATACTTCGTATCTGCGGGCGCTGCATGTATGAACTGCGCCCAAGCGTGTCCGAAAGGCCTGAACCCGACGAAGGCGATCGCGGAAGTCAAGAAAATGATGGTCGAGCGGCGCGTATAAAAGGCAATCGCAATTTATTGTTTGCGCGTCCTCGCAGCGTTGCTGCTGCGGGCGTCGCGTGTACTGAGCTCAAAAAGATGATGGTTGAACGCCGCGTGTAAACGGCGTTCATAATCGTATTTTTTGCCGTCGCTGCTATGCAGCGGCAGATTTTCTCGCAATGTGACCAGCAAGCTTATCCAGTGTCTGGGCACCATATTCAACCGCGCCAAATCCGATAACAATGTTACGACGCTCCGCTGTCGGATGCATCTGGCGTAATGTAACGACCGTTTTGCCGTTGCTCTGTTCGTCAAAGGTCACAAGCATCTGGAAACGATCAGGATCGTCATCGCTGTCGGTACCGTGGCTTAGTTCGATCAGGTTTGGCTCTTTAATACGTAGAAACTCCATGCGGTTTGGATATAGCGTTCCGTCCGGTGCCTTCATATCAAACCGCCATACGCCGCCCGCACATATGTCGATCTCATGGGTTTCAAGTTCAAAACCTTCGGGGCCGAACCATTTGACGATTTGTGTCGGATCCGACCACGCGCGGAAAGCGGTTTGCCGGTCTGCATCCACGACACGCGCAATGACAACTTCTCTCTCTAAAGGCCATGTGGCCCATGCTGATGCGGCACTGTTTGCGTGTTCACTCATTTGATTTTTCCTCTTTCATATTCGCTAAATGGGCTTCAAAGCGATCCAGACGCGCCTCCCACTGACGCCGCGATGAAGCGAGCCAATCTTCTGCATTTTGCAAAGCTGCGGGATTTAACGAGCAGATACGTGAGCGTCCTTCTCTGTGCGACACAATAAGACCTGCATTTTCCAGAACACCGAGATGCTGGGTGAATGATGGCAACGCCATGCTGAATGAACCGGCGAGTTGCGAGACTGATGCCGGACCGTTGCTTAATGTCTGAATCACTGCACGCCGCGTCGGGTCGGAAAGTGCGTTGAAAGTATGTTCTATAGGCTGATCTAATTTAGGCATATGCCTAACTATCACTTATCAATAGTTAGGTCAATACCTAATGGTTTGTGTGGTGCGCCATTTATCTTTCATCCTTCTCTTCACACCAGTGTGATTTGATTTCAGTGACGTGCGCTCCATGTTCATGGCAAAGTTCCTATGTTCAAATGGAGAGAAAAATGCCGATCAAAACATTTCTGAAAACCGCAGCAATGAGCGGCATTATGAGCTTGGCCGTGATAGGGCACAGTTTTGCCGATGACTGGGTTATCAAGGATAGCGCGTCCGATGTCGTTACAACCGCGGACCAATTGATTGCGGCGATTGATGAGGCTGGCGCAACGGTATTTGCCCGTGTTGACCATGCAGCGGGTGCTCAAAGCGTTGATGCCGAGCTAGCCCCTATGACGCTGGTCATTTTTGGCAATCCGAAACTTGGAACGCCAATTTTGCAGGCTGAACCCAAAACCGGGCTGGACTTGCCATTGCGGGTTTTGATCTGGGAAGCTGAAGGCACCACCAAGATCGGCTATCTGGAACCGGACGAACTTAAAGACCGCTATGATGTTGAAGGTGCGGACAAGGTTTTTGAAATGATGAACGGTGCCTTGAACAAGCTGACGGATGCCGCCGCCAAATAGGTGGCTCCGGCGCATGATCACATTTGTTTGAGACCAAGTTTAATTGCGCTGCGAAACTTAAAGCATAGGGTGAACGTAAATCAGACAGATACAAATTCCCAAGGGAGGCCAATATGCTTAAATCAACGATTAGAACGGCGCTCATCGGTGCCGTTTTTACGGCGGGCGCAACAAGTGCTGCCCTTGCCGAGACAAAAACAGTGGTCGTTGCGGGCGGCTGTTTCTGGTGTGTTGAAGCAGATTTTGACAAGGTAAATGGCGTTGTCGCCACGACATCGGGCTTTGCCGGCGGCACATCGCCCAACCCAACCTATAAAAGCCATGCCGGTCACTATGAGGTTGTTAAAATCGACTATGATTCCAATGTGACCGATTATAAAACGCTGGTGACAACTTTTCTGCGCACCATCAATCCGACCGATGGCGGCGGGCAGTTTTGTGACCGCGGCATGACGTATGCGCCCGCATTATTTGCTTCCACACCGAATGAGAAAGCTGCCGCAGAAGCAGCTTTGGCGGAAGCGTCAAACCAGCTTGGCCAGAACTTGCCGGTACCAGTGAAAGGCGCGCCGAACTTTACGGCAGCCGAGGACTTTCATCAGAATTATTACCGTAGCCAGGAAAAGCAACTGACGCGCTTTGGTATTATTAAACGAGCCGATGCCTATAAAAAATACCGTAAGGCCTGCGGGCGCGATGAAACGGTCAAAAAAATATGGGGTAATGCTGCCTATCAAGGTGTTTCCGGCTACGGCAGCTAAAGCTAAACGCTTGAAATAAAATTTTAAAGCACCTTTCGCTCTGATTGACGCAAGGTGCTTTTCCCGCTTATGCGCTTGTGTCATAAGGCTGTGACATTAATTAGCGATAGGGGACCATATGCCAACCGGAACACATGGCTATGGAAAATCAGACGACTTCAGTGGCGTTCTTCGACATGCTGGCACAGCGTAGCGCGGGCGTGGCGCGCCACGAGGACCTGCACATTGTTGACCAACTGATCAATGAACGCGGTCACACACTGATTAAACACTGGATATGGCCTTTTATCAAAAAGCCGCTGCATAGCGTTTTACACTACAAGCAAGCCGTGAAAATGGCTGATGAAGTGCAGGGCATGAGCGGTCTTGATTGCTTTGAATATGTCAGTCAGCTTCTCAAGTTGGATGTGCCTGTGCGCGGAATGGAAAACATTCCCGAAAAGGGCGGGTTTATTCTTGTTTCAAACCATCCAACCGGCATTGCCGACGGTATTGCCGTTTATGACATGATCAAGAACAAGCGCGATGATCTGGTGTTCTTTGCCAACCGCGATGCGATCCGTGTCAACCAGCGGCTGTCCGAAATCATTATTCCCGTGGAATGGCGTGCCGACCAGAAATCAATGGCGAAAAGCCGCCAGACTTTGGTGCAGACCAATAATGCGTTCAAGGACGAACGCGCCATTATGCTGTTTCCATCAGGTCGTATTGCCTATTGGTCCAAAACCGGACTGACGGAACGCCCGTGGATGGCAACGGCCCTGCAAATGGCCAAACGCTATAAAGTGCCGATTATTCCGATGAATATGAAGGCGCGCAATTCGGGGCTGTTCTATCTTCTGGCACACCGCAACACAGAACTGCGTGACATGACGATTTTTCACGAACTGCTCAATAAAAAGGGCAAAACCTTCGAGATGACAATCGGCCAGCCGATTGATACGTCAGTGCTCGACGGGGATGTTCAGGATTTGACTGTCACGCTGCAAAAACATTGCGAGATCACGCTGCGCGATGATCCCGATGCGGCATCGCCTTTTTAATCAGTCGTCTTGCTTGGCGTAATTCGGCATCACCATGATTTCCGAAACATTGACGTGATCGGGCTGTGAGACGGCATACATGACCGCTTGGGCAATGTCTTCGGCGTGCAGCGCTTCGGTTGCGCCTTCGTCGAAAAATGGTGTGTCGACTTTGCCGGGTTCAATCAATGTCACCCGTATGCCGTCATCCTTTACCTCTTCGTGCAAATTGCGCCCATATCCGGTAACCGCCCATTTTGTGGCTCCGTAAACAGAGCCTTTGAGCGATACCCGTCCGGCGACCGATGAGGTTAAAATAAAGTGGCCTTTGGATTTTTTGATTTCATCAAGCGCTGCGCGGCACGTCATGATGCAACCGTAAATATTGGTCAGAATCATGTCTTTCCAGTTTTCCGGATCGCCGCCTGCTGTTCCTGCGCCAGTGGCTCCGAAACCTGCATTGGCAAAAACCACATCAATCGAGCCGAAAGTTTCGACAGCGATATTGATCAGTTCTTCCTGATCGCCGTCCTGTGTCACATCGCAGGCAACGGGAAGCGCGTATTCAGGTCCGCCAAGCTCTTTGGCGAGTTCTTCCAATTTTGCTTTTGACCGCGCGGCCAGAACAACACGGTAACCTGCATTGCGTGCGCGGCGCGCTGTGGCTGCACCAATGCCGGAAGATGCACCTGTGATGAGAAAGGTTTTCATAAAAAAGCTCCGGTTATTGCAGGATATTCATGCAACGACCGAAGCTTGTTTAAGTTCCGAGATTTAAGACCGCCCTTAGCCGGCGATATTTTGTCCGGTTTTTGCCCAGTCAGCCAAGAACTGCTCAAGGCCTTTGTCTGTGAGCGGATGTTTGACCAGCGCTTTAAGTGTCGCTGGCGGAACGGTTGCCACATCAGCGCCGATCAGCGCTGCTTCCTTGACATGGTTCACAGTGCGGATTGAGGCGGCAAGGATCTCGGTTGAGAAACCGTAATTATCATAGATCGTGCGAATTTCGCCGATCAGCTCCATGCCGTTGATGTTCATATCATCAAGGCGGCCAATGAACGGCGAGATGAAGGTCGCGCCTGCCTTTGCCGCAAGCAATGCCTGATTGGCAGAGAAGCAAAGGGTGACATTTGTTTTATAACCGTCGGAAGTCAGCGCTTTACAGGCTTTCAAACCGTCCATGGTCAGCGGAAGCTTGATGCAGATATTGTCCGCAATTTTGGACAATACCGCCGCTTCTTTCATGATGGTTTCATAATCGGTCGCAGCAACTTCGGCTGATACAGGACCGTCTACTTCCGCGCAAATTTCTTTGGTGACCTCGATGATGTCACGGCCGGATTTAAGAATGAGTGACGGGTTTGTCGTCACGCCATCCAGAAGGCCAGTTGCATTCAATTCACGGATGTCGCCAATATCGGCTGTGTCTACAAAGAATTTCATATTTCTGTCCTTTGTGTTTCAAGATGAAGGTTCTTACTTGTCGTTTAGACCAAACTCGCGGCAAGGTCACGCCTATGGTGAGCGATTCGGAAAATAAAATTAAAACGATTAGTATTTTGGTGCCGACACCATCACCGGTGCCATACACTTATGCGTTGCGCGCTGACCAAAAGGCTGGTCTGGGCTCTATCGTGCAGGTGCCGCTTGGGCCGCGTCAGGTTTCTGGTCTCGTGGTAGAGGATCTGCCAGATGCCAAACCGGTTGATCCTGCAAAGCTGCGCGAAGTGACCCAGGTTTTTGATTGCCCGCCGGTCACCGGCGACATGTTACGCTTTATTGACTGGGTTGCCAAATATACATTGTCCGCGCCCGGCATGGTGGCGCGCATGGTGCTGCGCTCACCCACAGCGTTTGATCCCGAACCGCCGACCAAAGGCATTATCGCAACCGGTACGCAGCCGGAACGTTTAACCGATGCGCGCAAACGTGTCATGGAGCAGATTGCGGAAGAACCGCAAATGGCGTGGACGCGCAGTGGTCTTGCCCATGCTACAGGCGTAACGACCTCGGTAATCGATGGTTTAAGCAAGCAGGGCGTGTTCTCTGAAATTGAGATTCCGGCGCGTCCGGTGGTTGCCAAACCGGACATATCATTTGGCAAACCGGAGCTGATGGGCGATCAGCGCGATGTGGCTGAAGGGCTGGCGGCGACTGTTTCGGAGGAGAAATTTTCCGTGACGCTTCTGGAAGGCGTTACCGGTTCGGGAAAAACGGAAGTCTATTTCGAAGCGATTGCCGCAGCGGTCGCCCAAGGCAAGCAGGTGCTTGTGCTCTTGCCGGAGATTGCGCTGACGCAAGCATTCCTTGAGCGTTTTCACGATCGTTTCGGTGCCGAACCGGCACCGTGGCACTCCGACCTTGCACCGCGAATGCGTGAACGTATCTGGCGGCAGGTCACCGAAGGGCAAATACAGGTTGTTGCCGGTGCGCGCTCGGCGCTGTTTCTGCCGTTTCAAAATCTGGGTCTGATTATCGTCGATGAAGAACATGATGCGGCCTATAAGCAGGAGGACCGCGTCTTTTATAATGCGCGGGACATGGCTGTCGTGCGCGCGCATCTGGGCGGTTATCCGGTTGTGCTGGCTTCTGCCACGCCATCGGTTGAAACACGGCATAATGCCGAAGAGGGCCGGTATAAATATGAGCGTCTCGACAAGCGCTATGCCGATGCGGCACTGCCGACACTCAAAGCGATTGATATGCGTAAATCGCCGCCCCAGCGCGGCGGGTTTTTATCACCGGCATTAATCGAGGCGATGCAGGAAACGCTGGATCGCGGCGAACAAAGTCTTTTGTTCCTGAACCGGCGCGGATATGCGCCGCTGACACTTTGCCGTGCTTGCGGGCATCGTTTCGCGTGCGGTAATTGTTCGGCGTGGCTGGTTGAACACCGTTTTCGCAAACAGCTTGTCTGCCACCATTGCGGGCATCATGAACATGTGCCCGAATCATGCCCTGAATGCGGAACCTTCGACCATCTGGTTGCCTGCGGGCCGGGTATCGAGCGCATTGCCGAAGAAACGCTGTCGCATTTCCCTGATGCGCGGATCATTGTGCTGTCATCGGATATGATGGGCGGTGTAAAGCGTTTGCGGCTGGAAATGGATGCCATCGCCAAAGGCGAGGCCGATATCGTGATCGGTACGCAATTGGTTGCCAAAGGTCATAACTTCCCAAATATGACGCTGGTGGGCGTGGTGGATTCTGATTTGGGGCTTGCCAATGGTGATCCGCGGGCGGCCGAACGGACCTTCCAGCTTTTATCACAGGTAACAGGCCGCGCGGGCCGCACCGGCAAAAAATCTGTCGGATTGCTGCAAACTTTTCAGCCGGAGCATCCGGTGATGCAGGCAATTGTGTCCGGTGATCTTGATACATTTTATGAAAAGCAGATCGATGAGCGCGAGCGGGGGAAAATGCCACCCTTCGGCCGTTTGGCATCGCTGATCATTTCGGCGGCGACCCGTATGGAAGCCGAGCAGCATGGCCGCGCTTTGCGCGGGGCCGCGCCTCAGGCCAAGGATGTGATGGTGCTCGGCCCTGCCGAAGCGCCCATTGCCATGGTGCGGGGCCGGCACCGGTTCCGTATTCTGGTGCATGGTGATCCGCGTACCAATGTGCAGGCCTATTTGCGCGAAATGATCGGCAAGGCGCCGCGACCGCGCGGGTCGGTGAAAGTGCAGATCGATGTCGATCCGCAGAGTTTTTTATGAGTGTGGATGCGATGGCGGGCCCCCATGAGCATGAATAGTTTAAGGATCCAGATGGGACATTGAGCCCATAAGTGTTAAACAAATTCATGCGGCTCATAGCACCGCCATCTCACAACTTATTCGCAACCAGCTATGGTGAGGTTGGTTTGCCGAAGCAAGAAGCATTGCTTCAAAACTACATTAAACTCCTCAGGGCATCGCCCGACTTTCTGCGAACCTCACCCCACTACGGTTGAGGCTTTTCATTCATTGCTAATCCTTTATCCCCTTTAAAGAGCCTGAGTGATGTAGTGCTCAAGCATCATGGGTTGGGTTATAGAAAAACGCTTCCAAGGAAATACTCCTTTCAAAAACGATTAGCACTCGAAATATAGAATGTTCCTGTTTTGTTTTCAAGGGTGGAGCTTTTAAATCGTTTTTCTTCCCCAATTGATTTTTGACCAGCAACGCTCATGGACAAAATAAAATACAAAGCCTGTTGCGCTGGCGGACAGCGCCAGCATGACGGCGTCGATCAGACTGCCGGATTGAAATAGCGCAAGCAGGGTCATGGTCGCGATGCCAAGCAATTGCCATGTAACGGCTTTGACAAATGTTCTGCGCGGCGATTCCAATGATACCTCCTTCAGGTCGATTATGTTGTCATCTTATGCGCTCTGCCTATCGAAAATTTTCACTTGCCGGAATTTAGAAAGAGTGAAACATTAACACCTGATTGTTTACAAAAATCACCAAGGTTTAAAAAATGAACAAGTTGGAGCGGGCGGCTTTATTTCGGGACCGTGTGATTGAGCGCTTAAATGCCACTGAGGTGACACGCTCACAATTATCGCGGGATGCGGGCATTGACCGTTCCACAGTGGCGCAAATTCTCAATGGCGAGGATGCGCGTCTGCCCAATGCTCATATTGCGGCGGAATTTGCTGCCGCCCTCGGTGTAAGCGCCGACTGGCTGCTTGGCCTGTCTGACCGCTCCGAGCGGGCAGCGCAATTGCTAAGCGCCGGTTTGAACTTTGCAGACGCGCAGCGCACGCCGGCCGACGAGCAATTGATTGCCTGGCACCGCGAAGCGGCGGGTCATAAGATACGCGCCGTACCGACAACATTGCCGGATATTTTGAAAACCAGCGCCATGCTGAATTGGGAATATGCGCTTTTTCAGGACAAAACGCCCGAGCAGGCCAATGCGGCCATGCGCGACACGGCGGACTGGTTGCAGGCACCGGGATCGGATTATGAGATTTGTGTGCCCATTGAGACCGTAAAATCACTGGCGCGCGGCGAGGGGTATTTTGAGGGCATTCCCGAAGAGGTGCGGGTTGAGCAAATTCGGCATATGGCGCAGCAATGCGGTGATCTTTATCCCTCTGTCCGGCTTTATCTGTTTTCCAGCCGCAAAGTTCATTCCGCGCCGTTGATGATTTTCGGACCGCTGATTGCGGCGGTCTATGTCGGGCAATTTTATATGGTGTTTCGCGAACGCAAGCAGGTGCAGGGTTTAACCCGCCATTTTGATGAACTGGTGCGTGCGTCCAGTGTTGATGCACGATCGGCGCCAGAGGTTATCCGGTCTTTTCTTTAACCGCGAAATCTGTCAGAGCGATGGAAGCGCTTAACCGGACATATGAACTTGCAAGCCAAATCACCCATAGTTGAAATGTCGATGCCGCCGGCTGCCATTGGTATCGCTTTGTTTTCGTTTTTCTGCTTTTCGCTGCTTGATGCGTCGGCCAAATGGCTGGTGGTTGGCGGTCAGGCGGTGATGTTTGTTGTCTGGGTCAGGTTTGCAATTCAGGCTCTGTTTCTGGTTGTCTTTTTCAAAGGCTGGAAAAACAAGCGGCTTTGGAAAATGGAGCGCCCTGTGCTTCAGATCTGCCGCGGCCTTTTATTGCCGGGCATGACATGTTTCAATTTTCTTGCTTTGCAATATCTGCAACTGGCCGAAACAATTTCCGTATTGCTTGCTGCCCCGATCGTTGTTGCCGTGCTGGCAGGACCGATGCTGGGTGAATGGGCAGGGCCGAGGCGCTGGGTCGCGATCTTTATCGGGTTTATCGGCGTGCTGATTGTCGTGCGCCCCGGCACCGATGTTTTTACATGGCCGGTCCTGCTGATTCTCGGCTCCATGTTGTGCAATTCTTTTTATCTGGTGCTGACGCGCAAACTGGCTTCTGTTGAAACGCCGGAAAGCCTGATCTTCTATTCGTGCTTTTTCGCCGTAGTGCTGTTCGCGCCGCTTGCCATTCCCGAAGCACAGATGCCGCAACAATTATCGGACTGGTTTGCATTTGCCATGGCGGGCTTGGCGGGCATGGTCGGCCATATGGGTTTGATCAAGGCGAGTAAGCTTGCCGATGCGTCGAAGGTAACACCCTTTTTATATACGCAAATCATCTGGATGACTTTGCTCGGCTTTCTTCTTTTTGGTGATCTGCCGGACAGCTGGACCGTATTGGGAATGATCGTCGTTGCCGGATCGGGGCTGTATCTGTGGTACCGCGAGCACAAACTTGGAAAGAGGATGTAATGCAAGAGGTGATTATCAATGAGCCGGTGGGCGAATGGTTTGCGCTGGCATCGGCTATTATTACGGTTGGCTTCGGATTTATCTGTCTTTTGATGCCGCGCCTTACATTCCGCATATTGCGGCTGCGTACCGCCGAAGGTGTTCCGCAGGCTTTGTCGGAAAGCCGTGCGACTATGTCAGGATTCTATTTTGGTGTCGGAATTCTGGCGATTGCCTTTGCCCAGCCACTGCTTTGGCTGGCACTGGGTGTCAGTTGGGCGTTTACCGCATTTGGCCGTCTGGTTTCGATTCTCTTCGACGGCGGCAATACCAAATTTAACTGGATCTCCATTGCAATGGAGGCGGCTTTGGCCGCCGGACCGCTCATATATGGCTATACAGCGCTGTTTTGAGCGCCCCATATGCGACAAAAGAGTAGTGCCAACACCTTGCACGGCGACAAACGCTATGCTAGAGCGCCCTCATCTTGCTTGGGGGTCGCGGTCTGTGGATCTTAGGCGCTCAGAAAAAAACAATTTAATCAACGTGTTAGGGCTTTAATCCACTTAGGAGCTCTTCACAATGTCTAGCTAAGAGAAGTGATTGCCTGTGGCTACATCGTCTCCTACCTCACAAGTTGCAGCGCGTTATGCGGGTTCTTTGTACGAACTTGCCGTTGACGCAAAAGCAACATCCAAGGTTGAAGCATCATTAGATGCATTCGAAGCTATGGTTTCCGGCAGTGCCGACCTTAAACGTCTCATCGAAAGCCCTGTGTTTTCTTCGGACGATCAGGTTGCTGCCGTTAACGGTATTACCGCAAAGGCAAGCTTCCACCCGCTTGTTACCAATTTCCTCAAAGTTGTTGCCGGCAACCGCCGCCTCTTTGCAGTGCCTTCCATCATTAAAGCATTTCGCGAAATCGCAGCCGAAGGCCGCGGTGAAGTTTCTGCTGATGTGACGGTCGCCGCAAAGCTGACAGCTGCACAGGAAAAAGAATTGAAGGCTGCATTGAAAGATGTTGCCGGCAAAGACGTGACGCTCAACATTACTGTTGATCCGTCAATTCTCGGAGGTTTGATAGTGAAGATCGGCTCACGCCAGATCGATACATCACTAAAAACCAAACTCTCCTCACTTAAGATTTCGCTCAAAGAGGTCGGATGATGGACATTCGCGCGGCAGAGATTTCTGCAATACTTAAAGACCAAATCAAGAATTTCGGTAAAGAAGCCGAGATTTCAGAAGTTGGACAGGTTCTATCTGTCGGTGACGGTATCGCCCGTATTTACGGCTTGGACAAAGTTCAGGCCGGTGAAATGGTCGAATTCCCAGGCGGCATTCGCGGCATGGCGCTTAACCTTGAAGAAGACAATGTCGGTGTTGTTATCTTCGGTTCTGACCGTGACATCAAAGAAGGCGACACAGTTAAGCGTACAGGCGCGATTGTGGATGTTCCTGTCGGAAAAGAGCTTCTTGGCCGTGTTGTTGACCCGCTTGGCAACCCGATCGACGGCAAAGGCCCGATCAAGGCAAAGCAGCGTGCACGTGTGGACGTTAAGGCGCCGGGCATTATCCCGCGTAAATCCGTGCATGAGCCAATGTCTACCGGTCTTAAAGCGATTGACGCTTTGATCCCTGTTGGCCGTGGCCAGCGTGAGCTTGTGATTGGCGACCGCCAGACAGGTAAAACAGCGATCATTCTTGATACGTTCTTGAACCAGAAGCCTGCGCATGAATCAGGTTCGGAAAGCGACAAGCTTTACTGTATCTATGTTGCGGTTGGCCAGAAGCGTTCAACTGTTGCGCAGTTCGTGAAGGTTCTTGAAGAGCGCGGCGCGCTTCCATATTCAATCGTGATCGCTGCGACAGCATCTGATCCGGCACCATTGCAGTTCCTTGCACCATTCGCAGGCTGTACAATGGGTGAATATTTCCGTGACAACGGCATGCACGCGCTGATCGGTTATGACGACCTTTCAAAACAAGCGGTTGCTTATCGTCAGATGTCACTTCTTCTTCGCCGTCCTCCGGGCCGTGAAGCTTACCCAGGTGACGTTTTCTATCTTCACTCACGTCTTCTCGAGCGTGCGGCGAAACTGAACGAAGACGAAGGTTCTGGTTCTTTGACTGCTTTGCCGGTTATTGAAACACAGGCGAACGACGTGTCTGCCTATATTCCGACAAACGTGATTTCGATCACGGACGGACAGATCTTCCTTGAAACTGACCTATTCTTCCAAGGTATCCGCCCGGCGGTGAACGTTGGTCTATCGGTTTCCCGCGTTGGTTCTGCCGCGCAGATCAAAGCGATGAAGCAGGTTGCCGGCTCTATTAAAGGTGAGCTTGCCCAGTATCGTGAAATGGCTGCGTTTGCGCAGTTCGGTTCCGACCTTGATGCTTCTACGCAGCGTTTGCTGAACCGTGGTGCCCGTTTGACAGAATTGCTGAAACAGCCACAGTTCTCGCCACTCAAAACCGAAGAGCAGGTTGCTGTTATCTTCGCTGGCGTGAAAGGTTACCTCGATAACCTTCCGGTCAACAAAGTTGGTGAGTTTGAGCAAGGCCTTCTGACGCATATGCGCGGCGAAGGAAAATCAATTCTCGAAACGATCGCAAAAGAACAGAAGCTGACTGATTCAACAGAAGAAGCGCTGAAGTCTGCAATCGAATCATTCGCAAAGAGCTTCGCATAATTCGCGGGGCTCTTAGGTAAGGGTTATAAGATATGCCTTCATTGAAGGACCTTAGAAACCGCATCTCGTCGGTTAAGGCAACGCAGAAAATCACCAAGGCCATGCAGATGGTGGCCGCGGCTAAATTGCGCCGTGCGCAGGATGCTGCCGAAGCTGCACGTCCTTATTCACAGCGTATGGGCGCGGTGCTTGCTAACATTGCAGCCACTGTTTCCGGTGATGACGCACCGAAGCTGATGACCGGTACGGGAAGTGACAAGACGCATTTGCTTATCGCTTGTACGTCTGAACGCGGCCTTTGCGGCGGCTTTAACTCCAACATTGCGCGTTTTGTGCGCGATGATGTGCGCAAGCTTCAATCAGAAGGCAAGGAAGTCAAAATCCTTTGTGTCGGCAAAAAAGGTTACGACATTCTGCGTCGTGAGTTTTCAGCCCTGATTATCGACCGTATCGATTTGCGTGAAGTCAAACATATCGGCTTTTCGAACGCCGATGCCATTGGCAAGCGCGTTATGTCGATGTTTGAAGCGGGTGAATTTGACGTTTGTACGCTTTACTATTCCGAGTTCCGCTCGGTTATCAGTCAGGTGCCGACAGGTCTGCAACTGATCCCGGCAGCTGCGCCGGAAGTTGATGAGGCAGAAAATGTCGATGCGGCGTCAGCCTTGTACGAATATGAGCCGGATGCCAATGCGATTCTGGATGATCTCATCCCGCGCAATATTTCGGTTCAGATTTTCCGCGCATTGCTGGAAAATGTTGCCGGTGAAATGGGTGCGAAAATGTCTGCGATGGACAATGCGACCCGCAATGCCGGTGAAATGATCGACAAGCTGACAATGAGCTATAACCGCCAGCGTCAGGCGCAAATCACTAAAGAACTTATTGAAATTATCTCGGGCGCGGAGGCTCTCTGATTAAATTTTTTAAGACCATACTAACCTCATATTTGGCAATCGGAACGATACTTGGGCTATTCTCAGGCCTCTCTTATTTTACGATGCCTTGGAAGTTAGCATTTAGCGGTTGTTATGGTCTTTGGGGTTTTGTAACAGCCCAAGTATATGGTGTAGGGATTGGTTTAGTCTCATATGTGCTGAAGCTCTTATTTTGGCCGTATGGTTTATACGTTACTTACATTGGTGACTTGGGATATATTAAATGGATTTTTCCAGGCTGGTTTGCAGCCTGTATTGTATAGAGGAAAAAGGTAGTCAAAATGGCAAAAGCACCAGCAAAAGCTGCGGCTCCGGCTAAGGCACCAGCTAAGAAAGCGCCAGCGCGTAAAGCACCAGCAAAAGCTGCTGCAACAAAAGCGCCGTCACGCTCCGCAGCGGCTAAATCCGCTGCAGTTGGCACGGTTTCTCAGGTCATCGGCGCGGTTGTGGACGTGAAGTTCACAGACAATCTTCCGCCAATTCTCAATGCGCTGGAAACAGACAACCTCGGCAACCGCCTTGTTTTGGAAGTCGCACAGCATTTGGGCGAGAACACTGTTCGCTGTATCGCGATGGACTCAACTGAGGGTCTGGTTCGCGGTCAGGAAGTAAAAGATACAGGCGCACCGATTTCTGTGCCGGTTGGCGAAGAAATGCTCGGCCGTATCATTAACGTTATTGGCGAGCCTGTTGATGAAGCCGGCCCGATCAAATCTAAAACACTGCGCCCGATTCATGCTGAAGCGCCTGCTTATGTTGAGCAGTCAACAGAAGCTGCGATCCTTGAAACAGGTATTAAAGTTATCGACCTTCTCGCACCTTATGCGCGTGGTGGTAAAATTGGTCTGTTCGGCGGTGCCGGTGTTGGTAAAACAGTTCTCATTCAGGAATTGATCAACAACATTGCTAAAGCACACGGTGGTTACTCTGTGTTTGCCGGTGTTGGCGAGCGTACACGTGAAGGTAACGACCTTTACTACGAATTCATCGAATCAGGCGTGAACGTTCAGGGTGGCGGCGAAGGCTCTAAAGCGGCTCTCGTATACGGTCAGATGAACGAGCCGCCAGGTGCGCGTGCCCGTGTTGCTCTGACAGGTTTGACAATTGCGGAAGATTTCCGTGACAAAGGTCAGGACGTTCTGTTCTTCGTGGATAACATCTTCCGCTTTACACAGGCCGGTTCCGAGGTGTCTGCGCTTCTAGGCCGTATTCCTTCTGCGGTGGGTTACCAGCCGACACTTGCAACTGACATGGGTCAGATGCAGGAGCGTATTACGACAACGCAAAAAGGTTCGATTACTTCGGTTCAGGCGATTTATGTTCCTGCCGACGACTTGACCGACCCCGCGCCTGCGACATCGTTTGCGCACCTTGATGCGACAACAACGCTTAACCGCGCGATTGCTGAAAAAGGTATTTATCCTGCGGTTGACCCGCTTGATTCAACATCGCGTATGCTTGACCCGCAAATCGTTGGTGAAGAGCACTACGAAGTTGCGCGTATGGTTCAGTCAACATTGCAGCGTTATAAATCGCTTCAGGATATTATCGCCATCTTGGGTATGGACGAACTTTCTGAAGAAGATAAGCTGGTTGTTGCGCGTGCACGTAAAGTTGAGCGCTTCCTGTCACAGCCGTTCTTCGTGGCGGAGGTGTTTACAGGTTCACCGGGTAAACTGGTTGCTCTTGAAGACACAATCAAAGGCTTCAAAGGCCTGGTAAACGGTGAATATGACCACTTGCCAGAGGCTGCTTTCTACATGGTTGGTTCCATTGAAGAAGCGCTTGAGAAAGCCAAGAAACTTGCAGCGGAAGCTGCATAATTAGAAAAATTCGAAAGGAAACGGTGATGGGTAATAAGTTGCAATTAATTGCTGAACTTGCATTCGCCGGTTTCCTTATCGGACTACTTATCGGACCGGATACGCTCGACCAGTTTTTCGGTTTGACCTACAATAATTCAGTGGCGGTTAATCTGATTGTCGGTACCTTGGCCGGTGCCTCACTAGGACTGCTGGGTTCATTTTTGCCACGACATGAAACTGAGTAATTTTTATGGCTGACGCATTTACATTCGAGTTGGTTTCACCAGAGCGCTTGCTACTGTCAGAACAGGTAACGGAAGTTGTTGTGCCTGGCAGCGACGGCTATTTCACTGTTATGGCTAACCACGCGCCGACAATGTCAACGTTGCAGCCCGGCGTTGCCACAGTGACAACTGCTGAAGGCAAAAAAGAAGAATATGTCATTTTTGGCGGTTTCATCGACGTGCTGCCGACATCCTGCACAGTTCTGGCAGAATCCGCGGTTTCTGTTGCCGATGTCAACAAAGCTGATCTTGATGCGCGTATTGAGGCTGCGAAAGCAGAGGTTGCCTCTGCTGCCGAGGGCGAGGCCAAAGCAAAAGCAAATAGCTATCTTGCCCAATTGACTACCCTTAACCAGCAAATTCTGCCTGCATAAGCGTTTCAAGCGATATGCTTTATCTGAGCCGCCCACCGGGCGGCTTTTTTATGCGTGTGATCAAGGCTCCGCGCTGAATTGCGGCGGATAGATCAAAGGGCCGGAAACATTGGCCAGTGCGCCTTCTTCAAGCTCGAGAGCCTGAAGCTCGCGGCATTGAAAAACACAGTCCACACAGTCGGCAAGTTCTGAGCTAAAGCCGAAGCGTCCGTAATACACCGGATCGCCAAGGACAAAGATACTTTTCCAGCCTTGGTCTTTCGCATCATCAATCAAACGGCGAACCAGTTCGGTGCCAATCAGAAAATCGCGCCAGTCGGGGTCCACTGCCAATGGCGCCAGAGCCAATGCACCGTCCTGTCCGTCCAGCGCCGTCAGCAAAGCATGGCCGACGATCTGCCCGTCAATAATTGCCGCCATGTCCAGTGTGGCACGTTTATCAAATAAAAGAGATTCGACTAATTCAGCTTCAAAGCTGCGCTCAAACGCACGTTCGTGAATAATTTTCACTGCTGTCATTTGCGCATGTGTCGTCGGTGCAAAAACTGTTTTGTCGAGGATCATAGTAAAGCCCGTTTGTTAAAACCCCATACTTTAACAATATGACATATTTACTGCGAAAACTCACGGGGTTCCTGAAATTCTGTGTCAGTACATTTCCGTTCGTTGACCAGCGTAAATGTTAACAGGGCATGATCAATTTTAACTAATTTTTAGTGCTTCGATGGCAGCGTCTGTCATGGCGGCAACTGTAAAGTTGACGATGACCTTCGCCAAACGCTCGCTTTACGCAGCATGTCCCTCCGGAAATCAGATGCTAATGAGGCTGTGAAACCGTCTTGCCGGATGATCAGGCTCTTACGTTCGGTTTTTCACCTTATATATTCCAAGAACGTATGTGGTTTTATCAATGGCTTTGACAAAAAATCTGTTCAAATTTGCTCGTAAATCTAAAAGCAATGCTCAGGCACAGAAACCAGCTGAAAAACCAGATCGTAGCAGTCTTGGGGTGAGGGCAAAGCTCAGTGCTTCCATCGCCATTGTTGGTTTGTTGACGATTGTAGCGATTACCATCGCGGTTTATGCCTTCAACTCAGCAAGCAACCAATTCAAGGCCATTAATGAAGAACGTGTTCCTTCACTTGTGGATGCAGGTACACTGGCTATCCAGAGCACGGAATTGACAATCGCCGCTTCAGAGCTGATTGGTGCAGACCAGCAGGAAACCCGTCAGGAAGCCTTTGATACGTTGTCACTGACAGTTGAAAACCTGTTGGACAGAGTGCCTGCGGGCGTTCAGGAAGGACCTGCAGCAGAAGATATAGCCAAGTTACGCAATGCGGTGGAGGGATTTAGCGGACAGCTGACCGCGCTGGACGAAATGACAGATGGCAATTTGTCGATCAAAGCGCAGTCATCAAAATTATTGCTGGAATTGTTTAAGACAGACACGCTTATTGGCTCTCTGCTGTCGCCTGCTATCAGTAAGGCTTATTCAGAGTTGCAGGAAGGTGGTCAAACAGCTGGCCGTGAAGCCGGCGCTCTGGTTGACCGGTTGATGAAAACAGAAGTTTTCGCATTCCGCACATTGATGGACGTTCAAATCGAAGTCGGACAATTGGGCGGGGCTGCTTCAACATTCCTGACTCTCAGCGAACCGGAACTTGAAGGTAAGTTCAAGTCCATTTTGGGCCGTGCTTCCATCCGCATTCGCAACACAACAAAGAGACTTCTTGCAAATGGTGACCTGCCAGAAGAGACGGCCAGCAAACTAAACCTGCTTGCCAATCGCGGTGAAGAAGCCATTAAAATGCGTGAACTGGCAAGCTTTTTCCCTAAATCCGGCTCTGTACAAACATTTCTTGATGGCATTAATGCGCTTAAGGACGATGTAGAAAAAGAACTCGCAAGAGCTGTCGATGAAAAATATAACGGTATGCTCCTGAACGCACAGAAAGCGGCGCAGGAAAACAAAGGCATTATCAACGATCTGGTCGACATCCAGATGAAGCAGGTGCGCAGCAGCTTGGAAGCAATGTCCACATTACGCCAATTTACTGCTATGGTGGTTCAGGGCGCATTGACGGACGATCCGAAAGTAGTCGATACAATGCAGCAAAGCGTCGGCTTTATTGTGACGCGTTTGACTAAATTGCTTGAGGCCGTTGGCAACAAAGACGCTGCTGAAAATGCGGTTAAACTAAAAGCGTTTGTCCATGAAGACACGGGTCTGATTGCGCTTAGAAAATCAGTTCTGAATACCAGCGAAGCGGTTGAAGGGCTTGTTGCGGATGTTTACCGCGAGACAAAGCTTATCAACAGCATCATCTTCGATATTTTGACTGCCGAACGTGCTGAAATCGCCACTTCATCATCGCAACTCAACGAACAGCTCACATGGAGCACGAATGTTCTGATCGCCATTGGTGTCGCGGCACTTGTCACCTTATTGCTGGTTGCCTTTATCGTTATCAATCGCGGTATTGTGAACCCGCTTTCCAAACTCATCGGTTCCACACGGTCGCTGGCTGAAGGGCAACTTGACGCAGAGATTAATTATACCAACCGCGGCGACGAACTTGGCCAGCTGGCCAAAGCCTTGTTGATTTTCCGTGATAACGCGCTTGAGAAAATTCAGGTTGAAAGCAACTCTGAAAAAGTGCGTCAGGAAGTTGAAGAAGAGCGCGTTGAAAACGAAAATGCCAAGGCCGAAGAGGCGCGTAAAATCCAGGCCGCTGTCGATGATCTGGGCTTTGGCCTTAAGGAGCTCGCGGCAGGAAATCTCAGTGCCCGTCTGGAAAAACCGTTTTACGGCTCGCTTGATGCTGTGCGTTGTGACTTTAACCAGTCTCAGGAAACTTTGCAGTCTGTGATGCTGCGTGTTGCTCATAATACCGGCGATATAAGCTCAGGCACCACACAATTGCGTTCCGCAATGTCACAACTTGCCGAGCGTACCGAAAATCAGGCAAACCATATTGAAGGCGCTGCGCGTACATTGGGCGAGGTGACCAATAAGGTTAAAGCTTCATCCGAACGTGCGCTGGAAGCCAGCCAGATGGGTGTTCAGTCGCAAGATCATGCCCGCAAGGCTTCAGATGTGGTTTCTCAAGCAATTGAGGCTATGGGCCGTATTGAAGATACATCCGCCAAGATTGCGACTATTGTTTCCATGATCGAAGACATTGCATTCCAGACCAACCTGCTCGCTCTTAACGCGGGTGTGGAAGCTGCCCGTGCCGGTGAAGCCGGACTTGGCTTTGCGGTCGTGGCACAGGAGGTGCGCGAGCTCGCCCAACGTGCATCCACTGCGGCCAAAGAGATTGATGGTTTGATTTCAACATCCGGTCAGGAAGTTGAAAACGGTGTCCGCCTTGTTCAGTCGACCGGTACATCAATCACAGCAATCGAAGAAAACATTGCGTCGGTTAATGCCTTGATTGAATTGATTGCTTCCACATCAACGGCGCAATCGGAAGATTTGCAAGAAGTAAACAGCGTTATCGGGCAGCTCGATCAATCCACACAGCAAAACGCGGCAATGGCTGAAGAAACCAATGCAGCTACGCAAACAGTGGCGGAACTGGCTTCGGACCTATTGACCATGGTTTCACGCTTTAATGTTTCAGGCGATGCGCAGACGCATTCTGATGATGAAGAGTGGCAAAAGGCTTCATAGTTGACCATTTCGACTATGGGCGTAAGTTAGTGTCATAAAGATTCGCTATATCTGTTCAAACATGAACCGTTATTGCACCATGTGTAATAATGGTTTGTGTTTATCACTGAAGGATAAAAGACACCGTTTGCCGATATGACTGCGCATGTGACTTCCATCGTAACATCCAAAGACATACAAAGCGCTGCGGCCTGCGTGACGGAAACGTCAGACTTATCCAAAGCATTTAACGCGTTCTCCGACACATTAAGCGAGTATGGATGGCAGGCCCTGATTGTTGCAGGAACTAGCCCGAAAGCGGAAGACAGCGCCACGGTTCATTATTGTGCGTTAGAGCAATCATTCGAAATCGAAACACTGCGCATGTGTGCGGCCGGACGCCTGCCTATCAATCGTCCGGAAGCATTCGAACCTATTGATATAGACGCTCTCAAAAGCATTTATGGCGATAACACCGATGCGGATTTGCAAAAATATTTAAGTGATTTTGCAACATTAGAATATCGCCGGGTGGTGATGGTGCCGGTGCGTCTTGATGACATGCAGCTTAATTTCTTCATAGGTACAGATGCCGAGCGTTTGGATGAGCCGACCTATGAACGATTGAAATCGCTGGTGTCGCATTTCTTTATGGCTGTTGCCGGGCGTTTCGCGGCTATAAAAGCCAAAGCGAATGCGGCCGGTGAAAATGATGGCGCATTGAAAAAGAAGATATCAATGCGCGAGCGCGAATGTTTGCTGTGGTGCGCGAACGGAAAATCCAGCTATGAAATCTCAAAGATTTTAACGTTGTCAGAGCACACGGTGAACCGTTATTTGGGTATGGTTTGCGACAAACTGGATGCGGTCAACCGGCCCCATGCCGTATCGAAAGCAATAAAGCTGGGCTTGATTGACCTGACCATTATTTCCTAGGTGCCGAGTGTGCCGGTCTAGAATTCTTCCCAATTGTCCATATCAACCGCCGCATTGCCTGACACATAGTTCTCGGGTACTGGCGCCGGTTTTTCACTGTGCCTGACCTGCGGTTTTTCTGATCGGGTTTCTGCACCTTTTACTGGCACTTTTTCGCTGACAGCAATTGGTTTTGCCTGAGGCTTGGGCGCAGCGACGGCAGCAAGTGAAACCGCACGGTGGCTTACAGTCTGTCCGCTTTTGAACTTGGAAACCAGTTTCTCAAGTTCCGTCGCTTCGGTGTTGAGAGAGTGACAGGCCGCCGTTGCTTCTTCCGCCATTGCAGCGTTCTGCTGTGTACCTTTCTCAATTTCGCCTACGGTAAGGTTGATCTCGCTAATAGTGCCCGCCTGCTCGGAACTGCGCGCAGCAATACCGTCAATGGCCTCACTGATCTGCACAACCTGCTGCGAGATCCGTTTCAAGGCGCCGCCGGCTTCATCGACCAGCTTGGAGCCTTGCTTCACCTGTTGGCCGGATTTCAAGATGAGTGCTTCAATCTCCTTGGCAGCACTGGCCGAACGCTGGGCAAGATCGCGAACCTCGGTTGCCACCACCGCAAAACCGCGCCCTGCATCACCCGCGCGCGCCGCTTCAACGCCGGCATTGAGCGCCAATAGATTGGTCTGGAAAGCAATTTCGTCGATAACAGAGATGATCTTGCTGATTTCCGTCGCTGACCCTTCGATCAATCGCATCGCATCCAGAGCGCGCTCCACAACTTCTCCGCTACGCTTGGCGTCTTTGGTCGCTTCTTTTGCCACGGTTTGTGTTTCTTCGGCGCTTTTGGACGACAGGCGAATATTCTCGGTGATATTGTTGAGATTGGCAGCTGTTTCTTCAAGTGTAGCCGCCTGGCGTTCGGTGCGCTGGGAAAGATCGTCCGATGCCGTCACAAATTCTCGAATACCTGTGCGAATGGAGCCTGATGCGCCAGATACCCCGTTGAACGCCGAAGAAAATTGGGACAGTGCATGGTTTAGGTTTTGACGCAAACCTTCCATGTCATTTTCAAATGTCACATCGTCAATGTTTGCCGTTAGATCGCCGGTCGCCAGCGCCTGAAGGCTTTGACCAATTCTCTCAATTGCAGAAAGGCGCGGTGTAATGTCGGTTGCAAACTTGATGACTTTGACAATATTGCCTCGGGAATCTTTTGTCGGGTGATAATTGGCTTGGATGAAAACGTCGTTCCCGCCTTTACCCATGCGCTTGAACTCACCGCTTACACATTGACCACTGCGAAGCGTTGTCCAGTGATCCTTATATTCCTGTGACTGCGCAAACTCGGGATGCACGAACATTGAGTGTTTCTTGCCGACAATTTCCTCAAGGCTGTAGCCGAGCGTTTGGCAAAACGGCTCGTTGGCCCACAAAATTGTGCCGTCAATGTTAAACTCGATAATCGCGGAGGATTTCGACATGGCGTCCAGCCGCGCGGCATTGTCGAACGCTTCATTCTTTTCCTTGGTGATATCGTAGGCGAGTTTGACAACTTTTTTCGTTCTGCCACGGTTGTCCGTCACCGGATTATAGGTCGCTCTGATCCAAAACTCTTTGCCGTTTTTATCAAAGCGGCTGAACTCACTGCTGTTAAAGTTACCATTGCGCAGATCTTGCCAGAAATCCTGATACTCCTTAGATTCTGCATATGCTTTATCAACAAACATGCTGTGATGTTTGCCGACGATCTCTTTCAGATCATAGCCGGTAACTTTGCAAAAATTTTCATTAGCGTCGAGAATATTGCCTTGTGGGTCAAATTCGATGCACGCGGCTGATTTATCAATGGCAGCCAGAATTGATACGGCATTGTTACTGTGTTTTGAGCTAAACGCGATCATGAATATCTCCGTAGAAATGAAGAATTATTGATGCCGCGTATCGCCGTCAGGCGCCCGTCGCGACAGGGCCTTCCACCGCAATCCTCATGATCTGAGTAGATAGGACAGAGCCAATACATCTTGGCCGGCAATTAGAACCGTCACCTACAATCGTTATTGTAGTATTAAGAGTAATAGGCGATTTTACACTAGGAAAATGTTAGCGTGCAAAGACGTCTCAGGGTTGTAGCCGGTGGTATTAATGCCTGCTGTTCTGGCTTACAGCAAACCGGAACTGCCCAATGCAGGCAATCGGCCCAAGGCGCCCAGCGGCACCTTGCCCAGATAATTTTCTTCAATCTCGCGGCGACAAGAATCTTCAATTTCCTCATCGCTCAAACCGCTGTCGGCTGACGATGTGTGGAGCAGCTTAACGGTCGCATAAGTGTCGTACAGCACGATGTTGGTTATGTTGCGTGCGCGGGCACCGTTAAAGCTGATATTCAGCGACACATAGGGTTCTGTGCCCCAATCCGATGTTGCTGACGCGACTTCTTCTAAATGCAGAAAGCCAGGCGCAAAAAACAGCTGCGAGGCCTCTTCGACAATATCGGTCAGGCAATCGAAACGCTCCATTTGAATATAGCCGATATAGTGGGACAGATCGACGAGCCTGAGCTCGGCTATAAACCCGCGCAATGTCGCCGCTAGCTGGGCTTCAATCTTGGAATGGAGCGTCATTTCATTCATTAAGCGAGACCCATTTTCTGGCTTTTGGCGGTTTGATTTCTAAGAAATGCGATAATTTGCGCAACGGACTGGAAAAATTCTGGCGGGATTGGCTGGTCGACCTTCGAAATTTTATAAAGACCGCGTGCGAGCTGCACATTCTCAATGACAGGCACTTCATGATCTTTTGCAATTTCACGAATGCGCAACGCGATGATGTCCTGTCCCATTGCGACAACCATAGGCGCGGGATCTTCATCCGGCCGGTAGCGCAGGGCCACAGAAAAGTGTGTCGGATTGGCGATGATGACAGTTGCTGTCGGCACTGCCGCCATCATTCGATTGCGCGAGCGGTCCAGAGCCATAGAGCGCTGGCGTGAACGCAGCAGCGGGTCGCCCATTGCCTGCTTGATTTCGTCTTTGACCTCTTGCTTGGTCATCTTCAAATCATCGAGCCATTGTTTGCGCGATATGAAAATATCAACCGCAGTGATGGCGGTCATGGTCACCAAAATCGCTGAAACGATGCCGATCAGCTCAATCTGGAGGTGGTTCAGAAAATCGGCGGTCCGCGTATAAAGACCGGTTATCAAACCTTCGATAAAATTGGATGTGAGGAGGTAAACGATAAAGATAGAGATGCCGACCTTGGCAACGGATTTCAAAAACTCGATGAAACCCTTGCCGGAGAAAATACGCTCGCGGCCCTTGCTCAATGAAATTCTGGATAGTTGCGGGGTTACGCGTTTCCATACGATTGACGGCGGGTTCTGGGAAACAGAACTGGCAATACCGGCGAGCATCAAGCCGACAAAGAACGGGGCGGCGATAATGATGCCGATGGAGATGCAGACATTGGCAAGCTCCATAATATCGTCACTGGACACAAGATGGATTTCACCTGAGCGGTCAAGCAACCCGGCGAGCTGTTCGCCAGTTGCCGCCATATTGCCCGACATGGTGAACACGGTAACGGCCAGTATGACCAGAAGACTGAAAAAGATCGACAGCTCTTTGGAAACAGGGGTTTGACCTTTTTCCAATGCGTCTTTGATCTTCTGTTCTGAAGCGTCTTCGGTTTTCTGTTCTTTGTCTTGATCGTCGGACATGACCTAGCGACCCCTACTTTTCCGGCAGAGTAATCTGGCCTTCAGCGGCCATTTTCAGGGCTAGTGTCGCGATTGATTTACGGGCTTGGAGAACGGTGTTTTCCTGTATTTTCACGTCGTCGCTTATTTCGGATTCGATCATCCGGCGTGTGCGTTGACCAAGGCTGGAAAGCACAGCTTCCATGACGCTTTTATCTGCTTTGTACAATGCATTTGTGAGCAGCTCCTGCGGTAGGCCGTCACAAAGCTTGGTGCGGTCTTCGGTAGCCATGCGCACCACATCTTCAAAGCGGAACATCATAGATTTAACCAGCGCCAGCTTCTTGTCATCGATCTGACCTTCCATCTGCGCCAGCATCATATCGCATGTCTCGCTGTCCATCTCGTTGAGAATGTCAGCCATTTTGGATGCTGACTCACGCATTCCGCCCGCATTTGGATTAGGCTTGAACTCTTCACGCAGATTTTTCTCGATAGCCTCAAGCATACGGTCGCTGATGTCGCGCGAAGAAAGCATACGCGCCACTGTCTTTTTGCGCTTGTCTTCAGGCAATTGTTTGAGCAAAGACGCCGACGTCTTGGGTTGAAGACGTTTCAGAATAATGGATGCAAGCTGGGCCGGCTGCTTTTCAAGATAAGCAACAACCTTTTCCGGTTCTGTCTCTTCCAGCTGTTCCCAAATGTTGATGGTTTCTTTTTCAGAATTATCCATTTGCTCGCGCTTGATGAAATCTTTCAGTTCATCATCGCTCATAAAGTCATTGAGGATATTCTTCATCGTGTCAGCCGAATCAATCAGGCCGACACCTTTGGTAAATTCTGCCTCGAATTCCTGAACCAGCTTTTCCAGATCAGGCTGCGGGATTGTCTGTAATGTATGGGCGGCGTCAATCATCACACGCAGCTCGTCGCTTTTGAATGTTTTCAAAACAACGCCGGCACGCTCTTTACCCATTGCTACGAGAATGGCAGCGGCGCGTTGTGGTCTGCTGAGTGTGTAAACTTTTACCATGAGTAAATCTTACGAGCCAAGTTTTACGATACGGACGCAAAGCGAATTAGGATCATGACTGTCGATCTCCAATTCGCCTTCACCAATTTTTTTGCCGTTCACAGCAATATCAACCGGTTCGCCGACTTTGGAGTCGAGCGTGACAACGGTATCTGGTTCCAGTGCCATGAGTTGCGATACAGACATGCGTGTTGAGCCAATGATCACCTGCACTTCAACAGGAACATCAAAGACGCTCTTATTATAATTGGCTTTGCCTGTATATTTCCTCGCCGCACCATCAAGTTCATCATCAGAAATTGATTTTTGCAATTCGTTGATTGCCTCATTCAGCGGATCGGATTCAACAAAGGATGCCGGCTCTTCGGCATCTGCAAGCACGCTTGGCTCTTCCAGCGGCTCCAGTGGTTCCAGGTCCATATCGAGGGGGCTATCTGCCTTTAAATCTGCCATAATATTTGTTCGCCTTCTAAACGGCTGAAGTTATAATCGACTGAATCGGCTCGTGCGCTTCTTCGACCAGTAATGCGTATGAAGTTTCATCTTGCCCGAGTTGGCATTTGTGAAGCTTGCGTCCCTTAGAGGAAAGTGTGGTTTGGCACTTTTTATTATCCCCCAAAGAAAGCGTTGCACCGGGTTTTAACTTGGCAACATCTCTCAATGTCATCTCGGAAAGGTGGATAACACCAAGAATTTCGATATCGATGTCTTTTTCCGGCGATATTTCACGTTTGTTTTCACGCGGGGGCTCTGGTTCCTTTTCCCGGAAATTCAATTTCAGTATCGCGCTCTGAGACAGCAAAACCTCAAATGTGTAGGACTGGTTGCCATGTTGAACTGTCATGGCAAAGCTTGCGTGATCGCCAAGTCCGTTTTGTGTCGTCTGGCCGGTCATTTTATCAAGACTTAACCGCGATGACAGGTCGAGTACGGATTCAATGGTTGCTGCCATCAAATTACCGAACTCGATAAGAATGGTTTCCTGAAATTCTGTCAGGGCTGTCGCGCTGGCGTCGCTTTCAAGCTCGGGATCTGATCCCAGCATCATGTCGACAAGCATTGATCCTTGTTGAGGCAGCACACACATTGCCGCCGGAACTCTGCCCTTGTCGGACTTAAAGCCGAAAAACGCAGTATCGTTTGAATTGCGGAAATCAAAGCTTTTGGCTGTGCCTTCAACGCGCCATTTAATTTCATAGCCTAAGGTTTTAAAATTGGTGTTGAGCGCAGATTGAAAGCGCGAGGACACCGCACTGACCAGCTTGTCAATGTGTTCGTGCTCGCCTTTTTGCCGAAGGATGCGTTTATACACATCCGGCATGTCGCTATTGATAGGGGTCGCCACTGCAATAGACATTGATCTTAACCACCACCCATGGAGACGTTTTCAACATCATCAAGTGTTGGCCGGTAATGGTGCGAAATTGTTTTGCGTCCGAATTCCAGCGCCACCTGAGGCAGTGAGCCGTTCATATAGGCAATAAGGGTTTGCTTGGCGACGAAGTACAAACGGATGTTCTTTTCACGAACGGTTTTAACGCTTGTCGCAATCGGGCCGACAACCGCATAGGACAGGAAGATACCCACAAATGTACCAACCAAAGCCGCACCGATTAGGCCGCCCAAAATCTCCGGGCTCTGGTCAATGGCGCCCATCGCTTTGACCACGCCCAACACCGCGGCAACAATGCCGAGAGCGGGCAGGCCGTCCGCCATTGCCTGCAGGCCGTGATAGGCTTTCATCTTGTCGTGCTTGATGGTGTCGATTTCCTCTTCCATCAGCGCCTCGACTTCGTGCGGTCTGGCATTGCCGACAATGATAAGGCGCACATAGTCACAGATGAAGCCCGTTAGATCAGGTTCCTGGAGAATCAGCGGATAACCCTGAAAGATTTCCGAATCATCCGGATTGTCGATATGAGTTTCAACTTCGTTGCGTGGCTTGTTCTTCAGTTCGCGAAGCAGCTGGTAAAGAAGGCCAAGAAGCTGAAGATATTTCTCGCTCGTCGGAACCGAGTTTTTAAAACTTTCGGCCAGCGATTTGCCTGTGTCTTTAACAACATACATTGGGTTGGCAATCAGGAAAATGCCGATTGCCGCACCGCCAATAATTACGAATTCAAAAGGTTGATTGAGGACGCCCAATTTGCCGCCCATCGCCATATAACCGCCCAGCACGCAGCCGAGAGTAACGATCATGCCGATTAAAATGCCCACATCTATCTCCAATGGTTTCGCCGCAAGATGACACGCAAACCTTGCTTCAAACTGTTTTTAGGTAGTCGTGCCAGCGCTTTTATCAGTTCAGCTACGCGCAAGCAGATGCCGCTAGCCTGCCGGCAGTTTGAACCGGAGCGCTTTCATGGTTGGCACCCTTACGTCCTATCAAAATTTAAGCCGCGATATACCTTCTGCGATATCGCGCGTTGCTGCGCAGCCTTTTGAAGCGCGGGAAGTTGAATATTTCAGCAAGACAATCCAGACTATCAAGAACGTGGAAGACTTTGTAGCCGACCGGCGGGTATTCGCATTTGCCATGCAGGCTTTCGGTCTTGGTGAAATGACCTATGCGACAGCGTTTATGGAGAAGGTGTTGAACGAAGGCATCAGCGATGATGACAGCTTCGCCAATTCATTATCCGACCCCCGTTACCGCGAATTTGCAAAGGCATTTAACTTTGAATCATTTGGCAGCGCTGCGACCTCTTTTGATAGAGCGCAAGGTGAGGTCGTTGATAAATATCTGCGCCAGACTCTGGAAGAAAGCCAGGATAATGAAGGTGTCCGTCTCGCTCTTTATTTCGAGCGCAAAGCACCAAACATAACATCCTATCTACAAATACTGGCCGAACCGGCCATTGCCACAGTGGTTCGTACGGCCCTTGGTATACCACAATCAACAGCCGCGCTTGATCTGGATAAGCAAGTAGAAATGATATCCGAGAAACTCGATCTGGAAGAGTTTCAAAGCGCCGAAGGCATTGAGAAATTCCTGCAAAAATTCACCGCACTTTATGACATCAACAATCCGCAAACAACAGACGCAGGCGGCGTTGGTCTGCTGTTCGGACAGGCCGGTGCAATTGGTATTGATATGAACACGATGCTGCAAATCCAACAATTGAGGCGTACATAATATGCAAGATGGACTAACCGTCAGCCTTACCGGGCAAGTGGCCATGGAAGAACGGCTAACGAGCCTTGCGAACAATGTGGCAAACAGCCGGACCGTTGGCTTTCGTGCAACGCAAATCACGTTTGACGAAGTGCTAAAGAGCGTTGACGATCAGCGCATATCAATGGTCTCCAAAGGTGACGAAATCATCAGCGACCGCGCAGGCGGACTTGAAAAAACAGGCAATACGCTTGATTTGGCTATTTCGGGTGATGCCTGGTTTCAGGTGCGATCCAACGGCGTTAATGTCATGACGCGTGATGGCCGCTTTAAAGTGGATGATCAGGGCGCTTTGGTCACTCTGGGCGGTGATGCGGTTCTTGATGGTGGCGGCGCACCTATCCAGATTAACATTGCTGCCGGTGAGATTGATATTGCCGGTGATGGTGTTATTTCACAAAACGGTAATATTGTCGGCGGTGTCGGCCTGTTCAGCTTTGAACCGGGTATTGATTTTGAACGCTATGGTCCGTCCGGTTTTCGCGCCAATGCAACCACTGAACCTTTGGTGGACCAGTCCAAAGCAGGCGTCATGCAGGGCTATGTGGAACAGTCAAATGTCAATCCCATACAGGAGATCACCCGCCTGATCACGGTGCAGCGCAGCTTTGAACAATCGGTTGCTCTGTCCGAACAGTCAGACCAGTCTTTGCAGCAACTGATCCGTAGCTTTGGACGCTGATAAATTATGGCCAGCCTGACAGAGCTTGCTGATACAGTCGCGGCGGGAAATTTTCTAAGCGAACCGGTTGCCTTTGGCGGGCGGGTAAAAAGCCTTCATAGCAATAGCGCTCTTCTTGAAGGCATGCCTTCCCACTTGCAGCTGGGTGATATGGTCAAGCTGCTGCATAGCGGTGGCAGCACACGTGTTGAAGTCGTCAAAATTTCGGATGAAAGCGCGCTTGGTGTTCCCTGTGAGCCGATGGGCGGTATCTCGCCGGGCGCTGCCGCGCTGATTGATCACGGTGTAAAAAAGCGTAACGCGAAAGAAATGCTCGGACGTGTCGTCAACGCGCTCGGAGAGCCGATTGATGAAGGCGGCAGGATTTCGCTTGCTCCGGCGCGCGAAGAGGTAGTCAACGATTTCTCGCCGATGAAACGCGGCCGAGTGGACCAGCCGATCAAGACGGGTATCCGCCTTGTTGATATCTTTACGCCGATTTGCGTTGGCCAGAGGCTCGGCATTTTTGCCGGTTCCGGCGTTGGAAAATCAACACTTCTGGCCATGTTTGCCAAAACGGATGATTTTCAGGCTGTTGTTATTTCGCTGGTTGGCGAGCGCAGCCGCGAGGTTCGCGAATTTGTGGAAGATACGCTTGGCCCGGAGCGTTTGCAAAAATCCATTATCGTGGTGGCGACAAGCGATGAAAGCGCAGTGATGCGTAAACGTGCGCCGCTGACCGCAATGGAAATTGCGCGGGATTTAGCGCGCGAAGGCAAGCGGGTGCTTTGCCTTGTTGATTCGCTGACGCGATATGCCCATGCCTTGCGCGAGGTTGCGGTGACATTGGGAGAGCCGCCGGTCTCGCGCGGTTATCCGTCATCGGTGTTTACCGAACTGCCGCGTCTGCTTGAAATGGCCGGTCCGAGCGAAACCGGATCGGACGGTTCGGTGACGCTGATTGCCACGGTTCTGGTTGATGGTGATGATCACAATGATCCGGTCTCGGATTGTTTGCGCGGTATTCTGGACGGACATTTGGTGCTGGACCGCGGCCTGGCCAATCGCGGCAGGCTTCCGGCGATTGATCCGGCGGCTTCTATTTCGCGGCTGGCCACGAAGGTGTGGAGCAATAGCGAGCGCGGACTTGTCAGTAAATTAAAGGCGATGGTCACATTGTATGAGGAAAGCCGCGATCTGCGAATGATGGGCGGTTATCAACCGGGCGCTGATGCGGACCTTGATCATGCGGTCTCGCTTGTTCCGGTCATCTATGAGTTTTTAAAACAGGGTATTGATGATCCGGTATCAAGCGACGTGTTTGCCGATATGGCGGCTCATCTTAAGCAGGAAACGGGAAGCGAATGATGTCTAACCGCTCATCAAAAAATAAAAAGCCCTGGTTTGACCGCGGTGATGTGGGGCTGGGCGTGTTTCTTGTTACCGTCACAGGCTGGTCGCTGTTCCTGCCGTTTGACGCTTATACCAATCCAACCCGTTATGCGCCGCCTGAAATGGTATTCTCGCGTCAGCAGCCGGGCGCGGAAGACAGTCTGGCCTATATGGCCGGCGGACGTGCCTTGTTTGATCTGGCGGATGGGCGCTTTAAGCCTGCCAATCCGCTGCCGGAGGTCGATCAGATTATGACCGGAACCGTTGGCGGTGAAACGGTCAAGGCTGTCGACACGCCAATGCCGAAGATTATCGCCAAGGATGTGCAGTTACTCGCCGGTGATAAACGCCGCGCCATGATTATGAGCGATGACGGCATCTATATTGTCAGCCGGCAATCACGTTTGCCGGGCGGTGCGCGGGTGCGGGCGCTGATTGAAGAGGACGGTGAAAGCCGCCTTGTGACGAATCGGTATGTGGTGCTGCGCGCCGGACAAAAAAAATAAACTCCGGCGACAAGCTACAGACAAGTTCATTCAGCTACATTCTTCATAGTTTAAGAGGAATGTCATGGAAACAACATCCATATTTTCAATTGCCTCCACGAATGCGCAATGGCTTTCTGCGCGTCAAGCGACCGTGGCAGGTAATATCGCTAATGCGAATGTCACAACCTACAAAGCGCTTGATACGGCTTCTTTTGCCGACACGCTGAACGACGTAACCAACAAGATGGAACTGACAAACGTCAACCATCTGACCGGTACGCGCAGCATTGGTGATGTTGCGATTGAAAGTTCGGGTAAAGGCGTTTCACTTGAAGCTGAACTGGCAAAATCTTCTCAGGTGCGTAGCCAGACGGAACTGAACACAGCGATCACATCCTCTTTCCACCGGATGCTTCTCATGACGGTGAAACCATAATGGATAATCTAGCAGTAAGTCTGAAAATCGCATCAGCCGGTCTTGATGTTGAATCGCTGCGTATGCGGGTTGTTTCTGAAAACCTTGCGAACGCACAATCGACCAGCGAGGTTAAAGGCGGCGATCCTTACCAGCGCAAACTGGTCAATTTTGAAACTATTTTGCTTCGTGAAAGCGACGCTTCTTCCGTCGGTATCAGCGGTATTTCCGGCGATAGGCGCGAATTTCAAACAACGTTTGATCCCGGGCATCCGGCAGCAGACGATGCAGGCTATGTCAAAATGCCCAACGTGAATCCGATTATTGAAATGGCGGATATGCGTGAAGCCAACCGCTCCTATCAGGCCAATCTGGAAGTGTTCAAACAGGCACGTGACCTGATCGGTATGACTATTGAACTTATGAGGTCAGGACGATGATTGAAGCAATCGGTCAAATTGGGGACAGCGCATCCAGTGCTGCCACAGGCCAAGCCAAAACAATTAGCATCAGCTCGCAAATGTCGTTCGGTGAAGTTCTGTCCGACATGGCGGCCAATACGATTTCATCTGTTCGCACAGCCGATAAAACCGCGGTTCAGGGTTTGATGGGCAATGCCGATACGCGCCAGGTTGTTGATGCTGTTATGCAGGCCGAACAGGCGCTTCAGGCATCCATTGCCGTGCGCGATAAAATCGTGACCGCCTATCTCGAAATTTCAAGAATGTCGATCTGAGGAATATTTCATGAAAGCCCTTTCTATTGCTGCAACCGGTATGAATGCCCAGCAGACCAATCTTGAAGTGATTGCCAACAATATTGCCAATGTGAACACAACCGGTTTTAAGCGCGCGCGGGCGGAATTTTCTGACCTGCTTTATCAAACGGAGCGTGCGGCAGGAACGCCAACACGCGCCAATGCGGGCATTGTGCCGGAAGGTACCAATATCGGTCTTGGTGTGCGCACAGCAGCGGTGCGTAACGTGCATCTTCAAGGCGCGCTTCAAAGCACCGGCAACCGATTGGACGTGGCGTTGACAGGCAATGGCTGGTTTCAGGTCGATGGTCCGGGAGGGCAAACAGTTTATACCCGCGCAGGCGCGTTTAATACCAATGCCGAGGGCCAGCTTGTTACTTCAGACGGTTATACGGTTCAGCCGAATATTACCGTTCCGGAAAACACTGTTGAAGTGGTCATCAACCAGTCGGGTCAGGTTTTTGCCCGCCTTGATGACCAGATCCAGATGCAGGAACTGGGTCAATTGACACTGGCAACTTTTGCCAATGATGCCGGCCTCAAAGCACTGGGCAGCAACCAGTTTGCAGAAACTGAAGCCTCCGGCGAGGCGCTTGTGGGCGTGCCGGGTGATCCTGGCTATGCGACAATCCAGCAAGGTTATCTTGAAGGTTCCAACGTTGATCCGGTCAAGGAAATTACCGAGCTGATCGCTGCACAGCGCGGCTACGAGATGAACTCGAAAGTTATTCAGGCTGCCGACCAAATGGCCGGTGTTGTTTCTAACGGATTGAGATAATGATTATGCGCCGGAGCGGTATTGCGCGTTTATCCCTATGTGTTCTCACAGGATTGCTGGCTGTCATGCCGGCATATTCTGTTGAACGCGTTGCCACTGCCGTTCGGGTAATCTATCCGGGTCAGACCATTGAAGCGGATATGGTCAAGATTGTTGAACTAAAGCGCGAAATGCCCAATGCGGCCCGCTCAATACAAACTCTTGATGCTCTTGTGGGCAAGGTTGCAACCAAAACTATTCTTCCCAACCGCCTGATCCTTCCAAGTGCTGTTATCGAAGGCAATATTGTTGAAGCCGGTCAGAATGTACGCGTTGTATATGAGACCGCAACAATAAGCATTTCATTGGTGGGCGTTGCGCTTCAGGACGGTATCATTGGCGATGTTATCCGCATCCGCAACCAAGATAGTGCGCGTATTATTACCGGCCGTATTTCCGATGACGGTACAATCTATGTGAGTGCCCTATGAAAATGTTCAAATGGGTTGCCGCCACATTCATTGTTGTTGCTCTCGCCTCGCAGGTATTTGCCCAGTCGCGTATTAAAGACATCGTGACGTTGCAAAGTGCGCGTGACAACCAGCTTATCGGCTATGGCCTTGTGGTCGGTTTGCCCGGCACAGGCGACAGCCTGCGCAATGCGCCATTTACGGAAACGTCCATGCGCTCGATGCTGGATTCGCTTGGTATCGCAACCGAAAGCGGACGGGCACGGCTTAACAATGTTGCGGCTGTTATCGTAACCGCCAACTTTCCGGCATTTATGCGCCACGGATCGCGCATTGATGTTGATGTGTCATCGCTTGGTGATGCTTCTTCGCTTGAAGGCGGGCAGCTTGTGATGACACCTTTGCGCGGCGGTGACGGCGAAATTTACGCTGTAGCGCAAGGACCGGTTTCAACGAGCGGCTTTTTTGCCCGTGGGCAGGCCGAATCTGTATCACAAGGAACACCGACTTCGGGCCGTATTGTCAACGGGGCGATTGTTGAAAAAGAAGTGCAATCGAACGGGCACGAAGTGCACCAGATTACGTTGCAATTGCGCAATCCCGACTACACCACAGCTGTGGCAATTACTGATGCAATCAACCAGTTTTCGCGCAACAATTATGGCGGTATCACCGCGCGCGAAGTTGATGCGCGGACCGTATTGGTGACCAAGCCTAAAAACATTACGTCAGCGCGTTTCGTGGCCTCTATCGAGGCGCTGCCGATCGCCATTGATTCACCGGCGCGTGTTGTTCTGGATTCAAGCACGGGTACAGTTGTTATTGGTCAGGATGTGCGTGTCACGCCGGTAGCGGTCAGCCATGGCGCCTTGACTGTGCGGGTAACCGAGACACCGACAATCAGCCAGCCAAATCCGTTTACGCTTGGTGAGACAGCCGTTGAGCCATTGACCAATATCGAGGTTACGCAAGAGGGCACCGGCATGGGAATTGTCAATGGCGCAAGCCTCAATTCACTTGTCGAAGGGCTTAACCAGCTCGGCGTTGGCCCGCGTGAAACAATCGCCATTTTGCAAACGATTAAAAATGCCGGCGCATTGCAGGCGGATTTGGTGGTGCAGTAATGTTTAATTCTCTGACAAAATCACTTCTTATTGCACCGGTGGTATTTGCAGGGCTGGCGTTAACAGCGCAAGCGCAAGAAAAGCCGACAGTGAACACAGTGCAAAAAAGCCTTGTGTCCAATGTCGCACCCGGCTCTGACAAGGAACTCGAACTTTTCTGCGCCAATATTGAAGATTCAGCGCGTGAACGCCGCTATGCGTTGCAACGGGCGCAGCTCGAAGAGCTGAAAGCCGAGCTGGAAGAGCGCATCAAACTTCTTGATGACAAGCAGAGCGAACTGAAGGTCTGGGTTGAAAAACGCGAAGAATTTGCGCGCATGGCAAGTTCTTCGGTGGTCGACGTCTATGCCAATATGCCGCCTGATTCTGCGGCTGAACGTCTGGCCAATATGGAAGGCGGTCTGTCGGCTGCGCTTCTGATGAAATTAAAATCACGCGTGGCGGCTGCTATTTTAAGTGAAATGGAGCCGAGAAAAGCTTCCATGGTCACGAGTATTATGGCTGCGTCCAGCGATAAAACAACAGCAGTACGTCAATGATAAAACTTAGCGCGCATATGGTGGGAGCTGTCGCAGTTACTGTGGCTCTGAGCGGTTGCATGGTTCAGCCAAAGACAATCGGGCGGACACCGGATCTCAGCCCGATGAGCGTTGATGCGCAATATCAGGCCCATACCAAAGAAGAACTCGGTGCAATGTATCCTGATACGCCGCGCAAATATTCGACGTGGAACAGAAGCGCGGCCTCGCTGTTTACCGGGCGCCAAGCCATGAACCGCGGTGACATTTTGACCGTTAACATTGTTGTTAATGACAGGGCGCAATTTGATAACCGTTCGGACCGGCAGCGCACATCCAGCAAATCGCTTGGCCTTGGCGCAAGCACCAGCGGTGGATTTTCCGGTTCAATTGACGGCAGCTTGAATTCAGGCACAACTTTTGACGGCAGTGGCGGTACTACGCGTCAGGAGAAGTTAAGTGTTGCCGTTGCGGCGGTTGTGATGGAAGTGCTGCCTAACGGCAATCTGGTTATTCGCGGCACACAGGAAATCGTTGTGAATGCGGAGAAACGCATTTTGACGGTTGAAGGTATTGTGCGTCCGTCTGACATCTTACCGAACAGCTCTGTTCCATATGAAAAAATTGCCGAAGCCCGTATCCGTTATGGCGGTCAAGGCCGCATCACCGAGGTCCAGCAGCCACCTTATGGCCAGCAGGCACTCGACATGTTGCTTCCGTTATAGGTGGGTGACATGGCAGATCCTTTGTTGATCGAGACGGACGAGCAGCCGAAGAAAAAGAAGTCAATGGTTTCAGCGATCATTGTGCCGGTTCTTTTGTTGGCTTTATCGGGCGGTTTGGGTTTCAGCTTCTCGAAATTTTATGTGTCGCCGATGATAGAGGCGAATGCGAGCGCTGCACCTGTTGATGTTCAAGCTGCCAACACCGCCAATGCTGCTGCCGCCATACGAAAGTCTGATGAACCCGCCATGGCGGTTGTTGCGCTTGATCCGATTTTGACGAATTTAAGTGATCCGTCGGAAGTCTGGGTAAGGGCGGAATTTTCAGTGCTGTTCAACGATGCGCCTTCTGCCGATGTAACCGCTGAAATTCACGATAATTTTCTACGTTATATGAAAACAGTTAAGCTGCGTAATCTGGAAGGCGCTATCGGATTCGAGCACATGCTTGAGGATTTGAATGAACGGGCCCGGCTGATTAGCGGCGGAGAAGCGGGCCGTGTTTTGGTCAGGGCTTTCATTGTTCAATAATGCGCAACCTTAACACATTTCTTCTGACCTTTTTTGCCTTTATGGCGATGACCAGTGCTGCTTTTGCGCAGAATGTTCTTGGTCCTGTGGGCGGACAGACGAGCGGTCAGATCATCCAGCTCTTCGGGTTGTTGTCGGTGCTTGCTATTGCGCCGGGTATTCTGGTGATGGTCACCTGTTTTCCGCGCTTTGTTATTGTGTTTTCCATTCTGCGTGCCGGTATCGGACTACAATCAACGCCGGCGAATATTATTCTGATCAGCCTTTCACTATTCATGACATTCTATGTGATGTCTCCAGTTCTGGACGAGGCCTGGGAAACGGGTATTCAACCTTTGATGGCCGAGCAGATTAACGAAGAAACAGCGTTCCAGCGCACGATTGAACCATTTCGCGGCTTCATGGAAAAAAACGTTCGCGACAAGGACATTGGTCTTTTTACCGAACTCGCCGAAGAACGCGGACAGAATGTGCAAAATTCTGCCGGAGTCGTTGATATCCGTGTGCTGATTCCCGCCTTTATGATCTCGGAAATTCGCCGCGGCTTTGAAATTGGATTTCTTGTTGTTTTGCCGTTTCTGGTGATCGACCTGATTGTTGCAACCATTGTTATGGCAATGGGCATGATGATGTTACCGCCGTCGGTTGTGTCACTGCCGTTTAAAATATTGTTTTTTGTGATGATTGACGGGTGGAATATTTTGGTTGGTAATCTGGTGCGATCCGTTATCTAACTGTTTACCACGATTGCCTTGCTTGAGCTTTTTTCTCTCCCAAGGCTTTTCCCATTCTGTTTTTGTTAAACTTTATCCACCATTTTCCCAAGCATCGATGGTGGCCCGGTTGGCTATGGCATGATGCCTGTCCATCGAACCGGGATATCCGGCATGTCCCTTCTTTGAGTATCTTTTGAAAGGGACAATTTATGTCCAGTATTTTGACGAACACTGCAGCGATGACTGCGCTTAAATCCCTGCAGTCTACAAATTCTGCTATTGAAACAACACAGGCCCGTATTTCTACAGGTAAAGCGGTTGCTCAAGCCAGTGACAACGCTGCTTATTGGTCTATCGCGACAACAATGCGCTCAGACACAAAAGCTCTTGGCACAGTTCAGGACGCTTTGGGTCTTGGTGCTGCGAAAGTTGACGTTGCCTACACAGGTATCAACGCGACTTTGGACGTTGTTGACGAAATCAAGTCGAAGCTTGTTGCTGCCAGTGAGCCTGGTGTTGACCGTTCTAAAATCCAGTCTGAAATTGGTGAACTTCAAAACCAGCTAACAAGCATTGCTGAATCAGCGACATTCTCCGGTG